>CAMBLO010000004.1 GCA_945868505.1 uncultured Clostridia bacterium | reverse complement strand
CAAGAACATTTATATCATATTTACCAAAATAAATCAAGTATTTTTGGGAAACTTTCAAAAGAATACAATCCACATTATCCCAGATTCTGTTTAAACCGCTTCATTTTGGTCAAATTGATTTGTATACAGGTTATAATAGAAGCCTTTTTTCTCCATCAACTGCTGGTGGTTGCCCCTTTCGATGATCTCACCATGGTTTACAACAGCGATTAAGTCTGCATCTTTGATGGTGCTTAATCTGTGGGCAATGACGAAATTGGTTCTGCCCTTCATCAGGTTATGCATGGCTTCCTGAATCTTCACTTCTGTTCTGGTATCGACACTGCTGGTGGCTTCGTCCAAAATCAGTACAGAAGGATTCGCCAAAATCGCTCTGGCAATGGAGATCATCTGCCTCTGTCCTTGGCTCAGGTTGCCGCCGCCGTCTGTCAGCATGGTATCATAGCCATCGGGCAGTCTGCGGATAAATTCATGGGCATTGGCCAGCTTTGCCGCTTCGATGATTTCCTCATCAGTTGCGTTCAGTCTGCCATAGCGGATATTTTCCTTAATGGAATCTGTAAACAGGTAGGTATCCTGCAAAACGATACTCAAAGCGGACCGCAGGCTGTTTCTTTTTGTTTTATAGATATCATGCCCATCAATAGTGATAGAACCGCTGTCGATATCGTAAAATCTGGTCAGCAGATTGATGATTGTGGTTTTCCCTGCCCCGGTAGGGCCAACAAAGGCGATAGTCTGACCGGGTCTTGCATACAGATTTACGTTTTTCAGAATAGGATGCCCCTTTTCATAGGAAAAATTCACATCTGTCAGCACAACATCCCCTTCAATTTCGCCCATATCATAGGCATCGGATGCATCAGGTTCTTCTTCTGCTTCATCCAGCACTTCGAATACACGCTCTGCGCCGGCAATGGCAGACATGATGGTGTTTGCCTGATTTGCCAGTTCTGTCAGGGGTCTTGCAAACTGCTTGGAATAAATAATAAAGTTGGAAATGATACCCAGTGTCATGCCGCTGCCAACGACCATCAGGATACCGCCTGTGGCAACGACGATGGCGTAAGTCATATTATTGATGGCAGTCATAATTGGACCGATGGCACCGGAGAAAATTTCTGCACGAACACTTTTATCCAGCAATTCGTGGTTCAGCTTTTCAAATTTTACAATTTCTTCTTCCTCTCGGCAGAAAACCTTTACGACCTTCTGCCCAGAAATGATCTCTTCAATATGACCGTTCAACGCACCCAGTCGATTCTGCTTATCCTTGAAATACTTTCTAGAATGTTTGGTTACCCATTTTGTCATGGCAAGCATCAAAGGGATTGTCACGACTGTAGCAATCGTCAAAGGAACGCTCAGATACAGCATCATGCAGAATGTACCAATGACCGTCAGGATGCTCTGCAAAATCTGAGAAACACTGCTGTTCAAACACATGGAAACGTTATCTACGTCATTTGTAACGCGGCTCATCAGTTCCCCGTGGGTGGTTTTATCAAAGTATTTCAAAGGGAGCTTCTGGAATTTCTCGAAGATTTCTCGTCTCAATGTGGCAACGGTCTCCTGCCCTACTTTCAGCATCAAATAGCTATACAGCCATGTGGCAATGGAAGAAACGATATAGATGGACAGAAGTGTGAAACAGATTTTCCAAAGACCGGGAAAGTCGAATACGGAAATATAATCATCGATGGCCACACCGATCAGGCTTGTGGCATAAACAGTACCTAATGTGGTAAAAGCGATACAGATTACAGAAATCAGGAGCAAAGGCCAGAATTTTCCCAGATATCTGCAAAGGCGAAGTAGTGTTTTCTTTGTATGCTTTGGTTTGCCGTGCATCATCACATGTGGGCTGGGACCACCATGGGGAGGGCCCATAGGTTTTCTTGTTTTAACCTCACTCATCTGTTATCACCCCTTTTTTCATCTGAGATGCCAGAATTTCCTGATAATCCTTGCTAGTTTCCATAAGATAATTATGGTTACCTTCCGCAACAATTCTGCCGCCACTCAGTACCAAAATTTTATCCGCATCTCTGACGGAGCTAATACGCTGGGCAATGATAAATTTTGTGCAGCCGCTATGGGATTCCTTCATGGCCTGACGGATATTCTTTTCTGTCAGGGAATCCACCGCACTGGTGCTGTCGTCGAAAATAATGATTTCGGGGTTTTGGATCAACGCTCTGGCAATGGAAATACGCTGCTTCTGCCCGCCGGAAACATTGACGCCTCTCTGCCCCAGTTCTGTATCATATTTTTCAGGCAGTTCCATAATGAAGTCATGGGCTTGGGCAGCTTTTGCCGCTGCAATGATTTCTTCTTCTGTGGCATCGGGTTTACCCCATTTGATATTGTCGCGGATGGTGCCGGAAAACAGGATTGTTTCTTGCAGAACAACTGCAACACGCTTCCGCAGGTCTTTAATGGCATACTCTCTGACATCCACGCCATCTACCAGAATCTGCCCTTCTGTTACATCATACAGACGAGGCAGCAGATTCACCAGTGTCGATTTACCGGAACCGGTCTCCCCAAGGATGCCAATGGTCTCGCCGGGCTCTGCTGTGAAAGAGATGCCTTCCAAAACGGGGTCGCCGCTGCCCATTTTATAGCGATAGGATACATTTTTGTATTCTACCCTGCCCGCTGCAACGGCAGGAAGCTTGGGATCTGCAGGGTCTGCAATATCCACTACTGTATCTAAAACTTCTGTCAATCGATCTGTAGATACCTTGGCTCTGGAAATGAACATAAAGCTCATTGCCATCATCATGGTCGCCATCATCATCTGCATCAGATATGTAATGCAGGCCATGATTTCTTCTACAGCCATACTACCCGCCTGAGCCTGCAGACCGCCAAACCAAAGGATGGCAATGATCGTACCATTTACCAAAATCATCATGGTCGGCATCATCAGCAGCATCAGTTTAAAGGCACTGACTGTGGTATTTTTATAATCTTCATTGACATTCGTGAATTTTTCCATTTCATATTCGTTTCGTACAAAGGCCTTTACAACACGAATACCCGCCAGACATTCCCGCATGACCGTATTTACTTTATCCAGCTTTTCCTGCACCATCTTAAATTTGGGCAATGCAGCCTTCAAAATCAGGAAAACTGCTCCTGCCAGCAAAAGCACAACCGCGATAAACAAAAATGCAATCTTTACATTGATGCTGAATGCCATGACGATGCTGCCCACGCAAAGCAAGGGAGAACGCACCAGCATACGCAGACACATCATGATCACCAGTTGAATTTGCGTAATGTCATTGGTCAGCCTTGTGATTAGGGAAGGCGTGGAAAAGGTATCGATATTATGGAAGGAAAATTCCTGAATTTTTTGGAATGCTGCCCTTCTCAAATCAGTACCTGTTTTCTGGCTGACAATACTGGCACAAACCAAACAGCCGATACCGCCGAAGATACCAATCACTGAAATAATCAGCATCTCAACACCTGTTTTGGCGATCAGGGCTGCATTCCCCATACCTACCCCCTGATTGATCATATATGTCATGATCTTGGGCATTGCCAATTCTGCTGAAACCTCCAACAGCATCAATAACGGTGCCAATATGGCCAGTTTTTGATAGGGTTTCATATATTCCCATATTTTTTTCATACTTTCACCTCTTGAACGAATGGATTCATCAAAAAAAGTCAGGCATCTAAAAGGTAGATGCCTAACTATTTCATTTTAGCATATATAAAGGGTTTGTCAATTAGAGTTAGATTAAATTCTTTGTTTTTACAACACATAAAGGAACATAAATGCGATATGGAAAGCAGAACCAATCATCACAAATACATGGAAGATCTCATGGAAGCCGAAGCTTTTCAGTATCGCCAGATTGGGCTTTTTCAGCGCATAGATCAATGCACCGACTGTGTAAGCAATGCCGCCTGACAGAAGCATTCCCAAGCCGCCCCAGCCCGTTGCAGCCTTCAAAGGAACAAAGGCACTGATAGAGATCCAGCCCATCACAACGTAGATCAGTGTAGAAAGCCAACGGGGCGCACCCATCCAGAAAATTTTCATAAAAATACCGAAAATGGCGATTCCCCAAACACCGATCAGCATGGCTGTTCCCCAAATCCCCTGCAATGTTACCAAACAAACGGGCGTATAGGTGCCAGCGATCAATACAAAAATCATCATGTGGTCGATACGGCGCAGTACTGCTGTTTTCTCAGGAGACAGGCGTAGGGTATGATAAATTGTGCTTGCCCCATATAGTAAAAGCAAAGATACACCAAACACCGCAAAACCGATCACATGCATCGTCGTTGCTTCCGCCCTTGCCTTTTCCATCAAAATGATAAATACCGGGATGACCGCCAGAAAACCAATAAAATGTGTCAACGCACTTAGGGGGTCTTTTACCTGAAATTTTTCTTTTTTCTCCAGTATCATTTCCATAATTCCATCTCCTCCACATCAAGTAGTATTCAATACTATGTATTATCATATCGATATATTAGCACAGTATTCCTGCTATTTCAAGGAAAATTTTCGATAAAACCTTGCGACATAGTTTAAATTACTATATAATGATGAAATTAGGAACTGCATTTAACATGAATTTCGAGGTGAAGAAGTATGAACACATTTAATGAAGTGGTAGATCGCTACGCCGCTCAGATCCGTTCATCCGATGTCATTGAGATCGAAGATATCCCCAATATCGACCTTTATATGGATCAGGTAACAACCTTCATGGATAAAGGTCTGGCTCAATATAAACGTAATGAACAGGATAAGATCCTGACAAAGACCATGATCAATAACTATACCAAGGCAAAGATCTTCCCTCCCCCGGTGAAGAAAAAATATAGCCGCGCTCATCTGATGCTCTTAATCATGATCTACCATCTGAAATCCATCCTTTCCATTAAGGATATCGGCGTTCTGTTCCAGTCTGCATTGGCAGAACCGGATAAGGAGAAACAGGCAAAGCGGATCGAAACGATTTATGCAGGCTTTGTGGCACTGCAAAAAATCACTAATACCTATTTGGCGAACGCAGCGGAAGGTAAGCCTGATGAATCATTTTACGGAAGAGAGCTCCTGAAAGAATATCAGGATGATGAATTGAAGCGTATTTTGTTGGTATTGGCTTTGACGATTCGCGCCAATACGGAAAAGCAACTGGCAGAACACGCACTGGATTCTTATTTCTAAATATTCAAAAACATTCATAAAAGTTCGTCTTATTCCGTTGCCCTAACGGTTTCACAGTCCTGCGGATTATGATATTTGCTTGCAAACCATTTTTCCGTTGATACAAAAAAGCAACCGACTATTTTTCATAGTTTGGTTGCTTTTCTTTTTTATGTATCAGAACAAACTTAATTGATTGGTTTCAGGGATACCGTCCAGTACGCCGTTTTCTTTCAGCAAATCGATGAGGGAACGGCCCAAAGAAGTACGCTCCTTCAATTCCTCCAAGGTTTTGAATTCCCCGTCTTTTCTGCCCTCTACAATACTCTGGGCAGCATTGACGCCCAAGCCCTGCAAAGAACTGAACGGTGGCAGCAGCCCATCTTCTGTGGGGATAAAATTCTTCGCATCGGATTTATATAAGTCGATGGGACAGAATTTGAACCCTCTGGCATAAAACTCAACGACGATCTCCAATACCGTCTGCTTACTCTTATCCTTGGCCGTAGCCTCCTGCCCTTTGGCGTGAATTTCCTTGATGGCTTCTCTTGCCACATCAATCCCCTTACACATACAGGAATAGTCAAAGTCGTCGCAGGCTCTTACGGAAAAATAAGAAGCATAATAGGCTTCGGGATAGTTGATTTTAAAATACGCAATACGGAATGCCATCATGACATAAGCCGCAGCATGGGCCTTCGGGAACATATATTTAATTTTCTGACAGGATTCAATATACCAGTCAGGAACATTCGCTGCTTTCATATCTACGATATCCTCATCGGTCAGACCCTTCCCTTTTCTTACCTTTTCCATGATTTTAAAGGACTTCTTTTTTTCTACCCCTTTATTGATGAGGTAAATCATAATACTGTCACGGGTGGAAATAGTTTCTTTCAGGGTAATTGTGCCATTTTCAATCAAGGTCTGGGCATTCCCCAGCCAAACATCCGTACCATGGGAAAGACCGGAGATACGCAGCAAATCCGCAAAGGTCTTTGGCTTCGTATCCAATAGCATTCCACGAACAAATTTCGTACCAAATTCCGGAATACCCAAAGTACCGGTTTTGCAGTTAATTTCCTCTGCTGTTACCCCCAACGCCGCGGGGGATTCAAAGAGAGACATGGTTTCAGGATCGCCCAAAGGTACATCCTGGGGGTTTACCCCCGTCAGGTCGTAAAGCATACGAATGACCGTAGGATCGTCGTGGCCCAGCAGGTCCAGTTTCAGCAAACGGCCGGAGATGGAATGATAGTCAAAATGAGTCGTTGTTACCGTGGAATTCACATCGTTGGCAGGACGCTGAATGGGACAGAATTCATGGATATCATGGTCGCTGGGAACGACCATGAGCCCACCGGGATGCTGCCCCGTGGTTCGCTTTACACCTGTACAACCTTCTGTCAGGCGGTTGATTTCCGCATTGTGGGGTGTAATCTCTCTGGCATCAAAATATTTCTTGACAAAGCCATAGGCAGTCTTATCCGCCAGTGTGCCGATAGTGCCGGCTTTAAACACCTTCCCTTTGCCGAACAACTCTTCCGTATAGGCATGGGCCTGCTGCTGATAATCCCCGGAGAAGTTCAGGTCGATATCCGGCTCCTTATCCCCTTCAAATCCAAGGAAGGTTTGGAACGGGATATCATGCCCGTCTTTGCGGAGCTTTGTGCCGCAGACAGGGCAATCCTTATCGGGCATATCGCATCCGCTGGCTTCTTCCATAGCATAGGCTTTTACCACTTCCGATTCAAAATCGGAATATTTGCAGTTGGGGCAAATATAGTGAGGCGGCAAGGAGTTTACCTCTGTGATGCCCGCCATATTCGCTGCAAAGGAGGAACCTACGGAACCACGGGAGCCAACCAAATAGCCATCCGCAACGGATTTCCATACCAGCTTCTGGGCGATGATATATAGTACCGCATAGCCGTTGCTGATGATAGAGTTCAGCTCTGTTTCCAGTCTGTCCCGCACGATTTCCGGAAGTGGGTCACCATAAATAGAAATGGCCTTATCCATGCAAATCTGCCGCAGCTCCTCATCCGCCCCTTCGATTTTAGGAGGGAAGGTTTCATCGGGAATAGGCTTAATCTTTTCAATCATATCGGCGATTTTGTTGGTATTGGTAATAACGACCTCTCTTGCCTTTTCTTCACCCAGATAACTGAATTCCTTCAGCATTTCCTTTGTGGTACGGAAATACAAGGGAGCCTGATTATCGGCATCAGCAAATCCCTCCGCAGCCATGATAATCTTACGGAATGCCGCATCCTGAGGATCGATGAAATGAACGTCACAGGTAGCTACAACAGGCTTGTTGTGTTCTTCGCCCAAAGCCACAATCCGTTTATTGATATTGATGATATCCTCCATGGAATTAACAGCTTCTACTCTGGGGGAATCGATCATAAATTTATTATTGCCCAAGGGCTGAATTTCCAGATAGTCATAGAAATTTACCAGTTCTTCAATGACCTGCTTGGGCTTGTCCTCCAAAATGGCCCGATACAGCTCCCCCGCTTCACAGGCACTGCCCAGAATCAGCCCTTCCCGATGCTGAATCAGCTTACTTTTCGGGATACGAGGTCTGCGGAAGAAATAGTCAATATGGGACAGAGAAATCAGCTCATAGAGATTTCTCAGACCGGTATAGTTCTGCGCCAAAATAATGGCATGATGGGCTTTTAATTTCTTATAGTTGACCGTTTGGCTGGCAAAAACGTTGATATCATCCACACGATAAATCTTCTTTTCCACCAGCATATCAATAAAGCGCAGGAAAACCTCCGCCGTGGCTTCCGCATCGTTGACCGCTCTATGGTGCCCTTCCAAGGAAACACCCAAATGGTCGCAAACGATATTCAGTTTATGCTTATTCAGCTCCGGCAGCAATGTTCGAGATAATTCCAGCGTATCCAATACAGTATTCTTTACCTCGATGCCGCATTTCCGTTCTGCATTGACACGGATAAAACCCGTATCAAAGTTGGCATTATGGGCCACCAGAACCCCATCGCCGCAGAATTCCAGAAATTCCGGCAAAATATCCTGAATCACAGGGGCATCAGCAACCATTTCATCGGTAATGCCTGTCAGCTTTGTAATTTCCGCAGAAATGGGCTTTTCGGGGTTCACAAAGGTGCTGAAACGGTCAATAATTTTGCCATCCTTCACCTTTACGGCACCGATTTCCGTAATGCCCTCCGTTTCTCTGGACAGACCTGTGGTTTCAATATCGAAAACAATGAAGGTATCATCCAGAGACTGCCCGCGGGGCATGGTTACAACGCTGCCCAAATCATCGATCAGATAAGCCTCTACGCCATAGATGACCTTCAAATCAGCCTTGCCAACGGCATTCATGGCATCGGGGAAAGCCTGTACCACGCCGTGATCGGTGATGGCAATAGCCTTATGCCCCCATGCAATGGCACGCTCAATGTATTTTTTCACGTGGGTCACACCATCCATGCTGCTCATCTGGGTATGCAGATGCAGTTCCACCCGTTTTTCCTCGGAATCATCCATACGAGGAGCCGGTGCGACGGCAGTCATGATATTTTTCGCCATGATGTCGATTTCTTTGGTGTATTTATCAAACTGCACTTCCCCCTGCACCCGCAGATACTTGCCTTTTTTAATCTTATCACTCAATTCCTGATCGAACACGCTCTTTTTCACAAAGAATTTAACTGTGGTAGAATCGCTCAGGTCGGTAATATCAAAGGAAACGATATATTTTTCGCCCTTAATTTCTCTCGGCTCAATATTGTAAATGCTGCCTTCGATGATGACATTTTCCCCAACGATCTTCGTATCGATGATTTTCATGTTGCTGCCGTTGATTTCTTTGCCCAACAAAATGCCCTTGGAAACGGAAGAGGAAACTGCAGCCACCTCTGCGTCTGCCTTTTCTCTGACTACTTCTGCCTGTGTGGTCACAATCTGTCGGCTTAATTCTTCCAGCTTTTCCTGCTGCTTTTGTTCAAACAAAGCCCGATCCTCCGCAGTGGTCTGCACATTTTTGAACTGGACCATCAGATTCTGCCCTGTTTCCATCTGGATCATCTTCATGATGGCATCGTCCAAATGCTTCTGGGCCAGATAATAAGCCATGTTGTTTTTCACAAGAATCTGCATCTTATTTTCAGCAATCTTCCACTCCGCATCGGCAATCACACCGGCGCAGACCTTGCTCTCGTGGCTTACCAGTGTCTTGATGCTTTCCCAATAACCCTCCGCCAGGGTTTCGGGGCTTTGGTCTGCCAATTCGTATGTAATATCAATATCCACTTCCCGAATACCGGGCAGGTTTTTCAGAAGCTCCCCTCGCAGGTCTTCCCATTTTTGCAGAGGGATAAGCTGCTTTGCCGCAATTTCCATGCTGACAGTACGTTCTTTTTTATGAATGGTCAGTTTGCGAACTTCTGTCCCCTGAAAGGCTTCCTGCACAGCCAAGGATAATGATATTTTTTGAAATACAGTTTCAAAATTCTGCGTGGTCATGCTCTCCCTCCTTTCTTTTCAAAAATCTTTTCATCCTCAAGCCTTTTCGATTTCTTCCATCAAGGCAGAAACCAACTGGTCCTCCTGTACCTTACGGATGATTTCGCCCTTTTTGAACACCAGACCAACGCCTTTGCCGCCGGCAATGCCCAAATCGGCTTCTCTGGCTTCGCCGGGGCCATTTACCACACAGCCCATAACTGCCACTTTGAGGTTTTTATCAATATGTCTGCATTTTTCTTCTACTTCGTTGGCAATGGAAATCAGGTCAATCTCTGTTCTGCCACAAGTGGGACAAGATACAAATTCAATGCCGAATTTTCTGAGACCAAGGCTTTTCAAAATCTCTCTGCCCGCTTTGATTTCCTCCACAGGGTCGCCCGTCAGGGAAACACGAATGGTATCGCCAATGCCCATAGCTAAAATCGTGCCGATACCAACAGCCGACTTGATAGTGCCTGCATAGGGCGTGCCAGCTTCCGTGATACCCACATGGATGGGGTAAGGAATGGCTTCGGAAAGCAGCCGATAGGCTTCAATGGAGAAAGGCACATCGGATGCTTTGATGGAAACCACAATATCATAAAATTCATATTTTTCAAGGATGCGTACGTGTTTCAGGGCGCTTTCCACCAGCCCCTGAGGGGTTACACCGCCGTATTTTTCCACCAGTTCCTTTTCCAAAGAGCCGCTGTTGACACCGATACGAATGGGGATATGCTTTTCCTTCGCCATTTCCACCACCTGACGAATGCGGTCCTCCTCGCCGATGTTGCCGGGATTGATACGCACTTTGTCGATGCCCAACTCCATCACCCGCAGAGCCAGTCTATAATCGAAATGAATATCCGCTACCAAAGGGATATGGATGCGTTTTTTGATTTCCCCAACGGCATCTGCCGCCGCCATATCGGGAATCGCCACCCGCACCAGTTCGCAGCCCGCTTCTTCCAGCTTCAAAATCTGTGCCACTGTAGCGTCCACATCTCTTGTATCTGTGTTGCACATGGACTGGAGAATAACAGGGTTCTTTCCGCCCAATATCAAATTCCCTACTTTGACTTCTCTTGTCAGTTTTCTTTCCATTTTTTTACCTCCTACTGTCTCGATGGGATATCCTTCCATATCCCTTTGAGACTCAAACTCAAGGTCGAAACTTTCTTTTGCTCTTTACATTTTAAGAATCCAGAAAACGCCTAATTCTCATTAGGCGTTCTTTCTGTTTATATGATAAATTTTGAGATATCTCCTAGGATGACGAACACCATCAGCCCAATCAGGAACATAAACCCAAGGAACTGTAGTTTTGCTTCTGTCTCCATATCCATAGGTTTCCTTCGGATGGCTTCGATCAGCAGGAATAAGATTCTCCCGCCATCCAATGCAGGAATGGGAAATAGGTTCAGTACGCCCAGATTGGCACTTAGTACCGCACCAATATAAACGACATTTTGAATTGCCGCTTTCAGACTGTATTCCAAGCCAGCTTCGTAGCTGTCCCCGACTATTTTCATAATAGCAATGGGGCCTCCGTATTCATCGCTTTCCGCCGTAAATGTAAATACCCGCAGCAAGCCTTCTGCCGTCATTTTCACATAGTTAATCATGGCAAAATAGCTGTAATGGGCTGTTTCACCAACGCTCATCGTTTGAAAGCCTTCTTTTTCCTCCGCAAAAAGACCTGCATAAATTTGAGGGTTGAAGCCAATCAGGTATCTGCCCGATGCTTCATCCAGCTTCGGCTGCAATTCATATCTATAGTGCTGACCATCATTTCCAATGATATCCAGAAGAATGGCTTCACCACGGTTCTGCTGCAGAATATATTGCAGTTCATCATAGATATGGATGGTCTTTCCGTTGATTTTTTTGATGGTATCGCCTGCTTCCAGACCAATCTCCGCCGCTGCGGAATCCGGCAGGACTTTCCCAATTTCCGGCGTTGCCGTAAAGCTGGTGCAAGTCAGACCGAAGAGCATGATAAACGCCAAAATAAAGTTCATCAAAGGCCCTGCCGCCATAACTGCCAGCCGCACACCGATTGACTTGCTCAAAAAAGAAGTCGGGCTTGGATTCCCCTCTTCCTCTGCGCCCCCTTCCATACGGCAAAAACCTCCCAAGGGCAAAGCACGGATACTATATTCTGTATCGCCTTTCATGCGGGAAAATATCTTTGGCCCCATGCCAATGGCAAATTCCTGCACCCATATTCCGCTTTTTTTTGCAACAATGAAATGCCCAAATTCATGGACAATCACCAAAATACCAAGAAGAATAATTGTAACCAATAACGAGGAAATCTTCCCCACCTCCAAATAAATTTATCGGAAACTTACCTTTTTCGCATAGGCTTTTGCCCATGCGTCTGCTTCCAGCAAATCTTCCAAAGTATATTCGTATTTGACAGTATATGCATCCATCGTCTGTTCTATCAATTCGGGAATCTGCAGGAAGGAAATCTCCCCCTTCAAAAAGCGGGCAACGGCCACCTCATTGGCACCATTCAACACCGCAGGCAAAGTACCTCCCATTTTCAAGGCACGATAGGCCAAAGACAGACATTTGAATGTATCCATGTCAGGTTTATCAAAGGTTAAATTGCAGCGCTGTGCAAAATCGATGCGAGGAAAAGGATTTTTCACCCGCTTCGGATAAGTCAGCGCATACTGAATAGGTACGCGCATATCAGGCTCGCCCATCTGCGCTATGATGGCACCATCTTCGTATTCCACGGCAGAATGGACAATGCTCTGAGGATGGATCAGAACTTCGATCTGGTCCACATCTATGTCGAACAGCCATTTTGCCTCCATCACTTCCAAGCCTTTATTCATTAGCGTTGCAGAATCAATGGTGATCTTTTTGCCCATGCTCCAGTTTGGATGAGCCAATGCATCCGCCGCAGTCACATGTTTCAGTTCTTCTCTTTTTTTCCCACGGAAGGGGCCACCGGAAGCGGTCAGCAGGATGCGCTGAATTTTATTGCCTGCATTTCCCTGCAAAGACTGGAAAATGGCAGAATGTTCACTGTCCACAGGGTAAATATTGATTTTATGCTTCTTCGCCAAGTCCATAACCAACTGCCCGGCAGAAACCAGCGTTTCCTTATTGGCCAAAGCGATATTTTTTCCTGCACGGATGGCTTCAAAGGTAGGCTTCAAACCAATGTTGCCCACAACGGATGTTACAACTGTATCCACGCCCTCGTAAGTAGCCGCTTCCACCAGACCATCCATGCCGCTGACAATGCGAATATTCATATCCGCCAGTCTATCCTGCAATATTTTCGCATTTTTTTCATCCATGACAGCCACCAGCTCAGGACGAAATTTTCTTGCCTGCTGTTCCAGCAGATCGATATTGCTGTTGCCAGTGATTGCCATGACTTTGATATTTTCTAAATTTTCAACTACTTCCAGAGTCTGTGTACCAATGGAACCAGTAGACCCTAAAATAGAAATTTTTCTCATTCTTACACCTTCATTTATTGTTTATACCTGAATCAGGAACAACATGATATAGTATAGCACCGGTGCTGTCAGGATGACACTGTCAAATCGATCCAGCACACCGCCATGACCGGGCATCAGATTGCCATAGTCTTTGATGCCTGTCTGTCGCTTGATGGAAGATGCCGCCAGATCGCCGATCTGTGCCAGAAAAGAACCGAAGAACCCAGTCAAACCACAAAGAAGCAATACATTGACCCCATCCAAAGGATAGTATCTATTGATCCAAAGACCATAGAGGACAGCCAGTACTGTAGCTGTAATCACACCGCCCATTGAACCTTCGATAGTCTTTTTGGGGCTTAGTGCAGGACAAAGCTTGTTTTTGCCCAAGAAATAGCCTGTAAAATACGCACCGGTATCGCAGCCGAAAGCAGTAATAAATACCAGCCAGATGAGCAGCTTTCCGTGGGTATATTCACGGATCAGATAGACATGAGACAGCAGGAAGCAGGCATAAAAAAAGCCAAAAAACGCCGTCGTAATCTCTTTGTTATTGGTATGCTGATAGCGCAGCACACTGTAGATCAGCAGAGCAAGCAAAAAAGCCGAAACAAAGACACTGAACAGATTGCCGCCATAAATCAGCTTATCAATAAAAACTACATAGAAAAGCCCGAAGAGATAGCCAATGATATTTGAGCCCTTTGTTTCCTTGGAAAATGCTCTGTAAAATTCACGCATCCCAATCAGCCCCAAGATACCGATACCGACATGAAGCCAGTTGCCCCCGTTGACAACGATAAAAATCAACAGAGGCAAAGCCACCAGTGCAGAAATGATTCTCGTTTTCATACAGCGTCACCTCATTTCAGCCTGCCGCCAAAACGACGTTCTCTATTCTGGTAATAATAGATGGCTTTTTCCAATTCTTTTTTATCAAAATCAGGCCAAAGCACTTCGGAGAAGTAGAATTCGGAATAAGCAATCTGCCACAACAGGAAATTGCTGATACGTTCTTCCCCACTGGTACGAATCATCAGTTCCGGGTCAGGGGTACCTGCTGTATCCAGTGCATTGGTAATCACATCCTCTGTGATATCAGTAGGATTCAGCTCGCCTGCCGCCACATCTTCTGCAATCTTCCCTACGGCACGGCGCAGTTCATCCCTTCCCCCATAGTTCAGGGCAATATGGACGAAAAGACCTGTCTTTTCCTTGGAAATTTCTTCGATTTCCAGAATACTTTCCTGAATATCCTTGTCCAAACGAGTGATATCACCGATGACATCCATACGAACGTTATCCTTCAGGAATTTCTTGAAGTAGTTTTTCAGATACATCCGCAGCAGATCCATGATGGCTCCAACCTCTTCTTCGGAGCGTTTCCAGTTTTCCGTAGAAAAAGCATAAACAGTCAGATGCTCCAACCCCATATCCTTTGCTGCGTAAATGATTTTTTCCAATGCTTCCGCACCGGCTTTATGGCCTGCCTTTCTGGGCAGGGAACGCTTTGTTGCCCATCTGCCGTTACCATCCATGATGATGGCGATATGCTTGGGCATTTTATCGGGATTCAGCTCATAGGAGCTGGTTTCTTTTCCAAAAAACATAATTGCCTCCCTGTAACAAAGCCCCTCTCCGAAGAAGAGGGGCATGGATATTCCGATGATTATACGGTAAGGATATCCTTACTTTTTGCTTCAGCTTTTGTGTCGATTTCAGCAACATATTTATCTGTCAGTTTCTGTGTTTCTTCTTCCAGATCTTTCAGCTGATCTTCCGTGAGTTCTTTCGCTTTTTCTGCCTTTTTAAAAGAATCCATAGCGTCTCTTCTGATGTTTCTGATTGCAACTTTAGAAGCTTCTGCTTTTTTCTTAACGTCTTTTGTCAGCTCTTTACGTCTTTCTTCTGTCAGTTCAGGGAATACCAGACGGATCACTTTACCATCGTTGTTGGGGTTGATGCCCAATTCAGACATATTGATGGCTTTTTCGATGGCTTTCAGCAGGGATGTATCCCAAGGCTGAATCTGCAGCAGACGAGGTTCGGGAACAGAAATGTTACCAACCTGATTCAAGGGTGTAGGTGTACCGTAATATTCCACTGTGATCTTATCCAGAACATGAGGGTTTGCACGGCCAGCGCGGATTGTGCTGTAATCACTGTCCAGAGCTGCCAGTGTTTTTTTCATTTTTTCTTCATAAGGTTTTGTCAGTTCAGATGCCATAATTCTATTCCTCCTGTGATAACAAAATCTTTAAACGGTTACAATCGTACCGATCTTTTCGCCGCTCACCGCACGGATGATGCTGTTTTCTTCATTCAGGCCGAAGATGATAACAGGAATCTTGCGTTCAAAGCAAAGATTTGCGGCTGCCATATCGATGACTTTCAGGTTGTTTTTCACGATGTCTTCCGCTTTGATGATATCGATCTTCTTTGCATTGGGGTTGATGGCAGGGTCGTCATCATACACACCATCAATGCTCTTTGCAAAGAACAGACCGTCTACATCCAATTCTGCGCCTCTCAAAGCTGTGATCGTATCTGTAGAGAAGAAGGGATGACCCATACCAGCTGCGAAGATGACTACTTCGCCCTTTTCCAAATGTGCGATGGCACTTTCCTTGGAAAACTGTTCTGTCATCGTGCCAATCATAATAGGTGTCTGTACGAATGCTTTGATGCCATTCTGACGGAATGCATCAGCCACATAAATGGCATTCATAACAGTTGCCAGCATGCCGATCTGGTCTGCCTTTGTACGATCCATATTGGAATCCGCACTTCTGCCCCTCCAGAAATTGCCGCCGCCGACCACGAGAGAAACCTGTGTCCCCTTTGCCATTACTGCCTTGATCTGATCGATCAGGCTCCAGATTACTGTATCATCAAAGGTCACGCCTTTCTTTTCGCCGGCCAAAGCTTCACCACTCAATTTCAGCACAATTCTCTTATACATTTTTCACAGCCTCCTTACCTTTCTAATGTAACACAAATCACAAAAAATTTCCACCTTATTTTCTCTTCCGACCCAAATGTATGGAAAAAGTCCTGTAAAAAAGGAAACGCTTGGGGTGTCGGCTTTGCCGCACTGCTCATAAGCGTTTCCTTTTCATTTTTAAAAGCGTATCCGTTTACTGATTAGTTCATTGCTTTTGCAACTTCATCCGCAAAGTTTTCTTCTTTCTTTTCCATGCCTTCGCCTGTTTCGAAACGAACATATCTTGTGATTTCGATGGGAGCGCCAACTACTTTTGCTACAGAATCAATGTACTGTTTTACGGACATATCTGTATCTTTTACGTAGGGCTGTTCAACCAGACAGAATTCTTTCAGTTCTTTTTTCAGTCTGCCTTCGATCATCTTAGCGATGATGTTGTCGGGTTTCTTAGCGTTTTTAGGATCGTTCTTAGCCTGTACTGTCAGGATTTCTGTTTCTTTTGCGATGAAATCAGCGGGGACATCTTTTTCTGCGATAAATTTAGGGTTCAGAGCTGCGATCTGCATTGCAATGTTTTTACCCAGTTCAACCAGTTCTTCTGCTTCGTTTTCGCAAGCCAGTTCAATCAGAACACCGATTCTGCCGCCGCCGTGGATGTAGGAAACCAGTTTACCAGCCTGTGCTTTTTCGTATTTTTCGAAACGTCTGATGTTCAGGTTTTCGCCGATAACAGCTACCTGCTGAGACAGAGCTTCTTTTACTGTAAACTGAGGATCCAGAGCCCATTTTTCTTCGAAGAAAGTATCCATATCTGCTGCTGTTGTTTCAGAAGCCTGTTTTGCAACTGCTGCAACATAATCTCTGAATACCTGGTTCTTTGCAACGAAGTCTGTTTCGGAGTTAACTTCAACGATAGCACCGATCTTGTTGTCGTTGCTCAGGAATACTTCAACCATACCTTCGGAAGCGATACGGCCAGCTTTTTTCGCAGATGCAGCCAGACCTTTTTCTCTCAGCAGTTCTACTGCTTTTTCCATGTTGCCGTCAGCTTCTGTCAGAGCTTTTTTGCAGTCCATCATGCCTGCGCCTGTCATTTCTCTCAGTTCTTTTACCATTGCTGCTGTAATAGCCATGTTTTTTCCCTCCATATTCCAGTTGTTTTATGAAAAAGTATTCGTAAGGCTCCGCCTTACTCCAATTGCCCTTACGGGTTCACAGTCCTTCGGACTATGATATTTGCTCCGCAAATCAATTTTGGAGCTTTATCAAAAAAGAAAGAGCTTCAGCCCGTTTTAGGCTGAAGCTCGGGCAAATGCCTTTTTAAAATTATTCAGCTTCTACTGTTTCAGCTGTTTCCTGTTCACCCTGTTTGGATTCCAGAACAGCGTCAGCTACTTTGGAAGCGATCAGTTTTACCGCACGGATAGCGTCGTCGTTACCGGGGATTACGTAATCGATTTCATCGGGATCGCAGTTTGTATCTACGATAGCTACTGTAGGGATACCCAGTGTGTGAGCTTCCTGAACAGCGATTCTTTCTTTTCTTGTGTCAACGATGAACATCATATCGGGAACTTTTTTCATTTCCTTGATACCGCCAACGTTTTTCTGCAGTTTTTCCATTTCGTGCATCAGTTTTGCAACTTCTTTTTTGGGCAGTACTTCGAATGTACCGTCTTCCTGCATTTTTTCCAGATCTTTCAGTCTAGCGATTCTTGTTTTGATTGTTGTGAAGTTTGTCAGCATACCACCCAGCCATCTCTGGTTAACGTAGTACATGCCGCATCTTTCAGCTTCTTCACGGATGCATTCCTGTGCCTGTTTCTTTGTACCTACGAACAGGATTTCGCCGCCTTCTGCGATGCAGTTGCAGATTGCTGCATAAGCTTCATCAACCTTTTTTACTGTTTTCTGCAGGTCGATGATGTAGATGCCGTTTCTTTCTGCGAAGATGTATTCAGCCATTTTAGGGTTCCATCTTCTTGTCTGGTGACCAAAGTGTACACCAGCTTCTAATAACTGTTTCATTGAAATTACGCTCATAGCGCACCTCCTATTGGTTCATCCTCCGCATCCTTTCAGCAGGATAACTGACCCTTGTCAGCACCAATCCTCTCTCTTAGGATGCGTGTGTACTAAAAGTTACCTATGGGATTATAGCACAGCTAAAACCAAAAAACAACTATTTTTCCTCTATTTTTTGAAAAAATTTGAGAAAAAATAGTTGTTCTTTTCATTTCAAATTATTCTGCGTCTTCTTCCGCTGGTTTTTCCTGCACAAAGCCGCATTTTTCATTGGAACATACGATTTTAGGGTTCTTTCTGCCCTTTTCTTCCAGAAAAGAGCCGCATCTGGGGCATTTCTCTCCGGTAGGCTTGTTCCAGCTCATGAAACTGCATTCGTCCGGGTTATGTTCGCAGCCGTAATAAACACGGCCTTTTTTCGTTTTCTTGATCAGAACTTTGCCGCCGCATTCGGGGCAGTTTACCCCTGCTTCTTCGAAATAAGGCTTTGCATTCTGGCATTCAGGGAAACCGGGACATGCCAGGAATTTGCCATATCTTCCGTATTTGATGACCATGTTTCTGCCGCATTTTTCGCAGATAACATCACTTTCCTCATCCTTAATCTCGATTTTTTCCAGTTTTTCCGCAGCGTTTTCCACGCTTTCTTTAAATCCGGGGTAGAAATCACGGATAATCTGCTTCCATTCCTCCTTGCCCATTTCCACATCATCCAGACGTTCCTCCATGTGGGCTGTGAAGTCGATATCCACGATATCAGGGAAATAACCTTTCATAATATCGTCTACCAGTTCCCCCAATTCTGTGGGGAAAAGGTTTTTCGCTTCCTTTGTCACATAATGGCGAGCCTGAATGGTTGTCAAGGTAGGCGCATAGGTGGAAGGTCTGCCGACGCCGATTTCTTCCAGTGTTTTGATTAAAGAAGCATCGGTATATCTTGCGGGGGGCTGTGTGAAATGCTGTTCGGGTAGCAGTTTCTCAGCCGTCAACTTATCCCCTTCCGTCAGTTTGGGGATGACCTTTTCATCCTCTTCCTCTCCTTTGTTATAAACCTCCAAGAAACCTGCAAAGCGCAGTCTGGAACCGGAGGCACGGAAGCTGTAATCCCCTGCTATCAGCTTGACAGAAAGGGTATCATACAATGCAGGGCTCATCTGGCTGGCAACAAAGCGTTCCCAAATCAGCTTATACAGACGATACTGATCCTTGGACAAAGAATCCTTGATGCTGTCAGGAGTTCTGTTTACATTTGTGGGGCGGATGGCTTCGTGAGCATCCTGGGTTTTCCCCTTGGATTTGTAGACAATACGTTCGGGATTCACAAATTCTTCTCCGTAAGCGTCCTTGATGAATGCCACTGCTGCATCATAGGCTTCATCAGAAATACGGAAGGAGTCGGTACGGATGTAGGAAACCAGACCTACAGTCCCTTCCCCTTTCACATTGACGCCTTCATAAAGCTGCTGTGCAATCATCATGGTTTTCTGGGTCGCCATGTTCAGGTGTTTGCTGGCCTCCTGTTGCATGGTACTTGTAGTAAAAGGTGCAACGGGCTTTTTCTGTCTGCTGCCGGTTTTTACTTCTGTGATCTCGAAATCCTTTCCTTCCAGACCTGCCAGCACTTCATTAGTTTCTGCTTCATTGGCAAGCTCCATTTTTTCGTTACCCTTGCCATAGAATTTTGCTTCGAACCCCTTTCCGTCTGTATCCTTCAGCTTGGCACCCAATGTCCAGTATTCTTCGGGAATGAAATCTCTGATCTCATCTTCTCTATCACAGATTAGCCGCAGGGCAACGGACTGCACACGACCGCCGCTGAGGCCTTTTTTCACCTTTTTCCAAAGCAGGTCACTGATGGTATAGCCTACCACTCTGTCCAGAACACGGCGAGCCTGCTGGGCATCTACCAAATCCATGTCGATGTCTCTGGCTTCTGTGATGGATTTTTTCACTGCTGTTTTTGTGATTTCGTTAAATGTGATACGGCTGATGGGTTTTTCATCGCCGAGGTTGAGGGCGTGAAGCAGATGCCAACTGATGGCTTCCCCTTCACGGTCCGGGTCAGTTGCCAGATATACTTTATCAGCAGCCTTTGCATCCTTGCGCAGCTTGCTCAAAAGCTCCCCCTTCCCGCGGATGGTGATGTATTTCGGTTCAAAGTCATTGTCAAAATCAATGCCCATCTGGCTTTTTGGCATATCACGGACATGGCCCATGGATGCCTCAATTTTGTAATTGCTCCCTAAAAACTTGCCGATGGTGGCAGCCTTCGCAGGAGATTCCACGATTACCAAGTATTTCTTCCCTGTTTTTGCAGCTTTTTTCGCCGTTGCTTTCTTGGTTTTCGGCTTCTTTTCTGTTGTTTTCTTTTTTTCTGTTGTGGCTGTTTTTGCCAAACTGATCACCTCTATTTTAACTTGCTCTGACATAGCCTGCCTGGGGGATCTTTACGATATACCCGGACAGTTCCAGCAGAGATAAGATATATTGCACTTCCTGAATTTCTTTTTGCAGCTTTCTGCACAGGGTTTCCGCCGAAATGGGCGTGTCCTCTTCGATCAGGCTGTAAACTTCCTTCTCCTCCGCAGAAATATTCTCCGCAGTTTTGCTCTTAAACTTTTCTTTTTCTTCTTTATTATAAGCGATTCCCAATGAAATCAGGATATCTTTCCCCTCTGTAATGATCGGACAGCCCTGTTTGATGAGGGCATTTGTGCCATAACTCAATGCACTGGTGACATTTCCTGGAACCACATAAACATCTCTGCCGTATTCCAGTGCCATATCCGCCGTGATGAGGGTGCCGCTCTTCTTTCCCGCTTCCACAACGACCACCATTTTGCTCAGGCCTGCAATGATGCGGTTTCTTGCCGGGAAATTACCGGGAACTGCCGGCATACCCGGCGGGTATTCAGAAAGGATGCAGCCGTTTTGGATGATGCGTTCCATCAATTCCCGATTTTCCGGAGGGTAGCAGATATCCACCCCGCAGCCCAAGACTGCAATGGTTTTTCCGCCGCCGTCCAAAATGCCTTTATGCCCTTCGCTGTCAATTCCGCGGGCCATACCGCTGACAACGATGATATTCGTCTTTCCCAAATCCTTGGCAATTTGGTAGGCAACCGTTGCCCCGTAACGAGAACATTTTCTCGCCCCTATGATAGCAACGGTATCAATTTCATCATCGGGTAGTTCACCTCTTACATAGATACCCAGAGGGGGACTGCAAATTTCCCGTAGCAGTTTTGGATAACGGGGATGCCAGTAGGAATAGAAATCGATCTGCTTCTCCTCCAGTTCGATGATCCATTCATTGAGCTGGTCCTCGTCTCTGGATGTGAGGAGGACTTCCCCCATCTTATCGGGAAGGACCCGTCTGATCTCTGCGGGTTCTGCGTGCCAGATGGCTTCTGCACTGCCGAAGTGTTCCAAAAGCTGATTTGCCCGTTTAAAGCCGATTCCCTCTACACGGGATAACCACATCAGATAAAATTCTTCCATGCGAACACTCCTTCCCCTTTTCTGAGTTACGTCCTTTACTATAAATCCTTTCGTATTAAAATTCAATACCAAATTTTTTTGAACCCGAAAATTTCAGCAAAAATATCTTATTATATAGTAGGAATTCCGACATCTGATTGCACTTTTTTGTAAAAGTTGATATGATAAAAGCAAAATTCTAGAGAAATGAGGCTGAAAAAATGCTTTCCATCATAAAATCTGCTGCCCTCATGGGCATCGACAGCTATCCGGTAGACGTTGAAGTAGACCTGAGCAATGGTCTGCCTGCTTTCGATATCGTTGGTCTGCCGGATTCTGCTGTGAAGGAATCCAGAGAGAGGGTGCGGACTGCTATCCGCAATTCCAATTATTCTTTTCCTGTAAAAAGAATCACAGTAAATCTTGCCCCAGCTGATACGAAAAAGGAAGGGGCCTCCTTTGATTTGCCCATTGCTTTGGGAATTTTGTCTGCCTGCAATCTTTTTTCCGCCACGCATGTGGAGGATGCCATTATCACCGGGGAGCTTTCTCTGGATGGTTCTGTCCGCCCCGTCAATGGTGTTCTGCCCATGATGTATGACGCCTTCCGCAGAGGGGTCCTGAAATGCTTCGTTCCTGCGGAAAATGCTGCAGAAGCGGCTCTGGTAGAAGGGATGACCGTTTATCCCGTTCAGACCATACAGGAAGTGGTGAACCATCTTTCCGGCGGAAAACAGATTGCCCCCTTCGAAAAAGCAGGAAATTCCCTTCTTTCTCAAAAAGAAGAGGAACTGGAAAAGCTGGACTTTTCCCATGTGAAAGGACAGGAAAACGCCAAACGCGCCATGGAGATCGCCGCGGCAGGCGGTCATAATATCCTGCTCATTGGCCCTCCCGGTTCCGGCAAGACTATGCTGGCAAAACGGCTGCCTACCATCCTGCCTGACCTGAGCTTTGAAGAAAGCATTGAAATTACAAAAATTTACAGTGTGGCAGGCTTGCTGAAAGAGAAAAACGCCCTTGTGAAAACAAGGCCCTTCCGTTCTCCCCACCATACCATTTCTGCCTCTGCCCTGACCGGCGGCGGACGCATCCCCAGACCCGGAGAGATTTCTCTGGCGCACCACGGTGTTTTGTTTCTGGATGAACTGCCTGAATTTCAGAGAAATGCTCTGGAAGTCATGCGTCAGCCTCTAGAGGATGGGAAAGTGACCATTGCCCGTGTCAACGGTACGCTGACCTTTCCTTCGGATTTTATGCTGGCGGCAGCTATGAACCCCTGTCCCTGCGGGTATTTGGGCAACAGCGAGAAGTGCCATTGCTCTGCCAACGAAATTATGAAATACCATCGAAAGATCAGTGGTCCTCTGCTGGATCGTATCGATCTGATGGTGGAAATGCCCCCTGTGGCTTATGAAGATTTGGAGAACACCACCCCTGCAGAATCCTCTGCCTCTATCAAGGAAAGAGTGGTTCGTGCCCATGAAATTCAACTGGAACGCTTCAAAAACGATGGCATTTTCTTCAATGCCCAGATGAATGCAGCCCAGGTAGAAAAATACTGTCCCCTGCAGCCCAAAGATAAAGAAATTCTCCGCACCGCCTTTGAACGGATGGAACTGAGTGCCAGAGCCTACCACAAAATCCTGAAGCTGGCTCGCACCGCAGCAGATCTGGCAGGAGAAGAACAGATTTCCTTGAAGCATCTTCTGGAGGTGCTGCAGTATCGTTCTTTGGACAGAAAATATTTGTTATAAAGAAAAGAGGCCCTTCTGATGATATATTCTAAGCGGCAAATGTCCGATTCATTCCTCATCGCCGCCTTACTGGCTATCGTTGGCGGCTTTTTGGATGCCTATACATACGTGGCAAGGGGTGGCGTTTTCGCCAATGCACAGACAGGCAATATCGTCCTGTTCGGACTGCATCTGGCGGAGGGAGAATGGCTCCATGCCCTTTCCTATTTTATTCCCATTGCAGCTTTTGTGCTGGGAATCTTCATAGATGAATGGATCAAAAAAATTGTTCAGCCCATGCCCAAAATACACTGGCGGCAGATCGTCCTTCTTTTTGAAGTTTTGATGCTGTTCGTCGTTGCATGGCTGCCCTTGGGTGGTACCAATGATTTGATCGCCAATACCCTTGTTTCCTTCGTCTGCTCCATGCAGGTGCAGAGTTTCCGCAAGGTCCATGGAATGCCCTATGCCACCACCATGTGTACCGGCAATCTCCGCAGCGGAACTGAGCTATTTTTCCGCTATACCCAAAGCAAAGATAAGGAACTGCGACACAAAAGTATAAAGTATTATGGCGTGATCCTGTTTTTCATCCTTGGTGCCGGCATTGGTGCTTTGGTGACAAAGCATTGCGGCAATTTTGCAGCAGTCTATTGCAATATCCTTTTGCTTTTGGTCTGTGGATTGCTCTTTATTCGAAATGAAACTTGATAGAAAAAGCTCTGCAAGAATCCTGCAGAGCTTTCGCTTCATCTTATGCTTTTATCTCCACAGTGCTGCCAGCACTGCTTTTTTTAACGATAATTTTCTTTTCGATGGTCTCTTTTAACTCAGATACATGGGAAATGATGCCCACCAGCCTGTCCCCATAGGAAAGCTTTTGCAGCACTTCCACCGCCTGTTCTCTGGAATGATCGTCCAGAGAGCCAAAGCCCTCATCAATAAACATAGCATCGATGCGGACACCGCCGGCATGGGCCTGTATCACATCGGAAAGTCCTAAAGCAAGACAAAGGGATGCCTTGAATGCTTCCCCACCGGAAAGAGAACGCACGGAACGGCTTTTTCCCGTGTAATGATCTAAAACTTCCACTTCCAGCCCCGCCGAAGAACGTTTATTTGCCGCTTTTTGCGAATGGAGCAGCAGATACCGTCCTTCCGTCATATCTTTTAAGCGCAGGTTTGCCGCCCGCAGGATTTTTTGAAAATAAAATCCCTGTACGAACTGCTCGAAGGCGATTTTATCCTTCCCCGCCAGTTCGCCGTTGGCTGTTTTGGAAAGTTCCGAAATGGGCAGGAATTCCTTCGCTGCCTTTTCTCTCTGCGCCAGTTCCTTTTTGGCATTTTGCAGCTGATTGCTCAGAACTGCCGCATTTGCGCGGGCTTCATCTGCCTCCAGCTTGCAGCCTTCTTTTTCTTGGGAAAGCTTTGTTTTTTCTTCTTCCAAAGCCGTGATATCCTTTTTTTCTTTCGTTTCACATTCCTGACGCAGGCTTTCTGCCGTCTGTTTCAGCAAAGCCAAATCCATGAAAAATTTCCGGTTTTCTTCCTCTGCCTGTTCCAAAACAGAACGTTCCGTCAAGGTCAAAGCATATTCGTTTTGGCTTTCAAAACCATTTTCATCCAGTGAAAGCAGGAAATTTTTCTCTGCCACTTCTGCTGTTTTCTCTGCTTCTGCCGCTTCTCTTTCCGCCTGTTCCTTCAGTGCGACTGCTCGCTCTTTTTCTTCCCTTTGGGATTGCAAAGCTTCATTTAGTCTGGATTCTATTTCTTCTGCCTGAGAAAGTTCCCCCTGCAAAGCAGCGCATCTTTCCTGCAATTGGGCTGCTGTGGTATCTCCCAACTGTTCCTGCAAAATGCCAAATTGCCCCTGTTTCTTGCGGAAAACCGTTGTCAGCTCCGTTGCATTTTCTTCCAGCTCCATAACAGATTTTTCTGCCTTGACAATGTCTGCCTCCAGCTTTTCTTTTTTGGGGCGAAGGGCTTCTATCGAAGCGACCTCTTTACGTTGGCTAAATAGCATTTCTTTCGCCTGTCGCAGTGCGGCTTCGGTCGTTTCTTTTTCCGCCGCCAAATCTTCTGCGGCAACGCCAGTCTTTTCACATCCTGCAAGAAAAGTTTCCTTCATCAAATTCAGTTTTTCTCGTTCCCCTTTGCCCTGTTCGGAAAGCTCCTGCCGTTTTTGGCTGGCAGTTTCCAAAGAAGCTTTTTTCGCCTTCCATTCTGCTTCTGTGGGGGCATTGCCTGTCAGCTTTGCTTTGTCAGGGTGATGGATGGAACCGCAAACGGGACAAGCCATGCCTTCTTCCAGCCCTTCCGCCAAAAAACCTGCCTGTTCCCGCAGAAAAAGGGTTTCCGCTAGGTCGGCATCCTCCTTCGCCTGCTTCCATTTTGTTTCTGCCGCACGGTATTTCTGGGCCAGCTTTCGCAGGTCTGCCTCTTTTTTACTGATATCCTCTTCTTGCTCCAAAAGAGTTTGAATCGTTGCAATGCGTTCCTCTTTTTCTGCCGCCTTTTGCTCCTGCAATTTGATTTCAGCAGTCAATTTATCCAGTTCCAAAAGAGACTTCTGCCATTCCTCCAACTGTTCTTTTTGTTGGGTCAGCCGTTCTTTTTTCTGTAAAAGTTCTTTTTCCGAGATCGTTTTCTTTTCAGAAAGCCTTTGCAGTTCCTGTTCCAAGGATTCCTTCTGCTGATAGCGTTCCTGTTCTTCTGTCAGCTTGCGAAGCAGATTCCGTTTTTCTTCCAACTGAGGCTTTTTTGCATCCAGTACCAGCTTTTCCATAGAAAGCTCTTCTAGCTTTTCTTCTGCCTGCTTCTGTTTTTCCATATTTTCGGCAAATGCCTTTTGCCAGTTTTTGTGGGTCGTCTTTGCCGCCTCCCAAGCCTGTCCCAAGGGATAGACCACATCCAGCGCGAGACGCTGTTTTCTGAGATATGCCGTTTCTGCCTGTTTTTCTTCTACTAGAGCATCTTGTTTCTGCCATCTTTCCCGCGCAGCGGCTTCTCTTGTAAAAAGCTGCTCCGTTTCTTTTCCTTCGGCAATTTCCCGCTCCAATCGATGCAGTTCTTTTTCCATGTCTGCCAATTCGCCATCAGCTTTCCCCAGGGTTTCTTCCATGGTTTTCAGAATTTCTTCCTGCTGGGAAAGAAGTTCTTCCCCGCGAAAAAGGTCGCTCTTTTCCAGTTCTTCCCCTGTCATTTCCTTCAAGTATTGCAGAAGACGTTTTTCACTGTCCTCCAAGTCGATACGCTTTTCCTTTTCCACTTCCTTTAGCTGCTTTTGGAAATTTGCATACAGGTCGGTATGAAAGACCTTACGGAAAATGCCGCCTCTCTCTCCGCTGTCAGCATAGAGCAGCTTCAGAAATTCCCCTTGGGCAATCATACAAATCTGCTTGAACTGCTTGGCATCCACACCCAGCAGCTTTTCAATCTCGTTTTTCACAGGGGTGAAGCCTGTCACGATCGTCTCTTTCTCACTGTTTTCCTCCCGATAAAGGGATGCTTCCGCCGTTTCCGTCGTCATGCCTTCGCCCCGCAGCTTCGGTCTCTGATAAGCGGGATTTCGTACCACCCGATATCTCCTTCCCCTATGGGAAAACACAAATTCTACATAGGTTTTCGTACCGGGCAGAGCAAAATCGCTTCGTATACTATCGATTCCACGATTAGAACCACTGACTTCTCCAAAGAGGGCAAAACATATCCCATCGAACAAAGTTGTTTTTCCGGCACCGGTATCCCCGCTGATGAGGAATAAGCCCTGTTCTCCCAGCTTTTCAAAGGAGATTTCCGTTTTTTCCGCAAAGGGGCCAAAGGCAGAAATGATTAGATATAATGGTTTCATGCTTCTTCCTCCAATCCCTTCCAGATTTCTTCCAGCAGTTTCTCCTGTGTTTCGTTGAGTTTCCTGTCATTTTGTTTTTCAAAAAACAGAGAGAATAATGCATCCGGTTTCATATCTTCCGTGTCTACAGTGATCTCCTGTTCGTATGACGATTCTTTTTGTGCAAATTCCAGGGTCATCAAATTGGGGTAAACGCTTCGTAGCTGCCCGATAGGGTCGAGTAAAGCCTCCTGATCCGTCAGGATGCAGCGGATATAATCCTCAGAGCCGCCCCCCTCTTTAGCCGCTTTCAGCAACTCCTGCAAAGGCCCTTTAATTTCTCGAAATTTCCGTTTTGTTTCCAAGGGGATAAAATCAAAACTGACATCTCCTTTTTCTTTCAATTCCACCACAGTAATGCCCTTTTTCTGGCGGATTTCCGAGAAGGAATAGGGCATGGGCGAGCCTGCATAGCGCACCGTATCTTTTCCTATTCGCTGAGGGCTGTGGAGATGCCCCAAAGCTGTATAATCGAAGGGGAAAAACAGGCTGGCATCAATCTCATCCACGCCGCCCAAAGACATGGTCTCCGAATCACTACGCTCCGCTGTGCCCTTCCAGGTCACAAATTGATGAGCCAGAATGACATTTCTCTTGGAAAAATTGATTTCTGCACAGTCCAGTAATGCTTTTGCTGCTTCCCCGTAGGAAGAAAACGTTTGATCCACAAGCACCCCGTTGACATGGGCAGGCTTGAAGAAGGGAAGAAGCCAGATATCCACAGGACCAAAGGCATCTATTTCTGTGAAATGCTCCATTTTTGCGCTGATATTGCCCCCGATATGGATATTGTTTTTACCGAAAATTTCCTTCCCAAATTCCAGTCTCTGGGCGGAATCGTGATTGCCTGCGATCAGGTAAGTATGCAGATTTTGTGCGGAAAGCTCCGTCAGAAAATCATCCAACAGTCGCACCGCTTCTATGGGAGGTACGGGCTTATCATACACATCCCCTGTAATGAAAAGGGCATCGGGTTTTTCTTCCTCGATTTTTTGCAATATGGTGCGGAGCAGTTCTTTCTGCTCCTCCAGCATGGAAAATTCATATACCCGCTTGCCCAGATGCAAGTCGCTGATATGGAAAAATTTCATGGGCATCCTCCTAACAAAAAGCGGTACAACTTTCGCCATACCGCTTCGAATCTATGGTCAGTATCTCTGCCTTCTTTTTCAGAATGTTTTCGCAATTTCTGTCGCTTTTGCCTTTGCCTGATCCAGCAATTCTTCTACAGGCCATACACCGATATCCAGACCTTCCGCCGCCACGCAGTCATATTGATCGATACCGAAGAAAATAGACATCTGTTTCAGATAAGCAGAACCCATTTCCATATCGGAATCAGTATAAATGCCACCTCTGGTTGTCAGATAAACCATGTGATCCGCCTTACACAGACCAACCAGACCTTCTGCACCGGTATGGAAGGTAATGCCGTCCACGCAAAGATTTTCAATATATACCTTCAGCAGAGCAGGAAAGCTCAGATCCCAGAAAGGTGCCGCAATAACAATCTTATCTGCTGCCGCAAACTGATGGGCATAACGGAAACGGGGATGATCCATTTCACAAGCTTCCAGCAGTCGTTCTCTCTGCAGGAAGAACCCATCGGAGAAATAGGACAGATTTTCATCCATCAGGCAAATTGTTTCGATCTCATATTCTCCCGTTTTTTCCAGCTCACCAATAAAATGATCTGCCAGTTCCTTGGAACGAGAGCCTTCTCTGCGGATACAGCAATCTACAAATAATACTTTTTTCATCTCAAAATCCCCTTTCATCCATCTTTTTACTGCCAATTCTTTTAATATGTAGTTTCCAGACTTTCTTTCTGTTAATCTCCCGAGAAATCAACGGGATAATGAGAAAAAAATTTCTCTTTCACCCAAATCTCTTACGATAAAGTATAGCACAACAGGAGATATTCTTCAAATGCTTCCCGTTTTTCTCTGATACGATAAATAAATACGCTTCCTGATAAGGTTTTTCTGCTTCCGCCGCAAGATAAAAAAGTCTCAATCACTTTTCATGATTGAGACTTTATGCTTTCAAGATCAGCCTCTGCGGAACAGACCTTTTTTCTTAGGTTCTTCTTCTACAGGAGGTGCTTCATTGGACATATTAGGTTCTGCTACACCAAAAATTTCTGTTTTTGCAACAGGGATACGCACACCTCTGTTCAGACCAAATTCAACGATGGCGCAGTCGTATGTCATATCAACAACTTTGCCATAGAAACCGCTGTTTGTAACGATAGGATCGCCGATTTCAACAGCATTTCTCAATTCAGCCAGTTTCTTTTCTTTCTTCTGAGTAGGTCTAATGGAAAGGAAATACATAATCAGAAGCAGAACAACGCAGTAGATAACAATCAGCATAACGGGATGATCTGCCATCCATGTGCCGAAAAGTCCTGAACTCTGAGATGCTTTTGTGGCTGTTTCTGCAACTGGTTCACCGCCGGGTGTAATAACTGTGTCAAGTAAGAATGGTACCATTTTTTTCTCTCCTAACTTTATGGATTTGATTTCATACAATACATAATTATATATAATTTTTCATTTTCCGTCAAGTATGGCAATGCTCTTATTTGCCGTTCTGCCGAAACCCTTCCAGTTTCGCCTTCTTATATTCAGGGAAACGATCCTCTTCAATGGCCTGTCTGATTTCTTCCATCATGCTGTTGAAGAAATACAGATTGTGCATCACGCAAAGACGCATAGACAGCATTTCCTTTGCCTTGAACAGATGGCGGATATATGCCTTCGTATATCTTCTGCAGGCGGGACAGCCGCAGGTATCATCGATAGGGGTTTCATCCTTTTCATATTTTGCATTCAGCAGGTTCAATTTGCCTTTATTGGTATAAACATGGGCATGACGGCCATTTCTTGCAGGCAATACGCAGTCGAAGAAGTCTACGCCCCGTTCTACCGCTTCCAGAATATTTTCCGGTGTACCAACGCCCATCAGGTATGTGGGCTTATCCTGAGGCAGATAAGGCACAACATCTTCCAGCACCTGATACATTTCCGCATGGCTTTCCCCTACAGCCAGACCGCCGATGGCATAGCCATCCAGATCCATATCGGAAATCACTTTTGCGTGTTCGATACGGATATCCTTATAGGTTGCCCCCTGATTGATGGCAAAAAGCATCTGCTGTTTATTGATGGTATCCTCCAGAGCATTCAGCCTTGCCATTTCTTTTTTACAGCGTTCCAGCCAGCGGGTGGTTCTTGCTACGGATGCTTCCACATAAGGCCGTTCCGCAGGCAGGCCGATGCATTCATCAAAGGCCATTGCGATGGTAGAGCCCAAATTGGACTGGATCTGCATACTTTCTTCGGGACCCATAAAGATTTTTCTGCCGTCGATATGAGAGCTAAAATAAACGCCCTCTTCCTTGATCTTTCTCAAAAGTCCCAAAGAGAACACCTGAAAGCCACCGGAGTCCGTCAAAATAGGCTTGTCCCAAACCATGAATTTGTGCAGACCGCCCATTTCCTTGATGAGCTTATCACCGGGACGCAAATGCAGATGGTATGTGTTGGAAAGCTCCACCTGACATTTCAGCTGTTCCAGATCTTCTGTGGAAACAGCCCCCTTGATGGCACCTGCGGTACCAACATTCATGAATACAGGTGTCTGGATCACGCCATGGGGTGTATGGAATTCGGCACGTTTTGCTCTGCCGCATGTTTTCAATACTTTATACATAATCATCCTCGCTTTATCAATAGTTTCAATCTGTTTTATGATACCTTTTTTTCCGCTTTTCTTCAAGGGGTTCTTCCTTTTTTGCAAAAAAAATGGTAGACTGTTGAATGAATATGTATTTAAGTTTTGACAAAAAGATTGGAGATAAAACATGAGCATCAATTTGATCGCAACGACTACTTTTGGCTTGGAGGCTGTAGTCAAAAGAGAGTGTCAGGCTCTCGGGTTTCAGAATATCAAAACATCCGACGGCAAAGTCGAATTCACCGGCACAGAAGCAGATATCGTAAAGGCAAATCTGTGGCTGAGATGCGCCGGACGTGTCTGGATAAAAATGGGCACTTTCAAAGCCGTGACCTTCACGGAACTGTTCGACCAGACAAAAGCCTTGCCCTGGGGCGATTGGATCCCTGAGGATGGGAAATTCACCGTTGTTGGGAAATCCGTAAAATCCACCCTGTTCAGCGTTTCCGACTGTCAGGCCATCGTAAAAAAGGCTGTCGTTGAAAAGCTGAAGGAAAAATATAAAACAGACTGGTTCGACGAAACAGGTGCATCCTATACCATTCAGGTCGGTATCCTGAAAGACATCGTCACACTGGCTATCGATACCAGCGGCAGTGGTCTGCACATGCGGGGCTATCGTGCTAATGCTCTGGATGCCCCTTTGAAGGAATCCATTGCCTCTGCCATGATCCAGCTCAGCTACTGGCGAAAAGACCGTATCCTTCTTGACCCCTTCTGTGGTTCCGGCACAATCCCTATTGAAGCAGCCATGATCGCCCGCAATATTGCCCCCGGCATCAACCGCAAGTTTGCTTCTGAGGAATGGGAGCGTATCGGCAAAGAACTTTGGAAACAGGCTAGAAAAGAAGCATATCAGGCCATCGATTATGATGTAACGCCTGAAATTTACGGCAGTGATATCGACCCCGCCGCCATTGAACTGGCGAAAGCCAATGCGGAGCTGGCAGGTGTGGACGACTGTATCACCTTTGAAGTCAAACCCTCTCAGGATGTAGTTCTGCCGGGAAAATATGGCGTACTCATTTCCAATCCACCCTATGGGGAACGTATCGGCGAATTGAAAGAAGTTGAAAATATGTATCGGGCTTTGGGTGCCACCATGAAAACAGATAGCACATGGTCCACCTATGTCATCACTTCCATGGAATATTTCGAATCCCTTTTCGGCAGAAAGGCAGACAGAAAGAGAAAGCTCTTCAACGGTCGCATCAAAACAGATTATTATCAGTTTGAAGGCCCTAGACCTCCAAGAAAAGAGCATCCTGAAAAATGAGATAAATATCCTGTGACAGCACAAAAATCATAACAAAAAACATCCCCATGGGATTCCTGCATTTTTGGCATGGAGACTTCCCATGGGGATATTTTTTATTATAGCATAATTTTTCGAAACGCCGAAAGACTGCATAAAACCAATTCAGCCTTATTCTGTTTCTTTCTGTGCGACGATGACCTCTTCGGAAAGCTCAAAAAAGGTGGCTTCCAGTCTGGTAGTTACTTCTCCGGTCTTAACCGTATCTCTTCCCTGCATGGAAAGGGATGTAATCAGACAACGATACTGCATCTCGTCGATATCCCGCACCACCTGCTCTGCCGTTCCATAATTTGAGCAGGTAAACTGCAGATCAATTTTTCTGCGGATGATATTGCCTTCCTGCTCCAAGGGCAGGAAATTCAGGCTGTAATTCTTACAGGGGCGCAGAATCTGGTTCAGTTCTTCCATGATTCTCTTGGAATTATCATAATCGGGAACCTCCTGCAATTCTGCTCCGCTTTCCTTCACCGCATCCAGTTCCCGCCGCATAGCCTGCAGCTTACCATATTTCTGCTGCTCCAGAGACAGTTCTTCCTCCGCCTCTGCCAACAAAGCAGGATATTGCTCCATAGTATTGGATACGTCAATATAAACGACTTTCATGTATACCGCCGCCAAAATAACCACAGCCAGACATAACATCAAAATCTTTTCTCTTGTGGTAAAACTCCGTGTCATCATTCTGCTTCCGCCTCCTCACCTGTATCTGTCTGAGGGTTGGACAGCATCACTGTGATATTTGCGACTACCTTTTGGTTGGGGTCTACCTGTTCCTGGGTAGATGCCGCAGAAACCGATACGCTCTCCACAAAAGGATCCTGATACAGCAGGGAAACGATATCCGAGGCCTCTCGCAGGGTCACGCCGCTCAATTCCACATTCAGCACATTATCATCATAAACACAGCTTTCCATATCCGCCTGACGCAGAATACGGCTGTCCAGCAGAGTCAGCACATGATCCACCCCGACCAAAACCAGCTCATCATCGTTATAGGCAGCCTTGGAAAAACGGCTGTATTCCGCCTTGACCTCCGCAAAGGCCTCATTTTCCTGCCGCAGGGCTTCCGTCTGGGTGTGGATGGATTCCACCTCTGCCTCTGCCCGCATAGCCATACTGACTTTATCGATAACCATAAATTTTGCAAAGAGCAAAATGAGAATCAAAACCAGCACAGCCAAGGGCCCAATCACTTTAGGGTCATTTGCCACATCCCGCTCCCGATACATCAGATTGATGGTACGCTTCTGCAAAAAATCATTCTTCTTATTTCCTTTTTTCTCCGTTTTTTTAGGTTTCTTTTCTAATTTCAGCTTCATGGCTGCCCTCCCTTATTCCATGGCAGTGCCCAAAGCACAGGCAAACAATGCGGCATCCCCATCATTCAGCATCGCATAATCCTCCAGCAACAATGCAGGAGAAAGCAGGGTCAGCTCCGTCTGTTCGGCTATGATATCCGCCAAAGACTTGATTTTTGCGCCGCCGCCGCACAAATACGCATCTGACAGCCGACTTTCGGGATGATTGAAGCGATAAAAGTTAATGGCTCTCATAATCTCAACGGCAATGGCATGATACAGGTTCTGGCAGCTTTCCGCTTCCAGCACATTCTCATAATTGCTTTCCTTATAGGTGGAAGCAATATAGATATCCACACCCTTTTCCTCCGCAACAACTTGGTCTAACATCTGTAAGCCATATTCGATGACCTTTGTGGCAACCAAATCTCTGCCGCAGAAAATATGTACCCTTGTAGAGGAATGTCCCAGATTGATGAAACAATATTCCTGCCCTTCCTCCCCTTCCTCTGGAATGGGGAGAAGGTCGGCAAGGGCCATAACAGCAGGCTTTACCATCACCAGTTTTTTCCCCGCCATCCGCAGGGCGGAAGTATAATTTGCGATGACTTCTTTTTTCGCCGCCGCAGCCATCAGCTCCAGAACCTCGCCGCCGTCCTCCGTCGTGCGTGTTCCCAGCACCGCAAAGTCAAAAACATATTTATCCTTATCATCCTGAATAAAATCGTGAAATTCATAGGGCAAGTTCAGCCGCAGATGGGATTCCTTCATCATAGGCATGGTGATATGCCGCACATAGTTCAAAGCATTGGGCAACAGAAGTGCGCATTTTTTCGGGCTCAGCTTATGCTCCTTGCAAACCGTACCGATAAATTCCCCCAGCGCATCGAAGGAGGTAATCTGCCCATTCTGCACCAAATCCCGAGGCAGGCGTTCTCGCACAGCCTCCGTCATTCTGCCTTTTTCCAGCACCACCAGCTTTATTTCATTTGTGCCGATATCAATACCGATGATCGATGATGTCATAATACCACTCTTTCCGTGTTAGGTTAAAATAAACTAAAATACCATGCTAAAACAGGCTCGCCCGCCAACAGTGTCAGGACGGTTCCCCCAGCGATGGCAGGGCCAAAAGGGATAGCCATATCTTTTTTCTTTCCGGCGAGGACGGCAAAAAGCACTCCCAAGACGCAGGAAATCAGTAAATTCAAAAAATTGCCGCCAATGCCCAGAAAAAGTCCAGTCACGAACAGCAGCTTGATATCACCACCACCCATGGCCTCCTTTTGGAGGAGCTTTTCCATGAGAAGCACCAGCAAAAGCAACGGCACAGCAATGCCGAAGCCGCCCAAAAGCCCTCGCACCAGACCGCCGCCAAAGGGCAAAAACGCCGCCCACACCACAACCGCCAGCAAAAGCAGCCCATCGGGGATAGTATAGGTGGCAAGGTCTATCAGGGAGATTGCCAAAAGGATGGAGCAAAGGAGCATGGCCCTTGCAAAATCCGGTGTCACATCAAACTTGAGCAGACAAAGCAGAAAAACCCCCGCCAAAAGCACCTCCGAAACAATGCAGTCCTTCGGTATCCTTGCGCCGCAATAGCGGCAACTTCCCTTTAAGGCAAGAAAGCTGAAAACAGGAACCAAATCCCCCACGCCCAAGAGATGCCCGCAGGCATCGCATTTGCTCCTGCCCCGAAAGGGATGTTCCCCTGCAGCATAGCGGGATGCCGCACAGCAAATGAAGCTGCCCAAAACAGCCCCAAGCACCACTGCCAGCAGTGAAAAATATATCAGAAAAAAGGGTGAAAGCCCAATCATGACGTCCTCCTCTATTTCTTTTCCTCTGCCCAGAAAAGCCGCAGTCCTTCTCCGTCATATTCCACGCAGATAACCAAGGTATCCGGTGCGCCCGTATACAATGTACCGTCATCGGAGGTGACAACAGAGCCATCATTATACCCCTCGGGGCAGTTTGCCACGATGGTATGATAGACGGGGTCGAAATAGCCCCTTTGGGGCAGTTCTGCCGATGAGCCATCGGAAAAAATACCCCCTGTATGCAAATTGGTAGTCGCTATGCTTTTTGCCGTTTCCATAGCAAGGCGGTCGTTGCCCGTGGCGGATTTTCTGGCGTAGATTTGCGCCCCCGTGAAAATCACCAAAATCAAAGCCGCCACCATACCGAAAATGCACAGCAACTCCACTGTGGAAAGCCCCTGCCTGCGGCATAGCTTTTCTTTGATTTTCTTTTCCATCCCGCAAGCCTCCTTCCCTGTATTGCTTTCTGCAAAGGGCTGTCCGCAGACAGCCCCTTGGGGAAAGCAATAGCCGGCAAGGACCCCAACCTAAGCCCTCGCCGAAAATATAGCCATACAAAAATAGTACGATGGCTTTCAGTTTCATTCGTGTATGATTTTATCAACTACCTTGCCTTCACGGATGCTTGGCATTTGAATTATGTTGTTAAGATTGGGACAGAGAACCGTCCCCCGTCCTTATCTCTTAGTTACCAAATCCATAGCTTTTTACAACGCCATCAGTGTCGATTGTAACAGATACTTTTTCATAGACAGCTGTACCAGGGTATTTTGACTGATCGCCGGAATCAGCAGCAGAAACCGTCGCAGTAGTAAGTGGATCTCCCTCAGTAATTGTACCATCTTTGCAGATGTACACTTTTGTTATATCTCCTGCAGGTGTCGCATTCTGTTCTAAGTACCAGACTACTGTGGCAGCTTTTGCAGCACGTGCATTTGCCTCGTTTGTAGCTTGACGCGACTTTGTTAACTGTCCAGTAAAAACAGGGATGGAGATTGCTACCAGTACACCAATGATTGCTACAACAATCAGCAACTCCGCCAGTGTGAAACCTTTACGGTTTTTCAATTTCATCATATCATAAAACTCCCTTCTCTTTGTTATTTATACCTTTCGGTGTTTGTTTTTTAAGTTTAAATATGTAATTCCGCCATCTCCCATGGTTGGTCAGGGGATAGGGATGCTACATCAATTTTGTTTACATAGCACCACGTTTTTACATGGCACCATACATGGAGAACATCGGCAGATACAGAGAAATGACGATGAACCCGGCGATGAGTGCCGTCACCACTAACAAGGTTGGCTCCAACAGGGCAATGGCTTTTGTGGTGGCTGTTTCCACCTCGCCATCGAAATAACGACCGATTTTCGTCAGGGTCTCCTCCAGCGTACCGGTTTCCTCCCCCACGGCGGTCATTTCCGCCAACAAACGGGGATAACATTCCGCCTCTTCCATACAGTCACCCAGCCGTTTGCCGGCTTCTACGCCCATGATAAAGCGGTCGGTGCATTTGCTCAGGTATCGGTTATCCAACACACGAGCAGTGATATTCAAGGCTCTGCCAACACCCAGCCCCGCTGCCAGCAGGGTGGACATGGTATTGGCAAACTGGCTCGCCCCATTCATGCGGTTGATGTTCCCCAAAACGGGAAGCCGCAAGGCAAGGATAGAAAACCGCACAGCCCCCTGCTCCGATTTACAATAAATCCGCCAAAACAGAATGCCCCCGGCGATGAGTGCCAGCCAAAGGAGCCATGTTTTCTGAAAGAAATGAGACATTTTGATGAGCATTACAGTGCATAAGGGCAATTCCGCCCCCAAATCGCCGAAGATGCCCAAAAAGGTCGGGATAACCTTCGCCATCATGATAATCATAACCACCGTTGCCACCAAAAGTACAAATATAGGATAGGTCAGCGCATTAGTGACCTTTGCTCTCGTTTTATAGCTGTTTTCATAATAGGTCGTCAGCCGTTCAAAGGAGCGTTCTAAGGCACCGGATTCCTCCCCCGCACGGACGGTTTCTATGAGGGCAACAGGGAAATAATCTCCCTGATTTTCCATGGAACCTGCCAAGGAATAGCCGCTGCCCACATCCTCCGCCACTTTTGAGAGGACTTTTTTCAGCTTTTTATCGGTGGTCTGCCCTGCAACAGTCTCCACCACCCGTCGGATATTCAGCCCCGATTGCAGCAACACCGAAAATTGGGAGCACATCAGGCTCAGTGCCTTGGCCTTGGGCTTTTTCGCCCCCACCTCTTTGGTCAGCAGACCGCTTTTTTCCTGCACCTGACGGATATCCGTCACGATATCGCAATGCTCCTTGATACGGTTCACTGCATCATATTCATTCTGGGCTTCCACTACGCCGTTGACCTTTGCCCCCTGCTTGGAAATGGCCCGATATCGGTAAGTTTGCAAGGAAACCCACCTCCCTTATCAATCTCAGAACAATGTATGCTTTTTCACATAATCCCCATCCACAGCGTTTTCCCGCGCGGTCTGGGCAGAAATTTTCCTCTCCTTCACCAGCTTCACCAGGCTTGCGTCCATGGTAATGCTGCCCTCCGATGCAGAAGTCAGGATAGAGCTGGCAATCTGGGCAGATTTGCCCTCCCGAATCAAGTTGCGGATGGCAGGTGTCACCATCATGATTTCGCAGGCGACCACTCTGCCGCCACCGCCCAGCTTCGGCAGCAGCTTCTGTGATACCACAGCCTGCAGGGTGCCTGCCAACTGGATGCGAACCTGCTTTTTCTCCCCTTCCGGGAAAACATCCACAATACGGTCTACTGCATCAGCCGCAGAGCCGGAATGGAGGGTTGCAAAGACCAGATGCCCCGTTTCCGCCGCCGTCAGGGCGATACGGATGGTATCCAAATCTCGCATTTCGCCGATTAGGATTACGTCAGGGTCTTCCCGCAGGGCCGTATGCAGACCAGATGCATAGCTTTCCGTATCCCGCCCCACTTCTCTTTGGTTGAAAATGCACTGGTCGGGGGTGTAGACGTATTCCACGGGGTCCTCCAACGTCAGCACATGGGCTTTTCTTGTATGGTTGATGGTATCCAAAATGGCGGCAAGGGTCGTGGATTTCCCGGAACCCGTTACCCCTGTTACCAGAACGATACCCGTTTTCAAATTGGGCAGTTCGCTGACCGCCGGAGGCAAAGAAAGCTCCGCCAAATTGGGAATCACGCCCCGCAACAAACGGATGACGATACTGATGCCGTTGCGCTGATGGAAAATATTGATACGGCAGCGGGTGCCATCCACCTCTGTGGCACCATCCCACTCGCCTGTTTTGGCAACAGCGGGATAAGCCTCCCCTGCCAATTCCTCCGCATAAGCGGCACATTCCTCTGCAGAAAGCACTTCCTCCCCCAGAGAAACGATATCGCCATCCACACGGCATTTCGGCGGCAAGCCGCTGATGATATGCACATCGGAGCCGTTTTGCTCCTTTCCTAACCGTATCCAATCCCAAATGGTATGCTTCATAGGGTTCCTCCCTTATCAATCCTCAGTATTCAGACAACGACGGATTTCCTCCACCGTAGTTTCCCCATTTCGTACCAGCCTTCTGCCGTTTTCAAAAATGGAAGTGAAATCCCCCTGCTGCACCAGACGAAGGAATTCATCCCGATCCACCTTTTGCATCAAAGCTGTCCGCAGTCTGCGGTTCATAGTCAGAATTTCAAATACGGCTGTTCGCCCCGAATATCCTGTGTTGAAGCAGCGGGGACAGCCCTTTCCATGGAAAAAGTGTACGTCCTTTTCCCCTTCCATACCCATGAATTCCAGTTCCTCACCGGAGGGAACATATTCCTCCTTGCAATGGGGGCAGATACGCCGCACCAATCGCTGAGAAATGATGCCCTTCAGCGCGGAAACCGTCAGGTATTCATCTACGCCGATGTTTTCCAATCTGTCCAAAGTGGAAATGGCATCGTTGGTATGCACGGTAGAAAGCACCAGATGACCTGTCAAAGCGGCACGCATGGCAATTTCCGCCGTTTCGCCGTCTCGAATTTCCCCCACGGCAATGATATCAGGGTCCTGACGCAGGATGGCACGCAGACCGTTGGCAAAGGTCATGCCCGCCTTTTCATTGATCTGCACCTGATTGACACCTTCGATATTATATTCCACAGGATCCTCTAAAGTAACTAGATTGACTTCTTCTTTGTTCAGTTCCCCAATCATGGTATACATGGTGGAGGATTTACCGGAACCTGTGGGGCCTACAATCAGCACCACACCGGAATGGTGAGCCAAGAGTGCGTTATATTTCCGCAGATCGTCCCCCGTCAGGCCGATTTTTTCCTTATCCAGCCTTTGGGAGGATTTGTCCAGTAAACGGACAACCACCTTTTCGCCGTATACTGTGGGCAGAGTGGAGATACGCAGGTCGATGTTCAAATCTCTCACCTGCACCTCGCTTCTGCCATCCAAAGGGACACGATGCTCGGCAATATCCATGCCGCCCATAATTTTTAGGCGGGAAATGACCGCATTTTGCAGATTCTTGGGAATCTTCATAATGCTGCGCATCAGCCCATCGATTCGCATCCGCACATGCAAAATATCCTGCATGGGTTCGATATGGATATCAGAGGCACGAAGAGTGACTGCTCGTTCGATGATACTGTTTACCAGACGGATGGTGGGTGCAGACTGGGCATCTGTATCGATGGCATTCGTCCGAAATGCCACCCCCGCCACGGGGATATCCTCATCACCGATTTCCCGCTTCATTTCCTCGATGGCACGCATCGCACCCTCGTTGCCATAAAGATTCAAAATCGCCCGCTCGATGCTGTCGCTATATGTAATCATAGGGACGATTTTTTTGCGGGAAGCAGTTCTGGCTTCCTCGATCGCCATAAAGTTCATGGGGTCACTCATGGCAAGGAACAACGTATCCCCTGATAAACGAATCGGCACAACCTGATATTTTCTGGCGATATTTTTAGGAATAACGCGAGCCAGCTCCGCAGGAATCTCATAATCACTCAAATCGATAAATTCAATCCCCAACTGCATCTGCAGTGCTTCAATCAACTGCTTTTGTGTAATATAGCCGGAAGCGATCAGCTGATCGCCCAGGCGTTTTTTTGTTGTCTTTTGTAGGGTTAAGGCTTCCTGAATCTGTTCTTCTGTTACCAGACCAACGGAAACCAATAAATCCCCGAGCCGTTTATATTTCATCACAGCCCCCTATTCGTCATTCATTCCAAAAATTCAAATTCTATATCTGCATATAATGGTATTTTAAACGCAAAATTCGCTTTCTGCAACAAAATTATATAATAAAATACAATTTATCTTTTTGAAGAATCATTCTTAAATAACTATTGTTTTCCCATATTAATATTCAAAAGACTGGTAGATACTGTATTACCATCATTCATAGTAATTGTTACAGTAACCTTTCGTCCATACTCACCTTCGACTGTATCAGAATTATCCACCATAACAGCGAGAGAGTCTACCCCCAATCCATTGCTGTACATTTTTTCGCCCAACAAAAGAACCTTTTCCTGGCTTTCACCCACTGTTCTCTGGACTTTGACCCGTCCATTCTCCACCAGAAAAGAAGACTCATTACCATAATAAGGGCTGGTGAATTTCACCGTATCCCCCTCCATTCTCAAATCTTTTGCATAGCGTAAATCATTTTCCATTGCCATCAGCAGGGTAGCAGAAAGGGCGCGGGATTCCGCATAGCCAACCCCGTCTCGGTACACGTTCAATGCAGTTGTACTGCCTGCCCCCACCACTAAGGAAAGAAACCCCAGCAGCACCAGCGAAAGAAGCATTTCAATAAAGGTGAAGCCCTTATTTTCTTTGGTTTTTCTGTTCACATTCCTTCACCTCATGGTTTCTTAATTTCATAGGCTCGCAAATGATCTGCCTCTGTCAACTGGCAATCGATGGTTTCCAACAGCATCCCATTACCGTTACTGATCTTCACTTGAATGACTTCCGGGTTTCCTCCTGCATTTGTACCTTCCAATACCTCCACCTTTTCCATAGCTGCATAAAAGCGTACATCGGCTTCCTTCTGAATCATATTCACATTTTTTGCCGCCATCACCAATCCAATGAAAAGCACCGTGGAAAAGCCCATAATCAGCAACGCCGCCAAGGCTTCGATGAAGGTTTCGCCCGATGTATTTTTCAGTTTTTGAAACATCCTTCTGCCCCTCCTTAATTCGTTACCTCAAGCTGCCCATTGGAAAAGCTGATGGTATATTGTCGCCGCTCTCCGATTATTTTTTCTGAAGTGGATCCATCTTCATTTTCCACTATTTTCGTAATTGGCTCACGGTGTGTCATTTTGGGTTCCCCTGTTTCTGTCAGGGTCATCAAATAAGTATAAACATCCCCTGCTGCAGGGTCCTCTACACAGGAGAGCAGTCCTTGCAAGGTATACTTTCCTTCCTTTTTCGAAATGGTCACATTTGCAGAAACATCAGGTATATCCTCCGCCTGAAAAATGAACGCACAGCTTTCAGAACCGCTTTCTTTTTGAATCAGTTGATACATCCCATTCTCAATTTTTTTCCAGAAGGAATTCGTCGGATTCTCTGTGCTCAGTTGTTTCCAAGTAGTTGCATTATCGTAAATCTCTTCACATTCAGTAAAAGGCTGCGATTGCGATGTTTCCATCTTCTCCCGCATCAACATGGCAGCAGAGCGGACAGCCAGATAAGCTTCCTCACTTTCCCGCTGGCTGACAAGGCGGGAGGCATTTGCCTTCGCCGCCGCCAGAACCGACACCCCGACTGTGCAGCAAATGAGGAAGAACAGCAGCGCAATGATGATAGACGCACCGCCTGTGCTTTTCAGTTTTCTTTTTACACAATTCATTTCGTTCCCCTCTTTTTCTGCCCATTAGGGCACTGTGATTTTCGTTAGTATCGGAACACCTTTCTCTGTGTCCATCTGCCATTGCCATCCTTCTGGTGCCTGCAAACCAGACAGAACTGCATTGATATCCGTCGTTGGTATAAGCCCTGTCTTACCTGGATCTGTTCCATAATAATAACATCCGTTATAAACTGTATTTGGCTTATCATCGCCGCTAAAAGGACGGCTGTTTTCTGTCTCCCAGCCATAGCAGGATATAAAAGTATCATGGTTATTTGTCAAACCAACAAACTGACCAATCCACACTTTATTACCAGTGATACTAATTCTAATATTTCCAGCAAAACCGGAGGCTTCCGCCGTAACATTTTCACTTTTAATATTACCCAGAAAACCGCCAACCGCAAGATTTTTATATTCTTCAATCGCTGCGCCTTCACCAATAGAAGCAAATACAAAGCTTCTTGCGATGTTTGTTCCCGCCTCACCAGCCAAGCCACCAATCGCCAAATCGTTATTTCTCACTGCAAGAGTTGTGCCAGAAGCAATGCTTCCGTTTACTTGGCAATCCTCAATCACATTTGGCGAAGATCCAGCCAAGCCGCCAATATTTATGGTGCCATTGCTTTTCACAACACTGTCAGCTCCAAGAATCGTACAATCAACATAGCTAGAGCGGCAAACGCCCTGATTTATCCCAATCAAACCGCCGATATAAGAATCCTTAAGAATGGAATCTGAACTTTCTCCTTTTAAAGTCATGTTCACTTTAGAAATACAGTTTTCTACTGTCCCTCCCAAATTCCAACCTACAAGAACACCAAAGTTAAATCCGCCGGTAAACAGATGATAGGTACATTCCGCACTGCCATCTAAAACAAGATTTTGAAGCATACCCATATTACTGCCAATCAAACCGACATTTTTTATGCCACTGCCGGCAACAGAGTTTTTCAGTGTCATTGTAATTGTATAGGATGCAGCGGCTGGCACAGATACCTTTGTTTCACTATCATAATGGCTGCCTTTGCCATCCAATATAGTATTATAAGGCATAGATGCAATAAGAGCATCCCCTTCGATCAGGCCAGTGTCAATATTCATAGTCTGATGGAAGGTATACTGGCTATACAACGGCAAACCACCTGAATCAAGAGAACTAATGTTTTCCATTTGTGTTCGGTTTCTCACCTGATATACAGGCAAATCGGAAGCATAAGTCAAGTTATTTGCATCCTGCGTCAAATCTCCAAACTTAATTGCCGCCCCAAAATCAGGGTGATAGGAGGCAGCAACATCATAGCCCGGCAAATTCATGCTGCAAATACCAGTATTTGCATCCTTTGTAATGCCTGTCGTTGGCAATTCATAGAACTGATAGTTCTCCATAACAAGAGGTTCAGCCAATGGTGTATAGCCGGACAGCTTGGAACCCTCCACTCTTGTGGTAGCAGCGATACAATAACCGCTTGCTTGCACCCGTTTTGTGCTTGCAGGGTCATACTCCAGCGTATCTACATAGGAAAGATAGGTATCCAATGCTCCATCTTTCGTATACAGGTCAGCATTGATGCCACGGATAAACAGACCATAGTCACCATCGCCATATTTCTCATAGTAGCACAGTCCCAGCACCTTTTCCAGCACATTTGGCCAATCGCCGAAATGCACATACTCACCAGCGTGATTCTGCACTACGGCAGGGAAAACATAGGATTTTCCCTGCAAACTTCTGCTATATGGATAGGATTTTTCCGCCGTCAGGGATGTCTCAGCAAAGTTTTTCAGCAGAACAGTTACAGTAGTTCCATTTTGTCTTACAGCATAGGATTCCCCTGCCATAGATTGATTCAGCAAAGTGCTGAAGGCAGGAATATCCCGCATTGTGTCTGCCGTGATGCCGCAATGCTCGCCTCCGATTCCAACCACCCACGCTTCATCCATAGGGCGTTTATCCTCTCCGTTTTCATTCAACTGTACCAATTCTGCCAAATAATAGCAGTTGGCTACATTTTCTGCTGTTGCATTGAAGCTGGAACCATGCCATTTGTTTATGCTATTTTCATAATCATTCGCAATTGGAGCTGTATCCGTTGTCCATGTAACACCATAAATATTCTCCGCAGGAACATACTGATTGCTTGTTTCGTCCTTTGTGATGGAGCAGAAGGAATAGCAATCCTTCAACAGAACACCTTTTGTTCCATCAGGATAAGCTGTATTACCGCTTTCGTATGCAAAACCCGCATAGCAGTTTGTACCCGCAAACCCGCCTATATAAAACTCACTTTTTGCAGTATCCAAGCGTTCTCTTGCATCTTCATTCACTGTAATTTCCAGTTTTCCGCCGGCATAGCTGCTTGCAATGACACCCTGATTGGAGCCGGCAAAGCCGCCCAACGTCTTTTCTCTGCCATAGGAAGAATTATTATGGGGGTGTGCATATTCAAACTGCACCAGTTTATTTTCCGCTGTACAGTTAACGATATAACCATTATTAAAGCCAACAAAACCACCCACATGAAAACCATAGTTTCTTGCAGTTCTAGGAAACTGGTTCACGATATGTTCACCAACTTTTTCCGTGGGGTCCATCTTCCCTATCACACTGTAACCGCTGACAGAGCAGTTTTTAATAATAACAGCATTGGCAGATGCCCCTGTGCCGCAATATACCTTGCCCACCAAAGCACCCAAACCGTAGTTATGTGCTATTCCGTTGTCATCATTCCAATCCGGGTTGATATATTGCAGTTTTTGGTAGGTATAGGCAGCAACCAAATAGCTGCCGCCATAGGTTTCGTTATACTTCTCGCCTTCAAAAAGCCTTGCCAGTTCATCATCCGTTGTCAGGTGGATGTTTTCCAGCGTACTGCCATATACCTCGCCGAAAAGACCCACATAATAGAGACCTTCCGCATACAGTTTAAAATTGATGATCTGATAGCCACCACCGTCATAATCATTTTGGAAGTTGAAATATTTTATCCATTCTCCTGTATTGGGATCCTGATATTCTATCTCACCTGTTCTGCCGATCACACGGTTTTCGTATACATTACGTTCATAACCCCTTGTAAAGCTTTTACTTGCTTCATCCCAATCCTGCGGATTCATAAAAAAGCTATTTTCTCCGCAGTACTTTGTTGTGTAGGTGCTGAAATTCAAGTCCAGCTCCTGTTGAAAGGCATACTTCTTCCATTTTTCATTATTGTTACTGTTCCAATAATAAGGATAGCGACCAATAGCGTTCAGGTGTCTTGCAGAGCGCACATAAACCTCGTGGGCTCTGGCGGGTCTGCGGGCAGCCATTCTGCCTACATAGGGATTGATAGCTGTTTTACCAAAATGGCAACAATAATAGAAGGTATAGTTATCATTTACAACATATTTATTACCTTCCATAGGGTTCCAGTTGGCGGGAGGCTCTTTACCTGCATCCTTCAATTTTTCCACCAGGTCTACCAATTCCTGTAAAACCCCATTTTCATCATATTTATGATCTGCGGTATAGCTAATTTCCAGCTTATCATAAAATTCCAGCGTTCTATTCTTTGAGATATCCTGCAGGAAGAAAGGAAACTTATAAATTTCAGCATGAACTGTCAGCTTTTCAGCCCCCTCCTGCTCCAACACCAGTTCCTGCATAGCTCCTCCAATTCTCTGCGCTTTTCCATCAGCCTTATTGGATTCCATAGATGGTTCATCATCAGAAATTTTGATCGTACCCGTTTTCTCCACAGCATCCCCCATATCCCCATTCAGGGTATAGGTAAACTCCTTAAGCTGATAGGTAGAAAGGAGGGCATAGCCATCCTCCACAAGGCTATAGCTATTCCCATCCAGCCATTCCTGCGTTTTCAGGGTATCCAGCGTCCACGCGGACTGTCCTTCCCCAATGGTAGTCACAGCATAGTAGCCATAAAGTTCACTTTCTTCTACTGTCGTATTTTCCTTAAATTTTACATATTTTTCATAGTAGACCAACGCAGTCTCAATCTCACCCTTTTTCGGCCAGTTGCCATGGTAAGGAATATATTCCGATGCATGATCCTCATATGTAAGCAAACGGAAAGGATACGGATAACCCTGCAAATCATTGCTGTAGGCATGCGTCAGCATCTTTTGCCGATCTACAGGAAGATTCATCTGGGGCATAAAGGGCAAAATCTCACCGCTCACTTTATCGGATTCCTCATACAAAGAAGGTTTGATATCAATTTTTACATTCGGATACAACGAAAGATTTTTATAATCACAGCCATAGCCTTTGATGGCATTGCTATTGTCACCTGGGTTGCTGTTGTTATAGCCCTTCATAGAAAGATATTGACAGCTTTCTATGTAAAAATTGTTTTTTGTATTCCCCCACTCCAAAAGGCCTTTCTCTATCCTGCCGATAAAGCCGCCAGAAAAGCTTTCTCCTATGGTCATATTCTTCTCGTCTGCACAAATGCCGCCTTTCCAGGAAACGGTACCATAGCTTTGTACATTCTTTACCTGAATGCTGGCAGAGCTATAGGGCTGACTAGGTTTTATCAAATGCCCGAAGGCGCCGCCGGAATAACAATTTGCGGAAACATCGCAAGTAGTAAAACAGTTTTCCGCCTTGATCCAGCCCTTGGTATATTTCCCAACCAAGCCGCCGGCACCAACACCAGCTTCTCCTTCAGAATCCACCATACAGGAGGAATAGCTATTGTTGATATACAACTTATCATTCGTAGCGCCAACCAAACCGCCGGCATTGGCACCGGCATAAACATTCACTGCTGAGAAGGAATCCTGAATTACCAGACAACCCTTATCCAAATACCCTACCAAACCGCCGGCATTTCCGTTATGATTTGTTACAGCGTGGTTGATATCTGCTGTTTTAAATTCCTGATAATAGGCATCGGAATTTTCATCAGAGAGGTATACCCCACAATTTTGGATATAAACGCCATGCTGGATGGAAACCAAATCCGTTCCGTCGTTATTCGTCAATGTGACATAACCAGTAAGCATACCGGAATGGGCATTTCTTGTCATTTTAACAGTGCAGTCGATCACCTCAATATCCTGCAAATAGCTCTTTGTTGATGCCGCCTCTCTGCTGGCAAAAGTACCGACAACAGTTCCCACTGCTGCACTTGTACTTTCAACATAGCAATCCTGCATCGTAAAATCTTTAATGGTTGTATCATTATACACCACGCCAAACAGCCCGGCACCCATTCTGATATTATCCGTATTTGTTTTGTCTGTATATTTTGTAACATATAAATTGGAAATCGTCCATCCATTGCCGTCAAAAACCCTCAGCCCCGTATCATAGTTACAGATAGGCTGGAAGCTGTTCAAAGACATACTTGCACTATACAGCGTGTTTTTTTCATTATAATTGTAAGCCGCATCCTGCCAGTTGATATCGTTCAGCAATTTTGTATTGACGATCGGATAGTTCGTTTTTGTTTCCAATGCTTCATTCTCATTGGTGGTGTATCCCAAATGAGAAGCCTCTTTGGAAAGATTCTGCAAATGTCTGCCAGTTGCAACGGCAACGTTTTTCCCTTTCGGATTTGCCAATCCTGCATCTTGACGCACATCAGCAAACAGAGTATTTTGTATCGTTTCATAGTTACTCTTTGCAACATAGATTTCCTTACTGCCCAGATAGTAAGCCTGCACCTTGATAGAAATATCGTCCCCTGCAACAATTTCCGGAAAGAGATTTGCAAAATGCTGCCCTGCTTCTACGCTGTCCAGCGTAATCAGGAAACCGTATTCTGTATTCAGCTTTTCAATATTGACAGCATCCAACGCGCCAATGGTTCCTTTTCCATCGGCATCTATGGTGACACTATGGGGTGCGCCGTTAACATATTGCAACCCAATGGTATATTCCTTTGGATTGGTTGTATCTGTTGCAGATCGCAGTGTAACAACATATCTGGTATCCATGCCAACAGTATGATTCTCTGGCGTAAGCTTCAGCTGCAGCTTTTCCGCATTGGTCAGCTCTGCATTGAACTTAAACTCCTTGGCATCTGCCATGGCCTGCGTGCCATTACCGCCGTAATATCCTACTTTCAACCCAGAATCCATCCGCTGTTTTTTTTCATCACGCAGCTGATAGGTTTTTTCTCCATTTGTGTATGTATTATAATGGGATGCATATACAAAGGAAGAGCTTCCGCCAAAATCCAACTCCTGTGGCTCCCAATAGAAAACACCGTAGACATCCCCTGTGCTACGGTTAAACTCAATGATATATTTTCCCTCCTGATAGTCCTTCCCAATGGGGGTATCATCCATAAAGGTAAAGGCTGTATCGTCGGAGGACACAAAAACAAAGGGGTCAATCTCACTCCCTTGATTGGGCCATTCCCCCATAGCATCTTTGTCGTAATCGGTAGGAGGTTCCATCCCCATAGTGTTGCCTGTAGGCATTTCCATGCCGCAGGCTTTCATAGTAACCAACTTATTCTGGGCAGAAATAAAGATTTCTTTCGCCATATTATCCAACTTGGTCTGATTCAGCAGGCGGCTAAAATATCCAATTGCCGGAAAACTGACAGCAATCAAAATGCATAATATCCCAACAGTCAGCAAGACCTCTCCCAAAGAAAAACCCTTCTGCCCTTTCCTTTTACAAAATATTTTTCGCCAAAATTTATTTTTCATCATATTATTATACACACCCTCGCCTGGCAGCTATATCGAATAGCTGCCAAAAAAATGCGGAACTATCTCAAGTTTACAGAATTCTTTACTTTTATTTTATATTCTTTCTATAAAATGTCAAGAAAATGGGTAGGTTCACCCAATATTCTGAGGACAATCTTATTTTTATGCAAAAAGGAGATTGTCCTCAGACAACCTCCTTGTTCAGTTCCACATCCTCTACTAAAAGAACATGCTTTCCTACAAAAGATGCCGCTTTGTCTTCTAAAGAAGCCTCTCCGGCAATCGAATATCCTGCCGAAGCCAAAAGGGTATCCTGCAATTCGGACAGGAACAGGGGCTTTTCGCAGAATGCGGTAACGCCCGCTTCTCTTCTCCGCTTCAATATCCGACCAATCGTAGGCCGTAAGAATAATGATTGGTTTATCTTCCCCTATGACTTTACGAATCCTTCTGACAACCTCGATCCCATTCATATCGGACATCAGCCAGTCAATGATATAAACCTGAAATTCATCATGATTTTCTTTGGCAAAAGTCGTTCGCAAAATTGCTTCATTCCCTGATGTTGTCCATTCTGCTCGAAGCCCTATGCTGGTAAGCATCTTGGAAACACTGGCACAAGTGTTAAAATCATCATCCGCTACCAAAGCGTGCAAGCCTTTCAGCTCGGGTACATTCTTCTCTTTTTTTGTTTTCCGCAAACAGCAAACTGCAGGGAGATGATAAATTCTGTTCCCTTACCAACTTCGCTGCTTACAGAAATATTACCATTCATCATATCAACGATATTTTTGGCAATCGCCATTCCCAGACCCGTCCCTTGAATACCGCTGACCGTAGAAGTCAAAATACAATTGTAATTCATCTTCAAAAACCGCCGCAAAAGCAAAAAGCCTTTCCCCATTGCAGCTTTGTTACACAAAAAACCGACCGTCTTAGGCAGGATATGTCATCAGACAGTCGGTTTTTTGCTTTATTCTATTTCATATCGATTCAATTTATCTGTTTTCTATCAGAAACGTCTTTTGCCGCCTCTGCGTCTTCTTCTGCCGCTTCCGCCCATATTCAGACCAGAGCCAAAGCTATAGCCGCCTCTGCGTCTGCTGCTTCTGCGATTGCCGATCAATTTGATCACAAGAATGACAACGGCGATCACCACGATGATGCCAACCAGCGTCAGGATTCCCTTCAGGGTAAACAGATTTTTAAAGAAATAGCCAATGGAACTAAAAATCGTACCCTTAGATACATCTCTGCCGGCATAAACAGGTGCTTCCAGAACTGTTTTGCCTTTCACTTCATAGGAGGCTGTACCGATTTCCGCACCCTTTTCGATGGGTGCCTTCAAAGAAACATTGCCTTCTTTATCGGTTACCGCGTAGTCTGCATTGTATGTTACTGTTGCTTTCAGACTATTCCCAATGGATGTGGGCAGGAAAGTGACCATATCTTCTTTGAATACCACTGCAAGGGTATCGCCTTCGGATTTTTTATGTTTCGTCAGCGGAACCTCTTCAATTGCAGCATTTGCTTTTGCAATCTCGATCTTCTGGTAGTTATTGAAGCCATATTCGAAAAGGTTTTTCGCATCCAGCCAACGGTTGGGGTCTTCGGAATGGAAAATAACCGCGATCAACTGCACATCATTTTTTTCCGCTGCCGCCGTTACACATTCCCCCGCTTCGTCTGTAAAACCAGTCTTGATGCCTGTTGCATAAGGATAGTTGTACTCCCCATCCATAATAAGCAGGTTATGGCTGCGCCATGCGTATTCCTGGGTCTTCATATCTTCATTGCTTTCGAACATATTATCCGCGCCGTTGCCGGAAAAACTCTTTTCATTGGCAATCTCCGCCAAGGTTTCATTTTCCATAAAGGCTCTGGCGATCAGTGCCATGTCATGGGCTGTGGTATAATGATCTTCCGAATGATAGCCGTGGGCATTGGCAAAATGGCTGTTTGTTGCCCCCAGTTTTTCCGCTTTTTGATTCATCAGGTCTGTGAAAATAGCTTCACATTTGGCAAAACCAAGACTTTCGTCATTTTCCGCTCTTTTTGCTACTGCTGCCGCAACCACATTGGCAGAATCGTTCCCGGAAGGAATGATCAGCCCTCTGATGGCATTTTTCATGGTCAGAGTTTCCCCCAACTGATGGCCTGCCTTGCTGGAGTCCAGCGTTACTTCATTGATCTCAGTGCCGACCTTGATCAGTTCTTCGGGCTCAAAGTAATCCAAAGCCACCAGAGCTGTCAGCATTTTTGTCATGCTGGCGGGATACATCTTCTGGTCCGGATTTTTTTCATATAAAATCGTCCCTGTGGATGCTTCGATCAGGATCGCTGCAGAAGCCACCACGCTGGGCGCACCATCAGCAGCCAGAACGGCGTCCTGCAGATCATTCTTTTTTGCCGCAGGCAGGGCTGCATCCTCGTCGCTTTCCTCGTTTTCGCCTGTGGAGGCAGCATCTTTACCGCTGTTTTCGCCCTCTGTATCCACATTTTCTTCACTTACCACAGCATTTTCTTCCTGCTGCTCTGCCTGATCTTTTCCGCAGCCGGCTGCACCAAGGGCAACCGCTGCTGCCAAAAACAAAGCAATGTATTTTGCGAAAGATCTTTTCATTTCGAAACTCCTTTCTGCTTTTTCCATTTTCTCTTCTCTTCCAGTTCCCGTTTCAGGGCTTTCAATTCTTCATCAAACCGCTTGGAACGCAGCCCGGGATATGCTTTCATCAAACGCCGCTCGATCAAACTGCTTCGATTCAGGGCATTGACACGGTTTTCCATTTTTTCTCTGATTTCGTTCATCATGTATTCTCTGCGCAGCCGTTCTTCTTCCCGCAGCAGTTTGATCTGTTCATCTTCTTCTGCCATGCGTTCCTTCAACTCCCGCAGCATTTCCACAGCGGGCATATTTTCAAAGTGGGCAATGATTTCCTGTCGGGTACCATAAAGCTTGGTACTTTCCAGTTTCTCCCGCAGATGGGCATGGGCTTCGCTGAGGGCTTCCAGCTTTTCGTTGAACCGCAGCACATGCAATACCGTAATGGTCGCATCCACTGCCAGATATGCCAAAAGCAGCGTTCCCACCAATTCCCCCCAAACCCGGGGAATTGCCGCCACAAAGCCTGCAATGGCAGGCTGTACCACCCGCATTACAAAAGCGGAAATGACGCCCCATTCCAAAGAACGCTCCAAACAGACGCGTCCCTTGATATTGAAGGGCTTTTCCGAATAATCCCACCAAGTGGCATGGAACAGCTTTTCCATAGCTGCCCCAATTAGGTATTCTACCACAGTGGCAATGAGAAAGCCACCCAAAAACAACAGAGGGACACTTTCTGCCACAGGGCCAAGGGCAAGAATGATGAGCAGCGCCCCTGTGCCGTAAATAGGACACATGGGCCCATTGACAAAGCCCCGATTAACCCACTTTTTCGTAGTGATGGAAACAAAGGCCGATTCCATGGCCCAGCCAAGAAAGCTGTAAATCATAAAATAAGCATATAATTCAAAAAAAGTATAATCGAACCAAAGGGTCGACCACATACGAATCCCTTCTTTGCAGATAGATTTCCCCGTATGTTACAATATGTTCCCTTCCTTTAAATAGTCCAGCACATCCTCCAAGGCCTCTTCGCCCGTAGCCTTGCTCATGTCTATCCAAAGACCGTCGATTTGCCGACGGAACCATGTCAACTGCCGTTTGGCAAAACGCCTGGTGTTGGTTTTCAGCTGTGTCACAGCTTCTTCCAGAGTACATTCCCCCTTAAAATAAGGAATGAATTCCTTGTAGCCGATACCCTGCATGGAAACTAAATCAGGGGTATACCCCTTATCCAGAAGTCCCTTCACTTCCTCCAGTAGCCCCTGCTCCATCATCAGATCTATGCGCAGTTCAATGCGTTCATAAAGCTTTTCTCTGTCCATGGTCAGGATGATGACTGCCGCATCATAGGGCGTTTCCTTTTCCTTCTGCTCTGCATTGTGTTCGGAAAATTTCTGCCCTGTCAGGTAATGATATTCTAAAGCACGGGTCACCCGCTTCACATTATTCGCATGGATATTTGCGGCATATTCGGGGTCGATTTCCTTCAATCTTTCATAAAGGACTTCCGCCCCCTGCTCCTGTGCCAGTTTGTAACATTCCTCACGATAGGAGGTGTCGTTCTCCGTTTCCGTGAAGTCATTATCATACAAAAGGGCATTGATATAAAAGCCTGTGCCGCCCACGAGAATGGGGATTTTCCCCTTTGCCCAGATTTCCTCCATATAGGCTTTTGCCTTCTGCTGGAAAAGCATCACGTTATATTCCTCATCAGGATTCAGCTCATCAATGAGATAATGGGGCACACCGTCAGCCTCCTCCGGGGTCACCTTCGCCGTGCCGATATCCATATATCTGTATACCTGCATGGAATCCGCAGAGATGATTTCGCCGCCGATTTTTTTTGCCAGCTTGATGGAAAATCCTGTTTTGCCGCAGGCAGTGGGCCCGCCAATGACAATCAGGGGTCTTTTCATAAACCTCACCTTTTTCTTTCGGAATCAGTTCTGGATTCGTTTGAACATTTTTTCCATTTCATATTTTGTCAACTGGATGATGGTCGGTCTGCCGTGGGGGCAGGTAAAGGGATGCTCTAGCTTCAGAAGCTGATGGATGAGGGCTTCCGCCTCCCGCATACTCAGCACATCATGACCTTTGACCGCCGCCTTGCAGGCCATGGTCGCCACCGCCAGTATTTTTGTATCATACACATTTGTAATCCGTTCCTCTGCCAGCCTGTCCAGAATATCCGTAAAGAAACCGATACTGCTGGGGTTCTGCAATAGATAAGGCGTAGCCCGCAGGGCATATTTCCCGCCAAAATTCTCCAGTTCAAAGCCAAAGCTTTCCAACAGTTCTTTATTATCCTTCAAAACCTCGGTTTCCATAGGGGTCAGGTTCAGCATCAACGGGTTCAGCATCCGTTGGGAAACTACCTGCTCCTCTTTGAAGCGGTTCATCAGTTCTTCGTAGAGGATGCGTTCATGGGCCGCATGCTGGTCAATCAGGAAAAGACATTCTCCCTGCTCCACAATCCAATACGTACGGAATACCTGTCCGATGATTTTATAATTCTGGAAGAAAGGCTTCTTTTCTTCTTTGCTTTCTTCTTCCGCGGCAGAAATTTTGTTTTCTTCCTGTTTTGGTACTTCCTGCAATTTTACAGGTTCTGCCTTCACGGCTTCTTTTTCCTGCACAGCTTCTTTTTTCAAATAAGGCACAGCCGTCTGGGCAACACCGCTGGAAGCAGGTTTCCGCCTCAGCAATTCATCTACGCTTCTGCCGCCGCCCAAAACAGTTCTGTCGGGCATGGAAGGTTTTGCCGATTCCACTGGTTTTTCAGCTTTTGGCTGATAGATGCCTTCCGATTTCAGTTCTTCCTGTTCCGGTTTCGCCCCGGTGCTTTCCGGGGCTCTGGGCGGTTCTTTTACAGGTTCCGGTCTCTTTGGTGCATCTGCCAAAGTCTGCTGTTCCGGCTCCGACTGTTTTTCCTTAGGCTTCTTTTCCAAAACTGCCTTTGGAATCAGCACCGTTTCCTGCAACGCCTTGGAAACTGCCGTATAGAAAAATTCGTAAACTTCATCATCATTTTTGAAGCGGACTTCCAGCTTGGCAGGATGAACGTTCACATCCACCAAGGCAGGCTCCACCTCCAAATTCAGCACAAACACAGGAAATTTGCCAATAAGAAGCTTCGTTTTATAAGCATCCTCCACTGCGGAGGAAACCACCTGATTCTTGATGAATCTGCCGTTGATAAAGAGGTTTTCATAGTTGCGATTGGCTCTACAAAGCTCCGGCTTGCCGATCAGACCGCTGACAGCGTATTCTCCTTTTTTATAGACGATGGGCAGCATATTGCTTGCCGCATCCTTACCATATACATAGAACACCGCCGTTTTGGGGTCGTTATTCCCTGCCGTATGCAGAACCGTTGTGCCGTTGTTGATATAATGAATGGCTACTTCGGGATGCCCCAAAGCAATCTTGTTTACCAAGTCGGAGACATAGCCGCTTTCGGTGGCAGGCTTTTTCAGGAATTTTCTGCGGGCAGGCACGCTATAGAAAAGATTCTTGACTGTGATGGAAGTGCCTTCTCTGCAGGCAGTATCCTCCATGACCTCAATCTCCCCTGCGTTGATGCAGATGCGGGTACCTGTTTCCTCCTCCTTGGTTTTCGTCAGCATTTCCACCTGTGCCACAGCCGCAATACTGGCAAGGGCCTCCCCACGGAACCCCAGAGTAAAAATATGCTCCAAATCTTCAATCTGGCTCATTTTACTGGTGGCATGGCGCAGAAATGCGGATTTCACCTGTTCCTTTGGAATCCCACAGCCGTTATCCGCCACACGGATATAGGAAATGCCGCCTTCCCTAATCTCCACAGTCACACTGCTGGCACCGGCGTCAATGGCGTTTTCCGTCAGTTCCTTTACCACGGATTTAGGGGATTCTACTACTTCCCCTGCCGCTATTTTATTGATGGTTTTGGAGTCCAGCAGTCGAATTTTCTGCATGTGTCTCCTCCTTCCTCAAAAACTTACATCCCCTTGGCCTTTTTTTGCAGCTCAAAAAGGGTCTGCAAGGCTTCAATGGGGGTCATGGTCATCACGTCCAGCTTGGAGAGTTCATCCGCCAGCTGGGTTTCTGCCATGTTGAACATATCTATCTGTTTCGCTGTTTCCTCCATTTGCTCCTTGGATTCTACAGCAATTTTTTTCGCTTTTTTCGTAATATCCGCCGCGTTCAGCTGTTTCAAAATCTGACCGCTGCGACGGATAACTTTATTGGGCAGACCTGCCAAACGGGCCACCTGCACCCCATAGCTGTGATCTGCGCCGCCCCGCTGGATTTTACGCAGGAAGATGATATCCTCCCCTTGCTCCTGCACAGCAATGCAGTAATTCTTCACGCCGGAAAGTTTGCCTTCCAGTTCGCTCAGCTCATGATAATGGGTGGCAAACAAGGTCTTTGCCCCAATCTGCTTTGTATCGGCAATATATTCCAATACCGCCCACGCAATAGACAGACCATCGAAGGTACTTGTTCCTCGACCAATTTCGTCCAAAATCAACAGGCTCTTGCTGGTGGCATTATTCAGGATATTGGCTACCTCTGTCATTTCCACCATGAAAGTACTCTGGCCTGCACTCAGGTCATCGGAGGCACCTACACGGGTGAAGATGCGGTCTACAATACCGATATGGGCTTCCTCCGCAGGAACAAAGCTGCCAATCTGCGCCATCAACACGATCAGGGCTGTCTGCCGCATATATGTAGATTTTCCCGCCATATTGGGACCTGTGATGATGGCAAGGCGGGTATCCTCTTGGTCGAGGTACGTATCATTTGGAATGAATTGCCCCTCCATCATTTTTTCCACTACAGGGTGTCTGCCGCCTTTGATTTCGATGATATCGCCATCATCCACCACAGGTTTTGTATAATGCATGCTCTGGGCAACCTCCCCTAGAGACTGCAGACAGTCGATGACAGAAACGATATAGGCACAATATTGGATACGTTCCACTTCTGCCGCAACGGCATTGCGGATTTCGCAGAACATATCGTATTCCAATGTGGTGATTTTATCTTCCGCACCCAAAATCAGTTCTTCCAATTCCTTCAGTTCAGGGGTGATAAAGCGTTCCGCATTGGCAAGGGTCTGCTTGCGGATATAGGTTTCGGGAACCATCTCCAAGTTAGATTTGGTGATTTCGATATAATAGCCAAAAACCTTGTTGTAGCGAACCTTCAGGTTTTTGATGCCTGTTTTTTCTCGTTCCGTTTCTTCCAGTTCTTTGATCCATGTGGTGCCGTTTTCCTTGGCTTTCACATAAGTATCCAATTCGTCGTTGAAGCCTTCCCGAATCATGCCGCCTTCCCGAACGGAAAAGGGAGGGTCCTCCACAATCGCCTGAGAAATCAGCGCATGGATATTTTCCAGAGGGTCTAACTGCTCATGCAGCTCCGTCAGGTAGGGACTTTCGCAGCGGTTCAAAATCTCTTTCAGCAGAGGCAGATTTTCGATGGAATTTTTCAATGCCGCCAAATCTCTGGCATTGGCATTCTGATAGACTACACGGGACATGATACGCTCAAAATCGTACATGGAGCGAAGGATTTCCTTGATTTCCTCCCGCAGGAACAAATCACCAAACAATTCCTCTACCCCGTCCAAACGTTTATTGATTTCATCCTTGGAAAGAAGGGGCTGTTCCACCCATTTCCGCAAAAGTCTTGCACCCATGGCTGTCTGGGTCTTATCCAAGACACTCAAAAGAGAGCCTTTTTTGCTCTTTTCCCGCATGGTTTCCGTCAGTTCCAAATTTCTGCGGCTGGAAACATCCAACAGCATGAAATCCCCCGTTGTATAATACTTCAAGGTGGAAATATGGCTCAAATCATTTTTCTGTGTTTCATTCAGATACCACATCAGTGCACCGGAGGCAGAAACAGCCAGCAGCTTTTTCTTCAACCCAAAGCCCTCCAAGGTCTTTACCTTGAAATGCTTCTGCAGGGCATCCTTCGCCGTATTGTAATCATACATACGGCTGTCAATATCGTTCAGATACAAGTGGAATCTCTGCTCAATTTCCTTCGCCAGAGGGCTATTCAGAAATTCCCCGTTGCAGATCAGCTCCGCAGGGGAAAAGCGAGCCGTTTCATCCAGAATTTTCGCTGCCGCCTGCACACTGCCGAATTCCGTTGTCTGGAATTCACCGGTGGTGACATCGCAGACGGCAATACCATAACCGCTGTTACTGCTGTAAACGGAGAGGATATAGTTGTTTTTGGTTTCATCCAAAACGGTATTGTCCACGACCGTACCGGGGGTAATGACACGGACAACATCCCGCTTTACCAAGCCCTTTGCCGCCTTAGGGTCTTCCACCTGTTCGCAGATCGCCACCTTATAGCCCTTCTCGATCAAGCGGGCGATATACCCATCTGCGGAATGGAAAGGCACGCCGCACATAGGGGCTCTTTCTTCCTGTCCCCAGTCCTTTCCCGTCAGGGTGATCTCCAGTTCCTTGGATGCGATAACGGCATCCTCGAAAAACATTTCATAAAAATCCCCTAAACGAAAAAAAAGCAGGCAATGCTTATAGTTTTCTTTGATTTCAAAGTATTGCTGCATCATGGGTGTGATCTTCGCCATGGATGAACTTCCTCCTTCTCCCTTTTTTACAAGCAAACCCGAATAGAGGAAAATGCACGCACTTTCCCCCATTCGGGCAAAAAAACAATATCTACGAAATAATCAGTGGCAGCCGCCGCCACAGGAAGAGCAGCAGCTAGGGTCACAGCCGCCGGCAGCTTCGGGTTCTTCGCCTGTCAGAGTTGATGTGATGATGTTGAATACAGAATTCATGAAGTTATTGAAGTTCTGCTCAGCAACATACAGATCAGAAGCCAGTTTGTTTGTTCTGATGGCTTCACCTTTTGTTTTCATTTCTTCGTTGAATGCTCTCTGTTCTTCAACGGAGATACCACCAGCCTGCATTTTTGCTTCGAAATCGTAGTGCAGTTTTGTGTATTCTTCTACCAGTTTTGCGATTTCGGGGTCTTTTTCATAAGCTTCCTTTGCAGCCAGCAATGCTTCTACCTGAGGAGTTTTCTGCAGTTCTTCGCCCAATGCTCTTGCCATTTCAAATACTGTTGCCATAATTTGTCACCTTAAATCCTTTCACCAATTAAATAGAATGTTTTGTTATCGATGATCTTAACGGAAATCATCTGCCCGATCAAATCTTCCGTGCCGGGGAAATGCACCAACATATTATTGTCGGCACGGCCCGTCAGGATGGATTTATCCTGCTTGCTTGTCTCTTCCGCAAATACAGTCATCACCTTGCCCACCTGCTCCTGATGTACTTCATGGACGATGGGGTTCAGCACATCCAGCATCCGGTCGAAGCGGTCTTTCACCACATCCTCGGGAACTTGATTTTCCATAGTCGCCGCAGGGGTGCCTGTCCGCTTGGAATAGATGAAGGTAAATGCTGTGCTGTAGCGAGACTGGCGGATAACATCCAGAGTTTCCTGGAAATCTTCTTCTGTTTCGCCGGGGAAACCCACGATGATATCGGTACTCAAGGTGATGCCGGGCATAGCCTCTCTCGCCTTGCGTACCAGCTCCATATAGGATTCCTTTGTATAGTGGCGGTTCATGCGCTTCAAAATCTCATCACTGCCACTCTGTACGGGCAGGTGCAGATATTTACAGACTTTATCACATTCCGCCATGGCTTTTATCAATTCATCGGAAAGATCCTTAGGATGGGAGGTCATAAAACGGATGCGTTCGATGCCCTCCACCTCGTTCACCATCCGCAGCAGTTCTGCAAAGGAAACGGGATTTTCCAGATTCTTTCCGTAAGAATTTACATTCTGACCAAGCAGCATGACTTCCTTTACACCGTCTGCCGCCAGTTTTCGCACCTCCGCCAGAATATCCTCCGGCGTGCGGCTACGTTCTCTGCCACGCACATAAGGCACGATGCAGTAGGAACAGAAATTGTTGCAGCCAAACATGATGTTGACAGATGCTTTATAAGGGAAATGCCGGATAGCAGGCAGGTCTTCCACCACTTCCTGATGCTCCTGCCAGATATCATAGACCGTTTCGCCTGTTTCCATACAAGTTGCCACCAGTTCGGGCAGCTTATACAGGTTGAATGTGCCGAAAACGATATCCACATGGCGATATTTCTGACGCAGGGTCGCAAGAACTGTCTCTTGCTGCATCATGCAGCCGCAAAGGGCGATGATGGCATTGGGGTTTTTGGTTTCCTTGTAATGCTTCAGCCAACCCAACTTGCCATATACCTTCAGTTCGGCATTTTCACGGACACAGCAGGTATTATAGATAATAAAATCTGCTTCCTTTTCTTCCTCGGTCCGTTCATAGCCCATTTCAGAAAGCATACCTTCCAACTTTTCGGAATCATGGGCGTTCATCTGGCAGCCCATTGCCAAACTATAAAAATAAAGCGGTCTGCCCAACTCCTTCTTTTTTTGCTCGACTTTTTCTCTTACGATTTCTATATAATGGTGTTGTCTTTCAAACTCCGTATTTAACGTATGAGACAATGTTTGTCACCTCAAATCTATTTTTCATGTATCCGAACTATTTTATCATAGTTCTTCTCCAATGAAAAGAGCATTGCACAAGAATTCCAAAAAAACTCTATTTGCCAAATCGCTGTCTTTGTGAAAACGAACTGAAAAATGTAATTATTTTTCATTGTATCATAAACCGTGCGAATAAATCAAAGAGGAATCCGTATTTTGCAGCATTGTCTGATAATAAAAAAAGCAGACACATTGATGAAGCACAAAAGTTCCAATGCCATCAATCTATCTGCTTTTTATATCTTATCTTATTCTCTCTTTCTGAAATGGGTTCTTAAATCTCTAAGGCATCCATAAATGCAACCAGCATCTTTGCTGTTTCGGCACGGCTCGCAACACTTTTCGGCTGCAAAGAACCATCACTGCCAGCCAGAATTCCCTGAGAAACCGCCCAGCTTACGGCATCCGCCGCATAGGGAGATACCGCTTCTGTATCAGAAAAACCATTCAGATTTGCCCGAGCAGAAACATCATATCCCATTCCTCCTGCATAACGATACAAAATCGCCGCCAGTGCTTCTCTGGTAATACCGTCATTGGGCAGGAAGTTGCCGTTATCCCCTGCAATAATCCGTTGATCTGCTGCCCAACGCACAGCAGGTGCAAACCAAGCATCTGCAGGTACATCAGCAAAATCTGCATCACCATCGATAACTGCACTGCCGTCTACGCTCTGATGCAGTCGGGACAGCATCATTGCAAACATCCCACGGGTTACAGGAGCATCGGGAGTGAAACAACCATCCCCTGTGCCGGATACAATACCACGTTCCGTAACCTTCTGCACAGCCTCTGCGTACCACGCATCATTGGGGATATCCAAGTAAACCGTTTCCTCCGTTGTATCTAAAAACAAGAGATTCTGTGTAAACAAATCTGCTACAAGCAGTGTATTTCCTTGCAGCAGCATGCCTCTGGGCTGCACAGGTGCTTCCGGTGTTTCTCCGGCAGAAATCAACGTTGTCACCTGCCCATTCGCCAGCTTTCGCACAGCGTGGTTGCCTGTATCAGCGATGTAAATCGTCCCATCTTCAGCTACAACAAGCCCTTGGGGATGATCGAATCTTGCCTTTTCTGCAGGGCCATCTGTGTAGCCCCCTTCATATTCGCCATCGGCAAGGTAAGTGCTATCCCCTGCCACAACCTCCATCTGGTCGTTTTCTACGCGGAGAATACGGCTGCGTCCGGTTTCCGCCACATAAAGGGCTCCATCTGCCCAGCACAGCCCTGTGGGGTCTGCCAGATCGGAAAGTACAGTCGTTACCTTTCCTTTCTTGTTCATCTTCCGAATGGCTCCGTTGCCCGTGTCGGCAATATACAAATTTCCATCCTCATCGGCTGCCAAGCCCGTAGGTCGGTCAAAGGCTACTTTTACGCCGATTCCATCAGCATTTCCGGCTTTTCCGCTGCCGGCAGCAGTCCGCACATTTTTTTCATCAATATAACGCACCACATTCGCTTCGGCATCTGTCACGGCATAGCCATCCAAAAAGGCCGTAATGCCCCACGGTTCCATGAACAGAGTTTCGTCCAGCTTTCCATCCCGATAGAATCCCATGGGTTCTCCATCCAGACCCTGCAAGGCAATTTTTCCAACGGCCTGCACCGCAGTATCATTTTCCACCCGCCAAATCATCTTGTTATATGTATCCGTAACCAGCAGAGTGTCTCCGTCCTGCACGATGCCGGAAAGCGCCCCGCCGGAAAAATCTATCGGTGTCATGCCGTTGACGGGAGCTGCAGACAGCAGTGTCGCCGCCAGTGTCAAAGCCAAAACCTTTCGTTTCATAAAAATCCCCCTTCATAGGAATCTGTATTCTTTTAATTCTCGTCAAACCGAGCAATATTATTTTGTCCTTCTGCAATTTCGCTGCAGGGAATCCAGCGTCAGGGTTTCAAAGCCTTCCGCCTTCCCCTTCAACTTGATAGAACCGCCCAAGGAAGTTGTTTCTGCTCTGTCGCCCAAAGCATCTGCAACCACCTGTGAAATCAGCACCTTGCCGCCGGGAGCGTTGGCCTCCAAACGAGCGGAGGTGTTCACTGTATCCCCAATAGCGGTATAGTCCATCCGCTGGGGTGCGCCGATATTCCCAACGACCGCAGGCCCCGCGTGTACACCGACACCAAAGCTGACTGTACGACCGTATTTTTCCAAAAGTTCCTCGCCCAAGGCTTTGGAACCTTCCACCATATCCATAGCGGCACAGCAAGCCAGATAAACAGCATCTTCCTGAGGCAGCGGCGCATTCCAAAAGGCCATCGTGCAGTCCCCAACGAATTTATCCAGCGTACCCTGATAGCGCATGATGCACTCGGTCGTCAGGGAAAGGTAGCGGTTCAGGATTTCCACAATAGTGGTAGGAGGCAAGGATTCGCTCATGGTTGTAAATCCTCGGATATCCACAAACAATACAGCGATATCAAACATTTTTCCGCCCAAATCCTCCGCAGCACCGCCCTGTACCAACAATTCCTTCAAAATAGCTGGGTCAACGTATCGCCCAAAGGTATCGGTAATCCTGCGCTTTTCTTTCTGAGCATTTTTATAGTTCACAGCCACCGTGCAGATAAACAGCATCGTTACCGCGAAAGGCACCCAAAAGGCATGCAGTACCCATCCGCTGCAATACAACACTGCGCAAAGCCCTATCCAGCCAAGGCTGACTGCCAGCCAAGCTACTACGGACAGGCTGACTTTTCTATCCCGAAACCAAAGCAGCGCCAAAAAGCTGATACAGAACAATAGGACAAGCTGTACTGCCTGCGGCACCTCTTGCGGAAGAAAGCCGCTGCGAAAGGCATCAATCTGGTTTGCTTGTATCTCAATGCCATACATAGGTGCGGCATGGTCAATGGATGTGCGGTATTCGTCCTGAAGTCCGGCAGCGTAAGGGCCAATCAAAACAATCTTGTCGGCAAAATAGGAAGCATCCACCGTTTCTTCCAGCAAATCTAAAATAGAAACACCGTCATAATATCCGCCGGGTGCGGAAGTGTATGGAAGATAGAAAAAGCCATCCTGCGTTTGGGGCAGTGACCTTGGAGTGATGCCCTTTTCTTCCGCATAGCGTTCATATATCTTTCTGGAAAAGGAATAAACCCGTTCTTCCTCCGGCGTATCCACATACAACAGCCCATGACGGAGAATACCATCCTCATCCGCCATAGCATTGATATGGCCCGTTTCTGTGGCGGCATCCAAAGGAGAAAAGGGGGCATCCCATGCCAGAACGGCACGGGAATCCATGTAAAACTCCTCCCCATCTGCCACCAAATCGCTGCCAAAGGTAGCTGCGGCGGCTGTTACCACGTTTCCACCTACCTCTGCCGCTGCCACCAAAGCCGCATCCCCATCCGGGTCTGCACTTTCCCCCACATACAACACATCAATGCCGATTACGGCAGGCTTTTGCTCCGGGTCTGCGTTGAGATAGTTGATGGCATCTGCCATATAGGAACGGGGCCACGGCATGGGCCCAAGGGCATCCAATGCCCGCTGGTCCATACCGATGACAACAATCTCCCCATCAGACGCAGACGCATGATGGTATAAACGGTCGCTGAGGGTGCCGTCGGGATGTTCCAATAGCCCGTATCCCGCCACTGCCGTAAAAATACCGGCAATAGCCATAGAGGCTGCGATAGTTCTTGTAGAAAGCTTCATCATGCAGTATCCCCTGCCTGTTCATCAGGCTCTCCTCCCGTAGATAACTGATTGTCCCGGGAATCTTCTCCATCAGGCGAATCTAATTCCGAAGAATTGTTTAAATTATTGTCCGATGTGGCATCAGAGGAATTCTCCTGTGTCGCATCACTTAGCACTTGCTGGGTATCATCGCTGGATGTATCCATTTCTGTGTCTTCGACAGGTTCCTGTGCAGTCGAATAATCTTGGAGCAGTTCTCCATCAGCAATTTCGATGTTTATACAATTCTCAGCGCCTATGAGCTTTCCTATACAGTGTATGGTAACCCTATTTTCACTGGTAAGTATACCATTTACAGTCAATGTCACTCCACTTGGAATTACTAAATCTTCTGTCAGTTGAATAGTCGTTCCATCTGCAATGATAACATCTGTTGCCATGTTGAGGAAAATCAATTCACCTTCGGTTCTTGCAATGATGCTGAATTTACTGTCCGAAAAAACTTGAATTTTACAATCCGATGGCACTCCGTCAATTGATGTCACCAGATTGCCTGTAATATCCAACCAACCTTTTTCCCCCGTATTTTCATTGCCCACATTAATCGTGCCATAATTGGTCAACGTACCTTTCACATGAAGGCTATTGTCACTCAAAACTTCAATCGTACCATTATTTGTTGCTGTGCCATCCACATTCATCGTACCGTTGATGGTAGTTTTGCCTGAATTCATAAATTCGCCGGAAATTCCTATCGTGCCATTGATGGTAGTTTCACCAACATTTTGGAAGGTGCTACCGCTGGCAACATTCATCGTGCCATCAACAGTAAGGGTCTCTCCTATTCCCACAAACATTGTACCGGAAATGATATTCAGTGTTTTGCCGCTGGCGACTTCATATTTTGCAGAAACGTAATCAGGATCATCAGGTTTGTATAGTTCACTTGGAGCAGCATTTTCCACATTTACGATATCATAACTTGCCAAAGCCGCCTGCAATTCCGCCGCAGTGGGATTATCCAAGGTTGTCTGTGTCAGAGCAGGTGCAGACGAACCACCGCCGCCACCGCCGCCTCCGGTCGGTGTTTTAAATACAGGCTTGGTCTTTTTCTCTGTGATTACTCCGCTTTCTTTCAGATTTTCTTCAATCTTCTTGCTTTTCTCTTCTGCGGTTTGCTGTTCTCCTTTAAGACGTCCAGCAGCATCGCCGATGATTTTTGGTATGGAAAGAGGAGATTTTTCCTTGATTCTTCGCTGCAATGCAGGATCTTTTTCCACTTCCACTGCAACGAAACCAGGAATCTGTTCTTCTTTTACTGCACCCACTGTCAGCGACATCTGCCGTCCCGTCTCTGAGTCGCCATTCAATGTGGCCGTTGCCGTCTGCCCGCCGGTAATGACTGCCTGCCTCATCTGCCCTGTTGCAGGCTCCGTGCTGGTCACCGTCACTGTACCTTCAATCAAATACAGCTTGGAAACAACGGGGCTTATCTTTTCCACCACGCCGGATGTACCACGCACGCCGGTTACCATAGTAGAGGTGCGGATATTTAGGCTTTCATTGTTTTTTACGGGTGCGCTCACATTAAAGAACAGCTTCCCGGAAATCACCCTCAATTCCAGCTTATTCCCGGATTTCTGTACTTGGCACTTACTGGAAGCATCCAGCTTCACTGCCTTATTGCTGTCCAAACTAATATAAGCATAGCTGTTTTTCTGTGTGCTGATGGTGTAGCCGCTGTATAAACGCATCCCATCAGAAAGCTTCACGCTCTTTCCGGCAGCATTTGCCACCTTGACTGTCCCCTCTGTTTTTTCCAAACGCAGGGTAGCCGCTGTTGCTGTTTCCGCAGCCGCCGCTGTCAGGGTGGGACACCAAATCAGCAGCATTGTTAATAAAATAGATATTATTTTTTTCATACTTCATCCTCCCATGCTCGGCTTTCTTCAAACAGTGCTAAAATTTCTCCATCCAGACCGCCCTCGTCTACCATGCTCCGCAGAATCGCCAACGCTTTTTCCAAGGGCATCGGCGGCTTATAGGGTCTGTCTCGGGCTGTCAACGCATCAAAAACATCCAATATCGTCAGCAGGCGCACTTCTTTCGGCAGAAGCTCTCCTGTTATATGGTCGGGATATCCTTTGCCGTTCAGCAATTCATGGTGGGCCGCTGCCCATTCCGGCACCTTGGCATATTGCTTCGGGAAGGTCACCTGTTCCAAAATACGGGCAGTTACCGTCACATGGCTTTCCATAACGGAGCGTTCCTTTGCCGTCAGCGTCCCCTTGCGAATGGCGAAGCAATCATATTCCTCCTCCGTTAGCCAAGGCTGCACCTCCCCTTTTTCATCCACAAAGGTACGTTTCGCCAACGCATCAACCCTGGCAATCCCCTCATCGGGAAGGAATCCCGCCATGTTCGTTTTTCGGATAAATTCCAAAGCTTCTTCCTGCTCCGCCTTTCTTCTGTCCCATTCCTCCTGGGTGATTCTGCCTTCCAAAAAGGCGATTTTATCCAACAAGCCCATGGTACGGAAACGGTTCACAATGGTTTCTAAGGCAGAGCCAAGGCGTGTTGCTTTATCCATGACCTCCAAGGGAACTACCAGCTTGCCAACATCATGAAGCCATACGCTCAGCAAGAAGGAGCGGCGGCGATTGATATCAAAAGCCAAAGGGTTTTCTGTTTTTTCTAACCAATCAAGAAATCTTCCTGCGTATTTTGCCATATTTCTTGTATGGTTGGCATTATATGGCGTGCGTTGGTCAATGGCAGTAGAAAGAGCCCCCACCAAAGAATCCAGCAGATTTGTAATCTGCTCTGCGTATTGCATATTCGTCAGGCAAATGCCTGCATAGGATCCCAATGCAACGACAAATTGCTCCAATTCCGGATTAAAGTCCGTAGGCTGTCCCTCCTTTGTCAGTGCATTGATAAGCTGCAAAACACCGATCAACTCCCCACGGTCATTGGTCAGAGGGGTCACCAGCATGGAACGTGTATAATATCCGGTCATAGCATCATAGTATCTTGCACCGGAAAAATCGAATTCTGTATTATGATGCACGTCCGGCACATTGATGAACCGTTTTTCCAACACGGCTCTTGCACAGATATGAGAAGGCACCAAAGGCACCGGTGGCAGTGTGATAGGCGCATGATATCCTCCCTGCCGTACCCCTTGGGAACGAGTAACCATTCTACAGAAATGGAGCCCATCCTCTTCCAACAGATACAGTGTACCGCCATCACAGAATGCCAAGTCAATTGCGGCGTCCAATATATTAGAAAGCAATGCTTCTCTGTCTCGCTCCGTGGATAAAGCGGTGCAAATATCCAAGAGTTTCTGGGTATATGTAGAAATCATAACAAAACCTCCTCTCCTTCATAGGCAAAGCTGCAATTAGAGTAACTGGCTGCAATCGCCTCCGCTACCTCCTGCAACTGTCTGTCTGTACGGAAGGGATCATGGTGTATGATTCGAACCTGCTTCGCTCCGCAATCCTTTCCCAGCCTTGCGGCGGCCGTCCATGTGCTGTGACCAAATGTGGAACGTTTGCTCCATTCCGCTTCACTATACTGCCCGTCGCAGAGCAGCAAATCACAATCCTCGGCAAAAGCCCGAAGCTTTGGCAAAAGCCCATCCGTCAGGGTGCAATCCGTGGCAAACACCACCCGATGCCCGTCCCCCGTCAGTCGAAAAAGGGATACTCCCCCCGGATGAACGCCTTCCATGGTTTCCACTACTACATCGCCTAATTCCATTTTATGAGGCAGATCGTGAAAAGTCACCTTTGCCGGAAGATCCTCCGGCTTCATCGGCCAAAGGGGCGGAGACATAAACCGCTGCACTTGTTTTTCCGCATCTAAACCACCACGTTGGGCTCCATAAACATCAAGGCAAAAATCCGGCTGAATCATCAAAGAACATAAAGGCAGTCCCAGCAAATGATCTGCGTGAGGGTGGCTCAAAAGTAAGGAAACCTGCTTTTCATCCTTCTTCAGGTAATCCGGAAGGGACAACAGACCTGTGCCTGCATCCAGCACAATGATCTGCCCTGCCAGCCGCACCATCACACAGGTGGTCGCCCCGCCATATCTGCGAAAGGCTTCCCCACCCACAGGAATTGACCCTCTCGCGCCCAATATCCTTACAGAAGCCTCTTTTTTCACGTTTCCACTCTCCTTTTTTCGTAGGCCGTACCGATTTTATCTTTTTTCATCTATAAACAGCACCATAAAAGCAGATACTTTGGTGGCGCAAACAGCAATCGTTTCGTTACATACACAGAAAGATTCTGTATTTACTGTTTTTATTATATCACATTATTCTGCTTTTTCCATAAATTTCAAAAGCATTTGTCTCCAACTGGAATATCTTCCAACTTTTTCTGCTTTGTTTACAAAACGTTCACAATTCAGTCATACCCAATTCATATTGACAAGTTATGATAAAGGTGTCCTAAAGAAGAGGACAAATATTTACATAGTATACATACCCTCCCCTTTTTACTGAAAAAGCACCTTACCCTGGGTGCTTTTTTCATTGTATTTTCCGAAAACATTTTCTATATTTTTCTTGCTATACACTTTTCTATATGTTAAAATAATAACAAACGCAAGAGGAAAGAGGTGTTCTAATGGATCAACTGTTATCCGATACAAAGAAAATCATTCACGATGCCATTCAGGCTTCTCTCCCTGATGAAGCCGTAAAAAAAGCCATTTGCGGAAAAAACTTTGATTTTCAAGGCAAAGTCATCGTCATTGCCATAGGCAAGGCTGCATGGAACATGGCAAAAGCAGCGGCGGAAAATATCCCCCACAAAATCGACAAAGGTATTGTTTTGACAAAATATAGTCATTCTCAGGGAGTGATTCCCGGCTTTACCATTCTGGAAGCAGGACATCCCCTCCCCGATGAAAACACCATCAAAGGCACCAAAAAAATCATCGAAGCCGTATCTGATCTGACAGAAAAGGATACGGTATTCTTCCTGATTTCCGGCGGCGGTTCTGCCCTTTTCGAAAAGCCCGCAGGCAGCCTTGGACTGGCAGATTTTCTGGATATCACCGACCAGCTTCTAAAATGTGGTGCCAATATCGTGGAAATCAACACCATCCGCAAGCACCTTTCCTCTGTAAAGGGCGGCAGATTTGCAGAGCTGTGCGCCCCTGCAAAGGTCTGCTGTATCGCCCTCAGCGATATTTTAGGCGACAGACCTGACTCTATCGCTTCCGGCCCTGCCTGTGCCGATGCATCTACTTCCGCAGAAGCCTTTGCTATAGCGGAAAAATATAATTTGCAGCTAACAGAAGAAATGAAAACCCAGCTTGCCAAAGAAACACCAAAATCCCTCTCCAACGTGACCATGGAGATCACCGGCAGCGTGACCCAGCTCTGCCAAGATGCAGCAGCCACAGCGAAACAGTTAGGCTATACTCCCATGATCTTGACAAATATGCTGGATTGTGAAGCCAAAGAAGCTGGAAAGTTTCTGGCATCCATAGCCAAAACCATTCAGAAAGGCGGGCTGCCCCTGCCCCCTCCCTGTGCCATTATTTGTGGCGGTGAAACCATCGTCCACATTACAGGCAAGGGAAAAGGCGGCAGAAATCAAGAGCTTGCCCTTTCCGCAGCAGAAAGCATCGCGGGCATGGAAGGCGTTGTGGTGGCTGCGGCAGGTTCCGATGGCACTGATGGCCCGACCGATGCTGCAGGTGGCATTGTGGATGGCAATACCAAGTCCATTTTGGAAAAGAAAGGCATCTCCATTCCCGCTGTTCTGGCAGAAAATAATTCCAACCGTGCTTTGGCAGAAGCCGATGCCCTGATTATGACTGGTCCTACAGGCACCAATGTCAACGATATCTACCTTCTGCTCTGTAAATAAATGCATCCCATATACAAAAAGCCGCTCGGTTTACCGAGCGGCTTTGCTGTTCGTATGCTTTCACAAAAGGTTTTTTAAGGGATCCGTAAAATTACCAGCCATTGCGATATTTCAGACATTCATCTGTAATCAGACCAGCTTTATAATCCTGAATAGATTCTTCGATGATCTGGAAGCCTTTTCTCAGATTTTCAGGCTTGATATTAAGAGGTGGCTGCAGTCTCAATCTGTTGCCTGCCAGAGAGATTACCAACAGACCTTTTTCGTATGCACGGAAGAGAATCTTATAGGCACCATCCGGGTCAGGAACTACGTTGCCGTTTTCATTCTTCATGGTGATAACAAGGGCTTTGGACATACCAATGCCACTTGTGCTGGAGGCTACATCAGGATGCTTTTCACAGATATCATTCAGACATTCATACATGATGGCTGTATTTTCCGCAAGGATATTCTGGAATTCTTCTGTAGCCATATAATCGAAGGCTGCAATACCTGCTGCACAGGAAACAGCATTCCCGCTCAATGTAAACAGATGGGCAGGTGCAGGCAGTACATCCATCATTTCGGCTTTCCCGATGAAGGCGCCCAGAGGGAAACCGGCACCGGCTGATTTGCCTAAGATGATACCATCGGGAATGATATCATAATGTTCGATGGAGAAGAATTTACCGCTGCGGTAAAAGCCCTGCTGTACTTCTTCTGCAATGAACATGATGCCATATTTCTGGCACAGTTCATACAGCTTTTTCATAAAAATCTTGTGGGCAACCAGCAGACCTGCATCCCCCTGAATGGGTTCGATGATGACTGCTGCAACTTCAAAGGGATCCAGATATGTAGCAAAGGCTCTTTCCAAATCTGCTACACATTCTCTTTCACATTTTGCATCGCCAACAGATTCATCGTAGAAGGGGAAGCAATAAATATCAGGCAGTGTAGGGCCCATTTTCGCACGCATCTTTGTTGTTACCATGGACATGGACATAGAACCGTATGTGCTGCCATGATAGCCGTTGATGAATGTAATGATCTTTGTTCTGCCTGTATATGCTCTGGAAAATTTTACGGCAGCATCGTTGGCATCGGAACCACAGTTACCGAAAGCAACTTTTACAGGCACGTTGCCGGGATAAACAGAAGCCAGTCTTTCTGCATATTCAATAGAAGGTTTGCCGTATGCGTATACGATCGTATACTGAGAATATTTATCCAGCTGTTCTTTTACAGCATTTGTTACCAGAGGATTATTGCTGCCCAGATTCAGAGAAGATGCGCTGGACAGAAAGTCGATGTATGCATTACCTTCTACATCGTAAATAACATCATGATCGATATGATCCACTACCATAGGAAAATAAGACAGATGCTGGCAAGGTGCGATGATGTTGACATCTCTTGCGACCCAGGCATCATTTTTCTCCACATTGTTTCCCATTGTTACCACTCCTTACTTCATATTGTATTTTCTTTCGTAAAATATAATTGTATTTATTTAAAAACAATTTAGAACTAATTATAAGTTTGCATTTTTTATTTGTCAACCATATTTTGGTCAATTACTGTCGATTTTTTGTTCTTAAAACTTCCATACAGACCAAAAAATCAGAATTAAAATTGCATCTATCCTATTTATTGATACTAACATACCTCTCTTTCTTTGTAAAATTGAGTATTTCTATCCTTATATTTAAAAAAATTCATAAGAAAATAAAAAAGACCGCCCAAAAGAACGGTCGATTCTCAATATACTTTCAAAAGGATCAGCAATATCGTCATAACCACCATACTAAAGGGCAGCATAAAAGAATTCAATACCGCCGCCACAGAGCGATTGTAGCCGCAGCGCTCCGTATAGATAGGCGCAACGCTGAGAATGGGCGAAAAGACGATAATCGCCAAAATCTGTCTATACATCAATGGTATAGGCAGGAAATAATAGATCAGCAGTGCAAAAGCGATGCCTAAAACCATACGCAACAAGAACACTCCAGCCATATCCTTCAACTCACTTTGATTGATCTTTGGCTCAAAAAGGATACCGATGAGCAGCATCGCCAGAAAGGCATTGGCCTGCCCGATCATCCCCGCAACCGTATAAACAGGTTCGGGCAGTTGAATATTTCCTGCACAAAGTAAAATCATCACCAGATAGGTCACAAAAGGCATGGAAGAAAACAGTGTTTTAAGGATTTCCTTTCCGTTGATGCCCTCTTTCCCCTTTGCAATCATCATGGCAATGGTAAAGGTAATGCCAAAGCACATGATGGCATTGCCCACATCAAACATACAGACCAATGCCACCGCATCCGCCGCAAAGAAGCTGGACATATAGGGAAGCGTGCAAAGACCGATATTATAGCCTGATGTATTGATGATATAGAAAGCCTTATGGGCGGGAGATTTTTTCCGCGTCAGCAAAAGGACTGCGGTGATAGCTACGATATGAACCCCAAAGCCGACCCCAATGGCCAGCAAATAGCTGCGGTTCAGCTCCAGTCCCCGAAAATTACTGATAATAGCCATGGGCAGTGTGATCTTCAATACAATCCTGCTGAGGAGCCCACTGTCATCCAAAGAAAACAATCCCATTCTCTTCAACACGAAGCCCAACGCAATCATAAATAAAAAGCCAAAGGCTTTGACTAAAACAGTTTCCAAAAGCAGTTCCTCCTTTGTAAAAGAAAAAGGCTCCCTTGACAGGGAGCCTTCTTAATTTCATTTGTAAAAATGAATTAGATGTTTGCTTTTGCTGTTTCAGCCAGTTTTGTGAAAGCAGCGGGATCGGATACAGCCAGTTCAGCCAGCATTTTTCTGTTGATGTTTACGCCAGCTACTTTCAGACCATGGATCAGTTTGCTGTAAGAAATGTTGTTCAGTCTAGCTGCTGCATTGATTCTTACGATCCACAGGCTTCTGTATTCTCTCTTTGTCTGCTTTCTGCCAGCGAATGCAAATGCCATTGCTTTCATTACAGACTGTTTTGCTACTCTGTACTGTTTGCTTCTAGCACCACGGTAGCCTCTAGCCAGCTTCAGTACTTTTTTATGTTTTTTTCTAGCGTTCAGCGCGCCTTTTACTCTTGCCATTGTAAAGTCCTCCTAATTAAATATACTCGAAAAATAGTTGTCCCAAGACTGCTTGATTATGCGTAAGGCAGCAGTGTCTTTTTCACTTTGTTTTCAACTGTTCTGTCAACTGTTGTAGCGTGTCTCAGGTTTCTTTTTCTCTTTCTGGACTTTTTACCAAGGATGTGCTGTGTGTTGGATTTGTTTCTTTTCAGTTTACCTGTGCCAGTGATTTTAAATCTTTTTGCTGCTGCTTTTTTTGTTTTCAACTTAGGCATTGTATTATCCTCCTAAAAATGTTTTGTGATAGTTTCCTTCCGCTTTGCGGATCAGTTCTTTGGTACAAGGAACATAACCAGGCTCTTGCCTTCCATTTTGGGCTGTTTATCCACTACGCCAAATTCTTCTGTTGCTTTTGCAAAATCTTCCATAATCTGCATACCAACTTTGGAATGACCGATTTCACGACCTCTGAAACGGATGCTGATTTTAACCTTGTCGCCGTCCTTCAAAAATTCGTTTGCTTTTTTGACTTTTACCTGAACATCATGGGTATCGATGCTGGGGGACAAACGCAGTTCCTTTACATCAACAGTTTTCTGTTTCTTTCTGGCTTCTTTTTCTTTCTTTGCCTGATCGAATTTGTATTTACCGTAGTCCATGATGCGGCATACGGGGGGTTTCGCTGTTGGTGCGATCTTTACCAGATCAAGCTTTCTTTCGTCAGCGATTTTCTGGGCTTCCCTAGAGGAAACGATACCAAGCTGTTCGCCGTTTTCGTCGATCAGTCTGATTTCTTTGTCCCTAATTTGTTCGTTAATCATTAATTCAGTAATTGTCAAGCACCTCCCAAATAGACTGTATCCACATGCGCTTTTGCAAAAAGAAAAGCGCCGGAAGAATCCGCCGCACACAGAAAAACAGAGCTTACCCCTGTTTCGAATACTGTATTAACCCTATTTGCTCATGCCATAAGGTGAGAAGCGGAACTTCTTCTTTGTTTACTGAGATAGTATACCATCCCCATCCCCTCATGTCAAACCTTTTTTTCACATTTTTGAATTTTTTCAGAAAACACAGGCGAGAGGAATTCCCCTCGCCTGCTGTATTTCTTTTCATCTTGAAGATCAATCCAGAGCTTTTGTTTCGATTTCTTTTTTGATTCTTGCGATGAAATCTGCCAGAGCAACCTGACCTTCTTCGCCGTTCTTTCTGGAACGCAGGGAAACCATGTTTGCTTCCTGATCTTTTTCACCAACAACGATGATATAAGGTACTCTTTCGTTTCTTGCTTCTCTGATCTTGTAACCAATCTTTTCTGCGCGGTTGTCTGTTTCAACACGGATACCTTCTTTATCCAGTGCGTCTGCCACGCTCTTTGCATAGTCTGCGAATTTTTCAGAGATAGGCAGAACCTTAACCTGAACAGGAGACAGCCATACGGGGAACTGCCCTGCGAAGTGTTCAATCAGGATACCAATGAAACGTTCGATGGAACCGAAGCATACACGGTGAATCATAACAGGACGTTTCTTTGTGCCGTCTGCTGCTGTGTATTCCAGTTCAAATCTTTCAGGCATCTGCATATCCAGCTGGATTGTACCGCACTGCCATGTTCTGCCGATGGAGTCTTCCAGATGAAAGTCAATCTTAGGACCATAGAATGCACCGTCACCTTCATTGATAACGTAGTCAATGCCGTTTTCATCCAGAGCGTTCTGCAGACCTGCTGTAGCGATTTCCCAAGCTTCGTCGGAGCCCATGCTGTCTTCGGGTCTTGTGGACAGTTCGATATGGTATTTGAAGCCGAACAGCTTGTAAACACCATCAATCAGGCTGATTACGCCGGAGATTTCATCTTTGATCTGTTCTTCTGTCATGAAGATATGCGCGTCATCCTGATTGAAGCAGCGAACACGCATCAGACCGTGCAGCGCACCGCTCTTTTCATGTCTGTGAACCAGACCGATTTCAGCCACACGCATGGGCAGGTCTCTGTAAGAATGCATATCCTGCTTGTAAACCAGCATACCACCGGGGCAGTTCATGGGTTTTACAGCGTAGTCCTCATCGTCAATCACTGTTGTATACATATTATCTTTGTAGTGTTCCCAGTGACCGGATCTGTACCACAGTTCTCTGTTCAGGATGATAGGTGTGGAGATTTCCACATAGCCTGCTTCTTTGTGAATCTGTCTCCAGTAATCCAGCAGTGTGTTTTTCAGCACCATGCCTTTGGGCAGGAAGAAGGGGAAACCGGGGCCTTCATCCAGCAGAGCGAACAGTTTCAGTTCTTTGCCCAGTTTTCTGTGGTCACGTTTCTTTGCTTCTTCCATCATGTTCAGGTAAGCTTCCAGTTCGGATGCCTTAGGGTAAGCTGTACCATAGATTCTGGACAGCATTTTGTTCTTTTCGGAGCCTCTCCAGTAAGCACCTGCAACGGATGTCAGTTTGATTGCTTTCACTGCTTTTGTACTCATCAGGTGAGGGCCTGCGCACAGGTCTGTGAAGTCACCCTGTTTGTAGAAGGAAATAACCGCATCCTCGGGCAGATCCTGAATCAGTTCTACTTTGTAGGGTTCTTCTCTTTCTTCCATGTATTTGATCGCTTCTGCTCTGGGCAGTTCGAATCTTTCGATGGCGATATCTTCTTTTGCAATCTTCTTCATTTCAGCTTCCAGTGCTTCCAGTTCTTCCTGTGTGAAGGCTTTTTCTCTGTCGAAGTCATAGTAGAAGCCGTCAGCAATAGCAGGGCCGATTGCAATCTTTGCTTCGGGATACAGACGTTTTACTGCCTGTGCCAGAATATGGGAAGCTGTGTGGCGGAATGCCAGCTTACCTGCTTCATCATCGAATGTACAGATGGAAACCTCTGCATCTTTTTCTACAACATAACGCAAGTCTTTTACTTCGCCATCAACGATACCTGCACAAGCATTTCTTGCCAGACCTTCGCTGATTGCTTTTGCGATTTCCAGTACGGATACAGCGCCGTCAAATTCTTTTACAACGCCGTCTTTCAGTGTGATTTTCATAGTTTTTCTCTCCTTTTTATCAGAACATTTTTTCGAAAGCAGATGTTTTTGGGCAAAAGAAAAAGCCCATCATCCACTTTCCTCTACGAAAAGGGACGAGAGCATATACTCCCGCGGTTCCACCCTAATTGTCCATTAAAACCACTCATTTTTTGACGATAACGGAGTCACCGGGCTGTATTAGAGCCGCTCAGAGGTGGTTTTCATACACTCTCCCTCGCAGGATGCTCACACCCATGAAACCGAAACTCCAAGGCATCCCTCTCTGTGGCATCAGGAAAGGACTACTGTCCTCATCAACGCATTCACAATATCTTGTGTTTTACACATTGCTAATTATACCATGTTGAACCATTCTGTCAACAGTTTTTTGGAAATTTGTTCTGCGGAATTTTACATATGTCCACAAGGAAGAAACATCAGAACCATTTTTTCTTTTTGAAAATGGCAATGACCGCCAGAATACAGACCACAGAAATCAGCGTAACAAAAAGATATCCATGCTTCCAGTCATATTCGGGCATATCGAAATTCATACCGTACCAGCCTACAATGAGGGTCAGGGGCAGGAAGATAGTGGTCACGACCGTAAAAATCTTCATAGTCGTATTCAGGCTGATGTCTACTTCTGCTTCATAGCTTTCCCGTACCTGTGTCACATATTCCCGCAGATTCAGTACATTCTGGAAGCGACGTTCCGTTCTTCTGTAGAGCATTTTGAAGGAGCGAAGGGTCTTTCCGTCAAAAATGCCATTCTCATTCTCTACCAGAATATCCAGTACATTCAAAAACTGTTCATAATATTTTTTCAATACCATAAGCCGTTTCCGCAGACTGATGATTTCCGAAACGCAGTCCCGCTTTCCTGTGGCAATCAGCGCCTGTTCCAAGTCCATGATTTCTTTTTCGATGCCGTCAAAGACAATATCGTCTTCCTTGGTCTGCATTTCAAAAAACAAATAGATCACACGATTCAAAGTCACACGTTCGCCCAAGGTTTCCATGCACTCTTCCAAAAGTGAGACAACTTCTTCTGTTTTGGAGGTAAACAAAAAAGCCTTTCCTTTTTCCAAATATAGAATGACACTGCCCCTGCTCAAAAGGATATTCTGGAAATCCAACATTTCCAGACTCACACAGTCAAAATTCTCAAAGGAATCATATCTGGCATAGCTGAACCGTCTGGCATCCTCCAGTATTTCCGGCGCAATTCCCCATTTTTTCCCGCAGGAAAGCATCTCCTCATAGGGAAAAATCCCCAGCAGTCCTTCTTCCTGCCCTGACGCTTCTGACTTCTTTTGCCAGATGCCGTTCCTGATGATATAATACATGGCACCGCCTCCCTTTTCTCGTCCATTATAAAGAAAAGCGGCGGTTCCCCGCCGCCTCATATCTTATTTATTTAAATCTTACTGCTGTGCCATAGATCATAACTTCTGCCGCCCCTGCCATGATCGCACTTGTAGAATATCGGATATTTACCACAGCGTCCGCTCCCATCTTTTCCGCATTTTCAATCAAACGCTGCAAGGCGATCTTTCTGGCTTCCTCCATCATTTCCGTATAAGCCTTCAGTTCCCCGCCAACAATGGATTTCAAGCCTGCGCCGAGGTCCCGTCCAATGTTTTTGGACTGAATGGTAGAACCGTTTACCAACCCCAGCATTTCCAATTCTTTCCCCGCAACATAATCTGTATTCACTAAAATCATACAAATCATCCTTTCGTTTTTATTTCATCATAATCCGAAACTGCGGTTCTGTCAATTTTCTTTAGCCCAGCCGTACCATGTCCTCAATCGCCAGAGAACAGACTGTCCCTCTCGCTTCTGTCTTCATACCATGTTGGCTGTTGATGGCTTCCATAATGTCCTTCCGATTATCGGAAGGAGATACGATAGCAATGATTTCTTTTTCCTGCTGTACCGTGATACCGTAAAATTCCTCTGCACTTTCACTACCTGCCCAACGGGCGCGGATGATGGTGCCGCCGCGAGCCCCTGCATTTCTGGCTGTATGCATCACTTCCTCTGTGAAGCCCTGATTGACTGTCACAAGAATCATGCTGTTTTCCATTCCTTCTTCCATCGGAATATCCTCCTTTCCCTGCATTTCCCGAACGGGCATCAAAATCGCCAATGCTAAAACGTGAGACATGGCGGTAATTTTCATATCAAATACAATACCCTTGGAACGGGCACTGCCCCGCAATTCATGATTCAGATCCCGCATCAGCTGATTCACCAATGTGGCCTTGCCAACGCTGAATACCACATCCTTTTCCAAGCTATCCAGCCCAAGGAGATCCATGATTTCGGAAGTTGCCGTACCCTTTCCTGCGCACTGCAGATGATGGGTGACCTTTTGTCCATTGAATAACTCAATCATATTTCTGCCCTGCCCCCGTTCCACGATAGAAACGATGAGCTTCATAGGTTCCATTGGTAAAGTTTTCATCTCGTCACCTCATCTCAGTCAAAATACAGAACATCATCTTCCAGTTGGGTAAGCTGCACTGCAATATAACGCTGCTTTGCTTTTTCTTTCATTTGTGCAAGCAGACCCATCATCTGAATGGTAATCAAAGGTGTCATCGCTACCATTGCAACGATACCGAAGGCATCTGTCATAATATTGCCGTCCATTGCTTCACAGGCCCCCATGGCAAAAGGAAGCAGAAAGGTTGCCGTCATGGGGCCGGAGGCAACGCCGCCGCTGTCGAAAGCGATACCGGTAAAGATCGGCGATACATGGCGGGTCAGAAGCAGCGCAACGGCATAACCGGGAATCAGAAACCACAGAACAGAAATGCCTGTCAAAATACGCAGCATAGCAATGCCTACAGAAATACAGACACCGATGGACAATGCACTCTGCATCATTTTCGCCGTCACAAAGCCATTGGAGATTTCTTCTACCTGTTTTGTCAAAACGTGTACGGCAGGCTCAGCCGCAACGATAAAATAGCCGATGACCATGCCAATAGGGATCAACAACCATGCATGACTGCTTTCCGCAATGCCTGCGCCGATGATCTGTCCTACAGGCATAAAGCCAACATTCACACCGCAAAGGAAGAGACTCAGCCCAAAATATACAAAGGCAAAGCCTGTGGCAATCCGCATCAACTGGTGGTGTTTAAATCGCTTGCACAGCAGTTGGAACACGATGAATACAAAAACAATGGGCATCAGTGCCATTGCTACCTCTCGCAAATATTCCGGGAAAGCATGGGCAAACAAAATCGCAGCATCCCTCGTTGTTTCCACCACAGGCACCTCTGTTGCGGAATACAGTGCCGAATCCGGTTCATAAAATACCCCTAACAGCAGTACTGCCAGAATCGGCCCGACACTGCATAGGGAGATCAGACCGAAGCTGTCCTCACGGGAATTTTTATCGCTTCGCAAAGTCGCCATACCAATACCCAAAGCCATGATAAAGGGAACTGTTACTGGGCCTGTTGTAACACCGCCGCTGTCAAAGGAGACCGGCACAAAAGAATCCGGCACAAGAATCGCCAGCCCAAATACCAGGGCATAAAAGAATACCAGCATCTTCGCCAAAGGAATATGGAAAAAAATACGAATCTGAGCGATCATCAGAAAGAACCCAACACCGGCTGCTACAGCCAGAATCAAGACCATATTGGGAATCGCAGGTACCTGTTCCGCCAAAACCTGCAGGTCAGGCTCCGCAATGGTAATCAGCATCCCCAGAATAAAGCAGACTGCCAGTGGTGCTTTGATGTTTTTCGCTCGGCTCATTTCCACACCAATGCCCTCACCCATGGACATCATGGACATATCTGCCCCCAAGGTAAAAAAGCCCATCCCTAGGATTAGCATCAGCGCACCAAACAAAAACAGCACCAATGCACCGGAAGAAAGGGGCATCAGCGTCACGCTGAGCAATAACACGATCGCCGTCAGCGGAAGAACAGATGCCAGTGATTCAAATATTTTTTCCTTTAATTTTAAATTATATAGCAAATTCTCTCCCCCTTACGCAAATCCAGTTAAATTCGTCCGTTTTTCCATGTTTTAGACCGAATTTTGGTTTTAGACATCCAAATTCAGCTAAATTTTCTAGAATTTTCTTATATTCTATCATTCTATAAAAATCTAGTCAATGTATGTTAAGACTTCTTAACAAAAAATTTTCATTCGCTGTACTTTTGTTCACCCTATGTTCATATTCTTGTTTGCGAAAACATACAAGGATGTAAAACTTGTCCAATAAAAAAGCACGGCTCAGTTCTGCATTTCCATTCACCGCTAGAAGTTTTTTAGAGCCATGGGCATAGCCCATAGCTTTCACCATACAAAAAAGCGGCCAACTGTATCCAGCGAGCCGCTCTAATCATCAAGTTTTCCGATATTTTGCTATGGTGGTAAGCACCTTCTTCATATCCAAGGGCTTTGCCAGATGGGCATTCATGCCTGCATCCAAGCATCGGTTGGCATCCTCCTCAAAGGCATTTGCTGTCAAAGCGATGATGGGAATGGTTTTGGCATCGGGTCGTTCCAAAGCACGAATGGCTTTTGTGGCAGAAATGCCATCCATCACCGGCATCATGATATCCATCAGGATGACATCATAGGTGCCTGCGGGGTTTCTTGCAAAGGCTTCTTCCGCCTTTTGCCCATCCCCAACGACCTCCACTTTGGTTCCATGTGATAGCATACATCATCGGCTTGGCTTCCGCCGTATTAGGCGTAATATCCTGACACATGGAAAGGCTTTTATCTGCCAGCATAGGCTTGAAGAATTCCATCTGCTCCCCGGAATCAAAGCTATAACCGAAATATTGCAGCGATTGTAAAGTCTTGTGCAGAACAAATGAATCGTTGAATTCTAACCATCCAAATAAAATTGTATAAAGAAAAAGCATTACCCGAAGATAATGCTTTTAAGTATTCATGGTCGAATTTTTATTAGAGATTCATCATAGTTATATACACTGCAAATACATTTTATATCTACAGATAATTCTTCAAATGATTATAACGAGATTTATCTGATTCGGGGAGGAAAGCCCACTTTTTTCTGCACCTTTGTCAGGGTTCTGTCTGCCAGACGGCCGGCTTTTTCTGCGCCGCTCTTAATGATAGCATCCAGATAATCTTTATTTGCTTCCAGCTCCTTCACACGTTTCTGCACAGGTTCCAGATCCGCTACGACAGCTTCCCCTACGGCTGTTTTGAATGTGCCATAGCCCATGCCGGCAAATTCATTTTCTGCTTCGGGAATGGTCTTGCCTGTTACAGCACAGTAAATGCTCAGCAGATTGGAAATACCAGGTTTGTCTTCACTGAAACGAATCTCGTTATCGGAGTCTGTCATAGCGCGTTTCATTTTATTCATGATGACTTTCGGGTCATCCATCAGTGTGATGATGTTATTCTGGTTTTCATCGGATTTGGACATTTTCTTTGTAGGGTCCTGCAGAGCCATGACACGAGCCCCCACCTTACCGATATATGCTTCAGGCACCTTAAACACATCACCATATACCCCATTGAAACGGTTAGCGATATCTCTGGACAGTTCCAGATGCTGTCTCTGATCTTCCCCAACTGGTACCAGGTCTGTCTGATACAGCAGGATATCTGCCGCCATCAGGGTAGGATATGTGAACAGACCAGCATTGATGTTATCCGCATGTTTCGCACATTTATCCTTGAACTGTGTCATTCTGTTCAGCTCGCCCATGTATGTGTAGCAGTTCAGAATCCAGCCTAATTCTGCATGCTGAGGCACATGAGATTGATAATACATGATATTCTTTTCGGGATCCAAACCTACCGCCAGATACTGCACCAGCAGATCTCTTGCCTGCTTCCGCAGCTTTACAGGGTCCTGACGGACTGTAATCGCATGCATATCTACGATACAGTACAGACAGTCATATTCATCCTGCAGCTTTGTCCAGTTTTTCAGCGCGCCCAGATAGTTGCCCAGTGTGATGACACCGGAGGGCTGCATACCGCTGAAAATACGTTTTTTCTGTTCTTCCGCCATGTTTAACACTCCTTCATTCTATCTCTTCTTGTTTAGTTCTTTTCTTCATAATCCACATCGATGCAGCCGGGATCTTCTGGAACGATAAACACGCAAGCTACATAAGCCACAATACCGATGAACAGATTCAACAATGTGCCCAAGACCCAAAGCAAGCGCACAATCGTTGCATCTATGCCAAAATATTCCGCAACACCAGCGCACACACCGGAAATTTTCACATTATTCTTAGAACGATATAATTTTTTATCCATAAAAATTCCTCCTTATTTTTAGGTTTTCTCTTTCAACATACCATCCTTGAAGAAGCTATAATATTCCCCTTCTCCAACAATAATATGGTCTACGACCTCAATATCGAGAGGTTCCAGCATCAACTTCAATTGTGTTGTCAGATGAACATCTGCATGGGATGGTTTCACTGAGCCACGGGGATGATTATGGCAAAGCACAACGCCTGTTGCATAGTATCGCAATGCTTTTTCCAATACGGCTCTCGGCTGCACATACACCTGTCCAACCGTTCCTTCTGCAACTTTCGCCGTATGGATGACCTTTCTTCTGCTGTCCAGACAAATCACATAAAACCGCTCTGTCACACAGTATGCCAGCAAAGCTGTACAATACTCTGCCGCTCGGGAGATGGAGGTCAAAGCCGGCTTTTGTTCCAGCTTTTCTTTTTCATATCTCCGGAACAGTTCATGGAGCATAGAAAGAAAAATTGCACTTTTTTCTCCTACGCCTGCAGTTTTTTGAATCTCATGAGGGTCTGATTCGATCAGATTGGAAAAGGAACCAAATTCATCCAACAGCCGATGGGCGATCTCATTGGTATTTCCTCTGGGAATCACGCCATATAACAGCATTTCCAGCAATTCATGATCTGCAAAGCCATCGGGGCCTGCCTGTAAAAAGCGTTCCCGCATCCGATCCCTATGCCCATCATGTATATTACTGCCCATCTTCCACACCCTCTGTTTCGATATAGCGCAGCAATTCCGGCAAGCCACCGCCATAAATCACTTCGAGCAGTCCATCCAGCCGGCGTAAAGCCAGCTTCACTTCTGCCTCTGCGATAATGCCTTCCTCCAAGGCATCGGCCAGCTCTGCCAAGTCCACCACTTTCACTGCACCATCGGGATAAATAATGACATCCGCCAGCAGATCGACAAAGATGTAGGAATTCTCGTCTGCATGATATGCTGTATCTATAATATCACAATAATAATAAACAAGTTCGTTATTTTTGTTTAAGAATTTACTAATTTTCCAGCCTTTTTCCAGATAATAGCAGGATACACCATGGCTGAATTTTGCCTTGGGATGGAGTACATTCCATTCCGTCACCATCACGTTATCGCCCTGATAGGTGATGATATCGTCCTTCAAATACACGATCTCATTGGGCATAAATCTCTTTCTGTAAAGCTTCGGCAGCGTCATGATACCACTCTTTTCTTTCTTCCCCTTAAAAATCAATGGTTACACATTTGGATAATTCGGAAGGCTTTGTGCGCAGCGCCCCCAGCATCGGTACATAAGTCTGAAAATAGGCACTGGCTCTATGGGCTTCCAAAGCCGCTTCGTCCTTATATTTTTCAATAAAATAGAAAACCGCATCCTCTATTTCATCTTTCACCAGGTCGTAAGAAATACAGCCTGCTTCTTTTCTGGTTTCCTCCACCATTTTTCCGGCAATGCGGATAAATTCTTCCCGCTTTCCTTCCTGCACTGTATTTTTTGCAATCAAAACCATCATTTGCCCTTCCTCCTTTGTATGACTTGTTCTTATTATAAAGAAATATGCAAGAAAAAACAACCATAAAAGAAACCCCTGTCTAAAAAGACAGGGGCTTTCGTACCAACCGTAATATTGATTAAGAATTTATGTATGTTGTTTTGTTACTAAAGTTTTGGGGGAAAAATTATTTCTTTCTCCAAGCCATGATATCTTTGCCTGCAGCTTTCATATCGTGGAAATCAGCAGCTGCTGTGAACAGAGCGTCTGTAGAAGAGTTCAGACCTGTTTCGCAAGAGTCCTGAATTACACCTATGATGAAACCAACACCTACAACCTGCATTGCTACATCGTTGGGGATACCAAACAGAGAGCAAGCCAGAGGGATCAGCAGCAGGGAACCACCAGCTACACCGGAAGCACCGCAAGCGGAGATTGCTGCTACGAAGGACAGCAGGATCTTCATTGCCAGAGGAACTTCCATACCCAGTGTGTTAACACAAGCCAGAGTCATAACTGTGATTGTGATAGCTGCACCACCCATGTTGATTGTAGCACCCAGAGGGATGGAGATGGAGTAGTTATCTTCATCCAGCCCCAGTTCTTTACACAGTGTCATGTTAACGGGGATGTTAGCAGCAGAGGATCTTGTAAAGAAAGCTGTGATGAAGGATTCTTTCAGACATTTACCAACCAGAGGATAAGGGTTCTGTTTGATCTGTGTAAATACGATGATGGGGTTCAGGATCAGAGCTACGAAAGCCATGCAGCCAACCAGAACTGCCAGAACTTTACCATATTCTGTGAAGATACCCAGACCATTTTCGGATACTGTGGAGAATACCAGACCCAGGATACCGAAAGGAGCGCAGGAGATTACAGATCTAACTGCAAATGTAACTGCTTCAGAGAAATCGCTCAGTGCTTTCTTTGTTGTATCGCTCGCTTTTTTCAGAGCCAGACCAAAGATTACTGCCCAGAACAGAATACCCAGGTAGTTAGCGTTTACCATGGAACCGATGGGGTTAGATACAATGTTGGACAGCAGAGTGGAGAATACTTCACCAACGGAGCCTGCAGCTGTGTAGCCTTCTGTGGAAGCACCGCTGCCCAGAGGCAGTACAACGGGAATGAAGTGGCAAGCCAGAACTGCAACTACAGCAGATGCAAATGTACCAACCAGGTACAGCACAACTACACGACCCATTGTTTTGCCGCCGCCTTCCTGACCGCAAGCCAGAGCAGCCATTACCAGGAAGAATACCAGGATGGGAGCGATTGCTTTCAGAGCGCCAACGAACAGTGTACCCAGGATACCGATTACAGTTACCTGAGGAACAGCCAGACCCAGGATTGCACCAATGATCAGGCCGCAAATGATTCTTTTTACTAAGGAAATGCTATTCCATTTCTGAATAATATTCATTTTTACCTTCTCCTATTAAATTGTAATTTTGTTATAATTGCTGTTTCTACGGTTGTACGAAAAAGTAATATAAAAAGTATTGCTGGTTTGCTGATTCTTAGCAACAACCAAATACCTTTTCGCAAAGTTTTTTGCCTGTAGGTGTGCAGGCCAGACCGCCTTCTGCTGTTTCCTTCAGTGTAGGAGACATGGTGTCTCCAACTTTCTTCATGGCAACAATAACTTCATCTGCAGGGATATGGCTTTCAATACCTGCCAGAGCCAGTTCTGCTGCAACCATAGCGTTGCCTACGCCGCCGGCATTTCTTTTGATGCAGGGGATTTCAACCAGACCTGCAACAGGGTCACACACCAGACCCAGAATATTTTTCAGTGCGATCGCGCAAGCGTGTTCACACTGCTTGGGAGTACCACCGCACAGTTCAACCATTGCCGCTGCTGCCATTGCGCTTGCTGCGCCGCATTCAGCCTGACAACCACCAGCCGCACCGGCTACGCTGGCATTTGTTGCGATCACGATACCAACTGCAGATGCTGTGAACAGTGCCATTACCAAATCCTTATCAGGAATATTTCTTTCTTCCGCCAAAGTCAGCAGAGCGGAAGGAAGGATACCGCAGCTACCCGCTGTAGGAGATGCTACGATTCTGCCCATGCAGGCATTTGTCTGAGAAACCGCAAGGGCTTTCACCATTGCTTTCCCAAAGAAAGGGCCGCAAATATTTCTGCCATTTTTCACCGCTTCATTCATTTTGAAAGCGTCGCCGCCTGTCAGGCCGCTGGCAGAGCGTTTTACAGGGTCCAGGCCATCCTCAACAGATTCTTTCATAACCTGCAGTGCCCGTTCCATGTTTTCGAACATTTCTTCTTCAGTCTTTTCAGCGATGGCTGCCTGATCTTTCAGAATATAAGCAGACAAAGTCATATTTTCTGCCTCTGCTGCTGCAACCAAATCTGCCAAAGAGTCGTATTTCATCTTTTTCCACCTCTCCTTCTTAGATTGCTTTCAGGATCGTGGATGCATGGATATTGGGGCATGCCAGGATCGCTTCATTGATAGATTCATCGAAGTTGCCGTCGATTTCGATTGTCATAACAGCGGTACCGCCCTTATGGTCTCTGCCCAGAGAGAAGCCATGAACGTTTACGCCTTTTTCCGCCAGAATGTTTGTTACCACGGCAATCATGCCGGGGATGTCATCATGGGGGATAACCAATGTATCGGATTTACCGGAGATGGAAACCTCGGTATCATTGATTTTATTTACTACGATATTGCCGCCGCCGATGGAAGCACCCTGAATCAGAGCGGACTTGCCATTTGCGTCTGTCAGTGTGATTTCAGCAGTGTTGGGATGCGCACCGTCAATGTCCTCTTCGATAAATGTGAAGTCCAGACCTTCTTCCTTTGCGATCTCCATGCTGTTACGGATACGGCTATCGTCTGTATCCATACCCAGAATACCGGCGATGACTGCCTTATCTGTACCGTGACCTTTGTATGTTTTTGCGAAAGAACCGCTAAAACGGATCACAGCCTTTACGGGTGTTGTACCCAGAACAGAACGGGCATATTTACCGATGCGCACAGCACCTGCTGTATGTGAACTGGAAGGACCGATCATAATTGGCCCAATGATATCAAATACCTGTAACACAAAAATCCCTCCTTACATTAGTTTACTTCTTTTGCTGATGGTATGCTGTTTCCAATCTGAAAACCTCATTACACTTCAACTTCAACAATTATATATGATAAAATTCAACAAAGTCAATAGAAATTCCAAAAAAAGTTCCTTCTGGGGAGACATTTTTTTAAGTTTTTCCAATCCTGTCCACAACAGAAATACAAATGTGTCGTTTCATACAAAATTTTGGAAATTTATAGAAAAATTTTTGATTTTCTCAAAAAAATTTTGATTTTTTGCATAGGAAAATGTGTGCCCATCACCTGCATTTGTCGGAAAAACTTTGTTCGACAACGAAAACATTTGTCATACAAAACCTTCGTTTCCATTCCTGCGGAATGCTCATGTGTTTGCTCCGCAAACCTCCCGCACAACAAAAGCCCCATTTGTCTCTATAAATAGGACAAATGGAGCTTTCATTATGCGGAGCTTTCTCCGTTATATCACATGTATCCGCCCATGCCGGGGTCAGCAGGCATTACGGGAGCATTCTTTGCAGGCAATTCTGCAACAACTGCTTCTGTTGTCAAGAATGTAGACGCAACGGATGTTGCATTCTGCAGGGCACTTCTTGTAACCTTTGCAGGGTCCAGGATGCCCACTTCTACCATTTCTACATATTCTTCTGTCAATGCATTGAAGCCCATGCTGTCATCCAGTTCTTTTACCTTATTTACAATGACAGAACCTTCCAGACCGGCATTGGCTACGATCTGACGCAGAGGCGCTTCCAGGGCCTTGATAACGATTTCCGCACCTGTTTTTTCATCACCTGTCAGGTCTGCACAAGCTACTTTTACTTTATCGATGGCATGCACAAAAGCTGTACCGCCACCAGCTACAATACCTTCTTCCACTGCTGCCTTTGTAGCTGCCAGAGCATCTTCCATACGCAGTTTCTTTTCTTTCATTTCTGTTTCTGTTGCTGCGCCGACTTTGATAACAGCTACGCCGCCGCACAGTTTTGCCAGTCTTTCCTGATATTTTTCTCTGTCGAAGTCGGAATCTGTTTCTTCCATGCCCTTTCTGATCTGCGCAATACGAGCATCGATATCTTCTTTTCTGCCTGCGCCATCAGCAATGATTGTATTTTCTTTTTCCACACGAACTGTTTTTGCGGAACCCAGCATATCCAGTGTTGCATCCTGCAGGGAAATGCCGATTTCTTCTGAAATTACCTGACCGCCTGTCAGAGCTGCAATATCTGCCAGCTGTGCTTTTCTTCTTTCGCCGTAGCCGGGTGCTTTGACTGCAACGCAAGTGAATACGTTTCTCAACTTATTAACTACCAGTGTTGCCAGAACTTCGCTTTCCACATCTTCTGCGATCAGCAGCAGTTTTCTGCCTGTCTGCATTACCTGTTCCAAAATAGGCAGGATTTCCTGAATGTTGGAAATCTTCTTATCTGTAATCAGAATCAGGGGTTCTTCCAGAACTGCTACCATCTTATCCATATCTGTAGACATATAAGCAGACAGGTAACCTCTGTCGAACTGCATACCTTCTACCAGCGCCAGTTCTGTTTTCATTGTTTTGGATTCTTCAATGGTGATAACGCCGTCGTTTGTCACTTTTTCCATTGCTTCTGCGATCATTGCGCCAACTTCTTCATCCCCAGCGGAGATAGCTGCAACGTTGGCAATGTGTTTGCTTGTTGTTACGGACTGGCTCATTGCCTTCACTTCTGCTACTGTTGCTTCGGTTGCTTTCTGCATACCACGGCGCAGGATGATGGGGTTTGCACCTGCTGCAATATTTTTCAGACCTTCCTGGATCATTGCCTGAGCCAGAACAGTTGCTGTTGTGGTACCGTCGCCGGCAACATCATTTGTCTGTGTGGCAACTTCCTTTACCAACTGTGCGCCCATGTTTTCATAGGGATCTTCCAGTTCGATATCCTTCGCAATTGTCACGCCGTCATTTGTAATGAGGGGAGATGTGAATTTTCTGTCCAGAACAACATTTCTGCCCTTAGGGCCCAGTGTGACCTTTACTGTATTTGCCAATTTGTCTACGCCTGCTGCCATTGCGTTTCTAGCATCGGTGCTATATTTGATTTCTTTTGCCATGATAAAAAACGCCTCCCAAAATTATTCTGTAATAATAGCCAAAATATCATTCTGACGCATGATCAGATATTCTTCGCCGTCAAATTTGACTTCCATTGCGCCGTATTTGGAATACAGAACATGGTCACCTTCCTTTACGACCATTTCAACCTTTGTATCCCCTACCATGCCGCCAGGGCCAACAGCCACTACAATGGCTTCCTGGGGTTTTTCCTTTGCCTGACTGGTCAGCACGATACCAGATTTTGTGGTTTCCTGTGCCTCTACCTGTTTCAATACAACTTTATCTCCTAATGGTGCAAGTTTCATGATATGATTACCTCCTTGTTTTCTAATTTGTTAGCACTCATTTAACTCGAGTGCTAATTCACAATACATATATTAACACCATATCCAGTTATATTCAAGTATCTTTTTTAAAATTCACACAAAATTCATATGTAAATGAAAAATAGATAATCCTATTTCTATTTTTTCCCATCTTCTAGGCAGTTTTTAATGTCAGACAAAAGAAAACTGCCAATTTTGCTATTTTAACCGGCAGTTTTCATTCTTCTTTCTATGCAGTTATTTCATTTTCCGCTCCTTTTCATCGACGAAATTTGCGGCGGAAAGAGCGGCAATCAAGCCCTCCCCAACGGCTTTCGCAATCTGATATGGTGTGCCGGTGCAATCCCCAGCAGCGAATACCCCGGGCAGATTCGTTGCCATGGAACGATCTACGATAATATTTTTCCCGTCGGTGGCAAGGCCAAACAGCAGGCTTTCCGGAGGGGTACTGTTTTTGGCAAAGAAAATACCATCACACTCCAATGTTTCCCCTTCCATTTCTAAGGAAGAAACTTTTCCGTCTGCTCCCAATACCGCCTTGGGTCTGCCCTCTTTTACCTGTATGTTTTCCTTCAGATTCAGCACAGGCTGATAAAGAGGGATATAAGTTACGCTTTCGCAGACATCCGCCAGGAAATTAGCTTCTGCCTCCCCTTCTTCGTTTTCACCAACGACTATGACCTTCTTATTTCTGTAGAGCATACCGTCGCAAGTTGCACAATAGCTGACACCTTTACCAAGGTAATCAATTTCTCCGGGTATCCCTTTGCTTTTGCTCAAGCCGGTGGCTAAAATCACCGTTTTGGCTTCGATGAACTGATTATCGGCGTTAATCATATACCGATCGCCCATGGAAAGGATCTGCTTGATGCGAGTTTCTTTGAATTCTACCCCCTGCTTCACTGCATGGGTGTAAAACTGATTCAGCATTTCTTCCCCGCTGATATTAGGCAGACCCAAGTAATTATCTACTTTTTCTGCCGCAAACAGCAAAGAGCTATCCAGACTTCTGCCAAAAACGCAGACGGATTTATTCCGCTGACGGCAGTTCACAGCGGCGGACAGCGCCGCAGGGCCTCCGCCAATGATTGCAACATCCAACATAACAATTCCTCCTTTAAGACCTTGAGGGCTCTGCTCTCAACACACCCGTAAGAGGCTAAGCCCCTTAACCCTATACACAAGCAGTTAAAAACAATTTATCCAAAAACAGTGTGAATCATCATAAAAAAACTGCGAAAGGTAAATTTTACCTCTCGCAGTCATTATACCATATTCAATTATGATTGTCTGTTGCAGATATCACAAATTATTTATCTTTTTCAGCTGCGCGAGCTTCGATGATTCTCTTCTGAACATCCATGGGAGCTTCTTCATATCTTTCGAAATGATGTCTGTATTCCCCACGGCTCTGTGTCATGGAGCGCAGGTCTGTTGCATATTTGTGCATTTCTGCCGTAGGAACTTCTGCAACGATGCATTTCTTCATGCCAACTGCATCCATGCTCAGGATACGACCACGGCGTTTTGTGATATCGCCCATGATATCGCCCATGTATTTTTCAGGGATCAGAACTTCAACGTGTTCGATGGGTTCCAGAATGACAGGTTTTGCCTGAGGAATACCTTCCTTGAAGGCAACAGATGTTGCCATCTTGAACGCCATTTCGGAAGAGTCAACGGGATGGTAGGAACCATCTGTCAGAGTTGCTTTCAGACCCACTACAGGGTAGCCAGCCAGAACACCGCTCTGTACACATTCCTGCAGACCTTTTTCAACAGCAGGGAAGTACTGTTTGGGAACGGAGCCGCCGAAAATCTTTTCTTCGAATACATACTGTGTTGTTGTATCATAGCTGGGTTCGAATTCCATTACAACGTCACCAAACTGACCATGACCGCCGGACTGTTTTTTGTATCTGCCACGAACGGATGCTTTGCCCTTAACGGTTTCTCTGTAAGGGATGATAGGATCTTTCAGTTCTACTTCGATCTTATATTTGTTTTTCAGTTTCTGAACCATAACATCCAGCTGCTGTTCACCAACGCCGTAAACCAGTGTCTGTTTTGTTTCAGCGTTTACTTCCATTTTGATGGTAGGATCTTCTTCTCTGATCTTTGCCAGAGCTGCAGACAGCTTGTCTTCATCGCCTTTGCCTTTAGGCTGGATTGCCATGCACAAAACGGAACCGGGCAGTGCAATTTTGGGAATGATGATGTTTGCATCCTTCAGGGACAGAGTATCCTGTGTAGATGTATTGGACAGTTTTGCCAAAGCGCCGATATCACCGGAGTGCAGTTCGTCAACTTCAATCTGTTCTTTACCCCTTACTACATACAGGCGGCCAACTTTTTCAACGGTATCCTTTTCTTCATTGTAAATGCTCATTGTTGTATCCAGCTTGCCTGTCATAACACGGAACAGGTTCAGGCGGCCGATATAAGGGTCTGCGATGGTTTTGAATACATAAGCAGAGAATCTTTCGTCATCGGAGGAGCAGAATACAACGTCCTTGCCGTCGTGGAACGCATGGAAGTTTGCTTTTGCTTCGATTGCAGGAGGTGTGAAACGAACGATGGTATTCATCAGCAGTTTTACGCCATAGCCCAGTGTAGCGGAACCACACATAACGGGAGCGATGCTGTGGTTGGAGATACCAGCCAGCAGACCATCATAGATTTCTTCTTCTGTCAGTTCTTCATCGTTGAAGAATTTTTCCATCAGTTCTTCGCTGCTTTCTGCTGCTACTTCTACCAGCATGGAACGCAGAACTTCTACCTGGTCTTTCTTATCTTCGGGCATTTCACATTTCTGCAGCTTGCCGTCTACTTTCTTTCTTGCATCTCTCTTGATCAGGTTGATGAAACCAACGAAATTGCCGTTTTCATCATCGAAGGGGATCTGCAGAGGAGCTACAGCCTTACCGAAGTTTTTACGCAGTTCAGCCAGTGTTTTTTCAAAGTCAGCGTTTTCATCGTCCATCTGGTTGATGAAGATGATTCTGGGCAGGTGCATTTCTTCGCAGTATTCCCATGCTTTTTCTGTACCAACTTCCACGCCGGATTTTGCAGAAACCATGATCAGACCTGTGTCTGCCACGTTCATGGCCAGCTTCACTTCTGCGGCAAAGTCGAAATAACCGGGGGTATCCAGGAAGTTGATTTTTGTATCCTGCCATTCAACAGGGATTACGGATGTATTGATAGACACCTTGCGGCGGATTTCTTCTGCTTCATAGTCGGATACAGTGTTTCCTTCTTCAACTTTACCAAAACGTTTTGTTGCACCGGAATAATACAGTGCCGCTTCGGAATATGTAGTTTTACCGGAACCACTGTGACCTAAAAGTACCACGTTTCTTACTCTGTTTGCTGCATAATTTTTCATAGTTTGTTTCCCTCCCTAGTATGATTTAACGGAATCGTTCCGTCAGGGTCTTGATTATGTATACAGTATATTAAGAATATACAATCTATACTTTTATTTCTATTCGACCATTATTCGAAATTTCCTGCAATTTTTTTCAAATATTTTCACTTTAGGAAATTCTGCTAAATATATTTGCGTTTTCTTCTCAAATTTTTGTGTAAAATAAAACCAAGCCTTTCGATTTATTCTGCAACAAAAAAAGGCGCGAAAAACGCGCCTGTACTCGCTATATGCTGTTTAAGGTTCCACAAAGGGAATTCCGAAATATTCCGCAAGGGCTTTACTCAATGCCCGCGCAATGGGCTGGATATTTTCCTTGATCCAGTTGGCATCCTGATAATTGTCGTGATAGGCCACCTCCACCAAAGCAGAAGGTGCATTGGTTCGCCGCAGCTCCCGCAGGGTCACCGTAGGCAATACCTGCACCTTGCTGGGGTCTGGATAAATCTGCCGCATCTGTTCCGCAATCAGTTCTGCCATTTCTCTGCCATAGGGACTGGTGCTGTAATAATAGACCACGGGCCCCTGTCTTGTGCCTGCGATAGATTCCGGTGAGGCATTGGAATGGATGGCAAGGTGGAAATCTACGTTATTCGCATTGGAATCGGCAATGGCTTCGCCAAGGGTCATTTCCGGTTCATTCCGCAGAAATTCGATGCCGGATGCGGTCAGGTATGGCTCCATGGCATCTGCGATCAGGTTCATGATCTGCTCCTCCGAACCACCGTTGATGAAAGGATTATATTCCTGTAGGGACGGACTTAAATATACTCTGGGCATAAAAAAACTCCTTTTCCACTATGATATGAAAAAGGAGTGAAAATGTGCTTATTTCATCAGAGATTTTTGATACATACGATAGATATCATCCCTTGTAAGCAGATGAGGGAACGTTGCAATCTTTCCGGTCTGTTCCATAAAGCGGTCCGTATAATAGGTGATATCCTCTTCCGTATAGGTTACTTCGTGGTCAAGAATATCATCCAAAAATGCCCCCAGCTCTTTGGTATCTTTGAATCCAAGGCATTCCAACAGCTTTGCCACATGTGCATCCCCTACAGGGAACTGTTCCACATAGGCTTGGGTCAGCACACCGTTTGCCATGCCGTGGGGCAGACCCTTTTCATAGGTCAGGAAATAACCCATGCCGTGGGGCAGAGAAGTCATGGTCTGGGCAATGGCTGCGCCGCCCAAAGCAGACATCAGCATCAGCTTGTCCCGTGTTTCCGCAGGATACTTTCTGGCCTTCAAATCAGGAATACAATCCTTGAAAATAGACAACCCCATTTCCACAATCTTTCTGCTGACATAATTCGCCTTTACAGAAAGGTAGCTTTCAATCAGGTGGGTCAGGGCATCCACAGCCGTATTGTTTGTTGTTTTTGCGGGCAATGTATCCATATATTTCGGGTCAAGATAGGACACCGTTGCAAAAATATGTGCCGCAATGCTGGATTTAGTGCGCTTTTTATGGAGTGTCACGATGGCGTACTGGGTCACCTCAGAACCTGTCCCCGCTGTGGTGGGCACGGCAACAATAGGCAGAGCCTTGCTTGCGCCATCCCAAAGGGCATCTGTCCCCTTTTCGGGCTGCGCCGCCATCACGGCAATGGCTTTCGATGCATCCATAGGAGAACCGCCGCCGATACCGATGAAAAATTCAACTTTTTCCCGAATGGCAATGGCTGCCGCTTTTTCCACTGTCTCCACATCAGGGTTTTCCCCAATCTCATCAAATAAAACCCATGCAATCTGCAATGCGTCCAAGGCATCGGTAATATCCTTTTGGGCACCATTCTTTTTGGCGGAAGTACGCCCTGTCACAACCATGGCTTTGCTGCCCAGCTTCTTCATAGCATCCTTCATGGGCATCTATACAGCCTCGTCCGAAATAGGTATCCACAGGCATAAAATATCGAAAAGCATCCATATTATCTTCCTCCTCTCGAATCAGCAAAGAAAATCATACCATTCCCATTCTGTTTCCATAATGGATTCCAGAGTTTCGTCGGCAGGTTCTTCCACCAGTTCAAATTCGATCTCAAATTCATGGTAGCGTTCCCCTTCAATGGTAGCAACGCCGGTAATGACGTAATTTTTTCCTTCGCCTGTCACAAATTCTCCTTCCATCAGAAGGTCATCTTCCTCCAGATAGATTTTGTTCAGTTCATTTTTAATTTGTTCCTCTGTAAAAGTGAGTTTCATATTTTTATACCCCGCTTTCTCAATTCATCTTACCCATGATTTTATCATTCCCATGAGTTGGATACAAGTTTTTCTTTCTTTCCCCTGGAAAACATGATACACTATGAAGCAGAATAGGAGGTACGCAACATGAATTATATCGTACTGGACTTGGAATTTAACCAGTCCTTCCCCTTCAAAACAGGAAAAAAAGTGGAGCCCAACCCCGAATGTCCCTTCGAAATCATTCAAATCGGTGCAGTGAAGCTGAATGAGAAATTTCAGCAGTTGGACACCTTTAATTATATGATCCGTCCCCAAATCTACCCTCGCCTGCATCCCTTTGTGGAAAAGATTACAGGCATCCATCCCGAGCAGCTGGCAGACAAGCCCACCTTTGCGGAAGCCTATGAAGCGTTTCTGTCGTTTATCGGAAAGGAGCCTGCTATTCTCTGCACTTGGGGCGGGGATGATATCAAATCCCTTTACCGCAATATCTATTTCTACGATCTGAACGGAGAAGCCATGACAGATCAGTTCCTGAATGTGCAGCCCTTTGCGGCAGAATATCTGAACCACGAAGCAGGAAAAGCCATTGGTCTGAAAAATGCCGTGGTGGAATTGGGCATCCCTGAGGAAGATGATTTTCATAATGCCCTCAACGATGCGGTTTATACGGCTAAGATTTTTGCCATCACCCATCCTGCGGAAATCAAAGCCGAAACCTTCCAGCCCTTGACGATGCTGGCGAAAAAGCCCAAGCGCCTGCGGACAAATGTAAAATCCCTTTTTATGTATGTAGAAGAAAAGCTTGGCAAAGAGCTTTCCGAAGAGGAAAAAAGCCTTGTCAAATTAGCTTATATGCTTGGCAGAAATCATACCTTTGATTCTGCGCCCACAGTAAAGAAAAAGCCATCTGCTCGTTAATCAAGCAGATGGCTTTTCTTCTGTTTATTCCCCGTCGTTTTCTTCTGTTGTGATCTTCATGACAAAGCCTTCTTCGTCATCCTCGTCGTCCCAATCTTCCCATTCTTCGAAATCTTCATATTCATCGAATTCATCTTCTCTTGCTGCTTCAATGCTTTTTACTGTCACTGCCACTGCGGAAAGGAAAAAGCCTGCACCTGCGCCAAAAGCCACAGCATTTTTATATTTTTCAGGCACCACCATGCCCACCAGGGCCCCCAAAGAACCTACGCAAAGGCCCATCAGCCCCATATCCTTCCAATCACATTCAAATGTCACTGTGTCTAAAAAATCTCTGCATTTACCCATATCCGTTTCCTCCTTTTATCTTTCTGCCACACGGTAAGTAAAATCGTTGTCCTTCCCTTCAAAGGCAAAGCTGTCTTTTAAGCCCTCTGTAGCTACGACTTCTCCCTCCGCTGTCACAAATATCACTTCAAAATCATCCTGTGTTCTCCAATATTCCAGTGCATCCTCCAAGCCCATCACGAACAATGCCGTAGAAAGGGCATCGGCTTTCGTACCGCTTTCGCAAACAATCGTCACAGAAAGCAGACCGCTTTCTGCAGGCCAGCCTGTAGCAGGGTCGATGATGTGATGATACTGCTTCCCGTTTTCTTCAAAAAATCTCTGATAGCCTCCGGACGTAATGACACAGGTATCCTCAATTTCCAGCAGACCAACATAATCATTGGCATCTAGAGGATTCTGCACCGCCGTTTTCCAATGACTGCCGTCGGGCTTACTGCCAATGGTACAGATATTGCCTCCCAAAGAAAGCAATGCTGATTCCACACCTTTGCCTTTCAGCAATGCCTTTACACTGTCGGAAGCATAGCCTTTTGCAATACCGCCTAAGTCTACTGCCATCCCTTCTTTTTCCAGATATGCCGTAGAATTTTCTTTATCCAGAATCAAATCATCCAAACCTGTCAATGGCAGCAGCCGATCAATGGTCTCTTGCGAAGGTACACTGTGTTCCTCTTCCGTAAATCCCCATGCTTTGACAACAGGATAAATGGCGATATCGAAAGCGTTTCCCGTTTCCGCTCCTAAATCCTTACTTGTCTGCAATAAATCCAGTGTCTCTTCTGGTATCCGAACGGGAACTTTCCCTGCGTTTTCATTGATCTGTTTTATCTCACTGCCATCCAATGTGACAGATAACAGGTTCTCCAATCTCCGAATCTCCTGCTCTGCATCGATGATAAGCTCTTCCCCATCCTCATGGATAATGGTGAATGTCATAACCGTATCCATAGCAAAGGAGGTTGCTTCATATCTATTTTCCTGCTGGCTGTTTTCCAGTGCAGCCTGCGCCTGTTCCCTCTTCTCCGCACAGCCGCTGAGAAGGAAACATCCTGCCAAGCCAAGCGCAATCCATTTTTTCAAATTCATATTCCCTGCTCCTTTTTTGCAGAATAATCTATATAGATTTTACCCTGTCACGACTTTTCTGTCAACGAAAGAAAAAAGCCCCTACCCTGTTACAGGTAGAGGCTAAAAATCTTAACCAACGATAATGTAAATCACTGCAACGGTCAGACCAATGCCAATCAGCAACAAGCTTGTTGCAAAGCCTTCACGATACATTTCGTGGTCTGCTTCATAGTCTGTGTATGCAGAGAAGTATTTATCTTCAGGAGGAACAACGCGACCGTTGTCGTCATTAAAGATCAGCATACGCAGAACGGAAATGATACCGTCCAGCAGATTGCCTGCGATACGGGCGAAGAAACCGCCGATATAGGGCAGAACTGTCAGCAGCAGAGGACGATAAATCTTATCTTCGATGTTACACCATTCAGGCCAGCAATCCACATAAACCAGATTACCCTGTGCATCCTTTCTCATCAGCACCTTGCGGATGAAGAGGAAGTAAACCACAGCACCCACGCAGATGGAAATAGCTGCACCTTTCAGGTTCACCCATGCAAAGTAATGAATGGCGTGTTCCGGTGTATGAGCGTTCATAAAGTGTGCGCCCATTGCCGCCAGCACATCCTGTGTCTGGTGAGGCAGGCAGCCCAGAACGGGCAGCAGGATAGCGATAGCCGCCAAAATCACAGCCATCATCTTGCTCATATAAGGGCCTTTTCTCACAGACTGAGCCACACCGTAGGGATTATCCTCAATAAAAATACATACGAAAATCTTTGTCATATATGCCAGTGTCAGCCCACCAGAGAACAGGAACAATGCTTCCGCACAATGCATAAATGTTGTGGACTGACCTGCTTCTGCCAAAACTTCTATATATTCCACCATGCTTTCGTGGATCAATGTCTTGGAAATATACCCGTTCCACAGAGGGATACCGCCGATACCCAAAATAGGCATCAGGAAGATAAATTTCAGCAGAGGTTTATCCTTCCCGTAACCACGCACCTTGTTCAGGTTCAGCTCTCTCAGGTTCATGAAGATGACACCTGCGCCGATGAACAGCAGCAGCTTGAACAGAGAGTGGTTCAGGAAATGCAGGAAGGTACCGCTGGCAGCCAGAGCGTTATGTTCGCCCAGCAAGCCCTGCATCCCGATGGCGATGATGATAAAACCGATCTGAGACATGGAGGAGCAAGCCAGTGTTCTTTTCAGGTTTACGGAAAATACCGCCAAAACCGCCCCCATGACCATGGTGATGATACCCAGAATCAGAATGAAGTTGCCCCAAGCCGCATCATGCAGGAACAGCTTGCAGCTTACAATGATGGTGCCGAATACACCGGTTTTTGTCAGCAGACAGGAAAGCAGTGCGCTGGAAGGCGCAGGTGCTACGGTGTATGCGTTGGGCAGCCAGATATGCAGCGGGAACAGACCTGCTTTCGCAGCAAAACCAAAGAGAATCAGTACGCCGATGGCATAGAAATCCCCAGGATTTTCCTGAGCCTGCATGAAGGCTGTCAGTTCGTTCATGTTCAGTGTGCCGGCTTTCTGATACATCATGAACAGACCCATCAGTGTTACCAGACCACCAATGACTGCCACTGCCAGATATGTTTTTGCCGCACGCATTGTAAATTCCTCTTCATCATGCATAACCAGCACAAAGGATGTGAAGGACATGATTTCGAAGAAGATGAATGTGGTAAACAAGTCAGCGGAAAGGAAAATGCCCATGGTCGCACCCAATGTCAGGAATACGAAGAAATAGTAGCGATTTCTATTCCGTTCTGCTGCCATATATTCCTTAGAAAACAGTGTTGTAATCAACCAGATGGAAGATGTCAGCACTGCCAGGATCATACCAAAGCCATCTGCGGCAAAGCTCATGCCCAAGCCGCAGAAGCCGGAAATTTCATATACTGTTTCCTTACCAAGCAGCATCAGGCTGGCTACGAAAACCACCGCAGACAAAATCCATGTCCACAGGTCTCGCGCGCCTTTATTGCTGCGGCCGATGATGTAGCTCACCACTGCGCCCAGGAAAGGAAAGAACACCAGAAATGGTAATACAATACTTGTTGTTGCGATATGTTCCATTCGTCTCCCCTCCTTTTACAGTACGCCCATGATGGCGTCATTCATGATACCCAGCAGCGTGTCAGGCATCAGGCCCATAATAACAGAAACGATTGCCAAGATCACCAGAGGCACGGTCATGTATTTATTGGGATCAGATACATGATGGTAATAATCCGCAGGATATTCTTTTTCTCTGGGGAAATATGCCCGGATGATGATGGAGAAGATATACAGTGCTGTCAAAAGCGCAGACAGGATCAATGCCACAACGCCGATGTAGCTTACGGGATTGCCGCTGGAAACTGCCGCCGTTGCCAGTGCCCATTTACTGTGGAAGCCTGCAAAGGGAGGCACACCGACCAGCCCCAGCCCTGTAATCGCCATGGTGGCGAAGGTCACAGGCATCAGTCTGCCGAAGCCTTCCACTTCATAGAGATATTCCCTGTGGGTTTTATACAAAATCGCACCGGCTGTAAAGAACAGCGTAATTTTGATAACAGCATGATATACCATGTGCAGCATACCTGCCGCCAAGCCTGCCGGTGTCATTACAGCGATACCGAAAATGATATAAGACAGGTTGGAAACGGTGGAGTATGCGAATCTTCTTTTGATGTGAGGGGTTCTCAGGGCTACTGTAGAACCGAACACGATGGTGATGGCAGCGGCAATCAGCATCACATACTGTGCCCATGTGCCCACCAAAAATTCCGTACCGAAGGCATAATAGGTCAGACGGATGATGGCAAAAATACCGGATTTTACGACTGCAACCGCATGCAGCAAGGCTGTAACGGGTGTAGGCGCAACGGATGCCTTAGGCAGCCAACGGTAAAAAGGAAATACCGCAGCCTTTACACCGAAACCGAAGAATGCCAGCACAAATACAAAACGGAGCATTTCTTCATGCCCTGCCACCAGTGCAGGGTCTAAAACGCCGCCATAGAGGAAATCCGTCGTTGTGCCGTAGCACAGAATGAATACGAAGCTGATGAACGCCAAAGACGCACCAAACATCATATAAAGTATATACATTTTCCCGGCATGGCGAGCCTTGTTGTCAAACTGATGCATAACAATAGGCAGTGTTGCCAGTGTCAGGAATTCGTAGAACAAATACATGGTCAGGAAGTTGGCAGCGAAAGCGATACCAACAACAACGCCAAATGTCATGATAAAGAATGCGAAGAATCTGTCCTCATGGCCTTCGTGGGTCATATATTCAAAGGCATAGATGGTTGTGATGATCCACAAAAGGGAAACCATCGTACCAAATACCTTGGACATGCCGTCTATCTGAAGGGCCAAAGACAGCTTATCGCTGAACCGGAACAGAGTCACCATGCCGGGTTCTACGCCAAAAATGGCATACAATGCAAAAATCGCATTCAGTACAACGATAGGCAGCACGACTCTTTCACGGGCTTTTCTGTCACTAAATTTTACCGGCAGCAGGCAAGCACCTGCAATGATCGGAAAGATCACCGGTAACAATGTCGCAAATGCGTTCATAATGTTTCCTCCCTTTCCCTTAGAAAATCATTCCGCTGATGCTGCTGATGATATCCAGCAGAGGTGTGGGCATCATACCGAAGCCAACCACTGCGATGCTCAGCAGTACCAGAGGTACCGTCATCAAGTAATTCGGTTCTTTTTTCTGCAAGGATGCATAATTGAAATCCTTGCCGGGGAAGAACGTGTTCAAAACAATGCTCATCAGGTAGCCTGCTGTCAGCAGTGCGCTGACCATCAGAATTGCTACGCCAACCAGCCCCAGAACACCTGCTTCAGGCATCAAACCGCCCTGTGCCAGATACCATTTGCTGACAAAACCACTGGTGGGAGGAATACCGATCAGGGACAGGGACGCTAAAGCGAATGTCCACATAACGATAGGCATTTCCTTACCAATCCCCTTCAATTCGTAAACGAAGGTTTTGTGGGTTTTGTAGATGATGGCACCGGCGCAAAGGAACAGGATGTTCTTTGCCACTGCGTGGAAAACTACCTGCAGCAGTGCGCCCATGAAGCCTGCGGGGCACATCAGCATCAAACCGAATACAACGTAGGAAACGTTGGAAACGGTGGAATATGCCAGTCTTCTTTTCAGCAGTTTTTCTTTATAAGCCAGCATGGAACCCATGAAGATGGTCACGATGGAGAGAACCAGCAGTGCTGTCTGCGCCCATGTACCACGCAGGAAATCCACGCCGAACAGATAATATGTCACACGAATGATGGCAATGACGCCGCCCTTTGTGATGATACCGGAAAGGACTGCGGATGCAGGGGAAGGTGCTACCGGGTGAGCCGTGGGCAGCCAAGCGTGCAGGGGGAACATACCCGCCTTACAGCCAAAGCCCAGAGCCATCAGGAAGAACACGATAAGCATCAGGTTTTCATTTCCTGCTACCAATGCCATATCCAAGGTACCGCCGGCAACAAAGGAGGTTGTTTCGCAGTAGGTATTCAGGAAGAAGAAGCCCATCAGACCCAGACCTGCGCCAAAGAAGGAATAGCCCAGATATTTCAGACCAGCACGGACTGCTTCCGGTGTACCGGTATGGATAACCAGAGGAGCTGTCAGAATGGTCATAAATTCATAGGACAGATATAATGTCATCATATTTTCGGAGAAGCACAGGCTCATCAATGCCCCCAGAGAGAAGGTATAGAACATGAAGAAGCGTTCGGGCTTATGTTCATGTTTCATATATTCCATGGAGAATACTGCCGCGATCAGCCAGATGGTGCTGATCAGGCAGGCAAAGAATTTTGCCAGACCGTCCGTATGATACGCAAGGGAAAGACGGTCTGTAATCTGCCACAGCAGGAAGGAATGATCCCCCATGCACAGATACCACACCAGACCGGCTTCGATGGCCGTTGCGATAAAAACTAAAGTGTTGCGCTGCTTTTCTTCCTTCTGGAAGCCAATGATGAGACCGAAAATAAAAGGTAAAATCATCGGGAGCAGCAAAAGTACAGTTCCGCTCATATTTTTCTCACCTCATTCTCTCATCACAATGTCATCTGGATCAATTCGATACCCAGTTTCATCACATCAATAAAAGGACGATAACCGATACCCAATACCAGGTTGACTACGATAAACAATACCATCGCCAGAGCGAATGTAGAAGAAATCTGAGCTCGTTTGGAAGCCCCTTCTCCATCTTCTTTTGGACGAGTCCAAATAGCGATAACGGAAGGCAGGAAATACATGGCATTCAGGATCATAGAAATCGCCAGAGCCGCCAGCACCAGTACCAGTCTCGGCCCTGTCATTTCCACAGCAGCCATTGCGAAGTACAGCTTGGAAATAAAGCCTGCAAACAGAGGCACACCAATCATAGACAGAGCGCCAACTGTAAAGCCAATACCCGCCAGAGGATTTCTGTGGGCTGCACCTTTCAGGTTTTCCAGCTGTTCTTTGCCGCCTGCGTCTTCAATGAAAGCACCGCAGCATACGAACAGCATAGATTTTGTTACCGCATGGGCAAATACATGGAAGCATGCTGCCAGCATACCAGCCACAGAACCCAGACCGATACCCATGAAGATATAGCCGATCTGCGCCACAGAGGAATAAGCCAACATTCGTTTCATGCGGCTTTCCCGCACGGCATAAACGGAACCCATGACCATGCCAAGGACACCCAAAACGAACATAACGTCCGCAATTTTCAATTCCACCAATGTCTGCACTGTGAATACTTCAAAGGTCAGCTTGATTGCCAGAATGACATAAGCCTTCAGAACCAGACCGGAGAGGATACCGCTGGAGGTTGTCATAGTGGAACCGTAAGCAGTAGGCAGTGCGGAATGGAACGGGAACAGTGCGCTCTTGATGCCCAGACCAACGAACATCAGGCTAACTACGATCATCAGCGCAAAATGATAATCGCCTGTTGCCATCAGGGCTGCAACCCCCTCTTTGATCTGAGGGAACAGCAGATGGCCTGTGATACCATACAGGATACATACGCCCAGCAGGAACAGACCGGAACCCATACAGCCGAATACCAGATAATGGGTGGTACCTACGATAGACTGTTTTGTACCTTTTGCTAAAATCAGTGTGCAGGATGCAATGGTCAGAATTTCGATGAAAACGTATCCTGTGAAGATATCGTTTGTATAGGTCATCGCCAGCATCGCGCCAAAGGTAGCGTTCAGCATGATGAAATAGAGATTCTGTTTTTCAGGAACGATCTCTTTGAAGATGATATCGCTGCCGCCGGTGATTGTCAGGAACATAACTACGCTAACCAATACTGCCAGCAGCGCTTCCAAAGGACCAACACGCAGCTCGTTGCCCCAAGGCGCAGGGAAGTGACCCATCATAAATGTGAAGGCTTCCCCATTCTGGGTAACATTTACCAGCAGAACCACGGACAGCGCACCGATCAGCAGAACCATAAAGCCATGGAGACGGCGGGCGGTGCGGCCGTTTTTAATCAATGGTGTGATGATACCGCAGAACATCGCAAAGAAGATGCTGAAGAAAGGTATATTATGTACTAAATTCAAATGATGCTCCATATTATTCCCCTTCCTCCTCTCTCATCATCCGCAGGATCTCGTCCATGTTCAGAGAGTTGTAATGCTTATACAATCTCAGAACCAAAGCAAGAGAGAACGCAGTCACACTTACGGATACTACGATACCTGTCAGTACCAGACCTGCAGGGATGGGGTTGATATAGTAATCCTTATCAATGATCCCATTTGTCAGGATAGGTGCTACCCTGCCAAAAACATACCCCTTGGCTGCCAAGAAAAGATAGGTAGCCGTATCCATGATATTTAAACCAATAAACTTTTTAATCAGATTGTTTTGCAGAAGCAGATTCATGAATCCAATGCCAAAGAGGATGACCGAAGCTGCTTCATAATAATTTGTCAACAGATGACTCATAATCAGACTTCTCCTTTTGTAAATAACGCATAGAATCCATACATCGTACAAGCAACGACCAAACCTACACAGATATTCAGAGGCAGGATAAAGCCGGAGCTCAAAATTGCGCCGGGGGTACCTTTCGGGATTTCCCAGCCAACATGGTTGGCACCTGTAAAGAAGGAATAGCTCTTACAGCCGCAGTAGGTCAGCAGACACGCAACACTGATTCTTGTCAATGTTTTGATGGTAAAGAAGGTCTGCATCTTTTTCTGTCCATTGGCTGCGGAATATAGAATCAGACCGGCACCGATGATGGAACCGCCGGAGAAACCGCCGCCGGGAGACAGGTGACCATTCAATACAACATAGATACCATACAGGATAACCACAGGCGCCAAACATTTCGCACCCTTTTTCAGGATTAGCTTAGAATCTTGAGAATCGAATACTTCATCTTCCGCCATTTCCTGATCTTCTGCTGCGCTGGTATTTTTCTTATCTCTCTGCAGCAGCATCAGTACAGCAATAACCGCCATGAACAATACGTTGGATTCGCCGAAGGTATCGAATGCACGATAGTCCAAAATCATGCCGGCTACAAAGTTAATGGCGCCGGTTTCTTCAATCCCCTGTTCCAGATACCTCTGTCCCACTTCGTTGACTGTAACACCGTTGGGGTCACCGAACATGGGCAGATCGATAACTACCCGCAGCATAACTGCAATGAATATCACTGTAATTGCTACGCACAGGACGCGATACAATGTGGAGTTGGAACGGAGACGTTCCATGGAGACTGCCTTTTCATAAGACACTCTTTCTTTTCTTTCTCTGGTGGAGATATACTTATCCGCATCAATGAGGATCTCCTCACCATCGATCCAGCTTTTCAATCTCTGCCAGAAGGATTTATTTTCGCTCATTCCATCAACCCTCCCTTGTGCCTTTCAGTGCGTGTACCTTCTTCAGTGTCAGGAAGAACAGCACCGTGTCGATACCAGCACCAACGGCTGCTTCTGTGATCGCCAAGTCAGGAGATTCCAAAAAGAGCCAAACGATCGCCATTACGGAACTATAGCCCATGAAAACGATAACTGCCATGAAAAGGTTTCTTGTTACAGATACCCCGATGGCACTGGCGATCAGAAATACGACCAGAATCATCTGGATCATAATACTAAAATCACTCATCTGTCCTTCATCCTTTCTTCACAATCTTTATTGGTCAAAAGTTCTACTTTTGCGATCATGTGTGTCGCAATAGGGCTGGACAGCCAGAAGAACAGGATGATCAGGACATATTTTGCCATATGGAAAATATCCTGCCCTAAGATCAAAAGACCCAGTACTACAAAAAAGATACCCATGGTATCGCCCAAAGCCGCTGCATGTATTCTGTTCATAACATATTTGAAGCGATATACGCCCAAAATGGAGCAAAGGAACACAAACAGCCCAATGATGATGCAAACAGCTGCAACGATTTCTCTTACTGACATTCTTCCTTCGCCTCCTTCTCTTTTCTGCTCAGGAACTGCAGACGACCTTTATGATGCAGTGTAACTACGTGGCACATAACCACAACCGCCAGAAAACTCAGCAGAGAATAGACCAAAGATACGTCTACCAATGCTGTTTCGCCCAGATAAGCGGAAAGGATACCGATCGTTGTCGTTGTCATGGTGCCGATCATATTGATCGCCACGATACGGTCTGTGTAACGAGGACCCTTCACCGCGCGGATAAACGCCAGAACCATGCCGCAAGCCAGCACGAACATGGCGATCTCTAAAATAAAGCGCATCGTATCACTCATACTCTTATCCCTCCAACTTTCTCAGCTGCTTTACAAAAACGGACTCATCCAGACCTTCCCCGAATTTATTCTTATCCAATGCCTGGATGGCATAATCGCCGTTTTCCAGCTGCACTGTGTAGGTGCCGGGTGTCAGTGTGATAGAGTTTGCCAATGCAACCTGAGCCGCTTCGCTCTTCAGATCTGTATGGAAATGAACGATTGCAGGTTCGATTTCCTTTTTGTTGGGAGAAAGTACGATCTTGATTACATCAACATTCGCTTTGAAAATTTCCCAAACCAGAACGATCGCATATTTCAGATAGAGAGGAATCTTTTTCGCCAGCCTCAGCTCTGTCTGAAAGCTATAGTCCATATGTTTACAAATGAACCAGTACAGCCAGCCGCAGATCACTACACCGAAGAGGAACACTTCCAGCGTTACTCTGCCATTGAAGATCAGCCACAGCAGTAATAATAATAAATACATTGAACCATCCTTCCCGCGCAAGCATTTATTTTTCATCTGTTTTATGACAATGCCATGCCGTGTATAGACAAAATCATGGGATGTGGAATATCCTCCGTTTTTGTCGAAAATTTACACAGTATAAGGCACTCTCATATAGCCCAACATAATATATTATCAATGAATACAGGAAAATTGTCAAGACTATTAGTGCTATCTCACGATTTATTTCCTAATATTTTCTTAACATTCCCAATTCCGTTGTGCAATCAGTATATTTTATATTCTTCAAATCAGAAGTTTTTTGAGAATCTAAACAAATTTTGATTCTTTTTTCTTTTGTTCAAAAAGAGGAATTGGTAGCTTTTATCCTGATTTTCCAGTCTTTCCCCGTTGACAACGGCTTCTATGACAAGAAAAGGCGTACCAAACGGTACGCCTTTTCAGGGAAATTATAATATGAAGCAAACATTTTTCAATTATGAAACAAGATTTCCATGCGCTTCTTTCGATGATTCAATTATTTCTTCTTTGCGAAGATAGCACGTACGGGCAGACCGATCAGTACCAGCACGATACCGCCAACAGCGATCATTCTGGAAGCAGAGCCAGCCATGAACAGCTGGTTGATCAGTACATACAGACCAGAGATAATAGCGATCAGAGGGATTACAGGGTATGCAGGAACTTTGTAAGTACGTTTTACATCAGGAGCCTGTTTTCTATAAACCATAACAGCTGCAAATGTCAGTGTGTAGAATACCCAGCCTACGAATGTGCCCAGGTTTGTCAGCAGGTCAAACTGACCTGTCAGAGCATAAATCGCACCCAGCACACCGATCAGGAAGATGCAGTTTACAGGAACGCCTGTACCAGAGATTTTGGACAGAGTTTTGCTTGCGGGCAGGTCACCCTGAGAAGCCATATACAGAGCTGTACGGGAACCGGACAAAATGAAACCGTTACAAGCACCACCAGCGGAGATCATGATACCAACAGATACCAGTTTACCACCAGTTTCACCAAAGATTTCCATCGCTACTGCAGATGCAGGAGATTCCAGATTCATCATAACATCAGCGGGCAGTACCCACAGGTAAGCCAGGTTGATGATGATATAAACAGCCATGATCAGAGCTACGCCGCCAACGATAGCCTTGGGCAGATCTTTGCCGGGGTCTTTCATTTCACCAGCGATCGCACCTACGTTTGTCCAGCCTTCGAATGCGAACAGAACAGCGATCATCAACTGACCCAGAACAGAACCCATGGACAGACCATCTGCCAACATAGGATCGAAGATGGGGTTGCCTTCCCCTCTGATGAAACCGAAAATCATAATCAGTACCAGAGGAATCAGTTTTGCTACTGTAAAGAGGTTCTGTGCTACGCCACCAACTTTAGCACCCATGCAGTTCAGGGCAACCATAATGATGATACATGCAAATGCAACAGGAATAACCATACCATCGCCGATAAACAGCTTTGCCTGGTTTGCAACTGCAACTGCCAGAGCAGCTACCAGACCGGGATAGAATACAACTGTCTGCATCCAACCGCACAGGTAACCAACTTTTTCACCGAATACTCTCTTCAGGTATACGGGCATACCGCCTGTTTCAGGCATCAGAATTGCAATTTCCGCAAATGTCATTGCTGCGCAAAGGCACATCAGGGATGTGATAATCCATGCAACGATTGCCAGACCGGGTGCGCCGCCTGTAGCTGTATACATAGCTGTGGGTTTGAAGAATACGCCGGAACCGATAACGCAGCCTACTACTGTTGTCATAGCAGTAAACATACCCAGTTCCTTTTTCATTTCTGTGTTATTGCTCATTTTCTTTCCTCCTTTTAACATTTTTGCCAAAAAACACCAAAAAGCTTACATAAAAAAAGATATACAGCAAATATCAAATCGATCATATTCTGCCTGTATATCCTCTGTATCTCTAGCCTGAAAGCTTTACTTCTACGGCGGCTTTGGCAAAGCCAAGCACTTTCCAGAGTTCCATCTGTAAAAGGTATTTGTACCTGAAAGTTTCTTCAGAAATCGGCTCTTTCTCTGAATTGCTCCATCGGTTTTCTCAACATTTTGTGTAAAACACGAGAAATCTCCCTTATACTTCGTCTGGCTTTATGCAGTTTGTGGTTAGATTATATCGCGTTGATAAAATGTTGTCAATATATTTCGATAAAATTTTTTATCGCAGCATTATAAAATTTCATTATATCTGATATTACGAGGAAAACAGCTTTTTTTCCCGTTTTTTCATGGTTCATATACAAAGCATCTACCTCTTTTTTCCTGCTCAGCCCATCCCTGTAACGTTACTTTTGTTCAGCCTGCCCCCCTCGTCTATTTCGTCGGCCCGTTTCATATATATGGAAGGAACAGATACCAGAGGTATACCAATGAGCCGAAAAACCATCATCACCGGAACTCTTATCCTGACTGCAGCCAACTTCATCACCAAATGCATGGGGTTTTTCTATCGTGTTTTCATGTCAAACACCATCGGTGCAGAAGGCATGGGGCTGTATCAGCTGATTTTACCCATCTATTCCCTTGCATGGAGCATCACCTCCGCCGGGTTTACCACCACCATTTCCCGCCTGACAGCCCAAGAGCATATCCGTGGGCAAAACGGAAATATCGGTCGCATTGTGAAGCAGGCTGTCTGCCTTTCTTTAGGAATCAGCTTATGCGTCAGCGGTATCCTGCTTTTCGGTGCAGAAAACATTGGTTCAGCCTTTCTGGATGACAGCCGTACTGCTTTGCCCCTGCGCCTGTTGGCTCTTGCTGTGCCTTTCATGGCGGCAGGCTCCTGTCTGCGGGGCTTCTTTTTAGGAATGCAGGAAACCCTCATCCCTGCTGTTTCTCAGGTTTTGGAACAGACTGCCCGTATCGTGACGATTTATCTTCTGGCAGGCATTTTCGTCCCTTTGGGGCTGACCTATGCCTGTTGTGCCGCTGTGGCAGGTATCTTGCTGGGAGAATGTCTTTCCTGCGGCTTTACCCTATGGAACTATTTCCGCTTTAAGCGAAAACGTAAGCTTATCCGAAAGCCAACCCTATCTTCTTCCGCTGTTCTGGCAATGATACTGACTATGGCAGTGCCTCTTTCCGCCACAAGAATTGCCACTGCCCTACTTTCCACGGTAGAAAATATCTTAATCCCCCGCCAATTACAGCTTCATGGACAGAATACCGTACAGGCCCTTTCTACATACGGCGAACTGACAGGGATGGCAATGCCCCTGATTCTGCTGCCCTCCGCCTGCCTGATGGCGGCTTCCGTTTCCCTCGTACCGGAAATTTCCGAAGCCTGCGCCGTGCAGCAGGATATGCGCATCAGCAAAACAGTTTCCGCCACATTTTTATTTACTTCCATCATTGGATTCGGCGCAGCGGCATTGTTTGCGGTATTTCCAAAGGAGATTTGTTATGTGGTTTATAATCGGGCAGCCTTGGGGCAAGTCCTGTTTCCCCTCGCCTTTCTCTGTCCCTTGCTTTATGCACAAACTACCTTGCATGGGCTTCTCAATGGTTTAGGAGAACAGTTTTTTCTTTTTTGGAGCAATATTCTGTCATCTCTCATCACCATTGCCGTAATCTGGTGCTTCATGCCTCGCTATGGTGTGCCTGCTTTTCTTGCAGGATGGTTTCTGAGCCTGCTCTGCAACGTTGGGTTATCTTTGGGGCAGCTTTATCAACGGACAGGAGTTTTTCCTTCCTTATATAATTGCTTCTTAAAGCCCTTGTTGGCAGGGGCAGCGGCGGGGCTTTTGGTAAAATACGTTATCCGCATTTCCCAGCCTTCCAAATTGCTGTTTTTGGGTTCTCTCTGCGGTATGGGCGTGCTGTATCTTTTGTTCCTGCTGGCCTTGGGCTGCTTGGACCGCTCTACGCTGAAACAGCTTTTCCAAAAAACCCTTACATAGCCCTTAGTTTGAAAAGAAGAAAATCTTTGGCAGACGTATTTCTTTTTCAGCAAAAGATAAGTCAGTCCTTCGACTGACCTATTTTCTTATTTTTTCAGTTCAACCAAGCCTGCTTCGTAAAGCTTCTGCAAGCTCATCAAAATACCTGTTTTGGCATGGAACCATGTGAGTCCCCCTTGAAAATATACGGAATAAGGCTCTCTGATGGGGCCATCGGCACTCAGTTCGATAGAAGAACCCTGAATGAAAGCACCTGCCGCCATGATAACATCACAGTTATAACCGGGCATGGCATAAGGCACAGGGGTCAGGTAGCTGTCCACGGGAGCCGCTGCCTGAATCCCTTGACAAAAGGCCTTCATGGCATCGGCACTGCCCAATTCCACCGCCTGAATGATATCGTTGCGGGGCTCTGTGCTGTTGGG
>CAMBLO010000003.1 GCA_945868505.1 uncultured Clostridia bacterium | reverse complement strand
ACCCCTTATGAGGTTTATTTTTCTGTATCGTTGCGTTTGACTTGACAATTCAAGCATGAAAAAAGCCCCTTGCAAAACAAGGGGCAAAAGCGGATGACGGGAGTCGAACCCGCCTCTAAAGCTTGGGAAGCTTTCATTCTACCGATAAACTACATCCGCAGGGTGTAAAAATATATTTCATATCTTATTTGCAAAGCAAACGACCGAGAATCCATAGGATTCGAAGTCTTTTCTTCGCTCCTTTCGCGAAGTCTTTCCTCCAGTGCTATTATTATACTATCATCCTTCCCATCTGTAAAGCCTGATTTTTTATCAAAAATTTTCCTTGATTTGACAATTTTTCGTTCACTTTCTTATTTCTTGCGGGACTTACTTTTCTTTCTGCGGGCATACTACTTTCAGCAAATTTTTTAGGATGCGAGGGATGTGGGATGGAAAAATTTATCATTGAGGGAACGGGCGAAGGTCTGCGGGGCAAAGTAAAGATCAGCGGGGCAAAAAATGCCGTTTTGCCCATATTGGCGGCGTGTTTGCTGACACGGGAGGTTTGTGAGATCCGCAATGTGCCGCCCCTTTCCGATGTGCAGTATATGGCGGAGCTGCTGCAGGAATTGGGGGCGCGGGTGTTTTTTGATGAGGAAAAGGAGATCATGCGGGTGCAGGCGGCAGAGATCGCCAGCGTGGAAGGATTATACGAAATGGCGCGGAAGATGCGGGCATCTTTTCTGGTGGCGGGGGCATTGTTGGGGCGGTGCGGCTGCGCCCGTCTGCCTTTGCCCGGAGGATGCCAGATTGGAAGCAGACCCATCAACCTCCATTTGAAGGGCTTTCAGGTCATGGGGGCAAAAAATAAGCAGGAGCATGGGGTGGTGGAGCTGCAGGTGAAAAATCTCAAGGGCGGCGAAATCTATCTGGATTTTCCCAGCGTGGGAGCCACGGAAAATATCCTGTTGGCGGCGGTTTTGGCAAAGGGCAAAACCGTCATCGAAAATGCGGCGGCAGAGCCGGAAATCTGCGATCTGGCGGATTTTCTGCGGGAGATGGGAGCCGACGTGGAAGGAGACGGTACCGATACTATCACCATCCATGGTGTGAAAGAACTCCATGGTGCCACCCATACCGTCATCCCCGACCGTATCGAAGCAGGCACCTTTATGACAGCGGCAGCGATCACCGGCGGAGATATCCTTTTGGAAAACGTGCAGGAGGAGCATTTGAAGCCTGTCATTGCAAAGCTGGCGGAGTGCAACGTAAAAACAGAAATGACGGAAGAGGGCTTGCGGGTCTACCGCAAGGGAAAGCTCCATCCCGTCCAAGTCAAAACCATGCCCTTTCCCGGCTTCCCAACGGATATGCAGGCACCCTTTATGAGCCTGATGACGGTGGCAAAGGGAACCAGTGTCATTACGGAAACGGTCTTTGAAAATCGCTTTATCCATGCGGGGGAGCTGCAGCGGATGGGGGCGGATATCAAGATAGACAGCCGCAGTGCCGTCATTGAAGGGGTGGATATCCTGACGGGAACGAAGGTGAAGGCTACAGACCTGCGGGCGGGGGCGGCGTTGATCCTTTCCGCTTTAGCAGCCAAAGGTGAAACTGAAATCAGCGATATTTACCATATTGAACGGGGTTATCACAAAATCGATGAAAAGCTGCGGGCCATCGGTGCCCATATCCGCAAAGAAAAAGAGGAATAATTCTCCAATGTTCATCAAACGTTTACAATTCGTTTCAAATTTGCATATATTTCCTTGCTATACTGTGTATGATCGAAGGGAAATTCCCTTCGCTTACATAATAGAATAAAAGTGTAATGGAAAACCGGAAAGAGAGTTGGATCGATATGGATATGAAAAATCAAAGGAGACCATTGATGTATTATTGGCTGATCGCCCTTTTGGTGATGGGCTTCATCAATATGTTCTTCCTGCCCAATATTGCAAAAAATGCCGTAGAGCAGGTCAATTATGATGTATTCCTGACGGAAATGAATAACAAAAACATCTCTCAGGCGGAGATCAACGAAGATGTGATCTATTTCTTCCTGAAGGATGAACCCCAAGCGGGAGAACAGACCCAGATTTTTGCTCAGCAGACCCCGAAGGTCTATTCCACCGTTCGTATGGATGACCCTCAGTTGGTAGAACGGCTGTATACGGCGGGGGCTTCCTTTGGCGAGGTCAAGCCCAAGGAGGTATCACCATGGGTCAGCAGCCTGATTATGTTTGTGGTGTTCTTCCTACTGTGGCAGTTTGTGATGAAAAAGGCCATGAGCAAGATGGGTGGTATTGGCGGCAATGCCATGTCCTTCGGGAAAGCCAATGCCAAGATATATGTGAAAGCCCAGACGGGCAAAACCTTTAAGGACGTTGCGGGACAGGATGAAGCGAAAGAGGCTCTGAACGAAATCGTCGATTTCCTGCATAATCCCCAGAAATATACGGAAGTGGGGGCGAAGATGCCCAAGGGTGCCCTGCTGGTAGGCCCTCCCGGTACAGGCAAAACCCTGCTGGCACAGGCAGTTGCGGGGGAAGCCAATGTGCCCTTCTTCTCCATTTCCGGTTCCGAATTTGTGGAAATGTTCGTTGGTATGGGGGCGGCGAAGGTTCGCGACCTGTTCAAGCAGGCCAATGAAAAGGCACCCTGTATCGTATTCATCGACGAAATTGATACCATCGGCAAAAAGCGTGACGGCAACGGCATGGGCGGCAACGATGAACGGGAACAGACCTTGAACCAGTTGTTGACGGAAATGGACGGTTTTGACGGGCAGAAGGGCGTTGTCATTCTGGCTGCCACCAACAGACCGGAAACCTTGGATAAGGCGCTGCTGCGTCCCGGTCGTTTCGACAGAAGAATTCCCGTAGAGCTGCCTGACCTGAAAGGCAGAGAAGCCATTCTGAAAGTCCACGCAGAAAAAATCAAAATGGAAGATGCTATTGATTTCGATGCCATTGCCAGAGCAACCTCCGGTGCATCGGGGGCAGAGTTGGCGAATATCGTCAACGAAGCAGCCCTGCGGGCGGTGCGCATGGGTCGTAGCAAGGTGAACCAGAACGACTTGATGGAAAGCGTAGAAGTGATTCTGGCGGGCTATCAGCGGAAGGGCGCAGTGATCTCTCCCGAAGAAAAGCAGATTATCGCTTACCACGAGGTAGGTCACGCTTTGGTGGCAGCAAAACAGAAAAATTCCGCACCTGTGCAAAAGATTACCATTATCCCCAGAACCAGCGGTGCCTTGGGCTATACCCTGCAGGTGGATGAAGGAGAAAAATTCCTGATGAATAAAGAAGAGATTTTCAATAAAATCGCCACATTCACTGGGGGTCGTGTGGCGGAGGAATTGAAGTTTGGCTCCATTACAACGGGTGCCTCTAATGATATCGAGCAGGCCACCCGCCTTGCAAGAGGGATGATTACCCGCTATGGCATGAGCGACGAATTTGGTATGGTGGCACTGGAAACGGTGACTAATCAGTATCTGGGCGGGGATACTTCCCTGGCCTGCTCCAATGAAACAGCAGCAAAGATTGATGCCGCTGTCATCGAAGTGGTGAAACAGGCCCACGATAAGGCAGTGGAAATCATTCGGGAAAATATGGGGAAACTGGATGAGATTGCTGGATATCTGCTGGAAAAGGAAACCATCACCGGGGAAGAATTTATGGAAATTTTAAACCGAAAAGAAGCAACAGAATAAGGAGAGATGTGAAACGGCAAAATCTGAAAGGGTTTTGCCGTTTTTGTCGGGAAAAGGAAAGTTGCTTTTTCGGGTATAGACTTTTTCGGGGGGAGCGTGTAAAATAAAAAAATAAAAAATTTGAGAGAGAGGGCTTGGGATGTCTTTGCATACGGTCCAATATGAGGGCATAGAAATTGAATATGAATTGACCCGCAAAAACGTGAAATATATCAATCTGCGGGTAAATAAATATGGGAAAGTGGTGGTTTCCGCAGGGAAAAATGTCCCCTTTGCCGTCATTGATGAATTTGTGCAGTCCAAGGCCTTTTGGATTATCACCCACTTGGCGGAGATTGAAAAAATTAAAAGCGGATTGCCCGTCGGCAGCCTGTATGATGGAAAAACCGTTTATTATCTGGGAAAGCCCTATCGTTTGGTTTTGGAACGGGGCGAAAAGGGTGTTTTCCTTGAGGGGGATACCATCTGCCTGTTTGCGCCCAAAATGAAGGATGAACTACTGAAGGAAATCTATCTGAATTGGCTGAAAGGGCAGGCGAAGGAAAAATTTGAAGAAATTATGGATAGAATTTATCCAATGGTGAAAGAATATCATATAACAAGACCGGAAATCAAAATCCGTAATATGAAAAGCATCTGGGGAAGCTGTACTACCACAGGCAAATCCATCCGCCTGAACCTACAGTTGATGAAGGCGGAAGAAGGGTGCATCGAGCAGGTGATTCTCCATGAATTGCTCCATTTTCGCTATCCCAATCACGGTAAATCCTTTTATGATTTGATGGGGCAGCTGATGCCCGATTGGAAGGAACGGAAGGAAAAATTGGAAACAAAATTTAAGGATGGCATCTGATATAAGCAAAATGAATAGGCAGAGAAAGGATTTTTGTTTGACAAATGGCTTTCTCTGCGCTATAATTATATGCAGTGATAAGAAAAACTTATATTGACGCGGAGTAGAGCAGTCCGGTAGCTCGTCGGGCTCATAACCCGGAGGTCGCAGGTTCAAATCCTGTCTCCGCAATCCTCAGAATTCCTTGAAATTTCAACGTTTTCAAGGAATTCTTTTTTTGCGTTTGATTTCGTTTTTTCTTCATTTCTAACATTTTTCTAACAACCCTTATGATACATCGGGAAGAAGCTTATCCATTCTCTCTGCCATTTTCCGTTTCATGCTATTATCTGCGTGGATATAGGTATCCGCCGTAAACTGATACTGGGCATGTCCCAGCCATTCCTGTATATCCTTCAAATGAAAATCGGAATACAAAAGAAATGTAGCACAGCTATGGCGCAGGTCGTGGAAACGGATTTCACGCAAATTGTTTTTGCGCAGTACATTTTTAAAATGATGTGTCACAAAATCCGGCTGCAGCAGAATTCCTTTTTCATCCAGGAAAACATAATCGGCATCCTTCTCGGAGTAATCCTTTTTGAAAAAGCGACGATATTCTTCCTGTCTTTCCTTCAACTCTTGGAATAAAAGAATTTCTTTTTCCGTTAATTGAAACTCACGGTAACTGGATTCTGTTTTGGTCGTATCACAGATTTGGGTAACAACTTTTCCATCCTCCGTACAGCGTAATGCAGTTGTGTCAATACGCATGATACCATTGACCAAGTCAATACGGTCCCAGCGTAAACCGAGAATTTCAGAACGGCGTAAACCGAAAATGACGGCAACGCATACCACATAGAAAAGTACATCCTCCTGAAATACATGCAAAAGCTGTATCAACTCAGCTTCATTATAAGGAGCGGGTATATCCTTTTTCACTTTTTTGGGTTTATCCGCCAGTTCCGCAACATTTTTCTGAACATATTCCAACTTCAATGCTTTTTTTAAAGCGGTATGAATCAGTGCGTGATGTTTGAGAATCGTATTGGGAGAAAGTCCATCTTCTAACTTTTGAAGATAATAGGCTTCCAATGCTCCTGCTGTCAAATCAGTCAGGAGAACATCTCTTTCCTCGAAATAAGGGGCAATGTGCAGCCGAACCATATCACAATACCCACTATAGGTAGTCGGTGCCACTGTCCTTTTTTTATCCTCCACAGTGATACGCATCCACTCGGCAAAGGTTAGATTTTTCGGCATTTGTAGCATATTGGTTTCATATTCCGCAATACGCTGACGCAAAATCTCCTCAGCTTTTCTTTTGTTGCCTTTTACGGGCAGACCTGTGGTTTGCCATTTCTTTTTGTATTTGCCGTTCTTTTCCTTAATATTCAGGACGGTATAGTATATACCATTTTTCACTTGCAGGCTTCCTGTCATATTGCATTCTCCTTTCGAAGAATAGAGGCCTGCCTTGTTTAAGGAATATTGTAATCGTTGCAGAGCGGATTTTCAACATAGATGCATAATCTTATAGAAATTTTAAGTTTTTAGATTTATGTACACTCCGATAGAACACTTAAAAAGGCAGGGAAATCTATTCAACTACAATTAATGTTCGTGTGATGATATAAATTGAAACAGTGAGTCAGAAGAAATACGGGTTTCCTGGCGGATACGTTTTCCCTTCAGTTCGCTGTCCCGCAGCAGTTGGCGGGTAAAAGAGTCACCAATCTGCAGAATTTCCTGCAATTCCTGTATAGTGTAATACTGTACGGAATCACAGAAATAGGCTTTGACTGCATCCATCTGTGCCTGTGCATCTTCGGAAGAAAGGGATTTCATGTATTCTTCTAACGCCCAGGGGGTAATACGGAGCAGACGATGGATACGGACGCATTTGATTTCGCCGCTGTTGACCAGTTTATAGGCAAAGCTGCGGCTGATTTTTAAGATGTTCTGAAGGTCAGAAATAGTATAAAGTTTAAAGCTTTTCAGGTATGTGTATTTCATGATTTTTTATCCTTTCCGAATGAAAATAAGTGGGGAAGCGGCCCTTCCCCAAGGCTATCCGTGATGTGGATAAGACGGGAATAAATCTATTTAATAAGGTAGTGCTGGACCGTAGTATCGCTGCGAAAATGGTTGGTTACCGTGCAGCTGACATAAAGCACAGCGACCCTGTCAAATACAGTTGGTTTTCCTAACTCTTCCAATTTTTCACGATTTTTCCCCCGGCAGCGATAGGGAGAGTCTAAGTTTTCACGCAATGTTTTTCCGTTTTCAGCAAAAACACGGAGAATTTCGTTTTGATAATATGCACGGCGTTCAGGATGAGCTGCCATATCATCGCAAACCGAATTGTATACACTAATTGCTTTTTTTGCTCTTTCGTGATGCAGGTCGGCATCATTTCTTGTTTCGTCTTTGCTTAAAAGGTATTCCAGCCCATTTCTTTTTGCATCCTCAATCATTTCTTTCAGTTCTGCAATCTCGTCAGGATTGCTGATAAGATTGATATTATGTTTTTTCCCTTTGCCAATTGTATGGATTTCCACACATGTATCGGAAATAAAATGAATATCTTTCAACGCTAAGGTACAAAGCTCTGCACGACGTAAGCCTATAATTCTATTGGCCCGCAATGCTTTTTTTGCACGAACACTGTTGTATGTGTCATTTTTTGCAGGTCTTGTGCTGCGTACAACATCTGTGTAGTGCCGTTTCGGCTTTTCGTAATCGCTGATGTTTAATCCCAATGCTTTACACACACCGGAAAGACGTGTGTAAATGGTTTGAGAAGTAAAACCTTTTTCTATATTCCAGTTCACGAATTCCTGAATATGTAAAGAAGCTTCTTCGGGGGAAATACGTTTGCTGCCAAGCGTTTCCAGACAAAACTGCTGAAAGCTGTCTACGGCCTTAAAATAGCAATTCAGGGTACTTCTAGAGAATATTTTGTTTTTATAGCTACAAATACTGAGGGACAGTTTATTGGCATCCCCTTTGCTGTAGCCTTGCAGAATAAGTTTCTTTTTATATTCTGCACGTAGATGTTTGGTTTCGTCTTTATGTGTTTTTATGCTTTCGCCGGGACAATACATGGCAGTTAATCTGCGGCGAAGCGCAACGGAAATATAAGGAATCCTCGACATAAAAATACCTCCTGATAATAAACGAGTAACAAGTAACAGTACGGCTTAACGTCCCGCCGACGCCAAAGGTAAGTTCTATGGGCCAGTTTAACTTTTTACGGAAGAGTAACCGGAGGCCCGAGGTTGGTGCAGTGGGCTGATTTTGCCCAAAACGAAATAAAGTAATTCTTTTTCTTCTTTTTTCAAATTTGTCCCCTGTTAAATCCCTGTTTTGCACCTAAACGGGGAAGTTAACAGGTTACCCCAGACGTGGGGTAACCGTTAATCAGAGATTCTTCTGTTTTTTTTCAAATTTTTTCAATTCAGATTAAAAATTTGGCAGGATGCCATCGAACAATACGAGAAAATTTATTATCGAAGATTTGGAATAGTTTTAAAAATGAAAAATCTTTTGATAGCTGGATATAAAAATCCGTCGAAAATAGAAGTTTTTATAGATTTGGAAAATGGACCCATAAGGTCGAACACGAAAATGTTATTTAGGCGGAGGGGCCTATCTCAAAATTGAAAATAAAAAAACACCGAGATATCATTTCTGAAATCTCGGTGTTTAATCTCTTAATAAATAGTCTTAGGCAGGATTAATCTTTTATGGTTTGATAATAGCATACATTTTTATTTATGTCAATCATTTTTAAAAATTTTATTGAAAAATATTTGTTTTTATTAGTTTTCATAAAATTATGTTAATACGTATTATAATGCGTATTAACAAGTTTTAAAGACTAATGCGTATTAAATCAAAATGAGAGAAAGGATGTCCCCTATGAAGACATCCTTTTGTAATTTCATTTATTAAATTTCTGCCCACAGCGATATCCTGAAAGAAATGCTGTTGCGGCAACAGAGTACATCATTTCGGTAAAGCGTTCAATGAACTCCTGTTTCTGGTTTTCAGGAATAGAAAGTTCTTTGAGACAAGCATCAAGGGCACTGGTGCGGCAAAAAAGTTCTTCCGAATGCATTTCAAAGTTTTTCATATCGGGGAGCAGTTCTTTTTTCAAGCCGTCATCACCTCCTTTGGGGGACAAAGTTTTTTTGCGATTTTAATTGTGTACCTGATGCCATCGAGGAAAGCATCTTCGATGGCACGGTCGGTGCTGTTGATGATATGCAGCAGCAACTGTTCTTTCTCTGTGGGAGAAAGCTTCAGTTCATCGATATATGCGTCCAACATATCGATTTGGTTATAAAAAGCATCTGTATGGTCGAATACGTCATTGGGTTTTTCAAGGTCTGTCGTTTTTTTCATAGTAAAGCTCCTTTCTTTGAGTCAGTAAATACAAAGGTTGATAAATCTATTGCGTTTTATAGAAATGACTGTTGCCTGCAGTCTCTTTTCTACAACGTAATAGAGGGAAGCACGGGAAAGAAAATCCGGTACTTTGCTTTTTTGCTGGTAATACTCCTGGGAGAACAGGCGAGCAGCAGAGAGATTTTCTTCTTCTCGCATTGCTTTTAATAACAGCATAAGGCGTTTTTTCATATCTTCCATTGTTGTGTTTAATTCTATTGACATATATTTTCTCTCCTTTCGGTAGTTGGGTGATTTGTTTACTGTACTGACATTATACTAAATACAACGTACGTTGTAAATTGACACAATAAACAACAACGTACGTTGTATTTTTGAAATAATTATGTACGTTGTATGAAATCTGTGATAAAATACAGGTAAGAGTCCGTATGAGACGGACTTAGGTTGAGACGGAGTGGGGAGGAAGAGAAAATGGATTATCCTGAAAGCAAAGTTAAGTACAATTTGGAGTATGCAAAAAGGAGTTTAAAACGTATTCCATTGGATGTGCAAAAAGAAAAATATGAAGAAATCAAGGCTGCTGCAGACCGTGCAGGAGAGACGGTAAATGGATACATCAAAAAGGCGATTGAAGAAAGAATGCAGCGGGAGAATGCGGAAATTGTATAAAATACCAAATAGACGGACTATCACTATATTCAAATGATGAAAAGAGAATCAAAAAGCCGAGGCTGCATTTAAAATGCAAAACCTCGGTTTTTGATTCTTTATAATAAATTTAATTTGACAGTATGAATTGTAGCAAGAGAATCTCCATTGAATGCAAACCAGTCATAGAAGCACTATCTATTACTGCAAAATAAATCGTAATTTATTTTTTCTTTCTGTTCTTGCAGCTGATATCTCGGCATTGATTTCATCGAGAGACATTTCCGGCATATTGGAGGCTTGCTCTCTTAAATCAGAAAAAGCTTTTTTTGCTTCAGTTCGTGTCATGGTTGTTTCGGGCAATGTTGTTTCAAATGGTAATCCTTTAACCATTTTGCTTCTTGCCATAAACATACGGAGGGCTGTTGGCAAATCTATTCCAAGAGCTTCATAAATCTCTGTAACCTCTTGTTCTAATTCTTTATCTACGTGAAATTGAATCAACACTTGTTCTGCCATAGTCAATCTCCTTTTTTTGTTCAGCTAAATCAGAGCCAAAAATGGTTTGTGAATGCAGCTTAATTATTTGGCTGTACGAGCTACGGCAAGAGAGCCAGCATTGAATGTAAACCAATCAGTGATATCCTGTTCCAGAGGATAGCTATTGCCCCAGTCACAGAAGTATTCTTCGCCATCCAGAACCAATCTGCTCAAAATATGGCCATCGTATGCAGGAGAACCGGCTATATGTCCTGTAACACCCTGAGCGGAAATACCCTCCAGATGCATGAGCAGATTGAATGCTGCTGCTCTGCCGACACAATCAGCTTTTTTGTTTACCAAGCAAGCATAGGCGGAGTCAAATTCTACGGTTCTGCCACCGGGATTTGCCGCATTGATATCGCCGGGTTTTACACGGAGGCTGGTAAGGTAGTTATAGTATGCCTGTGCGATTTCCTTTTCGCTCATTCCGTCGGTAATCTTACTCTGTGCGTGCAGAGATGCTTTAATGTCCTGTGCGGCTTCCAGAGCGGCGAGCTGCTGTTCATAGATTTCTTCAGGGGTCAAGGTTGCCTGAGGAAAATCGATAAACATACTGTCATCGTCGGCACCACAGCCGATAAAGGCATTATTAAAAGGGCCGGCAAGGGCTGTGTATGTATCGCTTACGGCATAAACTCTATCTCTGATGGTCTGTACCAGAGCGTCAAAGGACATCTGCTTTGTTGTGAAATTGGTAAAATTCAGAGAATAGTTACCAAACAGGAAGCAGTAGAGGATATTGTTGTCCAAATCAGCATCTGTTTTTGGTTCAGCGATAAATTTGATATCCTCCGGAAGCCCCCAATAAGGTGCTGTTTTCAAAACCTCCATCATTTTATTTGCCTGCAAAGAAATGATAGCAACATCACCCCGCAGGAAGTCCTTTGTATTCTCGTCGTAGCGTCCGTCTGTCAGTCCAATCTGGTCAGAAAGTTCCCAAGCCTTATTCCACTGAAAATCTTTACCGCTTTCGTAGCCCTGCACACGAAGTACAAAGGAAAGGTACTGAGAAGCTGTAACGGTATCCTTCGCACCGAAGGTTGTTGCAGATGTGCCGGATGCAAGTCCGTTGGCATAAGCATAGCCCACAAAGGGCTTTGCCCAGTTATCTACATCTGTAAAAGGCATTTTCCAATTTCCGCTTTTTGCTTCTTCCGTTTTACCCAACAGACCAACCAGCATGGTGATGGCTTCCTGACGGGTAGGTGCCCGGTCAAGGTCATAAATGGGATTGCCGCTGGCATCTGTGCCGGTGCCGCCAAATAGACCCAGTGCATTCAACTCATTTGCTGCCTGTGTTGCTTCGTTGCTTGCGGCGAAGGCTGTAGGAGCTATGCTACAGATAAAAATGATAGTCAATAGAATACTGATAATCTTTTTTGTCAAAGTAATCCCTCATTTCTAATGGAAAAGAATCGTTTTTTGAATCATTATTCCTGAGTTACATTTGTATTTGGAATATCAGAATACATATCTACTGTATAAGAGTTTTCACCTTTTGTAATCATGTTATTGATAAATTTTACAAAAGTATTATTGTAAAAGCCTGTACCGTCTGTAGCAACGGTTGTGGTAAGTGCAGCATCCATTGTATTTTCATCTGCTACTTCTTCTTTCAAATAGAATTGATTTTCTACAAGATTATAGGTTACATCCATGGCTTTCTGTGCATCTAATGTGATAGCACCATCAACTTTTTTCTTATCCAGACCAAATTCCATAAACTCATTATTTGTAATATTAAATGTTCCGCCATTAGCAATTTCATTAATGATAATAGCATCACTCAGATAATTCTGGAAGATGCAGTATTCAATAGAAGAACCAGAACCAGCTTTTTGAATCAGCAGAGCGTTTTCTGTAGACTTGCTGCCTTCGAAAATCAGACCAAATAAAGAAACTTTTTCATCTGTGTTAATAACAAAAGTAATGTTTTTTAGTCTTGTAACGGTATCTGCACAGATTGTAAGGGGCTTATTGATATAAATTTTATCACCGGGAGTACCAGCATATTCTTCATCCAAATAGATTGTTTCATTAGCCTTAGCATCATCAATCTGTTTCTGCAGGTTTTGCACATCTGCTGTTTCATCTTCATCAGTTGAAGATGGAGTGGTCTTGGTAACAATATTGATTGCTTTTGCAGTATTATCCCATGCTATATCAAAGTCCAGATACTGTGCTAATTCTCTCAATTGGAAGTAGTTATAACCATCAATCAGATAAGGGTGTAAATCAACTTCTTTTGTCCCTACTACAATGAATTGGTGGGATTCTGTTGCAGTTTTTGCTGCTGTTGGTGCAGTATCTTTTAATTCTTTTCCTGTTGCAGTATATGCCACCTTTTTATTTAAAAAAATAAAATCAGAATTGTGTTCAATAGAGAAAGTTGCATCTGTACCATTCAAAGCGGCAGCAACATCACGTAATTTGAAATAATTGTACCCATTGATGTTATATGCCCCAATAGCAATGGGTGTGCCATCCACCGAAACAGAAGCTTTGTTGGGGGTTGCTGTTACCCCTGCGGCCATTGCAGGTACACATGTACCCATTGCGATAATCATAGATGTTGCAAAGCAGATTAATTTTTTCTTCATAAAAACCCCTTCTTTCTTAAAATAAGTAAAAAATACATTTTGAAAGTGATATTCACTTCTATAGTATAGATTATAACAAAAATGAATTATATATACAACTATATAGAATTATAAATATTCTTGTATAGAATAAAATAATTGCAGGAGGTGTTTGCCATGCTGCGATTGAAAGCTTTGCGGGAAGAAAAGAGAATTAGCCAACAAAAGCTGGCCCTTGAATTGAATGTATCTCAGGCTTCTATCAGTAAGTACGAAAAGGGACTGGCTGAGCCCGATATTCCGATGCTTTGCATGATGGCAGAATACTTCCGCGTTTCTGTAGATTATCTTTTGGGGCGAACAGACCAGAAAAATTACTTCAATGTAAAACCGGAAGAGGAAAAGGAACGCGAATTGCTTGTGAAATATCGAAGATTAACACCTCATCAAAAAGAGCGAGCGGAGGCATATATATTGGGATTGTTGGATGCGTAATAGGAAAACCATAGTGATTGTTGGTTGCATCAAGAAATGGCTTGAGAAAGAATCTAATGGTGAAAATAGAGAAAGAGCTGGGAGAAAAATCCCAGCTTTTGTAGTTATGCGTTTATTTGTTTTTAAGAGAAAATGCTTCCAACAGCTTGCCCATGATACTGTTAGCGATTTCATATTGTTCAGGGGTCAGACGCTGCAGCCGTTTTGCCAAATTGGATATATCATTTTGAGGTGCATTTGGGAATAGGATGGCATCGCTGGAGATAGAAAGGGTGTTACATACTCTGCGCAGAGCAGTTAGAGAGATACCAACAGTGCCCCGTTCAATGGCAGACAGACTTTTGGAACCGAGACCAATCATTTCAGAAAGCTGGTCTTGTGTCAGACCTGCTTTTTCCCGTTCCCGTTTGATATTTGCACCGATTTCTATATTGATATCTTTTTTTACATCCATGTCAACACCACCTCATAGAATTAGTTTAAGTAATGTTATTATTGACTTAAACTCATTAACTGCATTACAATACTCGTGTTAATAATGCGAATTTTAGTGATGGAGATGATGTGAAGTGGAAAAAAGATGTTTTTTCATAGGACATAGGGATGCTCCAGAGAGCATACTGCCACTACTGATGGAGGAGATTGAACGGCATATCGTTGAATATGGTGTGATAGATTTCTATGTGGGGCATTACGGGAGGTTTGACAGTATGGCAGCCCAAGCTGTGAAATTAGCAAAGCAACATCATCCAGAAGTGAAGTTGACATTATTGTTACCGTATCATCCATTCAATCAGCCGATACCAACACCAGATGGTTTTGATGGAACGTATTATCCGGAAGGGATGGAGAAGGTGCCAAAGCGTTTTGCTATTGTAAAAGCAAATCAATATATGGTGGAATATAGCACTCATTTGATTGCTTATGTAAGACATTTTTTAGGGGGTTCGGGGAAATTACTAGAGTATGCACAGAAACGAGAAACAAGAAACCTTCTTATAATCAAAAATCTTGCAAAACCTATGGGGTAGGAAGACCTCTTTTTGATAAGGGGAAAAGGCATTACTATTATGTTTGAATGTATATAGTAATGCCTTTTGTAGTGGTTGCTTTATTCTTTATCAAAAGATGTGGTACGTAGGTATTTATAGCATTAAAGATATCTATAAATGCGATTTTAAAATTTCTTTTTCACTCCAGTGTTATATATAAGAATTTGTCATCAGCCATTATTGTGAGTTTTTCGATATTAAGTTCGAATCTTTTTCCACGAAATCACTTCCTTCTATAACAGGACTTGTTTTTTGCGAAAAAGATTTAAAAGTGAGCCGAGATTATACAGGGGGGGCTTTAGGATTAATGAGAAGGGAAATCCGTATGGAAAAACCAAAGGGACTATGTTATTCTAAAAATAATATGAGATTGAACAATAAGGAGGGAGCACCATGACGGATGCAGAACGTCGTGCAGCGGCGAAGCAATTCATAGTAGATTGGAATAATCGTGGGGATGAAAAACAGGATACCCAGGCATTCTGGATGGCATTGTTGCAGAGAGTGTTTGGTGTTGAAGAACCTGACAAATATATTGCGTTTGAGGTGCCTGTAAAATTAAGCCATACTAGCTATATCGATGCTTATATTAATGAAACTCGTGTTCTGATTGAGCAAAAGGGGAAAGACATCAATCTGAAAAAAGGATATAAACAATCTGATGATTCTATGCTGACACCTTTCCAGCAGGCACGTAGATATGCAGGATATCTGCCCCATGATAAAAATCCCCGTTGGATTATCGTTTGTAATTTTCAAGAATTTCATATTCATGATATGAATCGACCAAACGATGAAGCGGAAATAATTTTGCTGAAAGACTTGGAGAAGGAATATCATAGACTGCATTTCCTTGTAGATACAGGTAACGAAAACATCAAAAAAGAAATGGAAGTATCTTTGAAGGCCGGGGATTTGGTTGGTGTACTGTATGATGCACTGCTGAAACAATATAAAGACCCTGATAGTGAAGAAACATTGAAAAGCCTGAATGCCCTTTGTGTCCGTTTGGTATTTTGCCTGTATGCGGAGGATGCGGGGATTTTTGGTGGTCATGGGAAATTCCATGATTATATGCAGAAGCATAAAGGTATTGATGCGCGCCGTGCACTGATAGACCTATTCAAAGTTCTGGATACAAAACCGGAAGACCGTGACCCTTATATGGACGATGATTTGGCGGCGTTTCCTTATGTAAACGGCGGTCTGTTTGAAGATGAAAATATTATTATTCCAAGATTGGACGATGCAATTGTTGATTTGATTGTACAGCGTGCAAGTGCTGATTTTGACTGGTCTGCTATTAGCCCTACTATTTTTGGTGCTGTATTTGAAAGCACATTGAATCCGGAAACGAGAAGGTCTGGAGGGATGCACTATACCAGCATTGAAAATATCCATAAGGTAATTGACCCGCTATTTTTGAATGATTTGAAAAGAGAATTTGAAGGTATCAAAGAAACAAAAGTTGAACGTACCCGAGATAAAAAGCTGAAAGACTTCCAGATAAAGCTGGCTGGACTTACCTTCCTTGACCCTGCCTGCGGTTCCGGCAATTTCTTAACAGAAACATATATTTCTCTGCGCCGCCTAGAAAATGAAGTGCTGAAAGCCTTGGTGGAATTGGGCAAGGGGACTTTGGGAGGACAGTTGATGTTAGGCAGTGCAAATCCGATTCAGGTTTCTATTGGGCAGTTCTATGGCATTGAAATCAATGATTTTGCCGTAACGGTAGCAAGAACAGCCCTTTGGATTGCGGAAAGTCAGATGATGAAGGAAACCGAAGATGTAGTACATATGAATCTGGATTTCCTGCCCCTGAAAAGCTATGCCAATATCGTAGAAGGTAACGCTCTGCGGTTGGGTTGGGAAGAAGTGGTAGCCAAAGAGGAGTTGGATTATATTATGGGAAATCCGCCTTTCGTGGGATATTCCCTACAATCTTCGGAACAAAAAGCTGACATTTTATCAATTTATATGGATGAAAAGGGGAAACCATATAAAACGGCAGGTAAAATCGACTATGTGGCTGGCTGGTATTTTAAAGCGGCAAAATTTATGGTTGGAACCAAAATTCGGACAGCATTTGTTTCTACCAATTCCATTACGCAAGGCGAACAGGTAGCAGGCGTATGGAAACCTCTTTATAAACGATTTGGTATTCATATTGATTTTGCATACCGCACTTTCCGCTGGGATAGCGAAGCGAGTCTGAAAGCACATGTCCATGTAGTGGTTATTGGTTTTAGTTCTGCTGAAAATAAAAATCCACGCTTGTTATTCACATCTGATAGAGCAAAAATAGCTAATAACATAAATTGTTATCTACTTGATTCAAGTGATATTTTTATTGAAAGTAGAAAAAAATCGTTGTGTAAAGTTCCGGAAATATCAAAAGGTTTCCAAGCGACAGATAATGGATTTTTGATTTTAAACGAAAGTGAGAAATCGGAATTGCTTAAAGAAGAACCTAATGCTGAAAAATGGATTCGCAGATATTCTATGGGGGTTGAATTTATAAATGATATTCCTAGATATTGTCTGTGGCTGGTGAATATTTCGCCGAGCGAATTAAGAAAATTGCCTAGAATTATGGAAAGGGTTACTGCCTGTCAAAAATGGCGTAGTGAAGCACCTGAAACTGGTGATGCTTTTAAATTGAAAGATATGCCACATTTATTCAGACCCTGCAAACAGTTTAGAGAAGCTACATATATTGCTATTCCACTGGTTTCTTCCTCAAATAGAAGATATATGCCTATGGGATTTATCAATGATGGGATGATTCCTGGAAATAATTTGTTTAGTGTTTTTGGTGCAAATTTGTATCATTTTGGTGTTTTAACCTCTAATGTGCATATGGCATGGATAAGAGCCATTGGAGGACGATTAAAAAGTGATTGGCGTTATTCTAAAGATATTGTTTATAACAATTTTCCATGGCCTACCCCTACTGATGCCCAGAGAGTCAAAATCGAGCAGACAGCACAGGTGATTCTGGATGCTCGTGACCATTATCCTGACAGTAGTTTAGCCGATCTTTACGATGAATCTACAATGCCACCGGAACTGAGAAAAGCCCATCAGATGAATGACAAGGCGGTTTGGGAGGCTTATGGCAAGGTGTGGGATATTAAATCTGAATCTGCCTGCGTGGCGGAGCTAATGAAAATGTATCAGGAGTTGGCAAAATAAATGAAGGATGCTAAAATTTATATTTTTTACAAAGATGAAAAGAAATGTGGAAATGCTTTTTTGTTGTTGCGAATAATGTTTTGACAAATTTCTAATATTTTAGATAATACCATTGTATCTGTGTAAATTAAATGATACATCGAGAATGTATGTTCTTTGTTTTAAAATCTAAAAGGGAATATGTCGTGATTTACTCTAGTATCTTTTAATCAGACAGATAATAGAGTTTAGAATGGAATATAGAAAATTTTTCTGGGCATTATGAGGTTATAATAGCATAAAAGTCAAAAGGGCTAGATATGGTAGAGTTCATGTAGAGACAATCTTATGCTCCTAAAAACGTTAGTGTATTTAAAAATATAGAATTAAAAATGCATTAAATAAGATGTCGCAAAAAAATTACGGAAGAGGTATTCTTTCTATTATTGCCATGGTATAATAACGTAAAAATATTGTGTTATGGTTAATTATTGTTGGCTATCTCAGTTTTACCACAAACCTGTTAGGATTTGTTGTTCTGTTTTCAAAGAAGAATCCGATTTTATGCGGGCTGCGGCTTTTTGGAAATGCCCAAATACTGTGTTTTAGAGAGGTGAGGATATTGTTAACAAAATTCAGCGTCGAAAACTTTAAGAATTTTGAGAAAAAGGTGACTTGGGATTTATTAAAAACTAATAATTATGAATTTAATAGTGATATTATTGTTAATGGTTGTATTACTAAAGGATTGATTTATGGGCCTAATGGTAGCGGTAAATCAAATTTAGGGTTAGCATTATTTGATATTATTTTTCACCTTACAGATAAACAGAAATTATATGAAAAATATGATTATTATTTAAATTTAAATTCTAAAAAGCATTATGCAGAATTTGAATATGTTTTTAATTTTGATGGAATTGAGCTCGTATATGAGTATAAAAAAGAGGATGTAGATACCTTGTTGGAAGAAAAACTTTCTATATCCGGAAACGAAATGGTATATTTTGATTATACAAAGAATAGTGGAAGAATATGTCTTGCGGGTGCTGAAACATTAAATCTTACTGGTGAAACCAGTTTGTCTAGAATAAAATATATAAAAAGTAATGCTATTTTGGAAAATAATCCGACAAATAATGCTTTTGTAAAATTTGTTGATTTTGTAGATAGAATGTTGTTATTTTATTCATTGGATAGTCGTGGTTATCAAGGTTTAAGCATTGGTTCAGAAGGTATATCTAATGGTATTATTGAGAGTAAAAAAACACATGAGTTTCAGGAATTTTTGAAAAACCAGGGTATAGAATACAATCTGATAGAAGCCGAGGAAGGAAAGAAAAAATATTTATATTGTCAATATGAAAATGATTCAGCAAATCTTTTTTCTGTGGCTTCTACAGGGACAATTTCTTTGGCAGTATTTTATTATTGGTATATTAAAATGAAATCAGCTTCTTTAGTGTTTGTGGATGAATTTGATGCATTTTACCATTTTGAGTTAGCTGAAAATATTGTTAAAATGTTGAGTGAACTTGACAATCAGATATTCTTGTCGACACATAATACAGATTTAATGAATAATGATTTGTTGCGTCCGGATTGCTATTTCTTTATTAATGAAAGCAGAATTAAAGCTATCCCTGAATTAACGGAAAGAGAAATAAGGCAAGCACATAATCTGCAAAAGATGTATAAAGCGGGTGTATTTCGATGAGTGGAAAAAATTATTCAGCTATAGTAGTTGAAGGGGAAGATAGAGAGATAACAGTTATTAATAACTTAATGAAACATTGCTTGAAGAAAGATGAATACAAAATTATTTCCCTTCCGGTAGGCCAAAACATTTATATGTTATGGAAAAAAATGAAAGAAGATAACTTTGATACAGATATTATTGAGTTAATAAAAGAGTCAAATGAACAGGCAAAACATATTCTTACAGGCATAGAGAGAAATGATATTGCGGACATTATTTTATTGTTTGACTATGATGGTCATCAAAATAATTTGCCTGAAAGTGTTAATGGGGAAGATGTTTTAAAAGAAATGCTTGAGACATTTGACAATGAAACGGAATATGGGAAGTTATATATTAGCTATCCGATGGTTGAATCCGTTAGAGACTTCATTCCTCTACAATGTAGTGCATTTACTTCATGTGAATGGCAAATCAAAGATTTAACGAAATACAAAACAAAAACAGGTGTTACAAATTGCAACGCAGAAATTAAAAAGTATGATTTTATTATATGGCAAGAAATAATAAATATATTTGTTTTGCGTATTAGTTGCTTATTTAAAAGAGATGAGATGATTAGTTTCGAGGATTATCGTAAAGAAATTACACCGCTCACGATTTATAATAAGCAACAAGAGTACATAGTTGATGGCAAGGTATTTGTTTTAAGCGCATTTCCAGAATTCGTTTTAGATTGGTTCAAAATTGATTTTTGGAAAAAATGTGTGAAACGGCAACTTCTTTACAAAGATGAAACCTGTATATATAAAAAGTGATTAAACAAGGCAGGTATCTATTCTAACACATTCTAACAATTTTCTAACGAAAATTCTTTTGTTCCAATATTCCCAATTTGTACTGCGTTTTCAGAAATGGCGGAAAATCAACGTTTTTCGGCGCAAAAGAAACGATGGATGATTAGAAAAGACGGAATACAAGGCAGATAAATCTGCCTCATAACCCGGAGGTCGCAGGTTCAAATCCTGTCTCCGCAATGCAATGGAAAAGGACACCCAGAAGGGTGTCTTTTTTGTTGCATTACGGAATTTCGGACTGAGCCACGACCTCCGGGTAACCCGGGGCTTTGCCGCCGACCACTGCCGGGGGCAGATGCAGGAAGGCGACAAAGGCGAGAAATAAGGAGCGTGCTGACTGAGCATAGCGAAGGAGGGCAGGCGACTATATTTCGAGGTGGGCAGAGTCGGTTCGAATCCGTTTTTGCGGTGTAGCTTACTGTTTTCCCCAAAAATCAAGGCTCTGCGAAAAAAAGACTTTGCACTGCAACATTTTCGTGATATAATTCTAATGCTATAGGGCGAAATATAGAGAAAACAACTATTTTTTGAGGAACGGCGGTATCTTCGCCTGTTCAGGTGATATATATGGTCCTTTGGAAATGATTGGAAGGATGTATGTTTTTATGGATAAATTGGTTGTAAAAGGCCGTAAAAGACTGACAGGGGAAGTGACTATCAGCGGCGCAAAGAATGCAGCAGTGGCAGTCATTCCTGCAGCGGTAATGGCGACAGGCGTAAGCGTCCTGGAAAATCTTCCCAGTATTGAAGACGTAAGAAATATCTGCCATACCATCGAAGAAATGGGCGGCAAATGCAGATTTTTAGATAAACACACTTTAGAGATTGATTGCAACGAGGGCGTAAGCTATCAGGCTACCTTCGAAGGCGTACAGAAGATGCGTGCTTCCTATTACCTGATCGGTGCGCTGCTGGCTCGTTATAAAAAAGCGGAAGTGGCAATGCCCGGCGGCTGCAACTTCGGCAAACGTCCCATTGATCTACACCTGAAGGGCTTCCGTGCGCTGGGTGCTACGGTGATTGAAGAAGAAGGCATGGTAAAGGCCTATGCGGAAAAGCTGGTCGGTACCTCCATCTACATGGATCAGGTGAGCGTTGGTGCTACTATCAATATAATGCTGGCGGCTACCATGGCAGAAGGCGTGACCACCATCGAAAATGCGGCAAAAGAACCCCATGTTGTAGATACAGCAAACTATCTGAACATGATGGGGGCAAATATCAAGGGTGCGGGTACAGATGTCATCCGTATCAAGGGGGTATCTGAATTGAAAGGTGCCCAGTATACCATCATTCCCGATCAGATCGAAGCGGGCACCTACATGATCGCGGCGGCCATCACAGGCGGCGATGTGCTGGTAAAAAATATCATTCCCAAGCACATGGATTCCCTGACAGCGAAGCTGGATGAAATGAATGTAAAAGTGGCGGAATGGGAAGATTCCATCCGTGTCATGGCGGATGAACCTCTCCGTGCAGTCAATGTCAAAACCATGAGCTATCCCGGTTTTCCCACAGACCTGCAGCCTCAGATCGCTACACTGCTGGCAGTCTGCAACGGAACCAGCGTGCTGACAGAAAATGTCTGGGAAAATCGGTATCAGTATATGGATGAACTGCGTAAATTGGGCGCAGATGTGGAGATCAACGGCAGAGTGGCAACGATCCACGGCATCAAAAATTTCCACGGTGCAGAAGTTTCCGCAACAGACCTGCGTGCGGGTGCAGCTATGATTTTGGCTGGGCTGGCAGCAGATGGCGAGACCATCATCGATGGTGTTCGCTATATCGACAGAGGCTATGAGGATGTCGAAGAAAAATTCAAAGCTATGGGTGCGGATATCGAACGTATCAAGAGCGAATAAGTGATTTGAAAAATACAACAAAGCTTCGGACATGGTTTCGAAGCTTGTTTTATGAAAACAAAATGCCTTTAGAGAAAAGAGGTGGGTCATCTTGCGGCTGGAATTTTGCACCATCGCCAGCGGGAGCAGCGGCAACTGTACATATATCGGCACAGATTATACCAAAATACTCATTGATGCGGGCATCAGCGGCAAGAAGATCGAAGAAGGATTGGCGGAGCTGAAGCTGACGGGCAATGAAATTGATGCTCTTTTCATTACCCATGAGCATGCAGACCATATCAAAGGGGCAGGCATCCTTTCCAGACGCTTTGATATCCCTGTTTTTGCTACAGCGGAAACTTGGGTGGCTATGGAAGGCAGCTTGGGAAAGATTGCGCCCAGCAATAAGCGTATCATTTATGCCGATGAGGTCTGCGCTGTCAATGATATTTGTGTGAAGCCTTTTGCCATCCCTCATGATGCGGCAGAGCCGGTGGGCTATACCATCCTCACCGGGAAAAAGAAGATTACGTTGGCAACGGATATCGGTCATGTGACGGATACCATTCGGGAAAACATCGAAGATAGCGATCTGCTGCTTTTGGAATCCAACCACGATATCGATATGCTGCGGAGGGGCAGCTATCCATGGCACCTGAAACAGCGGATTCTGGGGGAAAAGGGACACCTTTCCAATGTGGCTGCAGGGGAGCTTCTGACAGAAGTGATGACGGGGAAGATGAAATATGTGTTCCTTGGGCATCTCAGCGATGAAAACAACAATCCCCATTTGGCCTATGAGACAGTGGAAGAAATCCTGCGGAAGAAGCAGATTGAAGTGGGCACCCACCTGAGAATGGATATGGCCAGCCGTTTCCGCAATGGCGTAAAGGTGGAATTATAACAGGAGGTCGTTATGAAAGTTACGATCGTTTGTGTTGGAAAACTGAAGGAAAAATACTGGCGGGATGCTATTGCAGAGTATAGCAAGCGCCTCAGTCGTTATATGAAGCTGGAAATCATCGAACTGGCGGATGAAAAGGCACCGGAAACCATGAGCCCTGCCCAGGAAGCGGAGGTTAAGGAAAAAGAAGGTCAGCGTATCCTGAAAAATGTGAAGGACGATGCCTTTGTGGTGGCGCTGGCGGTGGAAGGAAAGCAGCTTTCTTCCGAAGAACTGGCGGATTTTATGGCGAAGAAGGGTGTCGGCGGTGTCAGCCACATGATGTTTATCATTGGCGGTTCTCTGGGGCTGTCGCCTGCGGTGATGCAAAGAGCGGATTTTGCGTTGAGTTTTTCTAGGATGACATTCCCCCACCAGATGATGCGGGTGGTTTTATTGGAGCAGATTTACCGTTCCGAGCGTATCCAGAGAAACGAGCCATACCATAAGTAAAAGACCGTGGGGCGCTGCCCCACCACCCCGCAAGGGCATCATGCCCTTGACCTGAATGCCACAAAACTACGTTTTGTGGGAGGGGAGAGAGGAAAAAATCGAAGAAGGGGAGTACAGTACTATGAAAAGAGTAAAAATCATGAGATTTATCGGTATCGTATGCTGGTTTTTGGCATTATTCATCCTGATCGACGGGCATCAGGAAAAGAAGGCTGCCAGAGAAGCGGAAGAGGCAGAACAGCAGGCAGCTATTGTGCAGCAGATTGAGGAAAATGGCGAAGGCAGTGGCGACACTGTGCTTTTCCCTACAAAATAATGGGCTATTCAGAATATTGTAAGAAATGAAAACAGCACTCCTGTAGACAAGGGGTGCTGTTTTTGTTATACTGGAAAGAAAAAAGACGGAGGCTATTGTGCTGAAACAAGGATAAAGGGGGAATTGATATGAAAAAGAGTACAATCATCGGTTTATTGGCAGTGGTTTTATGCTGTGTGGGGATTTATCAGGTGGTGCAGATGCCGATGTCCCTGAGCAATGCCTTTCGGGGGACATATAGCATTGATACGGAAGCTATGGGAATGACCGCAAATATGTATTTATCTGTAGATGACAGGGATTTTCATGTATTTAACGAGGAGGCTGGGCTTTTCCTCTATGGAACCTATGAACAGGTGGGCGATCACCAATACCGTATGAAAGGAAAGCACATCGAGGAACAAATCATTACCTTTGATGAGAAAGGAAAAAAATTTACATTCCGTTTAGGCAAAGGAGATATTTCTTTTGTGAAAACCTCTGATTCGACTATGGAGATTTGCGATTCCCTTGCAAAGGCAAAAGCCAATGACCGTATGACGGCAGAGCAGTTGGATTTTCTTCCGAATTATAACATTTTCAGCGGTACTTATGGTTATGTGGATGGAAAGGGAAATTTATCCAAAGAACAGCCCTACCGCATGGCGGTTTATGAAGATACTTTCTGCTTGTATAATGAAAAGACGGCTTATTTTATGGAAGGCGTCAGTGAAAGCAAATCATCTTCCCATTATATCCTGAGTGGCGAGGGCATGGAAAAACAGGATATCTATTTGCAAAAAAATGGTATTGTGCTGAATCTTGAGGGCAAAGATATGGTTTTTGTAAAGCTGGATGATGAGATTATTCTGCCGGACAGCGACCCCAATCAGAAAATCCAGTGAAATTTGATTACAGAAAGAGGGGACATACTATGAAAAAGGAAAATATCATCGGTTTTTCTGCAGTTGTGATAACGATTCTTGTATTGCTGTTTTTCAGAAATTACTCTATTTCCAGAACTTATACCACAGAAGAAAAGGAACTGACGAAGGCACAGGCAGCAAAAGAGGTTCCGATGCTGGAAATCACAGAAGAAGATTATCTTCTGCGGGATGCCGTTTTGAAACTGGATATGGTGCAGGAATGTTTTTCGCCCCAGTGGGAAGAATATGTGCTGCTGGATACGGAGGAATTTACTTCTCTGGTGGGAGAATATTTTCCCGAAAGTTTTGTATTGAAAGAAGTTTTTGTGACAGGAGAAACGGTCGGCCTTGATTTTTGGTCAGATAAAGTGCGTATCCTTTATGAGATGTATGGAAAGGAACATTTTTATAAAACACTGGCTGTTTTAGATCAGGATGGAAGGGGCGAGCCTATCTATACAAACCATAATAATGAGAAATTTACAAAGCTGAAAGAACACCTTGAAAGAATTGAAATTGAGCTGAATTGAAATTGAGCTGAATTGAAAAAAGACTGCTTCTTTTGTCCGGAAGCAGTCTTTTTTATCGTTCAATTTATTTTTCTCTCGCAATAAACGGAGTCCCCCAAGGTCTTTACTTCAAAAATGCTTCACCGATCTTGAATACATCCCCGGCACCGACGGTCAGCAGCAGATCACCGCTCTTGCAGTGTTCTTGCAGATAGACGCGGATCGCTTCAAAATCGCCTACATATCGTGCGGATTTGCCGGCCTGAGCCACCCGTTCCGCCAGCATAGCCGCGGAAATGGAACCATCGTCCGTTTCTCTGGCGGCATAAATATCCGCAATGATGATTTCATCGGCATCGCCAAAGGCTTCCCCAAATTCATCAAAAAGGAACTTGGTTCTGGAATACGTATGGGGCTGGAATACGCACCATGTAGTGTCGTGCTGCACTTTTTTCGCAGCCGCCAGTGCGGCTTTGATCTCTGTGGGGTGGTGGGCATAATCGTCGATGACAACGACACCATTTTTTTCGCCCTTTCGCTGGAAACGGCGTTCTGTGCCTGTAAAATGCAGCAGCCCCTTGCGGCAATCCTCTGCGGAAATGCCAAGAAAATGGGCAGATGCGATGGATGCCAGTGCATTCATGATATTATGGTCGCCGGGCACATTCAGGTGGAAATTGCCGAACAGCTCCCCTTTGTAAAATGCGTCAAATGTGTTTTTGCCATCAGGTTCGTGAATGATATTTTTCGCCTGCCATGTGGCACCATCTTCCAGACCGAAGGTTTCAACAGTACAGTTCAGACCTTCTGTCAGTTCGGCTACGTTTTCGATGGTCTGATTGATGATTACTGCACCGTTTTTGGGTACCCGCTGGGCAAAGGCATGGAAGGAACGGCGGATATTCTCCAGATTTTTGAAATAATCCAGATGGTCGCTTTCCACATTCAGGATGACGCCCACCATGGGCTCAAACTGCAGGAAGCTATCAAAATATTCGCAGGCCTCTGCCACAAAGAAGGGAGAATGCCCGATTTTCAGGTTGCTGCCGATGGTGGGCAGGATGCCGCCAACGGTAATGGTGGGGTCAGTATTGGCAGCCAGCAGGATTTCGGATACCATGGAGGTGGTTGTTGTTTTGCCATGGGTACCGGCTACAGCAATGGAATTGCTGTATTCCGCCATGATCTGGCCCAGCAGATGGGCTCTGTCCATCAGGGGGATATTTTTCGCTTTTGCTGCCTGAAATTCCGGATTATCGGGATGGATGGCGGCTGTGTAAACCACCAGATCTACATCGTCTGTGATATTTTCGGCTTTATGACCGAAATTGATATGGATGCCAAGGCTTTGCAACTGCTGGGTAACAGGCGTTTCCTTGATATCTGTGCCGGAGACGATACAGCCGCGGTCAGCTAAGATCTCAGCAAGACCGGACATACTGATGCCGCCGATGCCAATGAAATAAACATGCTGATCTTTTTTCAATGTTGTCATTTATTTATCTCCTCAATTTCTATGAAATGGGTTTATTTTCTGCTCAAATCTTTTTGGACATATTTTGTCTATCATTATAGTATACTAAATCTGGAAAGGCAACGTTTTACATCTGTATTTCTATATTTTATACAGAAAAATCAAAAAATAAACCTATCAAAATACTATCGATATTTTGCAATATTTTGCCAAAAAATGGGTGAAAATTGTAAAAAACAGGTAAATCTTCGTTATAAAATAAGAGGATAGCCTTTCCATTTTTGTATCCTTGTGCTATAATATAGGGAACAAAGTTCACTGCTTTGTTACATATATACAACCTGAAAAGATAGGGGTGTGGGTAATATGCGTAAAAAAGAAATGATAGCAATGTTATTAGCAGGTGGTCAGGGTAGCCGCCTTGGTGTGCTTACAAGAAAAGTAGCAAAACCTGCTGTGGCTTACGGCGGTCGGTATCGTATCATCGACTTTCCTCTGAGCAACTGCATCAATTCCGGCGTGGACACCGTGGGCGTGCTGACACAGTATCAGCCTCTGCGTTTGAATCAGCATATCGGTATCGGTATTCCTTGGGATCTGGACAAGAAAAATGGTGGCGTGACCATTCTGGCGCCCCATGTAAAAACAGGTGATTCCGGCGAATGGTTTGCGGGTACAGCCAATGCGATCTATCAGAATATCGATTTTATCGACAGCAATAATCCGGAATATGTGCTGATCCTCTCCGGTGACCATATTTATAAAATGGATTATTCCAAAATGCTGGCATTCCATAAAGAAAATGGCGCAGCAGCCACCATCGCTGTTATGGAAGTTCCCATGGAGGAGGCAAACCGCTTTGGCATCATGAATACAGAAGACGGCGACAAAATCTATGAATTTGAAGAAAAACCTGAAAATCCCAAGAGCAATCTGGCTTCTATGGGGATCTATATCTTCACATGGGACAGACTGCGGGAAGCTTTGATCGAAGATAACTCTATCCATCCCGATAGTGACTTCGGCAAACACATTATTCCTAAAATGCTGGATGAAGGACAGCCTATGTATGCTTGGCGTTTCCAGGGCTACTGGAAAGACGTTGGTACCATCCAGTCCTATTGGGAATCCAACATGGATCTGATCCGTACTCTGCCCGAATTCAATTTGTACGAGGATTTCTGGAAGATCTATACAAACAGCGATCATCAGCCTCCGCAGTATACAGCAGCAGGGGCAAAGGTGGAAGAATCCCTGTTGACAGATGGCTGTGAGATTTACGGCGAAGTCTATCGTTCCATCCTTGGCCCCGGCGTTGTGGTGGAAAAAGGCGCAGTGGTAAAGGATTCTATCATCATGGCCGGTACGGTCGTGGGCGAAAATACTGTCATCGATAAATGCGTCATCGATGAAAAATGCAAGATCGGCAAAAACGTACAGATGGGCGTTGGCGAAAATATTCCCAACGAAGCAAAACCCAACATTTATAATACAGGCATCACTGTTATGGGTATGAACAGCATCGTGCCCGATGGCGTTGTGATGGGCAAGAACTGTGTGATTTACGGAAAAACTGTCGCTGAAGACTATCCTGAAGGCAGACTGGAAAGCGGCAAAGCTGTTGTTCGGGAGGTGTAAATCATGAAAGCAATCGGTATTATTCTGGCAGGCGGCAACAATGACGGCAGACTGGGTGTTCTGACAGACCATAGAGCAGCAGCGGCGCTGCCCATTGGCAGCTGCTATCGTGCCATTGACTTTACATTGAGCAATATGTCTAACAGCGGCATCGGCAAGGTGGCTGTGCTGACACAGTATAATTCCCGTTCCCTGCGGGATCACCTGACTTCCTCCAAATGGTGGGATTTTGGCAGAAAACAGGGAGGCTTGTTCGTATTCACGCCTTATACAAGCAATGAGGGCTCCACATGGTTCCGCGGCACAGCGGATTCCATTTATCAGAATATGACATATCTGAAACGCAGCAATGCGGAGTATGTTGTGATTACATCCGGTGATTCCATCTATAAAATGGATTACCGCAAGGTGCTGGAATATCATAAAGAAAAGGGCGCAGATATCACAGTGGTATATCAGAAAATGGAGGGCAAAGACCTGTCCAAATTTGGCATTGTGGAAATGGACGCAGAGGGCAGACTGGAAGGCTTTGAAGAAAAGCCCCAACAGCCAAAATCCAATACCGCTTCTCTGGGTATCTATGTGATTTCCAGAACACTGCTGATCAATCTGCTGGATCAGGCGATCCCCGAAGGCAGATATGATCTGGTAAAGGATATTATCATTCCCTTTATCAAAACACTGAAAATCTATGGTTATGAATACAATGGCTACTGGAGTGCCATCGGCGCAGGCACAGCGGCATATTTTGCCACCAATATGGATTTTCTGAAAAAAGAGATCAGAGATTCCTTTGTTACAGAATATCCTTATATTGAAACAAAACCCAAGGATGAGCCTCCTGCAAAATATAATGCAGGCGCAGATGTGACAGATTCTATCGTGGGCAGCGGAACTATCTTTGAAGGCAAGGTGGAACATTCTGTTATCTTCCGCAAGGTTCGTGTTGGCGCGGGGGCAGTTGTAAAAAATTCCATTCTGATGGAAGGCTGCCAGATCGGCAGAAACTGTGTGGTGGAAAATGCTATTCTGGATAAGGAAGTTGTCCTTTCCGATGGTCAGCGTATCATCGGTGTTTCTTCCGAAGCACCTGCAGTTCTGAAAAAAGGCACAGTATTATAATGAAATTAGGAAAGGGCGGGAATATTCCCGCTCTTTTTTGTGTGGAGCAAATTTTTTAGTAAAAGAGTATATTGAATTTTATGGGGAAAAATGAGATACTTAAAAAGTATGTATACAACATTCGAAAATATTCGCCTTTTTTGGCGGAGGAGGAAAAATAAATGAAAAATCTGAAAGCGATCATTCTGGCAGCCGGCGAAGGCTCCCGTATGAAATCCAAGAAACCCAAAGTGCTCCATGAAATTCTGGGCAAGAGCATGGTAGACTATGTGATTGAAACAGCAAAGAACTGCGGCGCAGAAGAAGTTTGCGTTGTGGTAGGCCATAAGGCAGAACAGGTAAAGGAAGGCATCAAGGGAGAAGGCATTTCCTTTGCCCTACAGGCAGAACAGAAGGGCACAGGCCATGCCGTTATGATGGCGGGCGATTTTATCGATGAAAACAGCGATATGCTGATCCTTTACGGCGATACACCTCTGATTACAGGGGAAACCCTGCTGAAACTGGTGGAAGTACATCGTGCCGATGACCATAGCGTGACTGTCGTTTCTTCCAAAGTGGATGACCCTACAGGCTATGGCCGTATCATGAGAGATGATAAGGGCGGTTTCCAGCGTATCGTGGAACACAAGGATGCTTCCGAAACAGAACGCCTCATCAACGAGATCAATACAGGTATCTATATTTTTAATGGCAAAGCTCTGAAAGAATCTCTGGGCAAGCTGGATAATAACAATGCCCAGGGGGAATATTACTTAACAGATTGCCTGGAACTGATCCTGAAAGCCGGCGGCAAGGTGGAAGCTGTGGTTGCCAAGGATGCCGATGAATTCTTCGGTGTAAACAGCCGTGTACAGCTGGCAGAGGCAGCTAAGATCATGAAAAATCGTATCAATCGCAAACATATGGAAAATGGTGTTACCATCGTTGATCCCGAAAATACCTATATCGGCAGCGATGTAAAGATCGGTATGGATACCATCATCCTGCCTGGCTGTGTGCTGGAAGGCAATACAGAGATCGGCGAGGACTGCGAAATCGGCCCCAATTCCAGACTGACAGATACCAAACTGGGCAATGGCGTGAAATTCCAGACTTCTACAGCCATCGAATCTGAGATCGGCAATGAAACGACCGTAGGCCCCTATGCTTATATCCGCCCCAACTGCCATATCGGCAATAAGGTCAAAGTGGGCGACTTCGTTGAAGTGAAAAATTCCACCATCGGCGACGGTACAAAGATCCCCCACCTGTCCTATGTGGGCGATACCGATGCCGGCGAAAAGATCAACTTTGGCTGCGGCAGTATCATGGTAAACTATGACGGCAAGAAAAAACACCGCACTACCATCGAGGACAATGTTTTCGTTGGCTGCAATGTGAATCTGGTGGCTCCCGTGACTGTGAAAAAAGGCTCTTATATCGCTGCAGGCTCTACCATCACAAAGGATGTACCTGAAGATGTACTGGCGGTTGCCAGAGCAAGACAACAGGTCATCGAGGGGTGGACAAAAAAGAGAATCGATGGATAAAATGAAAAAATTGTCGAATTGCTGTTGAAATTGGCGGTTTTTCGTTGTAACATAGTATTGTATGGGCTTATATTACCTAATGATAATTTTTATAGGGGGACAGACACATGCTTAATTCCGGCATCAGCAACATCAAAGTTTTTGCCTGCAATTCCAACAAAGCACTGGCAGAATCTATCGCCAGCAAACTTGGCCTGAAACTGGGCGATTGCGAAGTGGAAAAATTCAGCGACGGCGAAATTTCCGTAAAGATCAATGAAACAATCCGTGGTGCGGATGTATTTATCATCCAGTCCACATCCTATCCCGTAAATGACAACCTGATGGAACTGCTTATCATGATCGATGCCATGAAACGTGCATCCGCAGCTAGAATCACAGCAGTTATGCCTTACTATGGCTATGCTCGTCAGGACAGAAAAGCAAGAGCAAGAGATCCCATCAGTGCAAAACTGGTTGCAAATATCCTGACAAGCGCAGGCGCAAGCCGTGTGCTGACAATGGATCTGCACTGTGCACAGATTCAGGGCTTCTTCGATATTCCCGTAGATAACCTGGTTGGCAGCCCTCTGCTGACAGATTTCTATATCAAGAAATACGGCGATGAACTGGAAAGAGACTTCGTGGCAGTATCTCCCGACTTGGGCAGCGTAACAAGAGTTAGAAAATTCGCTGAAAAACTGAACATTCCCATTGCCATTATCGACAAACGCAGACCCAAAGCAAATGTAAGCGAAATCATGAACATCATCGGTGAAGTAAAAGGCAAAAAAGTTATTCTGGTGGATGACATGATTGATACTGCAGGTACTATCACAAACGCAGCCAATGCCCTGAAGGAAAGAGGCGCCATCGAAGTTGACGCTTGCTGCACCCATGGCGTTCTGAGCGGTCCCGCTTTGGAAAGAATCGAAAAATCTGCAATCAACGAATTGCTGGTTCTGGATACCATCGAACTTCCTGAAGAAAAGAAAATCGACAAGATTACAATGGTTTCTGTTGCTGATATTTTCGCAGATGCTATCGGCTGCATCCACAAAGGTGAATCCATTTCTCAGTTGTTTGACTGATTTGGAAAAACACTTTTCTAACAAAATCTCGGAAAAAAAACTCCCAATCCTTTGGATGGGAGTTTTTCTTTTTATTTACTGAAAAATAGTGCAGTCCAGAGGATGTTTTTTGGGAATTTTGAGCAAAAAAAATAATATCCAAAAACAGGAGAAAGAAGTTCTGCGGAAACTGGTGCTTTTTTATGGCTTCGGGAAAAAAGGCTTCGGCAAAACTTACAATTTTATGGGAACACGGTTGACAAAAAAGGTGAAATAGATTATATTGTTAAAAGTAAAACAAACAGAGGAAGGCAATATTCCCATACGCAGTCTGGGAGTGGCTCTGTTTGCTATAAAATTTTACTATCCACTTATCAAAATTTTTTCATTTTTAGGAGGAAGATACCGATGAAAATTGCATTCTTTGACACAAAATCTTACTGGGTAGACTCTTTTAAACCTGTAGCAGAAAAATATGGCTATGAAATCACATTCTTCAACGAAAGACTGACACCTGCAACAGCTCACCTGGCAGCTGGTCACGACGCTACATGCTCTTTCGTTAACGACGAAGTTCCCGCAGAAGTTATCCGTGAACTGAAAAACCTGGGTATCAAAGTTCTGCTGCTGCGTTGCGCAGGCTTCGACAGCGTTGATCTGGACGTTGCAAAAGAATGCGGTCTGCCCGTTCTGAGAGTACCCGCTTACTCTCCCGAATCCGTAGCTGAACAGGGCGCTGCTCTGCTGATGGCAGTTAACAGAAAACCTCACCTGTCCTACGAAAGAACAACAAAATTCAACTTCGATATCGCTGGTCTGACAGGTATCGCTCTGGTTGGCAAAACAGCTGGTATCATCGGTACAGGTAAAATCGGTCAGTGCATGATCAACATCCTGAAAGGTTTCGGCATGAACATCATCGCTTACGATGCATTCCCCAACCCCAACTTGGGTCTGGAATATGTAACTCTGGACGAACTGTACGCTCGTGCTGACGTTATCTCCATCCACTGCCCTCTGATGCCCGCTACAAGACACATGATCGACAAAGACGCTATCGCTAAGATGAAAGACGGCGTTATCTTCATCAACGTTGCTCGTGGTGGTCTGGTTGACTCCGAAGCTCTGGCTGACGCAATCGAAGCAGGCAAATTCCGCGGCGTAGGTATGGACGTTTGCGAAGTTGAACATGAATACTTCTTCGAAGACAGAAGCAACCTGGAAAAACATGACGCTACACTGTCCAGACTGCTGGCTAGCGATAAAGTAGTTATCTCCGGTCACCAGGCATTCCTGACAGAAGAAGCTCTGGGTCAGATGGCACTGATCACAATGGAAAATGCAAAAGCATTCTTGGAAGGTGCTGAACTGGTTAACGAAGTAAAATAATCTAAAAATCATTTGATTACATAGATTTTTTCAAGACGGATACGGAAGTATCCGTCTTTTTTTATTTCTTTATTTGTGCTATAATGATTGCACATAATGTGCAAAATGATATTGGTTGGGACAGCTCTAATTTAGAAAAATTAGGGCTTTCCGTTGTGTTTATAGACAGGAGGAAGGAAAATGGGTCTTTTTGATCGATTCAAAAATCAGGAAAGCAAGGGACAGGAATTTTTCTGCATCGTTGGTCTAGGTAACCCCGGCAGACAGTACGAAGAAACCAAGCATAATGTTGGGTTTCATGTCATCGACAAGCTGGCAGAAAAATATGATATTGATGTGAATAAATTCAAAAATAAAGCCTTTGTGGGGGATGGCACCATCAAGGGCAAACGGGTGCTTTTGGTAAAGCCCCAGACATACATGAACCTGAGCGGGGAAAGTGTACGGGAAATCGTGAATTTTTATAAAATCCCTCAGGAACGCTTTGTGGTGATTTTTGACGATACCAGCCTGCCCTGCGGCAGTGTGCGGATTCGGGAAAAGGGCAGCCACGGCGGCCATAATGGCATCCGCAATATCATCGACCAGATGGGTACGGACGAGTTTAACCGCATCAAGGTGGGCATCGGCGAAAAGCCTAGCGGCTGGGACTTGGCAGATTATGTGCTGGCGAAATTCAACCCAGATGACCTGCCTTTGATGGAGCAAGGCATGGATAAAGCGGTGCAGGGGGTAGAATTGATGCTCTCCCGTGGTATCAAGGAAGCGGCGAACCGTGTGAACCAGAAAGCAAAAACCGCCAAGAAGCAGAAGGAAAAGGAAGAAGCGGCAAAGGTTGAAGCAGAAAAGAAGGAAAGTGAAGAAAAACCCAATGAGGTGAATGCGGAATGAAAGCCTTGACAGGACCCCTGCTGGAGTTGGGGAGCTTTCGGCAGGTTTTGGAAGGAATTGAGAAAGGAAATACCCCTGTCTTTGCCACAGGGGTCATTGATGCTGCAAAAAACCATCTGGCTTATTGCCTGAAGGAGCAGACCCGCCGCCCCCTGCTGTTTTTGACCTATAGCGAGTTGCGGGCAAAGGAGATTTTGGAGGATTTGACCTTCTTTGAAAAGGACTGCGTCTATTATCCTGCCAAGGATATCCTCTTTTACAGTGCCGATGTCCATAGTATGGAGATGAACCGTCAGCGGTTCTTGGTATTGGAGCGGCTTTTGCGGGGAGAAACCCCTGTTATCGTGGCATCTATGGAGGCTCTACTGGATAAGTACCCGAAAAAAGAGGTGTTTTCCACTTTTCTGCTCCATTTGAAAGTGGGGGAGATTGTGGAAATTTCCGAATTGACCAGACGGCTGGTGCTGATGGGCTATGAACGGGCAGAATTGGTGGAAAGCCCGGGACAGTTTACCCTGCGGGGCGGGATTTTGGATATCTGGTCTTTGACAGCGGAGGATGCCGTTCGTATCGAATTTTGGGATGATGAGATTGATTCCATCCGCAGTATGGATGCCCAGAGCCAGCGTTCCGTGGATAAATTGGAGGAAGCAGTTATCTTCCCCATGCGGGAAGTGGTCTATGAAGAAGAACGGGCCGTAGCGGCTGCCGATAAGATCGTCAAGGAATTTGTGAAGGTTCTGAAAAACTTTGAGAAAAAGGGCGAAGAAGAAGGGGCAGAACGCCTGCGGGAGCATATCGGCGAGGACGCAGAACGGCTCCGTGCGGAAAAGACATTGCCTGTGGTGGGTGCCTATGTGGATTATTTTTATGAGGAAACCGTCAGCCTGCTTTCCTATTTGCAGGAGGAAACTCTGCTGATTTTTGATGAGCCTGAAAGGATTCGGGAACACATGGATATCCTCATGGAGGAATATCAGGAAAGCGTGAAGGGGCGTATCGCCCAAGGCTATCTGCTGCCGGGGCAGAGCCGTATGCTCTACGATTACACAGCGATTTTGCGGCAGGCGGAATCCTTTGCCACTGTCCTTTTCGCAGGGCTGAGCCAGAGAACGGCAGATTTTAACCCCAAGGTGATGGCAGATTTTGCTGTTCGTTCCACCCCTTCTTTTCAGCAGCGGGCAGACCTTTTTTGTGAAGAACTGACATATCTGAAAAAAAGCGGTTTCCGTACCCTCATCCTTGCCGGCAGCGGCACCAGAGCCCAGCGCATGGCGAAGGAATTGGTGGAAATGGGACTGGAAGCGGTTTATATCGAAGATTTGGAACGGGATGTGCCCAAGGGCTCTGTTTGGGTGGCGAGAGGTGCCCTTTCCAAGGGCTTCCGCTATGATTTCATCGATTTTGCTGTTTTTTGCGACAGCGAATTGTTCGGTGGAAAGGAAAAGAAGAAAAAGAAAAAGCGCAGGAAAAACGGCGCAGCCATCGAAAGCTTTACCGACCTGCGGATTGGAGATTATGTGGTACATGATAACCACGGCATCGGTGTGTTCCGCGGGCTGGAGAAAATTTCCGTGGACGGCGTCCAGAAGGATTATATGAAGATTTCCTATCGGGATGGGGGCAACCTTTTTGTGCCCGTCAACCAGATGGATATGGTGCAGAAATATATCGGCACCGGCTCTGCTGCCCCGAAGCTGAACAAGCTGGGGGGGCAGGACTGGGCCAAGGCCAAGGCCAAGGCTAGAAAGGCCGTGCAGATTATGGCGGAGGACTTGGTGGCACTCTACGCAAAGCGGGCGGCGGCTCAAGGCTTTGTCTATGGTGCGGATACCGTTTGGCAGAGGGAATTTGAGGAAAACTTCCCCTATGAAGAGACTGACGACCAGTTGAATGCCATTGAAGATGTGAAGAAGGACATGGAAAGCAACAAGGTCATGGACAGACTGATCTGCGGCGATGTGGGCTATGGCAAGACGGAGGTAGCCATCCGTGCGGCCTTCAAGGCGGCACAGGAAGGCAAGCAGGTGGCATTTTTGGTGCCCACCACCATCCTTGCCCAGCAGCATTATAATACTTTCACCCAGAGAATGGCGGGCTATCCCATCAAGATTGAACTGCTTTCCCGTTTCCGTACGCCGAAGCAGCAGAAGGAAAGCCTGCAAAATATCGAACGAGGCTATTCTGATATCCTCATCGGCACCCACCGTATTTTGTCCAAGGATGTAAAATTCAAGGATTTGGGCTTGATTATTGTGGATGAAGAACAGCGGTTTGGGGTGGCCCATAAGGAAAAACTGAAGGCTCTGCGGGAAAATGTGGACGTACTGACCCTTTCTGCAACGCCCATCCCCAGAACTCTCCACATGAGTTTGGCGGGCATCCGTGATATGAGCCTGCTGGAAGAGCCCCCTCAGGAACGACATCCCATCCAAACCTACGTTATGGAAAATAACCCGGAATTTATCCGAGAGGCCATCCACAGGGAAATTAGTCGCGGCGGGCAGGTATACTATCTGTATAACCGTGTGGAGACCATCAGTGAAGAAGCCTTCCGCATCCAGAACCTTGTGCCCGATGCCAATGTGACCTATGCCCACGGGCAGATGTCCGAACGGGAACTGGAACGCATCATGGGGGATTTCATCAGTGGAGAGATTGATGTGCTGGTTTGTACCACCATCATCGAAACGGGCATGGATATTTCCAATGCCAATACCATCATCATTCAGGATGCCGACCGCATGGGGCTTTCTCAGCTCTATCAGCTGCGGGGGCGGGTAGGCAGAAGCAACCGTATCGCCTACGCATATTTGATGTATAAACGAGACAAAATGCTGAAAGAGGCGGCGGAAAAACGCTTGCAGACCATTCGGGAATTTACGGAATTTGGCTCCGGCTTCAAAATTGCCATGCGGGATTTGGAAATCCGTGGGGCAGGCAACCTTCTGGGCGCAGAACAGCATGGACACATGGAGGCTGTCGGGTATGATATGTATTGCCGCCTGCTGGAAGAGGAAGTCCAGAACCTGAAGGGCGAAATGCCAAAAGAAGAACAGTTCGAAACCTCTATCGACCTGAATATCAGTGCCTTTATCCCCGATTTTTATATCAAAAATCAGGAACAGCGGATGGAGCTTTACAAAAAGATTGCAGGCATCCGCACCATGGAGGAATACTACGATATGCAGGAGGAATTGGAAGACCGCTATGGCGACCTGCCCAAGAGCGTACAGCTTTTGCTGGAGGTGGTTCTGGTGAAAAGCGAAGCCCACGATATGGGCATTACCGCCATCAGCCAGAAGCATGGCAATCTGCTGCTGGAATTCCGCCCTCAGCCTAATATCGACCCTGTGAAACTGACGGAGCTGATTGCCAAGGAAAAGGGAAAATATCTCTTTACTGCCGGTGCGACTCCCTACTTGACCATCAAGCCCGGGCGGGAGGAAAAAGAAAAGCCTCTTTTGCTCATTAAAAATTTCTTTGGGGCATTAAAGGGCTAGTCAGAGGTTTATCAGGTATGCTATAATCAAAAATACCCCTGTTGGGGTCATAAGAATGATGGAAAGAAGGTTGGAGAGATGAAAAAGAAAATCAGAAGCCTGCTTTGCTTGCTGCTGTTTGCGGCACTCAGCCTGACAGCCTGTGGCAGCAGTACAGCAAATTTTACAGACGAAGCAGTTTTGAAGATTGACGGACAGGAAATCATGAAGTCTGAATATATGGTGTATCTCTATACCACCACCCAGAGCTTTATTGCGGCAGCGGGGCAGGATGTATGGAGTATGGATTTTGATGGGCAGACAGCCGATGAGTTGGTGGAAGAACGCACCATCAGCACCCTGCAGAGCGTGAAAGCTGCGGAGGAATATGCAGCAGCCAACGGCATTGCCCTAACGGACGAGCAGAAGGAAGAAGCCGCAGCGGCAGCGGAACAGTTCGTTTCCACGGTGGACGAGTCTGATTTGGCGAAAATGGGCATGGATACAGAAAAGCTGATCCCTCTGATGGAAGCATCTTATCTGTATTCTTTGGTATATGAATCCATTGCGGCGGAATGTGCCGTAGACGAAGCCGATATGGCGGCTTATTACGAAGAACAGAAAGACCAGATCAAAGAGGATTATACCTCTTTGAAGGTGGCAACCATCCTGCTGGATGATGGGGAAAAAGCAGAAGAAGCGGCAGACCGCGCCAAGGCGGGAGAGGATTTTGCGGCCCTTTTCCAGGAATATGACGTAGATCCCGCAGTCCAGAGCGGCGAAGAAAACGGCGAGACTACCATGTATCAGAGCTATATGCTGGCAAGCTTCGGTCTGGCAGAACCTCTGGAGGTGGGCGAGATTGCAGGCCCTATTCAAGTTGAGGACGGCAGATACTTCATTCTGAAAGCGCTGGAAAAAACGGTGCCTACGGAGGAAGAAGTCAAACAGATGGCAGAAACAGGCTATCAGGATAAGATCCAGACAGAATACACAGAAGCCCGCATCGATGAAATGGTGAAGGCGCAAAAGGTGGAAAAGATAGAATCTGTTTGGACAACACTGGAAAAATTCCATTAAGCAGACTAAGACGTTCGGAATAATCGGACGTCTTTTTCTATCTATGGCTTGCATTTGGAATAGGTTGAAAAAAAGAGCGTTATAAGGTATGATGAGAAAAAGTCTTATTTTTGCAGAAGGGAAAAGGAGGAGAATGTATGGAGTTGAAGAAAGTTTGGGCCATGTATTTCAGCCCCACAGGGGGAACGAAGAAAGTGGTAAAGGGAACAGCGGAGGTCTTGGCGGCAAAGCTGGGTCTGCCCTTGGAGGTTTATGATTTTACACTGCCCGGTGTCAGGGAAACGGATGCCGTCTTTGGTGAAGGGGATATTGTTGTCTGCGGCACACCTGTCATCGCAGGTCGTGTGCCCAATGTATTGCTGCCCTATCTGACAGGAAAGGTAAAGGGAAATGGCGCACTGGCGGTGCCTATGGTTTCCTTTGGCAACCGCAATTTCGATGATGCCCTGATTGAGCTGCGGAATATTCTCGAAGAAGATGGCTTCAAAACTGCGGCAGGCGGTGCTTTCATCAGTGAACATTCCTTCTCCAAGACCTTGGCGGCAGGCAGACCGGATGAAAAGGATATGGCGATCGTGAAGGAATTTGGCGAAGCCATCGCAGAAAAACTGCAGAGCGGCTGGGAATATACCGCCCCTGCCTATGTGAAGGGCTGCGACCCCATTCGCCCTTATTTCAAGCCCCAGGACAGAAACGGGGAGCATATCGATATCCGTAAGGTAAAACCGAAGGTAAGCGATGCTTGCTGCGGCTGTGGTCTTTGTGCAGAAGTTTGCCCCATGGGCTCCATCAGCAGAGAAAATGTACGGGAATATGTGGGCATCTGCATCAAATGCTGCGCCTGCGTGAAGAAATGTCCCACAGGGGCGAGATATTACGATGACCCCGGCTATATCTATCATAAGGAAGAACTGGAAGAGCTTTACGAAAGAAGAGCGGAGCCAGAATGGTTCGTATAAAAAAGGGAAACCGCTGAAGGGGCAACGGACAGTTGCTTGCCGAAACAGATATCATGACCTATACTGAAAGCAGGAGGCGATGATATGGAAACAAAGGAAATTTTACTGGAACTCAGGAAAAAGCATAGCCTTTCCCAGCAGGAAATGGCGGAAAAATGTATGGTGACCAGACAGGCGGTGTCCCGTTGGGAATGTGGCGAGACGATACCCAATACAGAGACATTGAAGCTGATCTCCAAAGAGTTTAACATCTCTATCAATACTCTTTTGGGTGCGCCCCAGAATTTGATCTGCCAAAGCTGCGGCATGCCCTTGGCGGATGACAGCCTTATCAGCAAGGAGGCTGACGGTTCCTTTAACGAGAAATACTGCAAGTGGTGCTATGCCGATGGGGATTTTGTCCATGTATGCACCATGGAGGAAATGATTGAGGAGTGTATTCCCCACATGGGATGGGAGGATGAAAATGCCGCAAGGGCGTTTATGCAGAATCTGCTGCCCCAGCTGGAACGGTGGAAATAAAAGCGGCTTATGCCGAGAATATCTTTTTGTGTAAAAATTGGGAACGGTTGTTCCCTTTTTTTATTTGCTGTGATATAATTACTGCACGAAGTGCAGTGCAATCAGCCAAGCTGCTTGCCCGCTGCGGCGCAGCGGATTATAAAGTTCGCAGGCAAAGCCTGCTCATCCATTGCGAAAAAGTAAATGCCAACTTTGTTGTCGCTTCCTTTTTCGTCTTTTGGATATACTCTTCCACAAAAAGGAGGTGAAGGCATGGAAGATTTGAAAATTGTTGGGGAAGTGGAGGATATTATCTACCAAAATAAGGACAACGGCTATACGGTTTTTTCCTTGGCGACAGAGGATGATGAGGTGACCTGTGTGGGCATTGTGCCCCAGATTCACAGTGGCGAAACTTTAGAAATCCATGGAAACTGGACGATGCACCCCCTTTACGGCAGGCAGGTGCAGGTACAGTATTACGAAAAATCCATGCCCACCACCACCGCAGGCATGGAAAAATACCTTTCCTCGGGCCTGATTAAGGGCATTGGGGCAAAGACAGCCAAGCGCATCGTGGAGCGGTTCGGGGAAGCGGCTTTTTATGTGATTGAGGAAAAGCCTGATATGCTGACGGAAATCAAGGGCATCAGCTACGACAAAGCCCAGAAGATTTCCGAAGCCTTCTGCGAACAGCATGAACTGCGGAGAGCCATGATGTTTTTGCAGGGCTTCGATATTTCCCCCGCCTATGCCATGCGAATCTATAAAAAGTATAAGGCTCGCACCTTTGATATCGTGAAAAACAACCCCTACCGTCTGGCGGATGATGTGGCAGGCATCGGCTTCAAAATGGCGGATAAAATGGCTGCCAGCGCAGGCATTGCCGCCGATGACCCCAACCGTGTGAAGGCGGCGGTGAAATATGTGCTGAACAATGCGGCGGCAGGCGGGGATTGCTATTTGCCCAAGCAAAGGCTCATCGACCAGTCTGTGGAGCTTTTGAATCTGCATCCCCTTGCAGTGGAAAATGCCATTCGGGAATTACAGGTGGACAGCCAGATTTGGCAGGAAAAGCTGGATGGGAAGGACTGCGTTTATCTGAATTATTATTTTTATGCGGAAATGTCCGTAGCGAAGCGGCTGCTGGAGCTGGCGGCGGATTATGAGCCTGCGGATATGGAATATATTGCCAAGGAGATTGCCCGGGTGGAAAAGGAAACGGGCGTGATTCTGGCGGAGGAACAGCGGTTGGCTGTGCTGGAAGCCATGAGCAGCGGTGTCCTCATCATCACCGGTGGTCCCGGTACGGGGAAAACCACCACCATCAATACCATCCTGCGGATTTTGAAGCGGGAGGAGCTGGATGTGGTACTGGCGGCACCCACGGGACGGGCGGCAAAGCGTATGACGGAGGCCACTGGCATGGAAGCCCAGACCATCCATCGTTTGCTGGGTATCAATTTCATCGGCGAGGATAACCGCCGACAGACCTTTGACAAAAACGAGGACGACCCCATTGAGGCGGATGTAATCATCATTGATGAAAGCTCCATGGTGGATATTGCCTTGATGCAGGCCCTTTTGCGGGCGGTGGAAAGCGGCTCCCGCATCATTTTTGTGGGGGACGTGGATCAGCTCCCTTCCGTGGGGGCTGGGAATGTGTTGAAAGACATGATTCGCAGTGAGCGGCTGAAGGTGGTGCGGTTGCAGCACGTGTTCCGACAGGCTCAGGAAAGTGCCATCATTATGAATGCCCACCGCATCAATCAGGGGGAAGACCCCATTTTGAATGAGGAAGGGACGGATTTCTTCTTCATGCGCCGTGCATACGCGGAGGACGTGGCGGCGACCATTCAGGAACTGGTGACAAAGCGGCTGCCGAAATTTACAGGCTGTGACGGCTTGCAGGATATGCAGATTTTAACACCCATGCGAAAGGGTACCCTCGGTGTGCAAAATCTGAATCAGGTATTGCAGCAGACCTTGAATCCCCCCGCCTTTGACAAGCGGGAGGTGCAATTCCGCCAGACCACCTTTCGGGAGGGCGACAAGGTCATGCAGATCAAAAATAACTATAATATCGTCTGGCGGATGTTCAACAGCCTTGGCAAGCGGGAGGATGAAGGACTGGGCGTTTACAATGGCGATGGGGGCATCATCCTTTCTATTGATACCAATGCAGAGCAGATGCGGGTGGCCTTTGACGACGGGAAAATCGTGGACTACGATTTTAGTCAGCTGGAGGAACTGGAATTGGCATACGCCATCACCATCCATAAATCCCAGGGCAGCGAATACCCCGTAGTCATTCTTCCTATTTATAGCGGCCCGCCTATGCTGATGACGAGAAACCTTCTGTATACGGCGGTGACCCGTGCGAAACAGTTGGTGGTCATCGTTGGTCTGCGGGAAACTGTTTGTGCCATGATTCGCAACGACAAGGAAGTGGGCAGATATACAGGACTTGCCCAGCGTATCCAGAATCTCCATGATTTCATCCATGGGGGTGAGATTGTATGAAAGAAAAGCTGATGGAATTGGTTTTTCCGCCCCGTTGCGCTGTCTGTGGGGAGGTCCTTACTTTGCAGGAGCGGAAAGGCTTTCTCTGCAAGAAATGCGGGGCCCATATTCCATTTATCTCAAAGGATATCTGCCCTCATTGCGGAGGAAAAACAGATACGGCAGGCTTCTGCGATTTCTGCCTGAAGCCCTTTGCCTTTGAAACGGCCTGTGCCGCTTTTCCCTACGAAAAGGTGCGTCATGCCATCCACTTGTTCAAATATGAAGGCGGAAAGAAGCTGGGGGAAGGACTGGGGGCCTTGATGGCGGAGTATCTGCTGCAATACCATGAGGAATTGCTGGTGAAAACGGATATCATCTTATCGGTTCCCCTGCATCCCAAAAAGGAAAAACGCCGTGGCTTTAACCAGACCCATATCCTTTGCCAGAAGATATCCGAAGAAACAGGACTTGTTTTCCGAAAGGATGGACTGGGGAGAAAAAGAGATACCGTTGCCCAAAGTACATTAAGTACACCGGAGGAACGGCGACAGAACCTAAAGGATGCCTTTGAGACAACGTTGGATTTTTCTGGCAAGCGTGTCCTTTTGGTGGATGATATTTTCACTACAGGCAGCACTTGTAATGAATGCGCCAAGGAATTGTATCGTGCCGATGCAAAGGAAGTGCATATATTGTGCCTTTCTGGGGCAGGATTGTCTTTGGAGGAAAAATGAAAAAGGGAAATACGGCGAAAAAAGCTTTGCCGTATTTTTTTTGTGAAAAGCAACAGGTCATGCGTTGCATGGAGTATACACAAAAACTGTATACAAATCGGTAAAAAATGAAGATATATTCGTATTCATGTATTTTTATGCTATAATATTTGTATGCATTAAAAAAAATACATAGATAAAGTACCTTTTTTTGTAAGAATTGTATAGAAAGTGAAGGATTTTCTCTATTTTTCAAAAGAAAAAAAGATTTTAAAAGCATTTCTATTCAAAAATGGATGGATTGTCATACAATAGAAAGGGGTTTCTCTGAAAAAATGATGGATTTTTACAGAGAAGCTCTTTTTTTGTGTCAAAAAACTAGGATGTGTGATATTGACTTTATGTCTGAAAACGAGTAAATTTTTACAAAAGCTATTTTGTACGAAAATAAATACAATCGCAAAAGAGCTTATACGAAATCATTCTATACTATTTCAAAGCTGCAGCGGAAGGGCTGCAGAAAAAAACAAAAGAACGGCTTCATCGCATCCAACGATGAGCAAACTTTACGAAAGAGGGGAATCATTATGGAAAAGAAAAAGAATTTTTTTGAAGGTGGTTTTGGCAAGTTCATCCTGCCTGGTATCATCCTTCAGTCTGTCATGATTGGCGGCGGGTATGCCACTGGTCGTGAGATCGTAGAATACGGCGGCAAATTCGGCGCGCTGGGCTGGCTGTCCGGTCTGGGCACCTTTCTGGGCTTCGCTGTCATTGCGGCCCTGTCCTATGAACTGATCCGTCTGACAAAGGCATACGATTTCAAATCCTTTATGAAGACCATCGGCGGCCCGCTGTGGATGGTATTCGACGTTGTATATCTGCTGTTCATGGTCGTTATCATCGCCGTTATGGCATCTGCTACAGGGAATATCGTAGAGCAGACCTTGGGACTCAATTATTGGGTGGGCGTTGTTGCCATCACAGTTGTAGTTGCCATCCTGAACTTCTATGGTTCCAGACTGATTGAACGTTTTGAAACATTGGGCACCGTTGCTCTGTATGTGGGCTATATCATCTTTGCTGTATTGGTAATCGGTACCTTCGGCGATAACATCTCTACCGTATTTGCAAACCACGACACAAGCTATATGGAAGGCTCTGTATCGGCAGGCGCAGCTCTTTGGAGCGGCATCCTGTACTGCGGTTACAATCTGGTTGTACTGCCTGCATCCTTCTTCACAGTAGAAAGACAGACAAGAAGAGTGGAATCTGTTGTTTCCGGCATCATCGGCGGTGTTCTGGCAACAGTTCCCTGGTTCTTGACATATTTCGCAGTAATGTGCTTCTATCCCAACCCTGATGTTCTGGGCGCATCCGTGCCTTGGCTGGCAATGATGCAGGGCACAGCAGGTCCCGTGGTAATCGCTATCTTCGGTGTTGTCATGGGCTGGACACTGATCGAAACTTCCACAGGCATCATCCATGCTGCACTGGAACGTGTAAACAACGGCCTGAAGGAAGCAAACAAACCTGCTATGACAGGCAAACAGCAGGCAGTACTGACAATCATTGTTTTGGTTGGTTCTATGGTTCTGTCCAAGGTTGGTATCATCGACCTGATCGCAACGGTTTACAATGCACTGTCCTATGTATTCCTGGCAATCTATGTACTGCCTTTGTTCACAGTTGGCGTTTACAAGATCTGTAAACTGCGCAAAGCAGAACTGGCTGCAAAAAAACAAGATCTTTCCATGGCTGCAAAAGCAAGTGTGCAGTAAAAAATATATAACCATAAAAATACAAAAGATAAAATACATACAAAGACATCCAGGAAAAGGGGGATCTGCAAAAGCAGATGCCTCTTTTCCTTTTTACCCAAAAGAATCAAAAGAGGAAAAATGAGAAATACTTTCTGTATCTCTTATAGAGGGTATTTCATATTTTGATGGAGAACCGCGGTTTTTTGTCAAGTTTTGTTTGTAAATGGCATGAAAAACGAGTATAATCTTATGTTGTATGATTTTTGATAAAAATACATCGGGGAGAGTTATAATATGTTACGTTTAGGATTTGATAATGAAAAATATCTGCAGATGCAGTCGAAGCGGATCAAAGAACGCATCAGCCAGTTTGGCGGCAAGCTGTATCTGGAATTTGGCGGCAAATTGTTCGATGATTACCATGCGTCCCGCGTATTGCCCGGCTTTAAGCCCGATAGTAAGATCAATATGCTGGTGCAGCTGAAGGATGATGCGGAGATCGTCATCGTCATCAGTGCAGCCGATATCGAAAAGAATAAGGTGCGGGGCGATTTGGGCATCACTTACGATGCGGATGTACTGCGCCTCATCGATGCCTTCCGCGGTTATGGTCTCTATGTAGGCAGTGTGGTGCTGACCCAGTTCAACGGGCAGGCCAGTGTCATCGCCTATGAAAAGAAGCTGGAAGGTCTTGGCATCAAGGTGTATAAGCATTATCCCATCGAAGGCTACCCTGCCAATATCCCCCATATCGTCAGCGAAGAGGGCTTCGGTAAGAATGACTATATCGAGACCCAGCGTTCTCTGGTGGTTATCACAGCGCCCGGCCCCGGCAGCGGCAAAATGGCAACCTGCCTTTCTCAGCTGTACCATGAAAACAAACGGGGTGTAAAAGCAGGCTATGCCAAATTTGAAACCTTCCCCATTTGGAATATCCCTCTGCGCCACCCTGTCAATCTGGCCTATGAAGCGGCAACCGCCGATCTGAACGATGTGAACATGATCGACCCCTTCCATCTGGAAGCCTATGGTGAAACCACCATCAACTATAACCGTGATGTGGAAGTGTTCCCTGTGCTGAATGCCATGTTTGAAAAGATTTACGGCAAATCTCCCTATAAATCTCCTACGGATATGGGTGTCAATATGGTGGGCAACTGCATTTTTGATGATGAAGCTGTTTCTGCGGCAGCAAGAACAGAAATCGTCAGACGGTATTACAAAGCCCTCTGCGACCATAGAAAGGGCGGTCTGGCGGATGATGTTATTTATAAACTGGAACTGCTGATGAAACAGGCAGGCACCAGCATCGAGGATCGTGTCGTTGCCACAGCGGCAAATAGAAGGGCGAAAGAAACCGGTGACCCTGCGGCAGCCATCGAACTTTCCGACGGCACCATCGTAACAGGGAAAACCAGTGCCCTCCTGGGGGCATCCTCTGCTATGCTGCTGAATGCCCTGAAAACACTGGCAGGCATCCCCAAAAGCGTGAAGCTGATCGCTCCCGAGATCATCGAACCCATCCAGAAATTGAAGATCGGCCATCTGGGCAACCAGAACCCCCGTCTGCATACGGATGAAGTGCTGATCGCTCTGAGCATCTGTGCGGTAAATGATTCTCAGGCGGCATTGGCATTGAAACAACTGGAAAAACTGAAATGCTGCGAGGTACATTCCACAGTGATCCTGTCCTCTGTTGATGAAAATGTATTCAAAAAGCTGGGTGTGAACCTGACTTGCGAACCTAAATATGAAACAAAGAAACTCTTCCACAGATAATCAGTGAAACAAAAGCGTATCCCTTTTTCGGATACGCTTTTTTATATGCTGAAAAATTGCAGGATGGCAAGGCAAATCAGGATACCACCGGAAAGGAGCGACCACAGGCTTTCCTTCGGTTCTGATCGTAATATGAGCCTTGCGCCGCCCATTGCCCCCAGCGCAAGAAAGATGGTCTGGAACAGAGCTGCGAAAACCGGCAGCAGAACCACATCCATCCCCCCTGCGGCGGCACTTACCCCGATGGCGAAGGAATCCATAGAAAGGAGAAAGCCCAGCAGGAGAGCTTCTTTGGGCTCGATGGAGGAAGAGGCATCCTTGTCGCAAAGGGAAGGAGACTGCAGGGGCGAATCCTCCTTCTTATTTTTTTGCCCCGTTCCTTGCAGACAAAGCCAGATGCCGAATAACAGCAGAAAGCCTGTGGAGATTCCCTCTGCCAGCTTGGCAGGAAAACAGGCAGCCAGCAGCCGCCCCATCCCCAAAAAAATCTCCATCATCAAGAAGGTCTCCCCGGTCAGGAGCAGCAGGGAGGAGGGGGAAAAGGTGATGCGTCTGAGACCATAGGAAAGACCGATCCCCAGGGCATCCACACTGAGGGAAAGAGCCAGAAGCAGAGAAAAAAGCATGGGGAACACCTCCTGCTATCCATCCTATGCAGGTGGTCTTTTTTTGCGCTTGTCCGCATAAAGTGGAAATACCTTCAGTGTACAAAGGGCTATATGCTTTCCAAGGCGGATTTTGGGCACTTTTGGCGTTAGCTTCCTTCGACGTACCTTTGGGTACGACTTCAGTCAGCTGCCTGAAAATTGCCGCAAACTGCGCCTTGGAAAGTCTGCGAGCTGAGAGTAGCTGCATTTGCGGCTATGCAAGGCTTTCGAGCGATACGTGCCGAGTGGCACGGTGAGCGAGAGTAACACAGCAGAGACATAAATGCAGCAGTCTCAGCCATGTATCCCCTTGTACACTGAAGGTAGAACAAGCGGAAAAACAAAAGATGGAGTGTGAGGATATGGATTGGTGGAGTATGCAGCTTTCGGAAATAATCAAGACCCTGCGGACGGATGAGGCAAAAGGCCTTTCTGCGGGGGAAGCAGCCAAGCGGTTGGCGGCAGATGGGAAAAACAAACTGGAGCAGGGGGAAGGCAGGAAGAACTTTTTTTGGCGGTTTCTTGCCCAGTTCAATGATTTTATGATATTGCTGCTCATCGGGGCAGCGGCAGTTTCCTTTGGGGTGTCCTATTGGAATGGGGAAGGGGATTTTGTGGATTCTGCCATCATCATTTCCATTGTGGTGCTGAATGCCCTGTTGGGGGTTTTGCAGGAAAGCAAGGCGGAAAAGGCACTGGAAGCCTTGAAGGAGCTTTCTGCCCCCAAGGCGAGGGTGCGGCGGAATGGGGAAGAAAAGGAGATTCCTGCGGAGTATGTGGTGCAGGGGGATATCCTGCTTCTTTCCGCCGGAGATTATATCTGTGCCGATGGGCGGATTCTGGAAAACCATGGTCTGAAAACAGAAGAAAGTGCCATCACAGGGGAATCCCTTGCGATTGAAAAGGAAGGGGGCGTTTTGCCGAAAAAGACCCAGTTGGGCGACAGAAAAAATATGGTTCTTTCCGGCAGCTATGTTTTGGCGGGAAAGGGTGCAGTGGTGGTCACGGCAACGGGGATGCAAACGGAGATTGGGCATATCGCCTCCCTTTTGGCAGAGCAGGAGGACAGCGAAACCCCCTTGCAGAAAAAGCTGGGGGAAACGGGAAAGATGCTGGGTATTGGTGCCTTAGTTATCTGCGGCATTATTTTCATCATGGGGCTTTTGCGGAAACAGGAACCCTTCCATATGTTTATGACCTCTGTCAGTCTGGCGGTGGCGGCTATCCCCGAAGGTCTGCCTGCTATTGTGACGATCGTTCTCGCCATTGGGATGCAGCGGATGTCTCAAAAAAATACCATTATCCGCCGTTTGCCTGCGGTGGAGACCTTGGGTGGGGCAGAAGTCATTTGCTCCGATAAAACGGGCACATTGACCCAAAACCGCATGAAGGTAACCCAATTGGCAGCGATTGGGAAGGATTTGGAGAAAAACGAGGAAAAGCGACGCTTTCTCTTGACCCTTTTTACCCTTTGCAACGATTCCAGACGAAAGGGGACCAAAATCATCGGCGAACCCACGGAAAAAGCTCTGGCGGAAGCGGCGGAGGAAGGGGGCGTTTCCCTGAAAGCATTGTGGCAGGAAATGCCCAGAATCGGGGGGGTTCCCTTTTCTTCGGAGCGAAAGCTGATGACAACGGTACACCCCAGCGGTGACAAGTGGATTTCCGTCACCAAAGGTGCGCCGGATATTCTGATTGAAAAATGCACCCGCTGTCTAGATGGGGCAGGGCAGGCTCCTTTTGACGGCAGAAGAAAAAGCGAAGCCCGCGTGAAAAACGGCGAAATGGCGGCAAATGCCCTGCGGGTGGTGGCGGTGGCCTTTCGGGAATGGGAGGAAGAACCTCTGTTTTTCACCCCGGAGAATCTGGAACAGGATTTGGTTTTCGCAGGCATGGCAGGGATGATCGACCCGCCCCGACCGGAAGCAGCGGAGGCCGTTCGCATCTGCAAGGAGGCTGGCATCCGTCCTGTGATGATTACTGGCGACCATGCTTTGACTGCCCAAGCCATTGCCACAGAGTTAGGCATCTACGAAAACGGCGACCGAGTGATTACAGGACAGGAACTGATGCAGATGGATGATGGAGAGTTGGAACAGGCGGCGGAGCGTTGTACTGTTTTTGCCCGTGTTTCCCCGGAGCATAAGGTGCGCATTGTGAAAGCCTTCCAAAAAGACGGTCGGGTGGTCGCTATGACGGGGGACGGTGTCAACGATGCTCCTGCCCTGAAAGCGGCAGATATCGGCTGTGCTATGGGGAAAAACGGCACGGAGGTGGCAAAGGGTGCGGCGGATATGGTCTTGATGGATGATAATTTTGCCACTATCGTAGAAGCGGTGCGGGAAGGCCGCAGCATTTATGATAACATCCGCAAGGCGGTGCATTTCCTGCTTTCCAGCAATATCGGGGAGATTATCACCATTTTTGTTGCCATGTGCTTCGGTTGGGCAACACCTCTTCTGCCCATCCAGCTTCTTTGGGTCAATCTGGTAACGGATTCTCTGCCTGCCATTGCTTTGGGGGTAGACCCTGCCGATGAGGATATCATGGAACGACCGCCCCGACGGGAAGCATCTTTATTCAGCGGCGGCATGGGCAGCCGTATTGCCTTGGAAGGCATGATGATTGGGATGCTGGCCCTTTTGGCCTTTGGCATCGGGCATATCTATTTCGATGGGGAGAAAACCTATACAGTGGGAAGAACCATGGCCTTTGCGGTGCTTTCCCTTTCTCAGCTGGTGCATGCCTTCAATATGCGGACGGAACATTCCCTGTTCCATATTTCCCTTGGCAGCAATCCTGTGCTTCTGGCAGCCTTTTTCATCGGCTGTGTCCTGCAGGTAGGGGTTATCATGGTGGAACCCTTGGCGGCGGTGTTCAAGGTCTGTCCTTTGAATGGGGTAGAATGGCTCATCGTGGCAGCGTTGGCTTTGGTGCCCTTGCCCGTGGTGGAATTGGAAAAATGGAAGGATCGCCGATGGCAAAAAGGGATGGAGAAAAAATAAAAGAATTTTGACAAAATTTCGGCTATCATTTTTACTTATCATTCTTGCGGTATCTCTTTGTTTTTTGTATAATAGAAAAAACAAAAGAAAAGGATGACAGATATGAAAGTTGATGTTTCTTTAGACCTTTATCGTATTTTTTGTGCCGTTGTCCGTACAGGCAATATGTCTGCTGCGGCAAGGGAATTGTATATTTCGCAGCCTGCGGTCAGCATGTCTATCCGCCAGCTGGAGGATCGCATGGGCAGCCCTCTTTTGGTGCGTACCGCCAAGGGGGTATACCCCACAGCGGAAGGCAAGCTCCTCTATACCTATCTGGAACAGGCCTTGGGGCTGATTCAGGCGGCGGAGGAAAAATATTATCAAATGGTTCACATGGAAATGGGCGAGCTGAAGATTGGTGCCAGTGATACGGTCATTGCCAATTTCCTGCTGCATTATCTGGAGCAGTATCATAAGCTCTATCCCGATATCAATATTAAAGTCACCAATAAGACCACCTATGAATCCCTGCGGCTGCTGCGGAATGGCAGCGTAGATGTTTGCTTCATCAATCTGCCTATTGCGGAGGATGAGGATTTGGAGGTAACTCCCTGCATCGAAATCCACGATGTATTGGTTGGCGGGGAGAGATACCGTATGCTGGCGGAACGGGGGATGCAGGTGAAGGATCTGCCGAAATATCCCCTGTTGCTGCTGGAAGATCTCAGCAATTCCCGCCGTTATATCGACCGCTATGCAGAGGAAAACGGCGTGGTGCTGAATCCCATTTTGGAACTGGGCAGCAGTGATCTGCTGGTAAGCTTTGCGGAGATCAATCTGGGGCTGACCTATGTCATCAAGGAATTTACCCAGAAGGAGCTGGAAAGCAAACGGCTGTATGAAATTCCCGTAGACCCTCCCGTACCTAGACGCAGCATTGGGATGGTGCGGCTGAAAAACGTTGCCATGCCCCATGCCCTGAAAGGGTTCATCGAATTGATCGATTTTCCAAATAAAGGAGATTGACAGTGTACGCAGGATATGTTAATATATGAACAGATATTCATGTGAGGAAGGAGCAAAGTCATGAAAGAAATCCCGATGCAGGAAGAATTTGATATGGAAAAGGAACTGCAGAAGGAGTTCATTCAGGAGTTGGCGGAATTTTTCAAGATTTTTGGTGACGGCACCCGTATCTGCATCCTGCATATTTTGCTGGAAGGGGAGCGGAATGTGGGCGAATTGGCAGAGGCACTGGAAATGAGCCAATCTGCTGTTTCCCATCAGCTGCGTGTCCTGCGGCAGAACGACCTTGTGAAATATCGCAAGGAGGGCAAGACGGTGTTCTATTCTCTGGATGATGAACACGTTCGCATGGTCTTGGAACAGGGCATGACTCATATCCGCCACAAACGTGGATATCATGAATAAGGAAGCATTAGGCTGTATATACCATTTACAGCCTAAAATTTGAATCAATATATGAATGATTGTTCATGCGAACAAATAAAAGAGGTGAACCGAATGTCTGAAATGAAGGTGTATTTAAAGGGGCTGACCTGCGCCAACTGTGCGGGCAAGATTGAAGATGTTCTTTCCAAGCTGGCGGAAACGGAGGAGGTTTCCATCAATCTGATGCGGCAGGAAATGACATTGAAATTAAAAAATGGTGTTTCTCCGGAGAAAATGCAGGAGACCATCAAAAAAACAGTTCATACATTTGAGCCGGATGTGGAGGTGGCATTCCGTCAGGAAAAACCCCTTGCGGCAACGTGTGGGGATGGCTGTTGCTGTTGCCATGCGCAGGGTGATAACGATGCCTGTGGCTGTGGACACGACCACGAGCATGGGGACGAAGCAGTCTTTGGCAGGAAATTTTTCCTGCGATTTGGCTTGGGGCTGGTTCTGTTTTTCAGTGCTGTTTTTTTGCGGGAGGGCGTCGCAGGTGCGCCGCTGTTTTTGGCGGCTTATCTGGTGTTTGGCTATGATGTGCTGCTGCGGGCGGTGAAAAATATCGTCCGTGGGCAGGTCTTTGATGAAAACTTCCTGATGTCCCTTTCCACCATCGGTGCCCTTGCCATCGGCGAAATGGCGGAAGCCGTTTTCGTTATGCTGTTCTATCAGGTGGGGGAGGCCTTTCAGGATTACGCCGTGGCCCGTTCCAGAAAATCCATTACGGCTTTGTTGGATATTCGCCCCGATTTTGCCCGCTTGGCGGCGGAGGGGGAAACCAAGGAAGTCCCTCCTGAAACGGTGCAGATTGGGGACTGCATTCTGGTAAAAGCCGGGGAACGCATCCCTCTGGACGGCATCATCGAGGAAGGACACGCCATGTTGGATACGGCGGCTTTGACGGGGGAATCTCTCCCCAGAAATGCGGAGGCAGGCGACCGTGTTCTGAGCGGCTGCATCAATATGGATGGCACCTTGCGGATTCGGGTGGAAAAACCCTTCGGTGAATCCACAGTGATGAAGATTTTGGAAATGGTGGAAAATGCCGCGGGAAAGAAATCCAAAACGGAACGCTTCATCACCCGCTTTGCCAGAATCTATACCCCTGTGGTGGTTCTGCTGGCGGTATTGGTAGCGATTTTGCCCCCTGCGTTGGGCTTCGGTATGTTTTCCCTGTGGTTTGGACGGGCATTGGTATTTCTGGTTGTCTCCTGCCCCTGTGCATTGGTATTGTCTGTACCTCTGAGCTATTTTGCGGGCATCGGTGCGGCATCGAAACAGGGCATCCTTATCAAAGGCGGCGGAGATATGGACACCCTTTGTCATTTGGAAAAAGTGGTTTTTGATAAGACCGGCACGCTGACCAAGGGGAAATTCTCTGTGACAGAAGTGGAAGGGGATGTACTGCGTCTAGCGGCCATTGGCGAAGCCATGAGCAATCACCCCATCGCAAAGGCTATTGTGGAAAGCTATGAGGGCGAATTGCCTGCGGTGGAACAGTATCAGGAGCTGGGCGGCTATGGCATTTGCTATGAGTTGGAAGAGGAAACTGTCCTGCTGGGAAACAGCCGCCTGATGGAAAGAGAAAATATTCCTTATGCAAAAGCTGAGGGCATTGGCACAGTGATTTATGTGGCAAAGGGAGGCAGGTTCCTAGGGCATATCCTTGTGGCAGATACCCTGAAGGAAAATATTGCGGAATCTCTGGGGGCCTTGCGGCAGCAGGGCGTGAAAGAGATGGTTATGCTGACGGGTGACCGAAAGGAAACGGCGGAAGCTGTGGCAAAGGAACTGAAACTGGATGGAGTCTACAGTGAATTGCTGCCGGAAAATAAAGTGGAATGGATGGAAAAATTGAAGGGCAATGGCGAGGGCAAGACGGCTTTCGTGGGCGATGGCATCAACGATGCGCCTGTTTTGGCGGGAGCGGATCTAGGTGTTGCCATGGGCGGTATTGGTTCTGATGCAGCCATTGAAGCGGCAGATGTGGTGCTGATGGATGATGATATCGGTAAGCTGGCGGTGGGCATCAAAATCGCCAAGAATACACGGAAAATTGTCAACCAGAACATTGCCTTTGCGCTGGGCTTCAAGATATTGGTACTGATTCTCTCCGTTCCCGGTATCGCTACCATGTGGATGGCGGTATTTGCTGATGTGGGCGTATGCGTACTGGCAATTTTGAACGCCATGCGAAAGAAGGATTAAGACCTTGGGTCTCTGCCCTAATTCCCCGCTGGGGTATGATATTCCAGACTCCCAATGGCCTCAAACTGTATTTGAGGCGGAGATAAAATTATATATTGACAAAGAAAAACGTCACCTTTTAGGCAATGTCATTCAGTTAATCTAAAATCCTAGCCATTGAGGGGCGGAAAGGTTCCTTCCCTTTTTCCTTTTCAATTTGGTTGAAAGATGGTATAGTGTAGTTCAAAAAGATAAATAGTCAGACAAATCGGAATTTGACGAGGTGTTATTATGAACAAAGGAGACATTTGGAACAAGTTCTTTTCCAAGGGTAAGCCATATAAAATTGACCTTTCGTAAACACAATACTTTAAGACGAAAGGAAAATTAAAAATGGAATATGTAACATTAAATAACGGCATTAAAATGCCGCTTGTCGGATACGGAGTATTTGAAATTCCAAAGGAAGAAACAGCAAAATGCGTTTATGACGCATTAGAAATCGGATATAGGCTTATTGATACCGCACAGGCTTATTACAATGAAGAAGAAGTCGGTGACGGTATTCAACAAGCGATACAGAAGCTCGATATAAAGCGTGAGGATATTTTTCTCACAACAAAGGTTTGGGTAACCGAATTCGGGTATGAAAAAACAAGAGCCTCTGTTGAAGAATCTCTAAAGAAGTTAAAGACCGATTATATTGACTTGGTATTGATTCATCAATGCTTGTCCGATTATTATGGTGCTTACCGTGCGTTAGAGGATTTGTACGACGAGGGTAAAATTCGTGCTATCGGCATTTCAAACTTTTCGGCAGAGCGTATGGCAGATATTGCCACCTTCAACCGTGTTGTACCGGCTGTTAATCAGGTTGAAACTCATATGTTTTGGCAGCAGTATTATCTGCACGAATGGATGGAAAAATACAACATTCAGCACGAAGCGTGGGGACCTCTTGCTCAACACAGATTAAAAGAGATTATCGACAGTTCTATAGTTAATGCCATTGCCGAAAAGCACGGCAAGACCGCAACGCAAGTTGCATTGCGTCAGCACATTCAGCGAGGTATAGTAATCATACCAAAAAGCACACACAAAGACAGAATGAAGCAAAATCTTGATATTTTCGATTTTGAGCTTAGCCAAGCAGAAATGGAACAGCTCAAAACATTGGACGAAAACAAATCTATGTGGGCAGAATATGACGACCCTATGATTGTTCAGTATGCAATGGCTGAAGAATAAAATTCCAGTTTGTCGAACAGATGCACCCTCGACGAAATATGATATGAAATGTGGCATCATGTAGAACACACGGCTCATTGCCGCGTCAAAAAATGCCCACCCCATTTAAAACGGGGTGGGTACTTTTTCATGCTCGGCAAAAATCTTAACTTAATGACCTTGCCTGTATCGGTGCCGTTTTTGTATCAAAGTTTTTGGTCCAACTTTTTTCAAAAAGTTGGTGGGTTTCAGGGCGGAGTTCTGAGGTCTTATTCTTCTTGCGGAGTCCCGGAAGAAATGATTTTTTTTACGTTTTTCTCAAATTTCACCCTAGGCAGCATGACCATGTGGCCGCAGCCGCAGCATTTGATCCGAAAATCAATGCCCGTTCTCAAAATTTCCCACTGGGCAGAGCCGCAGGGGTGGCTTTTTTTCATTTGTACGATATCTCCAACGGAAAAATCCATAAATTACGCCTCCTTTACCAGATGTACGACCTGCTGAGGGAAAGGAATTTCGATGCCCTCTGCGTCGAAACGGTTTTTGATTCGACGGCGCAGCTCTGCTTCTACGCCAAGGTTTGTTTTTACCTTACACTTTGCAACGATTTTGATGGTGACTGCGGAATCATCCAAGCCAATGACGCCTGCTACGGTGGGTGTTTCCAGCAGTTCTTCCATGTCTGCAGTTTTTGCCATTTCATCCTTCAGCACCGCAATGGCATGGTCGATACTTTCGCCGTAAGCGATGCCCACGGTCACCACTGCATTGATAAATTCCCGGCAAAGGTTTGTGACAGTGCCTACGGAGCCATTGGGGATGATATGGACACAGCCCATAGGGTCACGGAGCTTGGTGGAGCGCAGGGTTACGCTTTCCACCGTGCCTGTGATGCCCTGAATGGTGACGATATCGCCCACGGCATAGTGGTCTTCAAAAAGGATGAAGAAGCCCTCCATCATATCGGTGACAACGCTCTGGGCACCCAAGCCGATGGCAACGGAGCCGGCAGAAGCAACCACCACCAAAGAGCTGTCGGGGACGCCCAATTGTTTCAGAATGGAGAAGATACCGATAAAATAAATCACATATTTCAGTACGCTGCTGGTGATGGAATTCAGAGTTCTTGCCTTTCGTTCCGACATGGAAAGACGGTCTCTCTGGGCTTGTGTCTGGAAGAATTTTTTTGCCACGGCACTGGAAATCTTAATGAGAATCCAGCAAAGGAGCAATGTGCCGATGATTTTTAAAATTTTGATGCCAGCGGTCATGAGCCCGGTCAGAGCTACGGGGCTGAACAGGCTACCGATGCCTTCGCTGATAGCATTTCCGTTTATAATGGTTTCCATTTTCCATTACCTCCTGTTTTGTTTATAGGTGGCTGCGGCTTTCAGGAAAGCGGTGAACAGCAGACCCATTTCTTCTGTTTTCATGGCTTCGGGGTGCCACTGCACGCCAACGGCAAAGAGGCAGTCCTTCTGTTCAATGGCTTCAATCAGGTCATCGGCACTGCGGGCAGAAGCGATGAAGCCTTCTCCCAGCTTGGAGCAGGACTGATGATGCAGGGAATTGACGATGGTGCGTTTATTTTCCCAAAGGTCTGTCAAAAGGGTATCATCCTCCACAAAGATGCTGTGGGTGCCATAGGAACGGGGCGCCTGTTGGATATGCTTCAAGGTGGTGCCTGCCTGCATGCCGATATCCTGATAGATGCCACCGCCTTTGACGATATTCATCACCTGCATCCCTCGGCAGATGCCCAGCATAGGCAGGTCTTTTTCCAGTGCTTCATGGCAGATGCGCATTTCATAAGCATCCCGCAGAGGGTTGATTTCGCCGCTCTGGTGCAGGGGTTCTTCCCCAAAGAGCAGTGGGTCGATATCGCCGCCGCCAGTCAGCAAAAGACCATCCAGAAAATCGGGCAGATCCTGATGGGGCAGCAGAACGATGGGGCAGCCCCCAGCTTTTTCGATAGCCAGTACATAATCCTCGTGGAGGGAGTATTCCTTTTTTTCGTAAGAATAGTTCGGCGCAATGCCGATGATAGGTTTCAGATTCATAGCGAACACCTCTAATTTGATTTTCCTTACCAGTATACAAAAGTTGCTGTTTTTTTGCAACAAAACCGCAAAAACTTAAGAAAACGTTACGGAAAAGAGGGTGACTTGCGGGATATGGAGGGATTGTGCTATAATCAATGTGTATGAGCTGAAAACAAACGGCTGAATGGGGCGGATATTGGAAAACGACTCCAAAAATCATAGAACAGGAGATGAAGCGACTATGAAAACAATCGGCATCATCGGCGCGATGGCAGAAGAGATCGCGTATTTGAAAGAGAAGATCGAAATCGTGACCACAAAGAGCGTCATTGGCTTACAGTTTCATGTGGGAAAATATTGCGGCAACAGCATCGTGCTGGTCATCAGCGGCATCGGCAAGGTCAATGCTGCGGTCTGCACACAGGTGCTGATCGACCATTTTGGGGTGGATTATATCATCAACACAGGCGTAGCCGGTGCGGTAAGCGGTCAGCTGCATATCGGGGATATCCTGATCTCCACCGATGCGGTACAGCATGATATGGATGTTTCCGCTTTGGGCGACCCCATCGGTACTATCCCCCGTCTGGCGGAAAGCTATTTCAAGGCCGATGAAATGATGGTGCAACTGGCCCAGGAAGCGGCGGCAGAAACGGCGGACGAGTATCAGATTATGCTGGGCAGAGTTGCCAGCGGCGACCAGTTTATCGGCACAAAAGAAGGAAAAGAACGCATCAAAAAATACGTGCAGGGGGACTGTGCGGAAATGGAAGGGGCTGCCATTGCCCATGCCTGCTGGCTGAATCGGATTCCTTTCGTTATCATCCGTGCCATCAGCGACAGCGCAGATGAAGAGGCAAATATGTCTTATGAACAGTTTGTGGTGCTGGCGGCAAAACGCAGCAGCGATCTGGTGGAAAAGATGCTGGAAAAGATGTGAAAAACTGCCTAAAAATTGGCGGCGAAATTCTCTGTTCCATGTGCGGGATTGCTCTTGTAAAGGCAATTTTCTTACTGTATAATGCAATCAGAATAAGAGATGATTTGCACGCAAAATATTTGTTGGCATAAAAGGTAGTAGGAAAAAGGAGGCTTTTCAAATGACAGCAAAGACTCATGGGTATATCACAAAGGAAATTGAACTGGAACAGATATATCAGTTCATTCTGAAATATTTCGACCCCGAAGCAAAGGTAAACCGTTATGAAAACCGTTTCGGTGAAAGCAACGAAATGGCTGTTTACTTCACCTACAAAGGGGAAGAAAGACGACTGTTTACAATGGTATACAAGAGCCGCAAATATTCCAAAACAGGCGATAAGACAAGATTGGTGTTCCTGGATTTGGACTATTGGGGCCACAGTGTAGAGATCATGCGCTCTATCCTGTCTTATTTCAGCGGCTGGCTGGATGAAAATGACTGCGATAAGGAAGAAGCATACTTCATCGAAGAACAGCCTGATGGCGTAATACCCAATATCATCAAGATTACAAGAAAAGAACTGAACAGAAGAATGGGCGGCATGGTCGTTATTATTGAGGATGAGGAAGAATAAGCCCAAAGGCATTGAAAAAGCCATACCTTTTTGGTATGGCTTTTTTGCGTCTTTTTTTATTCGGGGCGGAGAGAGGTACTGCACGCCATCAGATAATACTGATTGCCATTAAAGGGAAAGGTGCCGCAGGTATCCATGGGTACTTTTTTGGTATGGGCCCGATAGGAACGGGGGTTGACCTGATTGATAAAGGTAGCCATGATGGGAAAGCGATGCTCCATACTTTCCAGAGAAGCATAAAACAGCTTCTGGAACAGTCCTGTGCCCCGAAAGGCTCTGTCTACGCAGACGGGGCCGTATTGATAGCAGTTTTCCACGGTCAGGGTCTTTCCCTGAAAGGTATATTCCTCTAAATGGTCGATCATATAGGTGAACAGAGGCCACTGTGCCCAGAAATCCCAAGGGGCGGCGGTGGCAAAGCCAACGACCTTCCCGTTTTCTTTGGCGATGACAACTCCTTTTTCCTGTACGATGAGGGTCTCCATTTGTTCTTTGGTGAAATTGGTGGTGACAAAGCCCTCAGCTTTTTCTTCCGGTGTCAGATTGTCTGCGTGATTTGCTTTCAACAGGGCGAGGATACCGTCAAAATCATCCATAGTTGCCAGTAAAATTTCCATAGGATAACCTCCTTTTTCTGTTATGCTTTTAATGAGAGAAGAACCTGATAGAAAGCAGGATGTTCCTTTTGCAGTCGGAGCAGTTTGCCTTCTGCGTTCAGGAAACAATGCCTTTCGGAAAAGTATCTTGTACTGATGATAGCACAGACAGGTGCTTTTTTCAAATTTCCTCGAAAGGAAAGAGAAAAGGTATGGATTCTTGCCACAACTGTGATTTTTATGGTATACTAAAAGATAATCCGAATGCAGAAGGGACGGTGGAGGATATGACAGAAGAAAAAGAGATTCGCACCATGATCGATGAAGACATTGCCCATGCGGAAACCGTCTGGGAAGCATCCTCCTATGACAGCGAAGCCATGGAGGGGCTGTTCCAACTGCTTTTGGAGCATTATGCGGAAGAAATCGACGGCTTCACTAAGGGGCTTCGGGTTATCCAGCCCTATGAGGATACGGCCGATATGGCGAAGGTTTATCGGGAAAATGTACAGACCCTGCTGGAACGGATGAAGGGCTTTCGGGAGAACAACTACAGCAACGAAGGTCTGATGGAGTATTATATTTCCAAAGAACATCAGGAGTTGGATCTGGAAGCGGATTTTACTACGGTGCGTCTGGATATCGGCATGATGGAATGTCTTTCCCGCAGTGAACGGGAGGATATCATGGGGCATTTGGATGCCATGGAAAATATCTGTGCCCAGGTGATAACAAAAAAAGAAAAATGGGAAGCCTTACGGGAGCATCTGGTTTGGCTTTCGGGGAAAGATGTAACTGTGGCAATGAAATTGTTGCCCTTATTTTTCCGAATCAATTAAGAAATCATAAGGTGATAGAGATGGTTAAGCTGATCGTGTCTGATATGGATGGCACACTGGTGAATGATGAAAAGAAAATCGATGAGGATATCTATAAAATCCTGCCAAAACTAAAGGAAATGGGCACACGCTTTGTGGTTGCCAGCGGCAGGCAGTATCCCAGCCTGTGCAGTGATTTCAAAGAGCATGTGAAGGATGTGGTCATTGTTTCGGAAAACGGTGCGTTTATCATGGATAATGGAAAAGAGTTGTATGCCCGCTGTATGACAAGAGAAGAGGTAAAAGCCTGTTTGGATGCGGTGGGGCAGTTTGCGGGGCTGAGCCCGCTGCTGTGTGCGAAGCACTGCAGCTATACTACCAGTCAGGAAATGCTGGAATTTCTGGCATCCCCCAAATTCAATTACGCCATGGCACTGGCGGATGACCTGTATGCCGTAGAAGATGATATCATCAAGGTTTCCATCATTGTGCTGGATGGAAAACCTGCGGAGGAATATTATCGTCTGTTGCGTCCTGTTTTGGCGGAGGGCTTGAGTCTGGTGACTTCCGGGCCGGATTGCTTGGATACGGGCATCTGCGGAGTCAATAAGGGCTCTGCTGTGGAAGCTTTGCAGGAAATGTGGAACATCACCCCGGAGGAAACAATGGTCTTTGGGGATCAATATAACGATATCGAAATGTTTGAAAAAGCCTACTATAGCTTTGCCATGCAGGGTGCTGTGGAGGGCGTGAAGAAAAAAGCCCGTTTTCAGGCGGGCAGCAATAACGAGGGCGGCGTGGTGCAGGCGATTCGCCAGATCACGGGAATCTGAGCCCCGAAGGAGAGAAGAATGATGAAGAAAGCAGCAAGTTTTGCACTGGGCTGTAAAGTAAATCAATATGAAAGCGAAGCCATTGCGGAGCTGTTCGCAGAAAAAGGCTATGAAATCGTCGGCATCGATGAAGAAGCCGATGTATATGTCATCAATACCTGTACGGTAACAAATTTTGGGGATAAAAAATCCCGTCAGTTAATTCGTAAGGTAAAACGGCAGAATGAAAATGCCATCGTGGCTGTGGTGGGCTGCTATGCCCAGACTGCACCGCAGGAGCTGATGAAAGTGGAAGGCGTGAACCTTGTCATTGGCACCAAGGACAGAGCCCAGATTGTAGAAATGGTGGAACAGTACGATAAAAGCCATGGGGTGGAAAACCATGTCTCCGATATCATGAAGGAGCGGATGTTTGAACCCCTGTCCATCCAGAAGCTGGCAAACCGAACCAGAGCTTACCTGAAAATTCAGGATGGCTGCAGCCAGTATTGCTCCTACTGTATCATCCCCTATGCCAGAGGGCCCATCCGCAGCAGAGAGCCTCAGGAGGTTCTGGCAGAGGTAAAACGTCTGGCAGACAACGGCTTCAAGGAAGTGGTGCTGACAGGCATCCATGTGGCAAGCTATGGCAAGGACAGAAGAGATACTTCCCTGTTGGAAATTTTGCGGCAGGTTCATGAGGTGGAAGGCATCGAGCGTATCCGTTTCAGCTCGATTGAGCCCAATGTGGTGACGGAAGAATTTGCACAGGCCATGGCAGAGCTGCCCAAGGTCTGCGACCATTTCCATCTTTCCCTCCAGAGCGGCTGCGATAAGACCTTGAAGGAAATGAACCGAAAATATGATACGGAAAAATACCGTCAGGCAGCGGCGACCCTGCGGAAATATCTGCCCCATGTGGCATTGACAACGGATATCATCGTTGGCTTTCCAGGGGAAACGGAAGAGGATTTTCAGGCAAGCTATGATTTTGCCAAGGAAATCGGCTTTGCGAAGATTCATGTATTCCCCTATTCCCCTAAAAGAGGCACCCCTGCGGCGGCAAGAAAGGATCAGCTGCCCAATGCAGTGAAATCGGAACGCAGCCATAAGCTTATTGAACTGAGCGACAAAATGGCGGCGGATTTCCTGAGGGAATATGTAGGACAGGATGTGGAAGTGCTGTACGAAAGAATGGTAGAGGATGGCGTTTATGAAGGTCATACCACCAACTATATCAAGGTTCGGGGCAGAAGCGAAAAAGACCTGACCAATCAGATTTGCAAGACCCGTATCACCAAGACGGAAGGGGAGGAACTCTTTGGCGAGGCAGACGCATAAACCGATGAATTTGTAATAATCATGTAAAGAGAATATGGTTGCAATCGGTGGGGGTTTCGGGTATCATAGACATAAGTATTTTTTTTGGAAGAAGCAGGGCTACCCTGTGAAGATATAAGTTGTTTTATTTGGGGTGCGGCAAAACCGCAGAACGGAGAGTGAGAAGTATGGGCAATATTCATGAAACACAATATTTCGGCAGACTGGAAAAAGAACCTGAAAACGAAGCAAAAAGAATCCTGATGGCGGTCAGCAGTGCGCTGCGGGAAAAGGGCTATAATCCTGTCAACCAGATTGTAGGCTATATCCTTTCCGGCGACCCTACTTATATCACCAGCCACCAGAACGCACGTGTTCTCATCCGTAAGCTGGAAAGAGACGAACTGCTGGAAGAACTGGTGAAAGACTATTTAGACCGTAACGAGTAAGTAAGAAAGAGGAAAAGCATTGCGAATTTTAGGCTTAGACTTTGGAGATAAGACCATCGGCGTAGCAGTCAGCGACCCCTTCGGCTGGACAGCTCAGGGCGTGGAAATCATCCGCAGAGATAACCCTGCGGAATTCAAGAAAAGTATGCGCAGACTGGCGGAACTGGTGGAACAGTATCAGGCAGAGGTTATCGTTTTGGGATACCCCAAGAATCTGGATGGTTCTGAGGGGGAAAGATGCGTCAAGACCAATGATTTCTGCGAACGGATTAAAAAACGCTTCCCGAAGGTGGAAGTCATCCTCTGGGATGAAAGATTCAGTACCATTGCAGCAGAACGTTCTCTGCGGGAAGTGGGGCTGAATCATGATAAGAGAAAGAGCGTCATCGATAAGATGGCAGCAGTCCATATCCTGCAGGGATATCTGGATAGCAAACAAAAATAATTTGGATATAAAGGAGCTAATAATAATGGCTGATATTTATGATGAAGTAAACGAAATGGAATTTGAGACCGTTACCATGACAGATGAAAACGGCGAAGAAATCGAATTTTCCATTATTGATAATGTAGCATGCGGCGGCGAACGTTATCTGCTGGTAGTGGAAACAGAACTGATGGACGACGATGAAACAGACGCTATCATCCTGAAAGAGGTTTCCATCAATACAGACGACGTAACCTATGAACTGGTGGAAGACGACGCGGAATTCGACCGTGTGGCAGACCTGTTCGCACAGAAGGGCGAAGATTATACCGTAGAAATCGACTGATTTTTACATTGAATTTGAATGGACTAGGGCGGCATATTCCCTGAGGCTCTCGTCTTTGGAAATATGCCTTATTTCCCTTTTCATAATAAATGAGCGGAAAAAAGGCAAAGAGCATAGAACTGAAAAGCAGCAGCACTCATATCGTTTCGGAAAAAAACGGGGCGGAATGTTTTTTTCGGCGAGTGAGCATCGACTGCTCTTTTTTCGGTGCGTTCTTTTTGGAAAAAGAAGAAATTTTTGCAGTTTAAAGAGAACTTTTTTACGCCATACTATAAAAACGATAAAGAAAGAGAAAACGAAGAAAAGGAGGTGTGTTTTTTGGCAGAGAAGAAAATCGTGAAGGAGGCCAACGAAAGAGGCTCCAGAACGAAAAACACGAAGGCGAAGGCTGTCACAAAGGCCGACACTGTGAAAGCGGCAGTGAAAACGGCGGCGAAAACAGCAGCCAAGACTGCGGCAAAAACAGCCGAAAAAACAGCGGCGAAGCCTGCAGCAAAAACGGCGGCAAAGCTCCGTGCCAGAAGCAAAGCCAAGGCAAAGCCCAAGATGAACCTGAAAGTCATCGCTTTGGGTGGCTTGGAGGAAATCGGCAAAAACATGACAGTGCTGGAATATGGCGATGATATCATCATCATTGACTGCGGTCTGGCCTTCCCCGAGGATGATATGCTGGGGATTGACTTGGTAATTCCCGACGTAACCTACTTGACAAAAAACATGGACAAAATCAGAGGTATCGTGCTGACCCACGGTCACGAGGACCATATCGGCGCACTGCCTTATATCCTGAAACAGCTGAATGTGCCTGTATTCGGCACACTGCTGACACTGGGTCTGTTGGAAAACAAGCTGAGAGAGCATAAAATGCTGGATTCCACCACAAGACATACGGTGGTGCCCGGGGAAAAGGTGAAGCTGGGACAGATGGTGGTGGAATTTATCCACACCAACCATTCCATCGCCGATGCGGTGGCACTGGCAATTCATACACCCGTTGGCGTAGTGGTACACACCGGTGACTTTAAGGTGGACTATACTCCCATCGACGGGGAAATCATCGACCTGCAGCGTTTCGCAGAGCTGGGCAAGGAAGGCGTACTGCTTCTGATGAGCGACAGCACCAATGCGGAACGAAAAGGTTTTACCATGTCCGAAAAGAACGTGGGCAAGGTCTTTGAAAAGATTTTCGAGGAGACACCCAAGAACCGCATCATGGTTGCTACCTTCTCCTCCAATATCCATCGTATCCAGCAGGTCATCAATGCAGCCTATATGTATGGCAGAAAGGTTGCCATCATCGGCCGCAGCATGGTCAATGCCGTGAAAACGGCATCCAAGCTGGATTACCTTTGGGTGCCTCCCAGAACCCTCATCGATATCAACGAAACAAAGAATTACAGAGATGACCAGTTGGTTATCATCACCACTGGCAGCCAGGGCGAAACCATGTCTGCATTGTCCAGAATTGCTTCCGGCGAGCATAAGCAGATTAGCGTTAAGCCCGATGATAAAATCATCATCAGTGCATCTGCCATCCCCGGCAACGAAAAGAATGTATTCCGTGTGGTGAATGAGCTGCTGAAAAAGGGCGCCAAGGTGGTTTACGGCGATATCGAGGATATCCACGTTTCCGGTCACGCCCGTCAGGAAGAGCTGAAACTGATGCTGGCGCTGACAAAGCCCAAATTCTTCATGCCCGTCCATGGGGAATTCATGCATCTTTCCTATCATAGGGATCTGGCAATTTCCATGGGTATGGATAAAAATGATATTTTCGTGATGAAGCTGGGTGAGGTGCTGGAGGTCAATAAAAACGAAGCCAAGGTCACAGGAAATGTGCCTGTGGGTCAGATTATGGTAGATGGTCTGGGCGTTGGCGACGTGGGCAATATCGTCCTGCGGGACAGAAAGCATCTGTCTCAGGATGGTCTGATGGTAGTCGTTGTTTCCATGGACAGAGAAATGGGCACCATCGTTTCCGGTCCCGATATCATTTCCAGAGGCTTTGTATATGTCCGTGAGGCAGAAAACTTGATGGATGAAGCCCGGGCAGTGGTTCTGGAAGCACTCCTGAAATGCGAAGAAAAGAACATCACAAGCTGGAACTATATCAAGGGTGTCATCAAGGACACACTGAAAAATTATATCTGGCAGAAAACAAAGAGAAGCCCCATGATTCTTCCGATTATTATGGAAGTCTGAGGTTTTTGGATGAAAATAGGAGAACCCCCTGAGAAAATCAGGGGGTTCTTTTTGTAGACTTTCCGCTGTAAGGAGGAACGGAAAGGATGAGGGAGTTACTCTTCTACATACAGTTCTGCGATGGAATACAGTGCCGCGGGGCCTGCCATAGTCAGCCGTTCGCCCTGCATTTCGCAATACAGTGTGCCGCCTCGTTTGGAAGCCTGACGGGCAACGATTTTTGCCTTGCCCAGCTTCTGCGCCCAAAGTGGAACGATATGGCAGTGACCGCTGCCGCAAACGGGGTCTTCCGCAACAGCCAGCTTAGGGGCGAAGGTGCGGGATACGGAATCGTATTCTGTGCCTTTTGCAGTGATATGCTGCAGAAGTCCATCCAATTCAGCCAGCTTCGCTTGGTCGGGATTCAGAGCGGGAATTGCCGCCGCATCTTCTGTGACACAAAGCAGGTCACGGCCCAGCCATGCTTCTGTGATAGGCACGCCGAAGGCTTCTTCCATAGCGGGCGTTACGGGAACCTCCTTCAATTCATAGGCAGGAAAGTCCATTTCCAGCAGGTCGCCCTTTTTTACGACGGTCAGAGGGCCGCTCATGGTGTTAAAGGTGATGGATTTGGCTTCTTTTTCGAAGAAGGTGAACAAAACGAAAGCAGTGCCTAGTGTGGCATGACCGCAAAGGTCGATTTCGCCGCCGGGGGTAAACCAGCGCAGATGATAATTTTCCCCTTCCTTGACTGCAAAAGCGGTTTCGGACAGGTTGTTTTCGATGGCAATTTTCTGCATCAGCCCATCGGAAGGGTATTTTTCCAGCACACAAACGGCTGCGGGGTTGCCCTCGAAGGGTTTTTCTGCGAATGCGTCAACGTGATAACATTTCATAATGAATGACCTCCTTTGTCATTGTTTTTCTCTTGATACAAGAATAGCACAAAGAGATGCTGCATACAATTTGAAAATTGTATGGCATACGCTTTTACAGGCTATCCAAAATTTTTTTCAGCCTGCCAAGACCTTCCTCCAGTTCTTTCATGGTCTGGGGAGCGCAGATGGCAAGCCTTGCGGCGGCAACAGGCGGCTCCTTGCCTACGGCAAAACGTTCACTGCCGTAAACGGAAACGCCCTTTTCCTTTGCCAAGTGTTCTAATTCTGCCCCGGTGATGCCTTTTGGCAGAAGAAGCCAACGGCTGAGACAGTTTTCGTCGCCCAAAACGGTATATCCCGACAAGAGGTGATCCAAAACCTGATTGCGGGCATGGATGCCCCTTCTTCTGGCTTGGAAAAGGGAATCCAGCTTGCCGGAAACAATGAGCCTGCTTGCCAGTTCCAGTAAAAGGGCGGACTGGGAAAGGTTCAGATGATAGAGGGCATGGTGCAAAGGCTCTGCACAGCGGGATGGCGCATAAAGATAAGCCAGACGCAGGGCGGGCAGGATAGTTTTGGAAAGACTCAGCATATAGATGGTATGTTCCGGTGCAAGGGCTGCGATGGGGCAGAGTGGGTTTTCCATGAGCAGGCTGTTAATGCCGTCCTCTAAGATGAGCAAGTCCAGCTCCTTTGCTTTGCGGGCAATCATCCGGCGGCAATCTTCGCTCATGATATGGTTGGTTGGGTTTTGGAAATCCGGCATGACATATAGCCCCTTGATGCCTTCATTTTTATATGCCGCCATCAGCCCTGCTTCGGAAATTTCGCCGTTTTCCTGCCGTAGGGGAACAAGCTGGATGCCGAATAGCTTTGCTACGCCCTTGATGCCGGGGTAAATGAGGGGCTCTACACCAATGCGGTCGCCGGGGCGGAACAGCCCGCAGAAAATGGCGGAGATGGCGTTTTGCCCGCCGTTGGAAAAAAGAATCCTGTGGGGGTCTGTGGCAGAAAGACCGACCCTTTCCAGCAGGTGCGCCGCCGCATCCTTGTAGCGGTGTTCCTCGTGATAGCTATATTGGAAAAGGTGCTTACTGCTTTCTTCCGTCAGCATTTTTTGCAGCAGCTCTGTGGCTTCTCTTTGGGGCAGGGTTTCAGGCATCATGGAGCCTAACTCGATGATGGGAGAATCGGGTTGCTCGGGCAGGATGAGGGTGCTGGTGTTCACATCATAGGAAACAAAGGTACCGCTGCCCACGGCACTGCTCAAAAGCCCCTTGTTGGAACAGATCTTAAACGCACGGCTGACGGTACTGACATTGATATCCAGAAAATCTGCCAGTTCCCGCTGGGGCGGCAGTTTTGTGCCGGGGCGCAGAAGGCCGCAGTGGATATCGGCTTCCAACTGCTCTGCAAGGGCGAGATACAGGGGCTTTTTCGTATGTTTTAATGTCGGTTTCCACGACATGGGGTAATTTTCAAATGAATTGACAGGCATAACTATTCCTCCTTTCATACAATTTTAAAATTGTGTGCTTTTGATTGCAAGCAGAAAATTGTATGTCCTACGCTTTCGTTGCAAGAAAGAGAAAAATATAGTATGATACGGGGGACGAATGATAGAAAAGAGGGAGAATATGCAGTCGATTAGCGAAATCAAAGAAATTTTAGGAAGCTGCCCCATGGAAGCATTGCCGGAGCAGATCAAACAATTTGAAGCAGACAGCCGAAAGGGTGTCCGGAATCTGCTGACCTCTTTTCGGAAAAAATATGACAAGCATTTGCAGGAATTGGAACGCTTGGAAGAAATTCTGACCTACGAAAGAGGCTGTTGGGAGGCGGGCTATGAACTGGTTGCCGGCATTGATGAGGTGGGCAGAGGCCCACTGGCGGGGCCTGTGGTGGCGGCAGCGGTCATCCTGCCCAAGGAATGCAAGATTGAAGGGGTCAATGATTCCAAAAAGCTTTCCGCAAAAAAGAGAGAAGAACTCTATGATATCATTTTGGAAAAAGCCGTTTCCTATGGTATCGGTATCGTTTCCAATGAGCGGATTGATGAAATCAATATTTTGCAGGCCACCTATGAAGCCATGCGGGAGGCTCTTTCGCAGCTTTCTCCCAAGGCTGACTATATCCTTGCCGATGCGGTGACGATTCCCAGAATCTCCACACCCCAGCGGGGCATCATCAAGGGGGATGCCAAGAGTATGTCCATCGGTGCGGCAAGCATCGTTGCTAAGGTCTACCGTGACCGTCTGATGGAGGCTTTTGAGGAGGTTTACCCCGGCTATGGCTTCGGGGCAAACAAGGGCTATGGCTCGGCGGAGCATATCGAGGGCATCAAAAAACTGGGCATCACTCCTATCCATCGCAAAACTTTCGTCAAAAATTTCCTGCCTCAGGATGGGGATACCACCACTGATAAGGGGAATCGGGGCGAAGCTTTGGCGGCAAAGCAGATGGAAAAGATGGGCTATGAGATTTTGGAGCGAAATTTCCATGCCTTAAAGGGCGAGATTGATATTATCGCCAAAAAGGACGGTTATATCGTTTTTACGGAAGTGAAATACAGAAAAAATGAAGCTATGGGCAGCCCTGCCGAGGCGGTGAACCACTGGAAACAGCAGAACATCATTCGGGCGGCAAAGGCTTATATGGCGCAAAATTGTTTGGAAGAGATGGGTTATGATTTCCGCTTCGATGTGGCGGAGGTGCTGACCAACGAAAACAAGACCTATTTCCGTTATACGGAGGATGCCTTTCAGATAAAATAAGGAGAACAGTATGAAAATCGAGAAAAAAGATAAATTAGAATATATTACCTTTGACAACCTGACGGAAACGGGTATGGTGCGCCATTGCTTCACCACCCGCCACGGCGGCGTCAGCACGGAGCATTGGGCCACCATGAACATGGGCTTGTCCCGCGGGGAAGAAAAGGATGCTGTGTGGGAAAATTATCGTATCCTCGCCGATGCCGTTGGATTTACGGTGGATAATTATGTAACATCCCAGCAGACCCACACCACCAATGTGCGTCGGGTGACGGCGGCAGATAAGGGCAAGGGCGTTTGGACGGACAGAGGCTATACAGATGTAGATGGTCTCATCACCAACGAAAAAAATATCCCTTTGGTGATTTTTGGGGCGGATTGTGTGCCTGTGTTCCTGCTGGATAAGAAAAACAAAGCCATCGGTGTGGCTCATTGCGGCTGGATGGGCACAGGAAAACGCATGGCGGAAAAGACCTTGCAGGCGATGATGGATGCCTTTGGCACAGACCCCGCCGATGTGACTGCCGCCATCGGCCCTTCCATTGGCAAATGCTGTTTTCAAGTGGATGCCCCTGTGGTAAACTTATTCAAAGAGAACATTGCATGGGCGGATGATATTATTTTTGATGACCCTTCCGAAGAAGGAAAATATAAAATGGATTTGTGGGAGTGCAACCGCAGATTGCTGGTGGAAATGGGTGTGAAGGATATTGAAATCAGCGGTCTTTGTACCAAATGCGATCAGGTAAGATTTTATTCCCATAGAGGCATGGGGGAAAAAAGAGGCGTGATGGCTGGTATTATGGAATTGGTATAATGAAAATCAAGGGAAGTGCAAAAATTCTTGGCACTTCCTTTCTTTTTGTGGTATACTAAACAGAATGGAAAATTGGGCTTTTCTGCCCATCTGTAAAAGAAAGCAAAAATAACTGCAAAGCAGGTTGGAGGTATAAAACTATGAGCAAACCTATCGTAGCTGTGGTAGGCCGCCCCAATGTTGGGAAATCCACTCTGTTCAACAGACTGGCGGGGGAAAGAATCTCCATCGTGCAGGATACCCCCGGGGTAACCCGTGACCGTATCTATGCCGATGTGGAATGGCTGGACCGCAAATTTACATTGATCGATACCGGTGGTATGGAAATCGGTTCCGAAGAAGTCATCCAGAAGCAGATCGTACAGCAGGCACAGATTGCCATTGAAACGGCGGATGTTATCCTGTTCGTTACAGACGTAAAAACAGGGGTAACTGACGACGATGTAAAGGTGGCAAATATGCTGCGCCGCACAAAGAAGCCCGTGGTGCTGTGTGTCAATAAGGTGGACAGCGTAAAGCGGGATACCTTGGCGATTTATGAATTTTATGAACTGGGTATCGGCGATCCTCTGCCCGTTTCCGCTGGGCAGGCTTTGGGTCTGGGGGATATGCTGGATCAGGTGATTTCCTATTTCCCTGATAAAGACGCTTCCGAGGAAGAGGACGATGCCATCAAGGTTGCCATCATCGGCAAGCCCAATGTTGGGAAATCCTCCCTCATCAATAAGATTTTGGGCGAGGACAGACTGATTGTCAGCAATATCGCCGGCACCACAAGAGATGCCGTGGATACACCTATCGAAATCGACGGACAGAAATATGTATTCATTGATACGGCAGGTATGCGCCGCAAAAGCAAAATCAAAGAAGAAATCGAGCGTTTCAGTATCATCCGTGCCGTTGCGGCGGTGGAACGCTGTGACGTTGCCATTCTGGTGATTGATGCCAACGAAGGCATCACCGATCAGGATACAAAGATTGCAGGTATTGCCCATGAAAGAGGCAAAGCGGCTATCATTGCCGTGAATAAATGGGATTCCATCGAAAAGAACGACAAGACCATGAACCAATATCTGAAGGATATCGGCATGGAACTGAAATATATGGATTATGCACCCCGTGTATTTATTTCCGCTATGACAGGGCAGCGCATCAACCGTATGCTGGAAATGATCCAGACCGTACACCAGAACCATGCCCTGCGCATCAGCACAGGTGTCCTGAATGAAGTGCTGATTGAAGCCACAGCCATGCAGCAGCCTCCCGCGGATAAGGGCCGCCAGCTGAGACTGTACTATATGACACAGGTGTCCGTAAAACCCCCTACTTTCGTTATTTTCGTAAACGAAAGGGAGCTGTTCCACTTCTCTTACCGCAGATATATTGAAAACCAGCTGCGGGAAGCCTTTGGCTTTGTAGGTACACCGATTCATTTCATTGTAAGAGAAAAAGGGGAAAAAGATTGATATGTTTCGATTGATTTGTTTATGTATCGGCTACTGCATCGGCTGTATCGAAACAGCCTATGTGGTGGGGAAGCTCTGGAGGGTAGACCTGCGCCAGCATGGCAGCGGCAATCTGGGTACCACCAATGCTCTTCGTGTTTTGGGCAAAAAGGCGGGGGCTTTGGTATTCATCGGAGATATTCTGAAATCCGTTATAGCCTTCCTGATCTGCCGTGCAATTTTTAAAGATCATGCTACCATCGCCGGCCTGTTCGGCAGCGTGGGCGCTGTTTTGGGTCACAACTATCCCTTCTACCTGCATTTCAAAGGCGGTAAGGGGATCGCTGTCATGATTGGCATGACAGCGGCATTGGCCTTTACCACAGATATCCGTTTGGCGATTCCCAATGCCGTTATCGGCTTTGGCATGGCCTTTGCCACAGGCTATGTTTCCGTGGGTTCTCTGCTGTTTGCACTGACCCTGCCCATTAGCTGCTATCTGCTAGGCTATGAACAGGAAATCGTTTTGGTGACAGCCTGTGTCAGTGCGCTGGCCTTCTGGCGGCACAGAACGAATATCAAAAAGCTTTTGAACGGTACAGAAAATAAATTTGGTTCCAAGAAGAAGTAAGACTGGGGGTCATAGATATGAAGAAAGTAACGGTCATTGGTTCCGGCAGCTGGGGCACAGCCCTTGCAGTGATGCTGGCGGAAAATGGACACGAAGTCGTGATCTGGTCCAGAAGACAGGATGCAGTGGATGAACTGCTGCAGGAAAGAACAAATAAAAAATATCTGCCCGGCGTGGCGATTCCTGAAAGCATTCAGGCAACCACAGACCATAAGGCGGCGGTGGATGGTTCGGAAATCATCATTCTGGCGGTGCCTTCCCGTGCCGTGGGCGATACCGTAAGGGATTTTGCCCCTTATCTGAAAACATGGCAGATTTTGGTAAACGTGGCAAAGGGCTTGGAGCCCGGCACCCTGCTGCGTCTTTCTGAGGTTATCCAGAGAGAAGCGCCCCAGTGCGAGGTCTGCGTCCTTTCCGGCCCCAGCCATGCGGAAGAAGTGGCAAGAAAAGTGCCTACGGCCTGCCTGATTGCCTGCGAAAACGAAGCAGCGGCAAAGCTGGTGCAGCAGGAATTTGCCAATCCCCGTTTCCGTCTGTATACCAATACGGATATGATCGGTGTAGAAATCGGCGCAGCTTTGAAAAATGTTATGGCACTGGCAGCCGGGATGTCTGATGGTCTGGGCTTTGGGGATAATACCAAAGCTGCCCTGATGACAAGAGGCATGGCGGAGATGAAGCGTCTGGGAATGGCCATGGGCGGCAAGGCAGATACCTTTGCAGGCCTTTCCGGCATCGGCGACCTGATCGTAACCTGTACCAGTATGCATTCCAGAAACCGCAGAGCCGGTATCCTGTTGGGGCAGGGTAAGAGCCTGCAGGAAACACTGGATGAGGTAAAAATGGTGGTGGAAGGCGTGAATACCGTACAGGCGGCATGTCAGCTGGCGGAAAAATATGACGTTTCCATGCCGATCACAGAGATCATCAGTGAAGTGCTTTTCGCAGATAAAAATGTGGAAGATGCAGTTCTGGAACTGATGACAAGAGATTATAAGGCGGAATGATTTCGCAAAGAAGAAAAGGGATATATCCTTGAAATATAGGATTTATCCCTTTTTATGTTGCCTTCCAAGGATAGGTCAGGGTGTTTTTTTGGCAGAAAATTTACATAAAATTCTATTTACAATTTACTTTTGGCACTCTATAATGTGGTAATGGAAACCGCCTTATGCAAAAAACTGTATGAGGCTTTAGGAGGAATCGTATGGAAAATTTTGTTCTTAGCTGTTGTTCCACAGCAGATTTACCCAAGGAACACTTTATCAATAGAAACATTGCGTACATCTGTTTTCATTACGAACTGGACGGGAAACCCTATCGGGATGACTTGGGGGAAACCATGTCTTTGGATGCTTTTTATCAGGCAATGGCAAACGGCGCAGAAACCAAAACATCTCAGATCAATGCGGCGGAATTTGAAGAATACTTTGAAGGCTTTTTGCAGCAGGGAAAGGATATCCTCCATGTGACCCTTTCCTCCGGCATTTCCGGCACGCTCAATTCTGCAAATCTGGCAAAGGATATGCTGCAGGAAAAATATCCCGACAGAAAGATTTATATCGTAGATTCTCTGGCGGCTTCTTCCGGCTATGGCTTGCTGATGGATGGGCTGGCAGACCTGCGGGATGCAGGCAAGTCCATCGATGAAGTGTATGAATGGGCAGAAGCCAATAAGCGGAAGCTGCAGCACTGGTTTTTCTCTACAGATCTGACTTTCTATATCAAAGGCGGCAGAATCACAAAAACAGCCGGCTTTGTGGGGACGATGCTGAATATCTGCCCGCTGCTCCATGTGGACGGGGAAGGCAAGCTGATTCCTCGCCAGAAAGTTAGAACCAAAAAGAAGGTCATCGAAGCTATCGTCAAAAAGATGGAAGAATTGGCGGAGGACGGCACGGCATATCACGGCAAATGCTATATGTCCCATTCTGCCTGCAGGGAAGATGCGGAAGCCGTGGCAAAACTGGTAGAGAGCCGATTCCCCAACTTGGAGGGAAAAGTACATATCAATGATATTGGCACAACCATTGGCAGCCACACAGGTCCCGGCACAGTGGCATTGTTCTTCTGGGGTGCAGAACGATAAGAAAAAACAAAATCCTGAACGAAAGGTTCGGGATTTTTTATGTTTTCTTCCGCTTTTTTAAAACTGCCAGATTTTCACATGGGAAAGGGCGGTGTATATTTCAAATCTTCCTGCAAATACTACATTTACAATAAATTTGGCAGGAGGAATATACAATGAAGGCAACAGGCATTGTCAGAAGAATAGACGACCTTGGGCGTGTGGTCATCCCAAAAGAAATCAGAAGAACGCTCCGCATCAGAGAAGGTGACCCTCTGGAAATCTTCACCGACAGAGAAGGGGAGATCATCCTGAAAAAATATTCTCCCATCGGGGAATTGGGGGCATTTGCAAAGGAATATGCAGAATCTTTGGCCCAGACAGCAGGACATATCACCTGCATTGTGGACAAAGATCAGATTATCGCTGTTTCCGGCGGCGGAAAGAAGGAATTTTTTGAAAAGCACATCAGCCCTGAAATGGAAAACTGCATCAATAAGCGGACGGCTTTGATCGCAGAACGGAACGATTCCAATTTTGTCCCCGTTTTAGAGGATGATTCCACGGAAAGCTATAACCATCAGCTGATCGTCCCCATCATTGCCGAAGGGGATGCCATGGGGGCTATCATTTTCCTTTCCAAGGATCAGAAGATGGGTGAAGTGGAAGGGAAGCTGGCCCAGACGGCGGCAGGCTTTTTGGGCAAGCAAATGGAACAGTGATATGGGACAAACCACCCGTAGAGCGGCAGAAGGAGCCTTTGAGATTCTAAATTTCAAAGGCTTTTCTTCTGTCGAAAATTGTGGTATCCTGTAGAAAGTTTGAAAAAGACAGATTCGGGGAGAAATAGAATGGAACATATTTTTATCATAAATCCCTCTGCGGGGCAGGGTAAGGCAAAGAAGCTCATTCCTGCCATCGAATCCGCATTGGAAGGAACGGGATACCCATATCGTATCTATACGACGAAGGCTGCGGGTGAAGCAGAATGCTTCGTCAGAGAATGCTGTCAGGCGGGAACAGCGGTGCGGTTCTATGTCTGCGGCGGAGACGGCAGCTTCCATGAGGCGGTCAACGGTGCCAAGGGCTTTCCTCAGACAGAGATCGGGCTGATCCCTTTGGGGACAGGCAATGATTTTATCCGTAATTTCGGCAGAAAAAATGATTTTATGGATATTCTTTCTCAGGTGGAGGGAGAGAGTATACCCTGTGATGTTATCGATATCAATGGCAGATATGTGGTGAATATGGCTAATATCGGTTTTGACTGCGAGGTGGTGGCACAGGCGGCGGAATGGAAGAAAAAGCCCCTTATCAGCGGCCCTGTGGCATATCTGATGGGGATTGCCACCATGCTTGCAAAGCCTATGGGAAGCCGTATGGCTTTTCGCTGGTCAGACGGCACCACGATGACGGGGAAATTCCTCCTTTGTACTATTGCCAACGGCAGTTTCTGTGGAGGCGGATTTTGCTCCTCTCCTCAGGCGGCACTGGATGATGGCAGGATGGATGTGGGCATTGTCAATATGATTTCCAAAAGAAAATTTGTCCGTCTTCTGCCTAAGTATAAAGCGGGTACCTATCTGGATACGAAGGTGGGGCAGGAAAAAGTCATTTATGAAAAGTGCAGCAAATTGGAGTTGGCGGTTTCCCAGCCGACGAATATCAGTATCGACGGGGAGATTTCCCAATTTACATATCTGAAGGCAGAAATGGTGCCTCGGGCATTCCGTTTCATCCTTCCCAAGGGACTGGAATTCGGAATATAAAGAAAGAGCATATCCGATAGGGATATGCTCTTTTATCATGCTATGAGATCAGATACGGCAAAAGGCCGAATACAGCATAAATGGCGAAGATTGTAATGATGGTGGGAGTCAAAAACCGTTCCTGATAGGGCTTGCCGTTTTCATCCATCAGCGTAAACTCCCCTTTGGGAGGGTTGAGCCGCAGGAAGAGATACAGCAGCACTGCCAGCCAGGGGATGGAAAGCAGCACCATCAACGTCAGGGAAACCAGGATCATGGTTTCGCTTATTTCTACAGACGATGCCGTTTCTGCGGCTGTTTCAGAGAAGATGCTGAAAACGGTGGTGCCGTTGATGACCATGTGGGGCAGGATGGAGGCGTAAAGGGAATCCGTCCGTTCCACCAGAAAGCAGAAGAGAAACCCTACCACGAAGGCATAGGGGAACTGCTGGGGATTCAGATGCAGCAGGCCAAACAGCAAAGCACTGGCAAAGGCCGCCTTCCATTTTCCAAGAAAGGTATAGCCGGAAAGCAGGATGCCCCGGGAGAAAACCTCTTCCAAAAGGGCAGGCAGGATTGCCACAGAAAGCATGGAAAGCAGGAACCCGGAACTGTGGATGCCGCTGATGGATTGTTCCACGGGGTTGGGGAAAAACAGTGCCGCTGCGTAAGAAAGCAGGCTCATCAAAGGCTGTATGGAAATGCCGAAAGAAATGATGATGAGAGCATTTTTCCAACCCAGAGGATTCAGACGCAGAGTCTGTTTGATATTTTTTTTTGTCAGGGCAAAATAAAGTATCACAGGCGGCAGGAAGCAGAGCAGCTGTGCCAACAGCATATATGTGCCATCGGAAAGGTTCGCCATGGCCGGGGTCAGGACCAGCGCAAAGGATACCACGATGTAATAGATAAAAAACAACAGGGCGAAAAGATTGGTTCTTCTTGTTTCAGTCATAAAAGACCTCCGTTCGTAATATAAAAACAGAAAATCTCAAGCCATTTTCAGACTTGAGATTTTTTTGTCAGGAAATCTCATCAGTGTCTTTCTGTTCGGAACATTCGGAAAAATCCATAGGGCCGTCCAGAGGATATTTTTTTTCATACCTGCGGTTGATATATTCACCGCCAAAGGTTTTGATGGTTGCAAAGATGGGTACGCCGATGAACATACCGATAGGGCCCATGACACCGCCGCCCACCAGAACGGCAAGGATGATCCACAGGGGGCTCAGGTCCAGAGAATTGCTCAGAATTTTGGGACCGAGGAAATTGCCGTCGAACTGTTGCAGGATCAGGATGAAGATGCCTACCCAGATGGCCAGAACAGGATTGATCAGCAGGGTGATGCAGATGGCCGGGATGGCACCGATGAAAGGACCAAAGTAAGGGATCATATTGGTCACACCAAGGATTAGGCTCAGGATCAGCGGGAAGGGGGCCTGCATAAAGGTCAGCCCGATGAAAGCCAAAATCCCGATGATCAGAGAATCGATGGCTTTGCCCACGATGAAATCCTGAAAAATATGATGCACACGGTTGATGTTGATGAAAAAGCGTTCGGCTTTTTCTTTGGTGGAGAATGCGTATACACCTTTCCGGAATTTTTGGCTGAAGCGTTCTTTATCATAAAGCATATAAAAGGCGATAAAGATAGCCATGATGAACTGAACCGTGAACCGACCGAAGATATAGATGTTGCCGGCGATGGTTTCCAATACCACCGGCACATTTTGGGATGCATGCTGGATAGGAGTCAGGATGCGGTTGATGACATTGTTGACGTCTTCACTGTCGATATAGGTGATCTGGTCGAAGATCTTCTGGATACGGATGTTCATCGTTTCGGAATAAACGGTGATATTCGTTGCAAAAGCGATGATGGATTCTTTGACTTCAGGAACCAGATAGATGACAATCCAAATAGTACCGCCGATGATGATGGTATAATTGATCAGGATGGCAAGGATTCTGGTGGTTTTTCCATGCTGCGCAAAATATTTGCCGCTTTTTTTCAACATACTGTCAAAAAAATTCATGAAGGGATTCATGACATAGGCAATGGCAAAACCCATCAGAAAAGGAGCTGCCAAGGCTTTCAGATAGCTGGATGCTGTAGCGATATTGCTGCCGATGCCGGACAGATTGCCGATGACTTTTTCAAATAAGATGAGCGCTGCTGCTACCAGAAAGACATAAATACTGATCTTAGTCAATAGCTTATCCTGTTCGTTTCTGTTGCGTCTAAAAAAATCAAATTTTTTCATTCTGACACCTCGAATCAAATGTAGGATGCCCAAAAGAAATGGCATCATATCCATGATACTATGAAATGATAAGGAATGCTATAGAAATTTCCGTTAAATTTTTCCCCGAATAAGTTTTGAAAACAATAGATGGCTTTGCGGGCAGAAGAAGGGGCAGGCAGGGGGAAGGCATTTTATTATTGAGTCGTTTTCTTTTTTATGCTATACTGTATAATTAGCAAAGAAGATTTAAAAGGATAAAATAGAAGAAACAAGAGCTTTTCTGTTATGGAGGTCTTTTTATGGACGATAGGAGCGCGGAGCGCAACGATCAGAAGAAAAAAGGGGAAAGCAATGCAGTAGGTGCGGCAGCGGTGGTGCTGTGTATCTGCGTTTGCTTCATCATCGATACCAGATTGGGCATTGGTGCCATCGCCGGTGCCGTGGCAGGCTTTTTCGCCTGGTCTCTTTTGGGGGACAGCGGTTCCGGAAAGGATGAAAACGAGGCGGACAGGGCTACTTTTTTGGATACAGCGGTGCTGCGGCGGAACTTTCCCATTCCTCAGAATATGCCTATCCCTTATGCGGTGCTGGATATCCGGGGGCATATCCTGATGGTCAATGAAACCTTTGCCAAGGAATTCCCTGATATGAAAAAGGTCGCACCTGTGGTGGAACAGTTGAAAAAAACAGGTACGGGGAAACACAGCAGGGTAGAAGTGGAAGGCAAATGCTACGATGCCATGCTGAACCAGTGCGAAGTGGTGGAAGAAAACGGTGCTGTAGGTGCAGTACTGAACCTGACAATGGTGGATATTTCCAGACAGCGTGCATTGGAGCAGCAGTTGGACAGCAGCGAAACGGTCATCGGCCTGCTCTTTTTGGATAACTACGAAGATGTTGTGGATTCTCTTGCGGAGGACAGACAGCCTCTGCTTTCCGCAGTGGTGGACAGAAAATTGACCCAGTTTGCCACAGATGCCAATGGTGTCATGAAAAAGCTGGAAAAGGACAGATATATTTTCTTGCTTTCTAAAGGTGATTTGGAAGGTCTGAAGGAAAAGAAATTCGATATTATGAATACCATCCGGGAAATCAGCGTCGGGGAACATATCCCTGTGACCATGAGTATGGGGATTGGCGTTGGCGGCGGTTCTCTGGAAGATGCCATGCAGAGCGCAAAGGCAGCTTTGGACTTGGCATTGGGGCGCGGCGGCGACCAGATTCTGATCAAAGAAGGGGAAAAATATCTCTTCTATGGTGCAAAGGCAGGTGAAATGGGCAGAAATTCCCGTATCCGTGCCCGCGTCAAGGCGGATGCCCTTTGGGAATTGATGGGGGAAGCCTCCAGTATTTTTGTCATGGGCCATCGGAATGCTGACTTGGACAGCTTGGGTTCCTGCATGGGGATTTGCGCCATTGCAAGGGCCATGGATAAAAAATGCTATATCATGATGAATGAAATTGGCATTGGCATCAAGCATCTGTATGCCAATATGGCGGAAAATGGTCATTACGAAACAGCCCTCATCAAGGATGCAGATGCCCTCAAGATGATGGATGAAAAGAGCCTTGTCATTGTGGTGGATACCCACCGCAGCAGTATGGTGGAAAGCCCTCAGGTATTGGCAGCGACGAAAAAAATTGTGATATTCGACCATCACAGAAAGAGTACAGACTTTATCGATCAGGCAGTACTCATTTACCACGAACCCTACGCATCTTCTACTGCCGAACTGATTACGGAAATGATCCAGCATATTGGCAAGAAAATCAAGCTGAAATCTATCGAAGCCGATGCCCTTCTGGCAGGCATTACGGTGGATACCAAAAATTTTGCAGTGAAAACAGGTGCCATCACCTTTGAAACAGCAGGCTTCCTGCGCCGCAATGGTGCGGATAGTATCAGAGTAAGAATGCTGTTCCAGAATGATATGGGCTCCTATAAAGCAAAGGCGGCAGCAATCAGCGATGCGGAATTGTTCCATGATTGCATGGCAATTTCCGTATGCCCTTCCGATGTGGAAAATTCCATACTGACAGCAGCCCAGGCGGCCGATGACCTGATGAATGTGGTGGGCATCAAGGCTTCCTTCGTTTGCAGCCAGGTAGGGGATACAATCTATATCAGTGCCCGCAGCTTTGGGGAGATCAATGTACAAAGAATTATGGAAAAATTGGGCGGCGGCGGTCATTTCACCGTTTCCGGGGCGCAGCTGAAGGGCTGTACCACCGAGGAAGCCAAGGAACAGATCCGCAATGCCATTGAGGAATATTTGAAGGAGGAAACAATATGAAACTGATTTTATTACAGGACGTAAAGAGCGTCGGCAAAAAAGGCGATTTGATCAATGCCAGCGAAGGGTATGCAAAGAACTTCCTGCTGCCCAAAAAACTGGCGGTGGAAGCAACAAAATCCAATCTGAACGATTATGAACTGAAACAGAAAGCAGATGCAAAGCGCAAACAGGAAGAATTGGAAAAAGCCCAGGAAACTGCAAAAGCACTGGAAGATAAAGTGGTTACCGTTAAAGTAAAAACAGGGGGCAACGGTAAGCTGTTTGGTTCTGTAACCAATAAAGAAGTGGCAGAAGCCATCGTGGAACAGACAAAGCTGGATATCGACAAAAAGAAAGTATCCATCGGCGACCCTATCAAAATGGTAGGCGAACGGACAGCAGTGGTAAAACTGCACCCTAAGGTAACAGCAAAAGTGAAAATCAAAATCGTAGAAGCATAAGACTGCTTTTTTGATCCCGGGAGGAAAACATGGAACAACAGGAAAAACAAAATGAATATATCCGTGGCGTGCCGCCCCATGATGAAACGGCGGAACAGGCGGTTCTTGGATCCATGTTTCTGGACAGGGAGGCGGCCTCCGTGGCACTGGAAGTGCTGACGGGGGAGGACTTTTATCGCCCTGACCACCGTATGGTCTTTGAAGCGGCGGAGGAGCTGTATCGCTCCGGTGCGCCTATTGATATCGTTACAGTAAAAAATAAATTGGAAGAGAAAAGACAGTTCGACCAAATCGGCGGCTTGCCCTTCCTTGCCAATATTTCTGCGGCTGTGGGCAGTTCTGTCAATGTGCGCCATTATGCCGCCATCGTGGAAGAAAAATCCGTTCTGCGCCGTCTGATTCGCACGGCGGGGAATATTTCCCAGATGAGCTATGAAGGGAAAGAAGATGTCAACAGCATTATGGATACGGCGGAAAAGAGCATTTTTGATATCATGCAGAAACGCCATTCCGAGCAGTTCCACCACATCAGGGATATTGCCGTAAGCTCTATCGAGAAGATTGAGGATATCTACCGCTCCAAAGGCAAGCTGACCGGTGTGCCCACGGGCTTTGTGGATTTTGACGCCAAAACGGCAGGCTTGCAGAAATCCGACCTGATTCTGCTGGCAGCTCGTCCCTCCATGGGGAAAACAGCCTTTGCCCTGAATATCATCCAGAACGCAGCCATCCGTGCCAATGTGCCCACGGCGGTATTCTCTCTGGAAATGAGTCGGGAACAGCTGGTCAACCGTATGCTCTGCTCCGAAGCCATGCTGGATGCTCAGAAGCTGCGTACCGGTGAATTGGAGGATAACGACTGGGCGGAGCTGATTCAGGCTATGGGGCCTTTGTCTCAAGCTCCTATCTATATTGATGATACTCCCGGCGTGACCCCTATGGAGGTGCGCTCCAAATGCCGCCGTTTGAAGGTGGAAAAGGGTCTGGGGCTTATCGTTATCGACTATTTGCAGTTGATGAGCGGCAACGGCAGAACCGATTCCCGTCAGCAGGAAATTTCCGAAATTTCCCGTTCCTTGAAAGCAATCGCCCGTGAAATGGAAGCACCTGTCATCGCCCTGAGCCAGCTGAGCCGTGCCTGCGAACAGCGTGCCGACCATCGGCCTATGCTTTCCGACCTGCGTGAATCCGGTGCCATCGAGCAGGATGCCGACGTAGTGGCTTTCCTGTATCGTGATGAATATTATTTCCCCGATACGGAAAAGAAGAATCAGGCAGAACTGATTATTGCAAAGCAGAGAAATGGCCCGACGGGTACGGTAGATTTGACTTGGATGGGTCAGTATACAAAGTTTGGAAACTTCCTGAAGAAATTTTAAGAGAACATAGCCTCAAGCCTTTTGGTTTGAGGCTTTTTTAAGTTTACCATAATTGCTTACGAATTTCTTACGATTTGCAGTGGGAAATTGCGGCAAAACAACCCCTATGCTATCATAAAGAAAATGAAGGAATTGGAAAAGGGGGGCGAAGAAGTGGGCGAGAAACGGATCAAACGATGGAAGGGCGGCATGGACGCCATCAAAGCGGCTCAGTATCTCCATGATATGGCGACGGAGGGCTGGATTTTGGAGGAAGTGGGCTATCTGTTCTATATTTTTCGGGAGGATATGCCTGCCGACCTCAAATATGCGGTGCAGAGCTTCAAAGAAATTCCTTCTGAGGAGGAGTTGGAGGCATATACGGCAAAGGGCTGGCAGATCGTTGACCATTGGGAGCAGGAATATGTTTTCGTGAAGGAACGGGATACATATACTTTGCCGCCAAGGTAAGCAGGTCATGGAGTTGTATTATAATGGGCAGGCGGAGATCGACCGTATTTTGACAGAGGTGGAGAAGGTCTTCGAAGCACAACAAAAATGAAATTTTAGCGTAAAGCAGGGCAGGAGAAAGCAGAAAATAAACTGTTTTTTCGTACTGCCATGGCTTTGCGCTTTTTTCTTATAAATTTTTTTAAAATGACAGATGGCTATTGACAGTCTATAGGTAGTATGATATATTATGTGTAACGATATATCGCGATACATAATAAATAGGGGTGAGGACATGTCTTATGCCGGAGGGCCAATGACGGAGGCAATGTATTATATTTTATTGGCATTATTGGAGCCAAACCATGGCTATCAGCTGATGCAGGCGGTAGGGACAGTGTCCCACGGACGGGTAAAGATGGGACCGGGAACCCTCTATGGCGTGCTGACCCGTATGGTGAAGGATGGACTGATCGTGGTCGTCAATAATGATGGGAGAAGAAAGACCTACGCCATTACGGATGCGGGAAAAGAGGCTTTAAAGCAAGAGTTTGCAAGACTGGAAGCCATGATCCGTGACAGCATAGAAATGGGGCTATGAAGAATTTGTAAAAATAGGATAAAGCGATGAAAATGGGAGGGCGCATATGAAACGAAAGGACGGCTTGGTAAAGGGTCATTTTCCGGCAATTTCCGCAGAGCTTTGGAAAAATGAACGATATCTGGAAAAACAGGCGGAGCAGGGGTTATTTTTGAAGGATAGATGGGAGGATAACTTATTGTTTGAGCGGGGAACACCCCGCAAAATGAAATACCGTATAGATATCCATTCCGGACTGCTGGATGAGGAGACAAAGGCGTGGTATGCCGAAGCGGGCTGGGATTGGGTCATGTGGTTCAACGATTATCAGATCTTTTCCGCACCGGCGGAACGGGAAACCACAGAACTGCATACAGACCCGGCGGAACTGGAGGTTCTGATGCGAAAAAGCCTGAAAAAAGAACAGCGGCGAGCAATGAGAAATATGGCGTTTTATGCGGTTGCATTTGCAGTCTTTCTTTTGAGCTTGATAGTATATCTGCAAAGAGGAGTCTTTCTTGCCTTGGCAGACGGAACTGTAGTGAATATTTGTACTACCATAGTAGTAGTGGGCTGTATCGGAAATTGCAGAGGAATGTGGGGACATTGGAAAAAATATCAGGAAATTCAGAACCGGTTGCGGGAAGGGATATTTCCCACAGCCGAAGAAAAAGAAGAAGCGGTGGAGCAAAAAGAGGGCTCCTTCCTGAGAAAAGCGGTTTCCGTAGCAGTTTTTGTGCTTTTGGCAGGGGAAATGGTATCTTCCTGCAGCGAACAGCATATCAGCATGGAGACGGATTTTTCCGCCTATCCCGTGGTAACGGCGGCAGAAGTGACGGATTTAACGGGTTATACCCAAAGCGACCTTAGCTTTTGCAATGTGGGCGGCAGGGGGCTTGCTAAGGGAAAGGTAAAAATGCGGGATATTTGGGAAACAGAAGCAGGGGAAGAGTGTGTTTTTTACAGCGTGTATTACGAAGCTTTTTCTGCAGGATTTGCCAAGGGCATTGCAGGCGATTTATGCGATTTTGCCAATGGGTATTATAAAAAAGGGTTGGCGGCAACGGCGGAACAACGGCAGGACAGCCGCTTTGACGGGCTTTTTCTGACGGAAACAGACTTCCATACGGCAACGGCTTATCTGGGCGAGAGGGTCCTACAGATTTCATGGAACGGGGCTACAGAGAAAGAAGCGGTGTTAGCAAAAATGGCGGCGATCCTTGGGAATGAGACGGAGCAGAATTGGAGCGGTATTGGTGAGAAGAAGGAAGGCGGCAGCCGAGGGATTCTGATCGAAGTAACGGAAGTGGAGGAAAATGGAGATACATAAGGAATGGAAATATTTCAATCTGATGCATATACTGATGCATATACCGAAGGCGGAAAGGCAATATCAAAGCCGTTGGGGGATACTGGTAGCACTTTAGGTCTGTACAGTGGGAGTTTGGTTTTTATAATGGAAAAAGAAAACGCAGAGAATCACTCTGCGTTTTTGTGTGTTTACAACATCAGCCTTCCAACTGAGAAGTGCAGTGAGGGCATCTGGTTGCATCGATGGCAATTTCAGATTTGCAGAAAGGACATACCTTTGTGGTAGGTTCTGCTTCGGGTTCCGGTGCCGTAGGTCTTTTCAGCTTCATCAGCATTTTCAGCGTGCAGAAAATCACCACTGCAATGATGAGGAAATCCAGAACCTGTGTGAGGAAGGCGCCGTAAGCGATGGTGGCTGTTGCCGCCTGGGCTTCTTCCAAGGTTGCGTATGTATTGCCGTCCAAAGGCAGGAAGAGCTGTGTGAAATCTGTGCCCCCTGTGATCTTCCCAATCACAGGCATGATCAGATCGTTTACAAAGGATGTTACGATCTTGCTGAATGCACCGCCGACGATAACGCCGACTGCCATATCCACCACATTGCCCTTTACGGCAAATTCTTTAAATTCTTTCATTGTATCTTTCAAAGCCATGGGAAACGCCTCCTTTTTCAATGCAAAAATCGACATATTTTTTCTAGTATAGCAAAAAAATTTGTTTCTTCCAACAGAATCGAAAAACTTTTTATGAATTTTAAGAAAGGGTGTTGACGCAAGAATTTTGTAGGAATATACTGAGAGTGTTGAGCTTGAAGGAATGCAGAAAACATGGAGGTGAAATGGAATGGACGGCAGTCATACTAAAGAGGGAATCCCTTTAGAACCTGAGGGGTATCGACGATCTGAAAAGAATAGTGCCGTGCGTTTCAGTCAGCTTTTTTTTGTGTGCAATCAAGCCTGACTCTGGTTTTTATGCCCTTTTTTGAATAAATGCACGGTATGTAGGATAAATTTCCGAAAAGCATACAGTGCTTTTTTTATTTGGAATTGAGGTGGAAAACATGGATGAAGAAATGATGATCTTGTTTGAAAATTATACAGCTTTGATGGAAAGCGGACAATATCTTCAGCTAAAACAGGAATTGAACGAAGAACAGCCTGCCAATATCGCAGAATATTTTGAAGAACTGACGGCAGAAAAACAGCTGTTTATCTTCCGTCTGCTGTCCAAGGATGTGGCGGCGGAAGTGTTTTCATATATGGATAATGACACACAGGAGCATATCGTGCAGTCTATTACAGACCGAGAGGTGCGCAATATCGTAGACGAAATGTTCTTGGACGATACGGTTGACTTCCTGGAGGAAGCACCTGCCAATCTGGTGAAAAAGGTGCTACGCAATACCGACGCAGAGACCAGACAGCTCATCAATCGCTTTTTGAACTACCCTGAAAACTCCGCAGGCAGCCTGATGACCATTGAATTTGTGCGCCTGCGTGCCAATATGACCGTATCCTTTGCCCTTTCCGAAATCAAAAAGGTTGGGATGGATAAGGAGACCATTTATACCTGCTACGTCATTGATGCCCAGCGGAAGCTGATCGGCGTTGTGCCTTTGCGGACACTGATCTGTGCCGATGATGAAAGCACCATTGGTGACCTGATGCAGGATGACGTTGTTTCCGTACACACACTGGATGACCAGGAAGAGGTCGCAAATATCTTCAAAAAATATAACTGGATGGCACTTCCTGTAACAGATAAGGAAGGTCGTTTGGTAGGCATCATTACTGTCGATGATATTGTGGATGTTATCGAACAGGAAACCACGGAAGATATGGAACTGATGAATGCTGTCCTGCCTTCCGATGATGAATATTTGAAAATGAGCGTTGTGGCCTTGGCAAAAAACAGAATTCCGTGGCTTTGCGTGCTGATGATTTCAGGTACCTTGAGTGCCTTTGTCATTGGGATGTATCAGGATCTGCTGGATTCGGTAGTCGTGCTTTCCAGCTTTATGACGATTATCACCGGTACCGGCGGTAATGCCGGTTCTCAGGCCTCTGCCATGATTATTCGTGGTCTGGCTCTGGGGGATATCCAGATGCGGGATACCTTGAAGGTTGTGTTTAAGGAGCTGCGGGTTGGGTTTATCTGCGGTTTGATTCTGGCACTGGTCAACATGGTGCGTATGACCTTTTTTGATAAAGCAACGCCGTTCAATATCGACCTGACCGTTTCCCTCAGCATGGGTGTTGCGGTCATTCTGGCAAAGACCTTGGGCTGCATCCTGCCCATTCTGGCAAAGGCGGTAAAATTAGACCCGGCGATGATGGCGGGCCCTCTGATTTCTACCGTTGTGGATGCCATCGCCTTGGTGGTATATTTCAGCATCGCCACAGCATTGATTCTGTGATATAGAGAAGAAAATAAGATAAAAGGAAGGCTGACGGGAGTCTGTTGACAGAACCCCGTCAGCCTTTTTCTATGCTTTGCTTATGCCCTTTTTAAATATTGCTGCAGCTTTCTGCCCAGCCAGCAGGCAAAAAGCATTTTTACCGTATCCAAGGGCAGGAATACCAGCGCGCCGGCGGGAAGGGTTGCCAGAAAAGGTGCATTTGTTACCCTTGCCAGCCAGAAGGTGCCGATGCAGTAGGTGATGCAGGTGGCAAGGAACATACCCCCGATTTGGGGCAGGGGATGGGAAAAACGATGGACAAAGGCGGAGCTGATGCCTGCCAGAAAAAGATAGCCCACCAGATAGCCGCCGCCGGGGGCTGCAAAACGGCTGATGCCTGCCATATAGCCGGAAAAGACGGGCAGACCGATGGCACCCAGCAGGAGATAGAGTCCAACGGCTGCCAATGCCTCCTTGGGTTCCAGCACATAGGCGATGATGTAGATAGCAAGGGTTGCTAAGGTCAGAGAAATGGTGCTGACGGGAATGGGGATGCTGATGGGAGCGAGGATACAGAGAATCGCCGCCATCATGGCGATATAAGCCATATTTTTTGTATTTGTTTGCATGAAATCTCCTTCTTTCTTTTTTTCATTGGTGATAGGAGCATTGTAAACGGAGAAGGGTAAATTGTCAACCATTTTATTTTAAAAGTTTACAATAGAAAAAGAAAGACAAAAGCCAAGGAATATGGTATGATATCTTCTGAAGAGAAAAGAACGGAAAGGAGAGTTATCATGTTGAGAACCTGTAAAAAATGCGGCGGCGCAGTGGGGCAGGAGGATCTCTATTGTATTCATTGCGGCATGCCTTTGGAAAAAGAACCTCCCCGGGAGGAAAGGGCAGAAGAAAAAGAACAGAATTTGGCGGAACCCCTGAGCATGGGGGCCTATCTGCTGATTGGACTGATTTTATGTATTCCCATTGTGAATCTCATCGTGCCCATCATCTGGATATTGAATAAAGGGGAAAACCCCAACCGACGCAATCTTGCGAAGGCATGGCTGGTTTTTGCAGCAGTGGGGGTGATTTTGACGGGGCTTCTTTCCTATGGACTGTTCCGCCTTATCGCGGTGCCTTCTGTGCCCTATGAATATTATCATTATGAATATACTATTCCGGGGGATATGATTCCCGAGGGGCTTCCCATCGATCTGAATGAGATTTAAGGGGGAAAAAGCAGTTTTTGAAAGAGAGATCAAATTTGTGAATGGAATTTGGTCTCTTTTTTGTGGGGATAATTCTGTCCTTTCGAGAGATACTATTTCCAAAAATGGAAAAAGGAGATGGGAGTTTGAAAGGAAATCTATTGTTGTGGGCTCAGCTGTTGTTTTTTTGCTTGGGCGCATGGTATTTTTACAAAAGCAGCCGCAGAAAAGGCACCGGCGAAGGCTTAAAATGCGAGGATAACATCATCCAGATGGATAAGCTGATGGAGATGTGGGAGACAGGTCTGACAGAACCTTTGGCAGAGCAGACACGCCCCAAAAAGCTGGAGGAGATCATTGGGCAGGAGAAGGCTATCAAGGCCCTCAGAGCGGCCCTCTGCGGCCCCAATCCCCAGCATATTTTAATTTATGGCCCGCCGGGGGTGGGGAAAACGGCGGCAGCACGGCTGATTTTGGAGGAAGCAAAGCAGAAAAAGGAATCTCCCTTTGGGGAAAAGGCAAAATTTGTGGAAATTGATGCTACTACATTGCAGTTTGATGAACGGAATATCGCTGACCCCCTGATGGGCTCTGTCCATGACCCTATTTATCAGGGGGCAGGCTCCTTTGGGCAGGCGGGCATCCCCAGACCCCGCCCCGGGGCAGTCTGCGAAGCCCATGGGGGCGTTCTGTTTATTGATGAGATCGGGGAGCTGCATCCTATACAGATGAATAAGCTGCTGAAGGTATTGGAGGACAGGGTGGCGCGGTTCCAGAGCAGTTATTACAACCGCAGCAACAAAAGCATTCCCCCCTATATCCATCAGATTTTCCAAAAGGGGATTCCTGCGGATTTTCGTCTCATCGGGGCAACTACCCGCAGCCCCAGTGAAATTCCCGATGCCCTTCGTTCCCGCTGCACGGAAATCTTTTTTGATAGATTAGACAGGGCTTCTGTGGAAAAGATTGCGGAAAACAGCCTTCATCGGGCAGGGCTGGACTATGAGGAGGGGCTTTGCGGAAAGATAGCGGCCTATGCCAGAGGGGGCAGAGATACGGTGAATCTGGTGCAGTCCCTGACTTCTTTGGCATGGATGGAAGGAAACCGAACCATTACGGCAGCGGATTTGGAATGGGTGGCGGAAGCGGGGAAATATCAGCCTGTATATCAGCGGAAAATTCCCGAAAAGCCCATGGTGGGCGTAGTCAACGGCTTAGGCGTAGAAACAAGGGGCGGCGGGATGCTCCTTTCCGTGGAGGCCATCGTGCAGAAGGGAAAGGGCGGTCTGACGGTGACAGGTATCATGGAAGAGGAGGAATTCAAAAACCGACAGGGCTCTGTCAAACGGAAAAGCAATGCTCGTTCTGCGGCGGAAAATGTGCTGACGATGATGGAACAGTTTGGGTTTTCCAAAGAGGAATACAGCGTCCATCTGAATTTCCCCGGCGGCATCCCTGTGGATGGGCCTTCGGCGGGGACGGCTATGTTTCTGGCGGTCTATTCTGCCTTTACGAAAGCCCCTGTGCCCAATGATATCGCCCTGACAGGGGAGGTCAGTCTACATGGGCAGGTATTGCCCGTGGGCGGCGTGGAGGAAAAGTTGGAGGCGGCAAAAGAGGCAGGGGCGACCCGTGCCTTTATCCCTAGGGAAAATTGGAAGGATGCCTATGGGAAGCTGGAAATCCAAGTTATCCCTGTGAGGGATGTGCAGGAATTGCTGAATGAGATTTTCCTTTCGGAGGGGGCGGCTCTTTCAGAAGGGATGGAATTTTTGAAGGGAAAAGAAATCGGATGAAAAAAAGCTCCGCCCTTTGGGCGGAGTTAGCGTTTCATTAGGTGGATAAATTGGAATTTGTATTTCAATGTTTATTCAGTCTTTTAAACTTGATTGCATTTTTGCAGCCTAATACTAATCCTAATAAGGCAAGCAGGATCGTTATTGTAGGTGACATTGTAATAGGTTCTCCCAATAAGACCTTTATCAAATATATAAATGCCAAAATACTAACAAATATTTGTAAAATTGCAAGTATTATAGTGTAATATTTGTTCATCATAACACCTCCGTAAATTCCGATTTATCATGCGATTTCTTTTACTGCGTCCGTTCCGCCAGCCATTCCCCATAGGCTGTTTCGGTGGCGATATAGTTGCCATCGGCTGTTCTCCAGACGATTTCTGTCATGTCTTTGTTTAGAACATTTATGCCGTAGTTGCCATTTGTGTCGAGAAATTGCAGACCCGTATGGTCAGGGTTTCTATCGAGATAGCGAATACTTGGAAATACGCCATATCTATCTTCAGACCAATGGATATGGGCAACGGCATACTCGGTCATCGTTTCCGGCAGACAGGATACGGCAAATCTGCCTTCGTAGGTATCCCGTTGGAAGAAATAGTTCCGGAAGGTACCTTCCACTTCAATCGTTACGTCCTCCAGTTTTTCTTCCCCTTCGTAAAGCCCTGCTTGGATGGTATGGTTCATCTCCACATCATAGCCTAGGTTGACGACATAGATTCCCAAGAGAAGATAGAGTACAAATGCGAAAAAAAGAATCTTTATGATGCTCTCTAAAACCCGCTTTGCTTTGATACTTGCCACAAGAAATTACCCCCTTTTGCTTAGTGTATCAAAGAAATTCTTATTCGACAATATTTGACCGAACCTCGTATTTATTGTATACTATTTAGTTAGGGCGAAGGATTGCCTTTTTCGGACATTTTTCGCCAGATAGATACAGAAATGAGCGTTTTGAGACAAACATTGCATATATGAGGTGAAAACGATGGAGAAGAAACAACCGATCATCGTGCCGATGATCGCTTTGCGTGGCCTGACCATATTCCCCGGCATGGCCATCAGCTTCCCCGCCGGCAGACAGAAATCTTTGGATGCTCTGCAGGCGGCGGAAGAAAACGGGAAGGAAATCTTTTTGGTGACCCAGAAAGACCCTGCCACACCGGACCCTGGCAGAAACGACCTGTATGATATCGGCGTTTTGGCAGAGGTGAAGCAGGTTTTGAAGCTGCCCGGAAACCTGACCCATGTTATCGTGGAGGGGAAATGCCGCGGCAGACTGAGCAATATCCATGTGAGGAACTGCGATTATGGGGAGATTATGACCATTCCCCAGGATTTTGATGAGGAACCCAGCGAATATGTGCAGGCAGTTATGCGTATCGCTGTGGAGCAATATGATGAATATATCAAGCTGGCACCCAATACCGCAGCCATGGACTTAATGGGAAATGTGGTCTCTGCTACAAAACCCGGTCAGTTGGCAGATATCATGGCGGCAGGCATGGAGTTGGCCTTCAATAAAAAGCAGGAATTGCTGGATATCCTGAACCCCTTTGAAAGACTGGAAGCTATCATTGCCCTGATGCAGAAGGAGCGTCAGGTGCTGGATATCAAAAAAGAAATCGAAAGCAAAACAAAAGAGCGGATTGACAAGAATCAGCGGGAATACTATCTGCGGGAAGAAATGAAGGTGATTCAGGAGGAATTGGGCGATAAGGACGGTGTTGGTGCCGATGCGGCAAAATACCGCCAGCAGCTGGAGGAAAAGAACCCTCCTGATTATGTGCGGGAAACCATTGAAAAAGAGGTTGACCGTATGCTGAAAATTCCTGTGACTTCCCCGGAATCCAATGTTTCCAGAACCTATATCGAAACACTGCTTTCCCTGCCTTGGACGGAAACCACAGAAGAATCCTTCGACTTGCCCGAAGCGGAAAGAATTTTGGATGAGGATCACTACGGGCTGAAAAAGGTGAAGGAACGTATTCTGGAATACTTGGCTGTCCGCAAAAATGCCCCCGAAGAAAGCGCTACCATCCTTTGTCTGGTGGGCCCTCCCGGTGTAGGGAAAACCTCTATTGCCCGTTCCGTGGCAAAGGCATTGAACCGCAAATATGTGCGGATGTCCTTGGGCGGCGTGAAGGATGAAGCGGAAATCCGCGGGCACAGAAAAACCTATATCGGTGCCATGCCCGGTCGTATCATCAATGCTATGAAGCAGGTGGGCACCATCAATCCCCTGATGCTGCTGGATGAAGTGGACAAGCTGGGGGTTTCCCATAACGGCGACCCTGCAGCGGCTTTGCTGGAGGTGTTGGACGGGGAACAGAACCATACCTTCCGTGACCATTTTGTGGAGTTGCCCTACGACCTTTCCAAGGTGCTGTTCATGTGTACGGCAAATAGCTTGGATACCATTCCCGGCCCTCTGAGAGACCGTATGGAAATCATTGAACTGAGCAGCTATACCGCTCAGGAGAAGCTCCATATCGCAGAGGAGCATCTGGTAGGCAAACAGAGAAAGCGCCATGGTCTGACAGCAAAGCAGATAAAAATTAAGACCGATGCCATGGAGGATATTATCGATGGGTATACTAGAGAAGCTGGCGTGCGTCAGTTGGAGCGTACCATTGGTGAGATTTGCCGTAAGGCAGTAAAATCCATTCTGGCTGGGGAAAGAAAATCCTTGACGGTGACAAAGAAAAATCTGGAAGAAATTCTGGGTACAAGAAAATTCATGCCTGAAACCATTTATCAAGAACCTCAGGTGGGCATTGTCCGTGGTCTGGCGTGGACCAGAGTGGGGGGCACGACCCTTTCCGTAGAAGTGAATTGTATGCCCGGTGACGGCAAATTCAAGCTGACGGGCAATCTGGGTAAGGTGATGCAGGAGTCTGCTGAGGCAGCCATCAGCTATATCCGTTCCCAGAGTGCAAATTTCAAATTGGAACCTGATTTTTATAAAAAGAATGATATACATATCCACATCCCCGAAGGGGCGACCCCCAAGGATGGCCCTTCTGCTGGCGTGACCATGGCTACAGCTATGCTTTCTGCGCTGACAGGGGCAAAGGTACGCAATGATGTTGCCATGACAGGGGAAATCACCATCCGCGGCAGGGTACTGCCCATCGGTGGCCTGCAGGAAAAGGTGCTGGCGGCGAAAAAAGTGGGTATTCAAACAGTCGTATTGCCCAAAGAAAATGAAAAAGACCTGAACGAAATTCCCGACGAAGTGAAGGAAGGTCTGGAATTTGTTCTGGCAGAAACCATGGAAGATGTGCTGCAAGCGGCACTGGCGAAGGGAGAAAGCGTATGCAAGTAAAAACAAGTTCTCTGAAATATATCGGCACAAATTTTTCCCATTATCCGATGGATGGCAAGCCTGAGATTGCCTTTGCGGGTAAATCCAACGTAGGCAAATCCACCCTCATCAATGCCATTTTGGGCAGACGGGCACTGGCTCGCACCAGTTCCCAGCCCGGCAAGACAAGAACCATCAATTTTTATGATGTGAACGACATGATGTATGTAGTCGATTTGCCCGGCTATGGCTATGCGAAAGCACCCAAATCCGAAATCGCCAAATGGGGCGAAATGATTGAAACCTATCTGGAAAGACGAGAAGAACTGAGAGCCATCATCCTGCTCATCGATATCCGCCACGAACCCGGTAAAAACGATATCATGATGTATGACTGGCTGAAGCATTATGGCTATGATATCATCATTGCTGCAACCAAATCCGATAAAATCAACCGCAGCCAGATCCAGAAGCAGCTTTCCCTCATCAAAAAGACATTGAAGCTGCAGCCTGGGGATGTGCTGATTCCCTTTTCCGGTGAAAAGAAAACCGGGGTGGAAGAATTGTGGGCGGAGATTGAAAAATTCCTGCCCGGCGGCGAAAAGGCAGCTGCCTTTGAGGAAGAAATTAAAGAATAACAATTGAAAACTAAGTGATGATTATGTAGCGGAAGGGTTCGGGAAACAAACCCGTTTCCCGAATGGAATCCGCAGGAGGAATTCACTTCCGACGAGGAAAACAGCGGGTTTCAAGGCATTTGTGCCGATGGAACCCGTCTGTTTATTCTTCTGTTTCAACTCGTCGAAATCTTGATTTCGACGAAGGGTGTCGACTTTGTCGACACCCTCAAAAGACCACCTTCGGGTGGTCTTTTGTAATATTTAGAAAATCTTAAAAAACGCTGAAAAAAAGCCTAAAACTCTTTTGCTATGATAGATTCAGGAAATCATTTCATACTTCATACAAGGAGGCGTTTTTATGACAAATCAAAAAAATCGTTTTTTTACACTGGTGTTCTCCTGCTGCCCCGGTGCGGGGGAAATGTATATGGGCTTATATAAGCAGGGGATTGGGCTGATGGGGCTGTTTTTCGGTGCAGCGGCGCTGAGCGCATGGCTCAGATGGGAAGAATTGCTGCTTTTCCTTTGCCCCATCGTTTGGTGCTACAGCTTTTTCCATACCCATAACCTGCGTCGGATGAGCGAAGAAGAATTTGCGGCAGTGGAGGATAAATTTTTCTTTGAGGATTATGTGGATTGGGAAAGGGATTGGCAGTTTACAGCAAAGCACCGCCGCATTTTCGGTATTGTGCTGTTGCTGCTGGGGATTTCCGTTCTTTGGAGAACGGCTCTGAATCTGGCAGGCTATTATTTCAATCTGCCCGGGATTTTCTGGGAACTGAGCCGCTGCCTGCCCCAGATTGTGATGGCAGTTGTTGTGTTGTATGGGGCTCTGCGCCTGATGAAAGAACCAAAGGAAGAAATGGAAGAAGAGATCCTCGAAGAAAAAGAAGAGGAAATGGAAGCGGTCTGAAAGTCATAACGAAGAAAGCAGTTTCAAAATCAAAAATAAGGGTCGGATCTGTTTGGAGGGTTCGGCACTTATTTTTTTATGAGAAGATTTATAGAAAAAATTGTGAATGAGGAAAAGTCTTACAAATGGTTTTGTTATTATACGAAATCTTAACCAGAAGTACCTACATATTTCCCCCTGAAAAAGAATAAATTCCTAGAGAAACCGTAGAAAATCACTGGCAGAACTGTGGGCTGGTGCTTCTGCGCTGTAATTATTTCACGTAATTATTTTGGGAAAAAGGAGGGAGAACGATGGAAGCTTTTAACAACTTTGTAAGTACCATCAATGGATTTGTATGGGGGCCTGTGATGCTGTGTCTGCTGGTTGGCACACACATATTCCTGACGCTGAGAACTGGCATCATCCAGAGAAAAGTATTCACAGGTATCAAACTTTCTATCACCCCTGATAAAGAGGCATCTGGTGATGTATCCGGTTTCGGTGCGCTGGCAACAGCTCTGGCGGCCACCATCGGTACCGGTAACATCGTAGGTGTTGCAACAGCAGTTGGTCTGGGCGGCCCTGGTGCTGTATTCTGGGTTTGGATGACGGGTCTGTTTGGTATGGCTACAAAATACGGTGAAGCAGTTCTGGCGGTGAAATATCGTGTAAGAGCAAAGGATGGTTCCTTTATTGGCGGCCCCATGTATGCGCTGGAAAGAGGTTTAGGGCAGAAATGGCTGGGTGTTTTGTTTGCCGTATTCACCGCTATCGCCTGCTTTGGTATCGGCAACATGACCCAGGGGAACTCCATTGCAGAATCGGTACTGAATACCTTTGGTATTCCGAAAATGGTAACAGGTGTGGTTTTGTGTATCTTGACCGGTCTGGTCATTTTGGGTGGGGTAAACTCTATTTCGAAGGTTTGCGAAAAGTTGGTTCCTTTGATGGCTGGTTTCTACATTCTGGGTTGTTTTATCATTCTGGTAATCAATGCACAGTATATTCCTGCAACCTTTGCAGTCATTATCAAATCTGCGTTCAACCCTGCGGCAGCAGGCGGCGGCTTTGTTGGCATCACAGTGATGCAGTGTATCCGCTACGGTGTTGCCCGTGGTCTGTTTACAAATGAATCTGGTTTGGGTTCTGCCCCAATCGTTGATGCGGCTGCAGCAACAAGAAATCCTTCTCGTCAGGCGCTGATTTCCATGTCCGGCGTATTTTGGGATACCATCGTTGTTTGTTTGATGACAGGTTTGGTACTGGTGTCTTGTATCATTAAAGACCCCGTTGGTATGGATGGCTTGGTTGGTGCAAACCTGACATCCGGTGCGTTCGGTACGATTCCTGTAATAGGTCCCATTGTCCTGACTATCGGTCTGATTACGTTTGCATGGTCTACGATTCTGGGCTGGTCTTATTACGGTGAACGTGCATGGGTATATCTGGTGGGTGTAAAGGCAATCAAACCTTTCAGAGTTGCTTGGACGATCGTTGTATTTGTAGGTTGTGTAGCTGCTCTGGAAATTGTTTGGAATGTAGCCGACACATTGAATGCATGTATGGCATTCCCCAACCTGGTTGCTCTGCTTGGTCTGAGTGGTGTGATCGTATCTGAAACAAAGAAATATGTTTGGGCAGATGGCGGCCTCGATATTTGGATGGATGATGAAGCACCTGCTACGGATAAATAATTTGGTGTAAAAATTCTATTGGTTGTTTTAAAAATAAAAGGGAGGAGCTTTTCGGTTCCTCTCTTTATTTTTATGCAAATGAACATAATTTTGTATAGTGAATGTGTAAATGTTAATTCAAGGACTAAGATTTTAAACTGTGGACAAAAAATTTTTTTGTTTACAGCGGGACAGGCGGAATGTACAAAAAAAGCTGTGATTCTGGCGTTTTCATATTGCAACTCTGATACAGTAATTGTAATTTTTTGGAATAATTGTTTGAAAATTTCAAAAAACTATTGATTTATTACCATTTTCTGGATATTATAGATATGAGTTCCAATGGAATGACTGTGTGAGTATTTTTGCAAAACAGGAACCGCGGCCTGATAAGATACTGATGCAAGGAATTATTTCATCTTTTCTCTAAGGGAGGGAATTTTATGGAAGCTTTTAACAACTTTGTAAGTGCAATCAATGGCGTAGTATGGGGTCCTATCATGCTGGTACTGCTGATCGGTACACACGTACTGCTGACAATCAGAACAAAATGTATCCAGAGAAAAACCTTCACTGGTATCAAATTGTCCATTACACCCGATAAAGAAGCATCCGGTGATATCGGCGGTTTCGCAGCGCTGGCAACAGCTCTGGCTGCTACAATCGGTACTGGTAACATCGTAGGTGTTGCTACTGCTGTTGGTACAGGTGGTCCCGGTGCCGTATTCTGGATGTGGTTCACAGGTCTGCTGGGTATGGCAACAAAATTCGGCGAAGCTACACTGGCTGTTAAATACCGTGTAAAAGCAAAAGACGGTTCCTACATTGGTGGTCCTATGTACGCTCTGGAAAGAGGTCTGGGTCAGAAATGGCTGGGTGTTCTGTTTGCAATCTTCACAGGTATTGCCGGCTTTGGTATCGGTAACATGGTACAGGGTAACTCCATCGCTGAATCTGTACAGGGTACATTCGGCGTTCCCAAGGTTGTAACCGGTGTTGTTCTGATGGTTATCACTGGTCTGGTTATTCTGGGCGGCGTTAAATCCATCTCCAAAGTATGTGAAAAACTGATCCCCTTCATGGCTGGTCTGTACATCCTGGGCTGCATCATCATCTGCTTCATCAACGCAGCTTACATCCCCGCTGCATTTGCAGCAATCATTAAAGGCGCTTTCAATCCCGCAGCTGTAGGCGGTGGTTTCGTAGGTGCAACTGTTACAGCATGTATCCGTGCCGGTGTATCCCGTGGTCTGTTCACAAATGAATCCGGTCTGGGTTCTGCTCCTATCGTAGACGCATGTGCTGCTACAAGAAACCCTGCAAGACAGGCTCTGATCTCCATGTCCGGTGTATTCTGGGATACAATCGTTGTATGTCTGCTGACAGGTCTGGTTCTGGTATCCTCTATCATTAAAGACCCCGTAGGTATGGAAGGTCTGGTGGGTGCTAACATGACAGCTGGCGCATTCAATGCTATCCCTGTAATCGGTCCTGCAGTTCTGACATTTGGTCTGATCACATTCGCATGGTCCACAATTCTGGGTTGGTCTTACTACGGCGAACGTGCATGGGTTTATCTGGTAGGCGTTAAATCCATCAAACCTTTCCGTATTGCTTGGACAGTTGTTGTTCTGATCGGTTGTGTAGCTGCTCTGGACGTAGTTTGGAACGTAGCTGATACACTGAACGCATGTATGGCATTCCCCAACATGGTTGCTTTGATCGGTCTGTCCGGCGTAATCGCATCCGAAGCAAAGAAATATGTTTGGGATAAAGACGCTGAAATGGGCGGTCTGCTGAAATGGATGGACGACGAAGCTCCTCAGCTGGACAAATAATCAGCTTAGCTTTGTGAAAAATTCAATCATCTTATAAGATAATAATGAAGCGGTATGTTTCCCGGAGGCATACCGCTTTTTTCTATGATTTGTGGAGTGAAATATGGTCGCTTGCGCTCCTAGGATGGCTTTTTACCATCCCAAAACCGAAAAGGACGAAGTCTTTTGAGGTCCCCCTTGGTTTGTGTTATAATAAAAGATAATGCTAATACATAATTTTAAAAATGGAGGAGAATGGTATGACCGAGAAATTATACTATCAGGATGCGTATGCAACAAAATTTACAGCAAAGGTGCTGGAATGTACAGAGGACAAACAGGGCTACAAAGTGGTTTTGGACAGAACCTTATTTTACCCCGAAGGCGGAGGACAGCCTGCAGATATGGGTACACTGGGCGGTGTAAATGTGTTGGATGTCCATGAAAAGAACGATATCATCACCCATACCACGGACAAGCCTCTGGAAGTGGGGGCAGAGGTAGAAGGAGAGATCGACTGGGAACGCCGCTTTGACCTGATGCAGAACCATTCCGGTGAGCATATCCTTAGTGGCGTCATCTGCGGAAAATATGGCTGTGATAACGTGGGTTTCCACATGGGAAAAGAAAGCATCACCATCGATTTGAATACAAAAATTCCTGAGGCAGAACTGCCTTGGCTGGAGGAAAAAGCCAATGAAGCCATTTGGACCAATGCGCCCGTGGGCATCCGCTATCCTTCCAAGGAAGAACTGGACAAGCTGGAATATCGTAGCAAAAAGGAATTGGAGGGACAGGTGCGTATTGTCAATGTAGGCGAATACGATTGCTGTGCCTGCTGCGGCACCCATGTAAAGCTGGCAGGGGAAATTGGGCAGATTAAGATTATCGGTGCCCAGAATTATAAAGGCGGCACAAGATTGGAACTGCTTTGCGGCAAACGTGCTTTGCAGGATTATCGCAAGAAAAACAATGTAGCAAACGAGGCAGGCAGACTGCTTTCTGTGCCCGGCGTAAAGGCAGACAGTGCGGTGAAGAATCTGTTGGCGGAAAGGGATGAACTGATCCAGATATTGAATCAGTTAAAATGGAAATACTTCACCCAGAAGGCGGAACAGGTGGCAGAGGGCACAGAAAATATCCTTTTCTTCGGCGATGGGCTGAACAGCAAGGACATGACCCACTTTGCAGACCTGCTGCTGAAAAAAGGCGCAAAACGCACAGCGGTATTCTCCAAAAATGGCGAGGGCTTTGCCTTTGTTCTGCTGAGTACGGAAAAGGATGCCCGCACCTTTGCCGATGAAATGAAGGAACCCTTTGGCTGCAAGGGCGGCGGCAAGCCCGATGCGGTGCAGGGCAGAGTAACAGCAGATAAAAAAGAACTGAAGGTATTTTTTGAAGGCAAGGGCTTCCTGATCGAAGAATAAGAAAAAATAAGAAATTTGTAAGAAAGTATTTAGAAAAAAGAAAAACATCATTCTTTAAAATATGATATCTTTGTGGCGAAAGGCAGTGGAGAGATGAAAGAAGCATTCAAAAAAAACAGAGAGAAGCTGTTGAACCGAATCGAGATGTTTTCGGCGGCGGTGTTATTTGCGGGAAAGGCGCCTTTCAAAAGAGGGGATGAGAAGTACCCTTTTTCTCCTGACCGCAATTTTTACTATGCAACAGGCATCGATCGGGAGGATTGTATCCTGTTTCTGGCGAAAACCAGAACCGGTGTTGAGGAGACCCTCTATATCCCCAGAGACAATGGGGTGATGGCAAAATGGGTTGGCGCAAACATGACGGCGGAGGAGGCAAGAGAGGTCAGCGGCATTGAGAATATTGCTTGGCTGGATGCATTTGAAAGCGATTTTGCCGCATATATTTTCAAGAACGGCATCAAAAAGCTGTGGCTGGATATGGAAAATCGGGAATGGGACGATGCCCTTTCCCCTGCGCTGGAATTTGCGGCGAAAGTACGCCGCAATGCCCCTCAGATGGTCTTTGGTGATTTGTACCAAGCCTTCAGCGAAATGCGTTTCATCAAGGAGGACTGGGAGCTGGAACGGATGCGGAAAGCCATGGATATCACCCGTTTGGGCATTGAAGCCATGATGAAAACAGCTAAGGCTGGCATGAAGGAATACGAAGTGGAAGCCGCTTATGACTATACGCTGATGAAAAACGGCGTGCGGGAGAAAGCCTTCCAGACCATCGCCGCCGGCGGTAAGCGGGGCACGATTTTGCATTATGTGGCGAATAACCAGCCTGTGGAGGATGGGGAACTGATTCTCATTGATGCAGGGGCCCAGTGGGAATGGTACAACGGGGATATTTCCCGCACCTTCCCCATCAACGGCAAATTCACGGAACGGCAGAAGCTGGTCTACAACATTGTTTTGGAGGGACAGCAGAAGGTCATTGATGCTATCAAACCCGGTGTGCCCTTTGCTGATTTGAATGAATTGCTGAAAGACCATTATTTTGAAGCATTGCAGAAAATCGGCTTGGTTGAAACAAAAGAGGATGTGGCGAAATACTATTATCATAGCGTGAGCCACTACCTTGGGGCGGAAACCCATGACGTAGGCAGATATGGCGACCGTATTTTGGAGCCGGGCATGGTGCTGACGGTGGAGCCGGGGCTTTACATCGAAGAATGGGAAATCGGTATCCGCATCGAGGATGATGTGCTGGTGACAGAGGAAGGCAATGAAGTGATGACTGCCGCCATGATAAAAACGGTGGAGGAAATTGAAGCCTTTATGGCGCAGAAATGACTTCGTGACAGGTGAGCAAGATGACAGAGTTTAAGGAAACGGACCTTTATGCCCCCATTCGTGCCTTTCTGGAGGAGGAAGGCTATCAGGTGCAGGCGGAGGTGAAGCACTGCGATATTGCTGCGGTGAAAGACGGGCAGTTGGTAGTGGTGGAGCTAAAAAAAGCCTTTAACCTGAAGCTGGTTTATCAGGCATTGGAACGGCAAAGCCTGACGGAGCAGGTATTCATTGCCATTCCACGTCCCAAAAAGGGACAGCGGGAAAAGGCATGGAAGGATATGCTGCGGCTGCTGAAGCGATTGGAACTGGGCTTGCTGACGGTGGCCTTGGACAGCCCCTTGCAGACGGTGGATGTGGTGCTGGAGCCTTCCGATAGTCTGGCTTGGAAGAACCGCAAGAAGCGGGAACAGGTGCAGGCGGAAATGGAAAACCGCCGGATGGATGTGAACGTGGGCGGTATGACGAGAAGAAAAATCATCACAGCTTTTCGGGAAAAAAGCATTCATTTGGCCTGTATTTTGGAATGGGAAGGGCAGGTTTCCACGGCGGCCCTGCGGGAAAGAGGCATGGAGGATTGCGTCGGCGTTCTCAGCAGAAATTTCGATAAATGGTTTCAGCGGGTGGAAAAGGGTGTTTATACCCTTTCGGAAAAAGGGCGAGAAGCCTTGGAAAACGAGGATTATGCAAAGGTTGTTGCCTTTTATCGAAAGGAAACGTTGCAATAAGGAGGAATGGTCATGTCCATACTTCAGGTTTTAGGAAATGTATTGTGGGTGATTTTTGGCGGCTTGTTTTCCGCCATCGGCTGGCTTTTGGCAGGCTGCCTTTGCTGTATCACTGTCATTGGCATCCCTATTGGAACCCAATGCTTCAAATTTGCTAGGATGGCCCTTTGTCCCTTTGGGAAGAAGATTTATTACGGCAATATGGGCTCCGGCTCCATTCTTTTGAATGTGATTTGGGTGCTGCTCTGCGGTGTGGAGCTGGCGTTGGCTTCTGTGGCAATGGGAATTGCCTGCTGTTTGACTATTGTGGGGATTCCTTTCGGTCTGCAGCATTTTAAATTTGCCATGCTGGCATTGACACCCTTTGGAGCAGAGATTCGAAAGATATAAGAGGTTATGGAAAGAATGAAAATTGGGGCGAAACGGGTGATTTTATGTCTGTTTTTCCTTGGGATGATTGGGATTTTGGCTGTTTTTGGCTTGAGTTCCTATATGAAAAGTCATACGGCGGAGCGCATCCTTTCGGCAGAGGAGGCGGCGAAGCTGGATGCAGATTGTATCCTGATTTTGGGCTGCGGTGTGCGGGAGGACGGTACGCCAAGCCTGATGCTGCGGGACAGGCTGGAAACGGGCATCGCTTTATATGAAGCGGGGGCTGCGGAGAAGCTTTTGATGAGCGGCGACCACGGGCGAAAGGAATATGACGAGGTAAATACCATGAAGTATTTTGCCATGGAACGGGGCATCCCCTCCGAGGATATCTTCATGGACCATGCGGGTTTTTCCACCTATGACAGTATGTATCGGGCGAGGGATGTGTTCTGTGTGGAGAAGGTCATCATTGTGACCCAGGAATATCATTTGCCAAGGGCATTGTATGTGGCGGAAAAGCTGGGGCTGGAGGCCTATGGTGTGGCTGCCTTGGATGTGAATTATCACGGGCAGGCCTATCGGGAATTCCGGGAAATGCTGGCAAGAGCCAAGGATTTCTGCACTGCGTGGATGCAGCCGAAACCGAAATATTTAGGAGAAGCCATTCCTGTTAGCGGGAATGGGGATTTGACGAATGATTAAGGAGGAAGGAAAATGATCGTAACGACAACAAACGGCATTGAAGGCAAAAAAATCGTAGAGTACAAAGGCATTGTATTTGGCGAAGTCATTTCCGGTGTCAATATGGTAAAGGATATCATGGCGGGGCTGACGAATATTTTCGGCGGTCGTTCCAATACATACGAAGGGGAACTAATCGCTGCCAGAGAAAATGCCATCCGTGAAATGCAGGAACGGGCGGCACAGATGGGTGCAAACGCCGTTGTGGGCGTGGATATTGATTATGAAGTGTTGGGTGCAGATAACGGTATGCTGATGGTAACCGCTTCCGGAACAGCAGTCAGATATGAATAAGGAAAAGGCATCCGCCCATTAAAAAAACCTCAGCTCCCGTGGGAGTTGAGGTTGATTTTTTATTCGCCGAGATAATCTCTGGGGTTTTGATAAACACCATTCAGCTGAATTTCATAGTGGCAATGGATACCGCTGGACATGCCTGTGGTACCTGTGGTGCCGATGATATCGCCTCGTTTCACTTTATCGCCCACGTTCACGTTCAATTCTGTGCAATGGGCATACAGTGTTGTGAAGCCGTTATAATGATCGATGACCACATAGAAGCCGAATTCGGGATGGAATGTCGCTGTTGTGACTGTGCCTGCTGCAGTGGCAGAGATGGGGATGATCTGGCTTTGGGTGGAGATATCCATACCATAATGCTTTCTGCCGTCACTGATGGAAGCATCCGCAGTGGGGTTGAATTCGGTGGAAACGATTCTGCTTTCCACGGGCCAGCCGTTGGGGATGTTGTTCTGGCAGGCCAAAGCATAAGTGACATCTGCCGCTACGGAAGTGAAGGAAACTCCTGTTTCATCCATCATAGCATTCATTTTATCCAGCTGCGCGGAAAGGGTAGATGCTTTGTTATAGGATGTGCTGATGATGTTTGTAAAAGTGGGGGCAACATCAGAGGTTTCCAGAGCTGTGGTCACTGCTGTAAGGGCAGCGGAAGAGGAATCGGAAGAACTCATGCTGTTGATCTGATCGTAAAGGTCATCCTTCACGGTCTGAATCTCGTTCATTTTTTGTTCCAGTTCTGTGGTTTTGTTCTGGATTGCATCAATGTTTTTTGTATATTCGTTATTTTCGTTCTGCAAAAGTTCTGCTCTCTGTTCCAGCTTACGGTTTTCCCGTTCTGTTTCCAAGAGCTGCTCTTCGGAAGCCTGCAGGTCTGTTTTCGTTTTCTGATAAGCACCAACGGAGAAAACTGCGCCGCCTACCAGAACCGCTGCTGTTGCACAAATGGCTGCGGCGTGGCGAATGCGGAAATGCAGTGTTTTCTGCTGGCCTTTATGAGAAATATGAAGCGTCAGGAAATGCTTCTGTTGTTCTTCATGATTTTGATTTTCACTCATACGTGGTGTCTCTCACCTTTCTGTTTTTCTATCCAAAAAGTATTATAATGGAAGAATACGGATTTGTAAACTAAAATTTCATTAAAAATTCAAATTTTGTAACAATTCGTTAACAATTGTGAGAGTGGACTTTGTGGGTATCATTTGTTATACTATATAGATGCAAAAACTCTCAAAAGGAAGGGGGCTTTTCATGGATCCGAAGGTGAAAACAGGCATCAGCGCAGCCCAAATGGGGCTGAAAGCAGTTACGGTCGGCAAAAAAGCACTGGATCTGAAGAAAAAATTTCCCGGCGAAAAGAAAAAGACGACCCGGAAAGCCATGCAAAGGGCGGCAAAAAGAGCAGCCAAACAGGCTTTGAAAGGGGAAAAGAAACAAATCCGCAAAAAACGGAACCGTAAGGCTGTGAAGAATACCAAAAGCATTGGGCGTGTTGCTTTGGCGATCTGGAACAGATATTTTTAAGCATAAATCACAATGGATGAGGAGGACGCCACAAATGGATGAATTGGAAAAGAAAGAAGAATTGGAATTAGAACAGGAAACGCCGGAAACAGAACCGATTCCTGAAGAAATAGAAATAGAAGAGGAAGCACAGGCGGAAGAACAACCCGCCGAAGAAGAAGAAGCGCTTGCGGCGTCAGAAAAGGCAGCTGAGCCGATTCCTGCGGAAGAGAAGAAAGCGGAAAAGGAAGGCAGCAATATTGTTGGCATCATCGTGGGGCTGGCAGTATTTATTGCAGTTCTGGCATACTGCTGGATGCTGCCCGGCGGCGGCAGCGTGCAGGATACGGGGGTTTTGTATGCCAAGGACAATGACCTGTATTTCTATGATTTGAAAAACGACCCTTACCTGCTGCAGGAAGGCATCAGCGAAGGCGGTTCCTACCACTACTTCTATACCGCATGGGGCGCAAGCGTGGCAGAAGAAGGCCATTGGGCATATTTCGCCGATGATATCGATGAAACAGGTGCTTTTGATTTGTACCGCAAGGATACAAAGAATGCTTCTGCGGAAACAGAACAAATCGACAGCAACGTATATGATTATATGACCAGCAAAAACGGCGAAGTGGTAGCTTATCTGAAAGAAAAGGACGAGGCCATGGAGCTGTGTACCTTTGACGGCACAGAGGTACGCTCTATTGCAGATGGCATCCATCTGGAAAATGAAGTTTATGCCCTCAGCGGCGATGGCAAATATCTGGCGTTTATCGATGGCTATGGTATGCTGAATGCCACAGTGGTAGAGGAAGGCAATGCCCTGCCCCTGACAGACGCGGCGGAAACATACGTTATGGCGGAAAAAAGCGGTATCCTGTATTTCGTGGCAAGAGCTGCGGAAGGCTACAACCTTTACAGCTATGCTTTTGACGGAAAGGAACCTGTGTTGGTAGTAGAAAATATCTATACTATGGAAATGATGCCCAACGGCAAGGATGTTCTGTACTGCAAAACACCTGATGAGCCTGTTTTGTATAGAGATATCATCGTGGATGATATGGCGGAATCCGATGCAGCCCTAACAGAAGCCGACGGCGAAGCCTATGAAAAGAAGCTGCAGAGAGATGCCATCCGTGAAGCCGCTGACAATGGCGAAGGCTTTGCACCCTTGCTGCAGGAATGTTATGTGCTGACAGGGGGCAAGAGCGTATTGGTGGCAGATAACGTGATTTCTGCCGTTGGGATGGAACACGACAGACCCTATGTGATCGGCTATAAAGCAAAAGAATTTACACCTCTGAGACTGTCTGTACTTGATGGCGGTCTGGATATGGTGGAATATATTTACTATATGTCCCTGTCCTATGGCGGTGTGGAAACCTTCCTGGCAGATACAGCAGGCAATCTGGAAGTACTGGAAGGCTATAAGGTGCAGCCTGATACCATGAAGATTTTTGCCGATGGCAAAAAGGCAGCCTACCTGACAAGCGACCCCAACACAGGGGGCAATATCCTGATGGAAATGGAGATTGGCAAGGCGGCAGAAGCCGAAGCAGTGGCAATGGATGTGGAAAACTTTGCATTCGTGGGCGGCAATCTGTTCTATTATTATGATTATGCAAACGGCGAAGGCACACTTTCTATGGCGGGCAGCGAAACAACAATCCTTGGTGCCTGCGGTGTGCAGTTTACTGATGATGCCGTATACTATGTTGCCGATGCGGATAGCACCACAGGCAATGGTCAGCTGAGATACTGGGCTGGCAAGGAAGAAACAGTGATTGATGAAAATGTCTTTGCTTTCCAGTATAAGGGCAACGGCAAGCTGGTTTATATCAGCAGCTATGATGTGAACGAAGGCTTGGGCGATCTGTATTATTTCGACGGCAAAAATGCACGGGTTTTGGATACAGATGTGACAGCAATCTTTATTTATTGAGGATGAGATTATGAACGAGAGAATCGAAACATACGACCCCAAGGAAACAGAAGCCTTGGGGGAAAAAATGGGACGGGAAGCCAAGGTGGGGCAGATTTTCTGCCTCAGCGGCGACTTGGGCGTTGGTAAGACGGTTTTTACCAAGGGCTTTGCCAAGGGGCTGGGCATCACAGAACATGTGACAAGTCCCACCTTTGCCATTGTGAATGAATACGAAGGCAGACTGCCCCTGTACCATTTCGATGTGTACCGCATTTCCTGCGAGGAGGAAATGGAGGACACAGGCTATGAAGAATATTTTTACGGCGAGGGCGTTTGCTTGGTGGAATGGGCGGAACTGGTGAAAGACCTGATTCCCGAGGATGCCATCTGGATTACCGTGGAAAAAGATTATACCAAGGATGACGATTATCGCTGTATCACCATCAGACAGGAGGGGTGAGCATGAAAATTTTAGGGATTGATACCACAGGGCAGACAGCCAGTGCCGCTCTGGTGGAGGATGATAAGCTGATTGCGGAATTTACATTAAATTATAAGCTGACCCACAGCCAGACCATTATGCCCATGATTGCGGAAATCATTGAGCGGACAGAAACGGATAAGTCTACCATCGACTGCATCGCCTGTGCATCGGGCCCCGGCTCTTTTACAGGCTTGCGCATCGGTGCGGCTACGGCAAAGGGCCTTGCGCTGGCATTGGACAAGCCGCTGGTTGCCGTTCCCACATTGGATGCCCTGGCATATAATGTGTTTGAAGCAAATAAATTTATCTGCCCCATCATGGATGCCAGAAGAAATCAGGTCTATGCTGCCTTCTATATGTGGGAGGACGGCAAGCTGATCCGCCTGACAGACCATATGGCAGATTCCATTGAACGTATCATCGAAATCGCCGAGATGTTTGAAAGTGAAGTCATTTTCCTGGGGGACGGCGTGCCTGTCCACAGGGAAAAACTGGAACGGAACCCCGATTTTCTCTTTGCGCCTGCCTACTGCAATATGCAGAGAGGGGCAACGGTGGCGGCTTTGGGCTGTATTCTGGCAGAGGAAGGCATGGCAAAAAGTGGCGACGAATTTGAACTCATTTATCTGAGAAAATCCCAGGCGGAAAGAGAACGGGAAGAACGTTTGGCGAAGGAGGAACAGGGAGAATGATTGAAATTATCCCCATGACGGAAGAACATATTGACGGCGTGCTGGCGCTGGAGGAGGCTACCTTTTCCATTCCTTGGACCCGTGCCGACTTTGAGAGAGAGGTCAAGGAAAACTTCATGGCGATTTATTATGTGGCTGTGATGGATGGGAAGATTGTTGGCTATGCCGGTATGTGGCATGTTATCACGGAAGGGCATATCACCAACGTAGGTGTATTGGAAGAGGTGCGCGGCAAGGGCATCGGCAGTATGCTGATGGAAAAGCTCATTGAAGTGGCTTTGGAAAAAGAAATGATTGGCATTACCCTTGAGGTGCGGATGGGCAATGCCCCCGCTCAGGCGCTGTATCATAAATACGGCTTCAAGGCAGAGGGCATCCGCAAGAATTATTATCCCGATACCAAGGAAGATGCCATCATTATGTGGAAATATTTCCCTTTCTATGAAAATTACGAAGAAACCTTAAAAGACTGATAAATCTGTATGAAACTAGGGGCGCTGAGATGTGTATGGCATTTCAGCGTTTTCTGCAAAGGAGATGAAAAAATTGGCGAAACCTTTTGAATTGGACTATACACAGTTGAAAAAACACTGTTTTCCTGAGGAATTGCAGTTTCAGACCACTGCGGAGCTGACACCCTTGGAGGGGGTCATCGGGCAGGACAGGGCGGTAAAGGCCTTTGATTTTGGTCTGGCGGTAAAGATGAAGGGCTATAACATTTATATGGCAGGGCCTTCCGGCACAGGCAAGACCACCTACGCCCGCAGCAGCACGGAAAAGCTGGCGGAAACGGAGGAAGTCCCCTATGACTGGTGCTATGTTTATAATTTCCAGAACCCCAGAAGCCCCTTGGCTCTCCGCTTTGAGGCGGGCATGGGCAAGCAGTTTAAGGAGGATATGGCGGAGCTGGTGCAGTTGTTCAAAACGGAATTGCAAAAAGCCTTCCGCACCGATGATTACGATGCCCAGAAAAATACCCTGCTCCGTTCCTTTGATGAAAAACGGGACGCCCTCATGGATGAAATGAGCAAAATGGCGGGGGAATATGATTTTCAGGTGAAAACCACCAATTCCGGCATTTTCTTCATGCCTGTGGTGGAGGGCAAGCCTGTGGGCGAAGAGGATTACGATGAGCTTTCCGAAGAAGCCAAGGAAATTGTAGAGAAAAATTCCCAGATGGTGCAGGAAAAGGCGGGAACCATCATGCGGGAACTGCGGGATTTGGATAAGGAATCCAAACGGCAGATGGACCAGCTGGATTATAAAACAGGCATGTTTGCCATCGGGCATCATGTGAACGCGGTGCAGGAAAAATATCAGGCTTATGAAAGAGTCATTTCCTATATTAACGATGTGCAGGAGGATGTACTGGAAAATATCGACCAGTTTTTCGATGAGGAGGACGATGGCGAGGAAGGACTGGCATCTCTGCTGCCCATGCTGGGGAAAAAGCCTGCGGAGGATGTGACCCTGAAATATAAGGTCAACCTGATTGTAGACCACAGCAAGAGCAAGGGCGCACCTGTGGTGGTTACCTTTAACCCTACTTACAGCAATCTGGTGGGGGAAGTGGAATATGACAGCGAATTTGGTAACCTGACCACGGACTTTATGAAGATTAAGAGCGGTCTGTTCCATAAGGCCAACGGCGGCTATCTGATTGTTCAGGCTCAGGATATTTTGACCACCCCCCAGGCGTGGGAGGCATTGCGCCGTGTTATCAAGACAAAAGAGATTATGATGGATTCTGTTCGGGAGCAGTTGGGGGCAGTGGTGGCGCCGACCTTGAAGCCGGAGCCCATCCCTGCGAATATCAAGGTTATCATGATTGGCAGCAGCTATTATTATGATGTGCTGAATAGTTATGATGAGGAATTTGATAAATTCTTCAAGATTCGGGCGGATTTCGATTATGAAATGCCCCGTACCGATGAAAATATCCAGAAAATCGCTCAGTTCATCAAGCGTTTTGTGGACAGGGAAAAAAGCATGGAGTTTGATGCCAGCGCTGTTTGCGCCATTATAGAATATTCCTCCCGCACGGCGGAGCGGCAGGATAAGCTTTCCACCCGTTTCAACCATCTGGCGGAAATCCTTTGTGAAGCAGTCACATGGGCGAAGCTGGAAGGGGCAGAGCTGGTGACGGCGGAGCATATCAAAAAGACCATCTATGAAAAGGAACAGCGGATGAAGCTGTACGAGGAAAAGCTGGATGAGATGCTGGAAGAAAACGTGATTATGATTGATACGGAGGGGGCAGAGGTGGGCCAGATTAACGGTCTTGCGGTTCTGGATATGGGCAGCTATGCCTTTGGCAACCCTTCCCGCATTACAGCCACTACCTATGTGGGGAAATCCGGCATTGTCAATATCGAAAAAGAGGCCCGCATGAGCGGGCAGACCCATGATAAGGGTGTGCAGATTATCACGGGCTTTTTGGGGCAGACCTATGCCCAGAATTTCCCTCTGTCCTTAAGCTGCCGTGTCTGCTTCGAGCAGAATTATAACGGCATTGACGGGGACAGTGCCTCCAGTACGGAGTTGTACTGCATCCTGTCTTCCCTTTCCGAGCTGCCCATCCGTCAGGATTTGGCGGTGACAGGTTCTGTGAACCAGAAAGGGGAGATTCAGGCTATCGGCGGTGTGACCTACAAAATCGAAGGCTTTTTTGATCTTTGCAAAAAGCGGGGCCTGACAGGGACGCAGGGCGTTATCATCCCCGTTTCCAACGTGAAGGATTTGGTATTGAAGGATGAAGTGGTGGAAGCGGTACGAAAGGGCGTGTTCCATATCTATCCCATTTCCCATATTGATGAGGGCATTGAGCTGTTGATGGGTACCCCTGCGGGCAAGAAGAATAAGGCGGGCAATTTCCCTGTGGGCAGCGTTCATGGCAAGGTCATGAAAAAGCTGAAAGCCTTTGACAAGAGAGCCCAGGGACAGGAAGAATAAATATTAAAAAATGATTGGAAAATCCATCTGTTGGGAACAACAGGTGGATTTTTTTCGACTAAAAATTAAGATTTTCTTTCAAAATGGGAAAGTCTCTTTTCATTTCGACAAAATTTGTTATACTAATAAACTAGGAAAATATGTCGAAATACATTTACATAAGAATGAAGCAGGAGGAAACACGAATGAGAAGTAAGTGGAAACGGCTCCTGCTGACAACAATGGCCGTGGGGATGCTATCCTCTGTCACGGCTTATGCAGCCAATGTCAGCATGAACCTCTTTTATAACGGAAAAAATCACGCCTATAACGCCAAGGAAATCGTTGTGCAGATTGATGGGAAGAAGATGACGCCTAAGGATATGCCGGCAGTTGCCATTGACGACAGAACGATGCTGCCCATGCGCCAGATCGCCCAGGAGTTGGGCTGCGAAGTGGTTTGGAATGAAGCGGCACAGCAGGTGTATGTGGTGAATGACGACTATACCTTGGTCTTTGAAATCAATAAGACCGCGGGCTATAAAAACGGGAAGGAATTTACCATGGATGTGCCTCCCCTGATCGTCAACGACAGAACCATGCTGCCTGTGCGGGCGTTGGCAACGGCATTGGATTTGAACATTACATGGGACGACCCCAGCCGAACGGTTTCCATTTCCACAAAGGGGGAAACCACAAAGCCGCCTACTACACCTACCACACCCAACACCAATTATGTGACGTTGAATAAAGTGGAAGTACCTGCCAGCAAAACAGCAGGGCAGACCTTTACCATCCAAGCTAACGGTGCCATTCCTTCTTATAAGGAGACCATTGTGGCGGATAATAAAATCGTACTGGACTTTTACGGAGCAAAAAGCGGTCTGGCAAGCAATATCACTGCCACAAACAGCTCTATCGTGACTGCCGTGCGATCTGCCCAGCATACGGCGGAGGATGGCAGCATCTATACCCGGGTGGTGCTGGATTTGAGCAGCAAAAAGAAATATGAAGTGACCCAGAGTGCTGATAAAACGAAGGTTTATATCACCTTTGACAAGGTGACGGTGGACAATATTTCTATGAAACACAACAGCAATACGGACAGGGACGTCATTGAAATCGAAGGGGACGGCGCATTGGGTGCCAGTGTATTTACCTTGGCAAATCCTAACCGTATTGTAGTGGATATCCCCAACGCCATTTCCGAATTGGACAGCACCTTGAATGTAAAGGCATTGGATTTTGTAACAGCGGGCAGAGCGGCTATGTTCAATGAAACCACCCTTCGTATTGTATTTGAGGTGGGCGACTTGACGGAATACAGCTATACCACAGACAGCGACAGCATGACCTTGCAGATCTATCGTTCCACTATGAGAAATATGTCTTATGATGCCAATAAAGATGTGCTGTATCTGCAGAAGGAAGAGAACATCAATACCGGCAGTGTGAAGATCAACGACAATTATCTGAATGGATATGTAGATGTGGTGCTGCCGGGGGATTATGAGGATGTTTACGGCTATGGTACTTATGATATCGGCGACGATGTAATCAAAAATATCCAGATCTCCACCAGCGGCGGAAAGACAACCCTGCGCTTTAACCAGAACCGCATTAGCTGTTACAGCATCAAGGATGATGGGGACAGATATATCATTTCTGTGAAAAATCCCCAGGATGTGTATGATAAAGTCCTGCTGCTGGATGCAGGCCATGGCGGCAGCGACCCCGGTGCCAGTGCCAATGGCATCGTGGAAAAGAATATGAACCTGACCATCATGCAGAAAGTGGCACAGCAGCTGGAAGGCAGTGGGATCAAGGTTTATGTGACCAGAGACAGCGATGTTTACCCCTCCAACAACAGCAGGGCTCAGATTGCCAATGAAATTGCCGATGCCATGGTTTCTATCCACATGAATTCCGGCGTTGCTACGGCAAATGGGACAGAAGTATTGTATAAGGTACATTCCAACGATACCGGCTCCGGCTTGACCAGTCAGAAGCTGGCAGAACTGATTCAGAACAGTATTATTTCCGCAACAGGAAACAATAACCGTGGCACGAAGCATCGGACAGACCTGTTGATTCTGAACGGAACCACAGTGCCTGCAGTCATCGTGGAAACGGTATTTATCAGCAACCCCGGTGATGCCCTGAAAATTACCCAAACGGCATACCAGAATACCATTGCACAAGCCATTGCTGATGCTATTGAAGAAGCCTTCACTTACGCTCTGAGATAAGAAGAAAACGAAGAAAACCACGGCAAAGCCGTGGTTTTTCTATATATTCGGAAAATTTTATGATATACTATCCTTTAAGAAAAATATAAGGAGGAAAAAATATGACGATCAATCGTTTTGACGGCAGAAAGGTGGACGAACTGCGCCCTGTGAAGATCATCAAGGACTTCACCCGCTACGCAGAGGGTTCTGTTTTGATAGAATGGGGCAATACAAAGGTGCTGTGTAATGCTTCTGTGGAGGAAAGCGTGCCTCCCTTTAAAAAAGGCAGCGGCGAAGGCTGGGTAACGGCGGAATATGCCATGCTGCCCCGAGCAACAGCCACCAGAAATAAAAGAGATATCAATAAGCTGAAGCTGAATCAGCGTTCTACGGAAATTCAGCGGCTCATCGGCAGAGCCTTGCGGGCGGCGGTGGATTTCACAGAGCTGGGCGAAAGAAGCATCACCGTGGACTGCGATGTGATTCAGGCAGACGGCGGCACCAGAACGGCTTCTATTACAGGGGGCTTTGTGGCACTGGCACTGGCTTGTCAGAAGCTTTTGGAGGAAGGACTCATCGAAAAAATGCCCCTCCACAGATATATTTCCGCTGTCAGCGTTGGTGTGGTGGATGGCGTGACTATGGCAGATCTTTGCTATGAAGAGGATTCCGCGGCGGAAGTGGATATGAATATCATTATGACCGATGAAGGTAATTTTGTAGAGGTGCAGGGCACCGGCGAACACGGTACCTTTACGCAGGAACAGCTTTTGGAATTACTGGCACTGGGCAGAAAAGCTGCGGGGGAACTGAAAGAATTGCAGAAAGAAGCCTTGGGCGGCTTGGAACTGAACTGAGGAGGAAATCATGGAAACGATTATTTTTGCAACAAAAAATAAAGGGAAAATCAAGGAAATCAATGCTATTCTAGGGGATATGGACGTGGAAGTGATTTCCATGGAGGATGCGGGCATCCACATCGATGTGGTGGAGGATGGCACGACCTTTGAAGAAAATGCCATGAAAAAAGCAGTACAGATTATGGAGGCTTGCGGTAAGATTACATTGAGCGATGATTCCGGTCTGGAAATCGACTATATGGATAAGGCACCCGGTATCTATTCCGCCCGTTTCATGGGGGAAGATACCCCTTACCCTGAACGCTTTAAGGCGATTTTTGAAAAATTGGATGGCGTGCCCGAAGAACAGAGAACGGCTCGTTTTGTTAGTTGCATCGCGGCGGCTTTCCCCGATGGCAGAAGGCTGGTCAGCTATGATACCGTAGAAGGTATCATCGGTTACGAAGCCAAAGGCGAAAATGGTTTTGGCTATGACCCCATTTTCTTTGTGCCGGAAAAGGGTAAATATATGGCGGAGCTTTCTTCCGAAGAAAAAAATGCCATCAGCCATAGAGGCAAGGCTTTGCGTAAAATGAAAGAAATGCTGAAAAAGGAACTGTGATTTTATGAAAATCTTAGTGTTGAGCGATACCCATTCCTATCTGGAAAATGCCAGAAATGTTTTGAAGCGGATTGGCGGGAAAATGGATATGGTGTTCCATTTGGGCGACCATGATGGGGACGCACTGGAATTGCAGAAGGAATTTCCTAATCTGCCCTTCCATTTTGTGAAAGGGAATAATGATTATATGATGGATACGCCTTCCAAAAAGCTGGTGCGGGCCGGCGGCAAGGCGCTGCTACTGACCCACGGACATAAGCAGAGAGTCCATTGGAATCCCGATACCATCTGCTATTGGGCGGAGGAACAGGGGGCGGATGTAGTGCTGTTTGGGCATACCCATATCCCTGTTTGGGATGATGCCGGCAGAGTGGCTATGTTTAACCCCGGCAGCATTTCCCTGCCTAGGGGCGGCGGCCTGCCAACCTTTGGCATCCTGACCATTGAAAATGGCAGAGTGGAAGGTGCTATCATGAAATATTGGAATGCAGAACATTTCAAACGGATCAATTAAAGAAAAAGAGGCGGGGCGAAGGTTCATTCTGCTCCGCTATTTCTTTTTAAAAAATTCAAAAAGTTTGAAAAATTCTGTTGACAAATGAAAAGTGTTATGGCATAATATCTCTTGCGTTAAGCATGAATCAGTAGCTCAGCTGGATAGAGCAACGGCCTTCTAAGCCGTGGGTCGGGGGTTCGAATCCCTCCTGGTTCATTTTTTTATGCGGGTGTAGTTCAATGGTAGAACGTCAGCCTTCCAAGCTGAACACGTGAGTTCGATTCTCATCACCCGCTTGTGTAAGTATGAATCAGTAGCTCAGCTGGATAGAGCAACGGCCTTCTAAGCCGTGGGTCGGGGGTTCGAATCCCTCCTGGTTCAGTGAAAAGCCTGTCGGATGCGGCAGGCTTTCTTTATTCTTAAAATCCTTCCTTTATATTGACTTTTGCAAAGGGGAGGTCTAAAATATTTTTATTCATGCGGATATGGCGAAACTGGCAGACGCGCTGGATTTAGGTTCCAGCGGGGTGACCCGTGCAGGTTCAAGTCCTGTTATCCGCATAAAAAAGCCTGAAAGCTTGTGCTTTCGGGCTTTTTTCATGTCTGGAGAATTTGAAAATGCCTATGGAAAATGGAAAAACTATGGATTTGACATCTATTTTGACAGCAACCGCCTATTTTCTTTAGAAATAATTTGACTTTATAGGTGATCAATATACTGTTTTTACAAAGAATTTTTGAATAGAAAATAGAAAAACCTACTAATGTTATTTTATTTCTATTTTGCAGGGCTGGTTTCTAGTAAAAGGGAAAGTGTGTAATAGAATCAGTGCGTATATTTACAACTGATTGAAGCACAAATAGAATGATTCGTATGAAATGATGTCGATTTGTATTTTTTTGAGTAGGAAAATGCTATAATGTGAGTGTCAATGTAAATAGAAAATAGAAATTCTTAATATATTATATTTTCTATTATCCATTAATTTGAAATGGAGGTAATGGGTATGGTATATATAACTGACGCTATTGGCAATGAATACAAAGAGTGGGGGGCGGGAAATTTAATATTTATATCTGCTCCTACTGGTAGTGGGAAGACAACTTTTATTCTAAAGGAATATTTGAGCTATTGGAATCCTTTATGGGGAAAAATACTATACTTAGTAAATCGAAAGATACTAAAAGAGCAGCTACAGAAAGAAGTGGACAAACTTGACCTTTCGCTTGCAGCTAAAATAGAGATTTGGACATATCAAGAAATTGAATACAATGAAAATTATCTGGTAGTTGATTCTGAGAAGCATAGCTATGTTACGAAAGAACAAGAAGAATGGTATAGAAGATGGTTTCAACATTATGGTTGTGTGGTTTGTGATGAATGTCATTATTTTTTGATGGATTCAAACTATAATACAAATACAATTTTTTCTTATAACTTTGTACATAGGATGTTTCAGGCAGGGAAAAGGATCATTTTTATGTCTGCAACAATAGACGAAATACAAAAGCAAATAGAAAAAGATTTCAGAATAAGTCCATTAGCACATTCAAAGTGGTTTAAGTTTTTTCAAGAAGAAAAGTCAGAAGAAGATATAAAGCAGTTGGGTGGACGAAAGTACTATGCTGCAGAGGCTGATTATAAATATTTAGATATTCATGTTATAAGAAAGATGGATGAAATTACCGAATTGGTTGCAGATAGTAAAAGGAAATGGTTGATTTTTGTGGATAGCATAAAGAATGGAGAAAAATTAAAGAATGATATTTCTTCTGTTATTCAAAAATCAAAAAAAGATACTAAGCAGGGGAAGAATTCAGACAAAGAAGATGTTGTTTTTATAACAGCGGGATATATGAATGAGCCGGAAAGAGCAAAGGAAGTTGATGATATTATTCGATTTAATAAACAGTCTGCTAGAGTTTTAATAGCGACATCAGTATTGGATAACGGGATAAATATCAAGGATATTGAATTGCGTAACCTAGTTATTATTGCTGATACAAAAACAGAATTTATACAGATGCTAGGACGAAAAAGGAAAGAAGGACAGAATGAGGAAAGAAAAGTACAGGTTTATATTTATGGTCAATCTAAAAATGATTTTATCAGAAGGCGGAATATGAGTAGTGCTAAATTTAGTATAGCACGAACAAAATACAAATTTATTATGGAAGAGTGGTTTGCATATGTAAATCTTCAGCAGGGACGCATGAGTAAATTACTTTCATCAAAAGATTTTGCAGAGGATCAACTTATTATTCTCGCTCATCAATTTCTTTTGAAAGAACTTATGAAGGGCTCTGTAAAAATAGAAGATATAAAGGCAACTTTTGTTGACTATGCAGGAGTATTGCGATTAAATCCCTTGTCATACCAAAACCTTCAAAATTTAAATTGGTTTTATGACAGGATTATTCAAAGATTTGAAGATGAAGGGGAGGATGCTTTCTTGCGAGAACAGATGGAATGGCTTAACATTCCGGAAAAAGAAATAAAACGTATTCTTAATGACTTCAAAGAAACACGGATTGAAGCGAGCAAGGTTAGAATAAGAGAGGCGTTTGAGCAGAAAGTTGGTATTCCTATGACAAAGTCACAAAATTGTGATTTTAAAGCAGGGATCAAGCCGGATTTAATATTGATATATAAGGAAATAGGTAATGAAACAAGATTACATTCGGCTTCACAGGATGCTTTGGTTATTTCAAATGAAGAAATGTCTTTTTTGAGGAACGTTTTTGGTTTACCATATGAAATGAAGGTAATGAGAAAAGGAAGTAAAATGGAAGACGGCTCTAAGTTAAAAGAAAGTATTTATACTATTTGCCGTATAGAGGAAAAAGAATAAATTAAAGAGAAAATGAAATAAAGAAGAAAAATAGAGAATTACACTCTACCACACAAAATGATAATCCCTATGGAAAATATGGAAATATCAGATGTGAGGTGAGAATTATGGAAAAAATGGTGTATACGATCAAAGAAGCCGCTGAGTTATTAGGAATCAGCCGGAGCTATACGTATGAGATGGTACGCAAAGGAGTGATTCCGTCCCTGCAGGTAGGAAACAAGAGAGTAATTCCAAAAACAAAATTTAATGATTGGGTTAATGGCGATCAAGCGAATGAAAAGGAACTGCGTTAAGCAGTTCTTTTTTTATGCAGAAAAGGAGGGACTTTTATGGGAAAACGAGCAAATGTCACAGCCGGTGTATAATTGACTTACGACGGCCGAGAAAAAATTGACCCACG
>CAMBLO010000002.1 GCA_945868505.1 uncultured Clostridia bacterium | reverse complement strand
AGCCTTTCTCTTCGATTTCCACAATCAGATCATTCAGCATTTCTTCTGCTGTGAAATAATCATCAGCGTTTAGTTTAATTTTTAAAAATTCCTGTAATTCTTTCAATTTATCTCCTCCTGTGCAATATTCTTTGAATTCTTCTTCTCTTTCTCTGAGATAGCTTTGATATAAACCCGCGATTTTCTTCATGTTGTTACCTCCTGTTATGTATCTATCAATTCTTTTGGATAAAACGGATAGACGCACAACAAGGGTTGTTGCTATACCATAATGTAATAAGCACCACCGTATTGCTCAATCATGATCTTTGCCAGACGAGCATCGGGTTGTGTGATTTTCACAGGAAATTCCAATTTTTTTTCATAGATCCACATTTATCTACACTCCTTTCCGGCAAGAGAAAAATTCGCATCGGTCTGCCAAGGCCAAGGATTGTCTTTCCACTGCCAATCCTGGGTATTGGAAGCATAGCTGCGGAAAGAACACAGGGGGCCAAAAGCTTCTTCGTATTTCATGCGAACGGCATCGGCGGCGGTGATAACCTGATTATAAGCCATGATGGCTTCCATATTGTCGGGGTGCGTATTCAGGAACAGACCCAGGTCTACGGCGATAAAATCCAGTTCGGTCAATGTTTTCAGCAGTTCATCGCGATCCATGTTCAATCCTCCCTTCTAAAACGATAAAGATTCCAGCCGGAGCAATAGGGCATCGCCAGATCGGCAAAGGCAGTGCCGCAGACCAGGCTCTGTTCCTGTTCCATAGGTGCTTCATAGGGCTGGAAGGGGACCATCGCCTGTGCCAGACCGACCCGTTCGATGACGCAGGCGTTGCATGGATTGGGGATGGCGGCGGCGTTGTTTGCCGCTGCAGAGGGCATGGAACGTTGTGTATTGGCAGACTGCTGCGGGCATCTGCCTGTATTGCAGACGAAGTTTCTGCACATTTCTTTCATAAGATTTCCTCCTTTAGGCATTTACAATAACCATTCTATGGAAAATGCCAATTATGGTGCGAAAGAAAAAGATAAAAAGAAAAACGGCAACATTCTTTTGAATGCTGCCGCTTTTTTTTGCCGCGTAATCATGGGACGTGTGAGAAGGGAAGCCGGGGAGGGGATGGATTCCCTTCCCCAGTATAACGCCGCCGTTTTATTTTTATGGCTCAAGAGCCATTTTCGTGGCTAAAAAATCTTTGCTTAGGAAATAGCCATACCGAATACCATACCGGCTACGATGATACAGATGATAGCGATAGGCGCAATGTATTTCACCAGTACCTTCCATACAGGGGCAAGGCTGAATTTATACTTGCCGTTGGAAGTAGCTTCTTCGATGGCATTGTCGGGACCCCATACCCAGCCAACAAACAGTACAGAGAAGAATGCGCCCAGAGGCAGCAGCAGTCTGTCTGTCAGGTATTCCAAGAAGTCGCCGAAGATAGGATACATGAGCCCGTCTTTGGAGATCCAGATACCTTTGATGTTCATGTAAGCCTGAGACAATGTGTAGAATACACCAATGATGAAGAGGATGATGGATGTACCCACCAAGGCTTTCTTTCTTTCGAAGCCCTTTTCTTCAACCAGGAATGCAATCGTACCTTCCAGAATGGATGTGGAAGAGGTTACCGCTGCGAAGAACAGCAGGAAGTAGAACAGCAGACCAAACAGTGTACCGCCGGGGATAGACTGGAATACGCCTGCCAGTGTTGCGAATGCGAAGCCGCCGCCCATACCGGGGTCAATACCTGTAGCGAATACAGCGGGGATGATCATGAAGCCTGCGAACAGAGCTACCAGAGTATCCAGTACGCAGACGATACCGGTATTGGAAACCAGGTTATCTTCGCTGGACAGATAGGAAGCGTATGTTACCATTACGCCCATACCAAGGGACAGGGAGAAGAACGCCTGACCCAAAGCAACCAGAATTGCATTTGTACCGATCGTAGAGAAATCTACATGCAGCATGTATTTCAGACCTTCGTCAGCACCGGGCAGTGTGCAGGAACGGATCATCAGACCAATCAGCAGCACAAACAGCAGAGGCATCAGAACCTTAGACATTTTTTCAATACCAGCAGTACCGTGGCTGATGATGAAAGCTGTCAGGAACAGGAAGATCAGAGGGAAGATAATAGCGCCCTGCAGAGGGAAGCCATTAGCACCCAGCATGCCAAGGAAGTAAGCCATGGGGTCAGCATATACAGTCTTTGCTTCCACGATGTAAGCATAGATGTATTTCATTGTCCAACCACCAACCTGGCAATAGTAGCACAGGATGATGAAACCGGTCAGGACACCCAGACCACCTGCAAAGGCCCATTTTTCGTTGATCTCACGGAAAGCACCGATGGCGTTTTTGTGTGTTTTACGACCAACTGTGAATTCGGCCATCATAACAGTTGTACCGATAATGGCAACCATCAGGATGTAAACGATCAGGAAAGCGCCGCCGCCGCAGTTGTAAGCTTTGCCGGGGAATTTCCAGATGTTACCCAGACCAACTGCAGAACCGGCAGCAGACAGGATAAAGCCTAGCTTGGAACCAAACTCAACACGATTTTCAGTTGTAGACATAAGTATACCTCCTTTACAAAAGAACAATAAGACGGAAATCTGATTGTTTCCGAGGATAGGAAAAATTGGAAGGATATGTGGAATAATGATTGCCTTCTTCTTGCGGCACACAAAACTGTTCCCTCCTGCAGTTTGTCTGACGTCTAATGGATATTTCACCCCAAAATAAGAAGAATTTGTATGAGCTTCCAATAATTTCCATATATATCCTAAAATAAGGATAGCGTAAAACCATGTAAATATCTATAAAAATCCCGTTAAGATTTAGGATTGTTTCTCTTAACACAAAGGAAAAATATGTGGATCGATTGTATGGCATGAATAAAAAAACAATAAAAAATTGGCATTTCAAAGTGGAAAAATGCCAAAGGAATGGGAAAAAAAGAAGGTCGGAGGGGGAGCCTCCGACCTTGTTGCACGATCTCTTATGCAAAGATATGCTTTTGATCTCTTGTTAAGAAACTGTTCTCGATTAGGAAATGGACATACCAAATACCATACCAGCTACGATGATACAGATGATAGCGATAGGTGCTACAAATTTAACCAGAACTTTCCATACAGGACCCAGTGCGAATTTGTACTTGCCGTTGGAAGTAGCTTCTTCCACAGCGTTGTCGGGACCCCATACCCAGCCAACAAACAGTACAGAGAAGAATGCGCCCAGAGGCAGCAGCAGTCTGTCTGTCAGGTATTCCAGGAAGTCGCCGAAGATAGGGTATTCCAGACCGTTCTTGGAGATCCAGATACCTTTGATGTTCATGTAAGCCTGAGACAGTGTGTAGAATACACCAACGATGAACAGGATAACAGCTGTACCAACCAGAGCTTTGTTTCTTGCGATACCTTTTTCTTCAACCAGGAATGCAACAGTACCTTCCAGAATGGATGTGGAGGATGTTACAGCTGCGAAGAACAGCAGGAAGTAGAACAGCAGACCAAACAGTGTACCACCGGGGATTGCCTGGAATACGCCTGCCAGTGTTGCGAATGCGAAGCCGCCGCCCATACCGGGGTCAATACCTGTAGCGAATACAGCGGGGATGATCATGAAGCCTGCGAACAGAGCTACCAGAGTATCCAGTACGCAGACGATACCGGTATTGGAAACCAGGTTATCTTCGCTGGACAGGTAAGAAGCATATGTAACCATTACGCCCATACCAAGGGACAGAGAGAAGAATGCCTGACCCAGAGCAACCAGAATTGCGTTTGTACCGATTGTAGAGAAGTCTACATGCAGCATGTATTTCAGACCTTCGTCAGCGCCGGGCAGTGTGCAGGAACGAATCATCAGACCGATCAGCAGCACGAACAGCAGAGGCATCAGAACTTTAGACATTTTTTCAATACCAGCAGTACCATGGCTGATGATGAAGCATGTCAGCAGCAGGAAGATCAGAGGGAAGATAATAGCACCCTGCAGAGGGAAGCCATTAGCACCCAGCATACCCAAGAAGTAAGCCATAGGGTCAGCATATACAGTCTTTGCTTCTACGATGTAAGCATAGATGTATTTCATTGTCCAACCACCAACCTGGCAATAGTAGCACAGGATGATGAAACCGGTCAGGACACCCAGACCACCTGCAAAGGCCCATTTTTCGTTGATCTCACGGAAAGCACCGATGGCGTTTTTGTGTGTTTTACGACCAACTGTGAATTCGGCCATCATAACAGTTGTACCGATAATGGCAACCATCAGGATGTAAACGATCAGGAAAGCGCCGCCGCCGCAGTTGTAAGCTTTGCCGGGGAACTTCCAGATGTTACCCAGACCTACAGCAGAACCAGCTGCAGACAGGATAAAGCCTAGCTTGGAACCAAATTGACCACGATTTTCAGTTGCTGTCATAAGAATTCCTCCTTACATAAAAAAATAATGATAATAGCATGAATGGAAAATCCATTCCTGTGGTGAAAAAATTTCGCGAAACGAAACTTTTTCCTGTTGCAATTCCCTCCCTCAAATTTCCTTTCTGCCAAAGAGCATATCAGGAAATAAAAACTGCAACAGTGATTAGGGTCAACACTATTCTACCCTATATATTAAATAATTTCAATAAAAATTTTCAAAAAATTGCCTTTTTTTTGTTCATATGTGTGTATTTAAATAAATACATTGCCGAAAAGCGCATAATTTCGCAAAAAACAGCCTTGATTTTGCGAATCAATTTTTATATCAAATGGAAAATTTTTACAATAAATTTATTACATAAATGGAAAATAAAGGAAAATAGTGTCAGGAGTGACAGTGGATTTTATAGAAAAAAGTTTACTGATTTGAGGGTTTGAAATTTTACGCAAAAGAAAAAGTGTCGGGAAAGTTTCCCGACACGAAATATATCAAAGGGTAAAATCAGGGCAGTTTTTCGTCGAAAAGCTTGTAATACTGCCAGTTTTTCAGGAGTTTCACCAATTCCGCCTGTTCTTCGGAAATGATATTTGTGAAATTCCCTTTGCTGTCCACGTAAATATTTTCTGCACAGACGGGCAGTTCTTTCATCAGTCTGTTGTTATAGCCGTGGAGAGAGGACTCATAACCGGGGACGAACAGTTCCAGCACGGCAGAACCGAGGAACTGAGAGCTGATGAGACCATCTTCGGGGAAGCCGATTTCTTTGGCAGTCTGCATATTTTCCAGAGCCTTTGCGCTGTCATTCTGCCAGATAAAGTAGGGTGTTTCATAAACAGCAAGCTGTTCTTCCGCCGTGCCGTTGGCATCAATGGGGTAATCCAGCAGGTCGAAAAATTCCATGCCATTGGAGAAGCCGGGCAGGTGGTCGCCAAAATAAACCAGCACGATGGGCTCATCGGAATGTTCCGCATATTCCTTCAGGCGACCGATTTGCTCGTCCGCATCGATAATGCCTTGGAAATACTGGGTCAGGAGATCTGTCTGGGCTTCATCCAGAGGAACATCTGTGGAGAAATTGGCGGGCAACGTGCCGTATTTCTTTTCATAGGGACCGTGGTTCTGGATGGTCACGGTGAAGGAGAAAAGAGGTGTATCCTTTTCCTTAATATGGGTATCCAGAGTCTCGATGATCTTGTCCATTGTCGCTTCTTCGTTGATATAGCCGCCATAGCCCTGGGTTGCCAAATCAAAGGAATTCTCCAGAAAATAGCAGGTTTCAAAGCCCAGATCGGGATAAACGTTTTGACGGTTATAGAACCAAGCATAGCCGGGGTGGATGGACAATGTTTCGTAGCCCAGCTTTGCAAGCTGACGGGGCATACCGTCAAAATCGCTGTGGATAAAATTATAGGAGGGCAGGGAGCTGTCCAGATAGCGGGTGGCACAGCCCGTCAGCACATCGTATTCCGTATTGGAGGTGCCGCCGCCGAAGTTAGGCACCACGAGATGTCCACTGATGGTGTCCTCCTCGCTGCAAATTTCCTTGAAGTTTTGCAGAGGGTCACGATAGTTGGTGAAATCCAGATGTTCGTTTTCGCTCAAATCGGAGAAGGCCTCTCCCATAATCATGACAATGTGGGGATACTGCGTCCCTTCGCCGGGGGCGGCTTCAGGGGCTGCCCAGTCTGTATCTTCCATTTGGGCAAAATAGGTTGCATCATAGCCCTCGGGGGCTTTCATCTGGGTGATGTTGAACTGATGCAGGAAGGAATAAATCATCCCGCGGGTGTTGTATTGGTTCACCTGAAAATAGGGGTTGTCTACAGTAGGATAGCCGTCGTAGAGGGCTTTGTCGGCATACCAGAGATGATTCGCACCAAAGGTGCAGGCGATGACCAGCACAATGCCTGTGATGCGGGGGACAACACCCAGCGCTGCCCTTGTGGATTTTTTGAAGCTCAGCACCAGCAGTACTGCAAAAAGGACAAGCAGTACACCAATGAGTACCAACTGATAAATGGGGAAGGTCTTTAGAATAGCAATGACTTCCTTTACCAGTGTCAGGTCGGTTGGGAGCAGGGGCTCCTGCCGCATGGAGACCTTCATGCGGTCTGCAATGGCGAAAAAGACGAGAACTACCTCTGTGCAGCTAACAGAGAAAAACAGCCGCTTCGTCAGGAAAAACAGCAGCAGCAATACCAGCAGCACCGGCAGGATATTCAGCAGCAGCATGGAAGGGGCATGGAGAATTTCCCAGCCTACGTGCAAAATCTTGGTCGTGGTGATGAGATAGACCAGACCTGTAATGAAAACGGCACTGAACAGAAGAATCGCAGCGATGCCCTGAGGGGTGCCTGAAAATTTCTTTGCTTTATATAAAAAAGAAGTTTTTTCGGAAGCCTGTTCCTTCATATAAATTCCTCCTCGCAAATCGAATTTTGGATGGTTTTTTCCTTATAAATAGGGATTATACGAGAATTTGTCGGAAAAGTAAAGAAAGACGGAGAGGGGGAAGGTTGGAAAATTAAGAATTTTGTCCCTTTTCATGTGAGTGAAATCGTGTATAATAAAATAGGAGAAACCCAAATTTTGTATGGGAACTATGAAAAATCCATGCAAAAGGATAAAAATGGTGAAAAAATGGAAGAGCGACCCATTCTGTTATTGTCAGGGTTTGTCAGATTTGCTATAATTATAGAGTTGCAAAGAAATAGACATGATATTGTCAGTAAACTCTGAACTAGAGGAGAATAGAAATCATGGGTGAAAAGAGAGAATACAGAAGACGCCGCAGACCCCCCGATGATATGGAGCTGCGCCAGCGTCAGGCGCGCCGCAGACAGACCCGCGCCCCTTATCCCGAAGAACAGCAGCAAAGAAGGGGATATGACGAACAGACCTATATCGACCCCAGAAGAGTGGCCCAGGGCAGAAGGATGTCCCAGCGGAGAGCAGAGCAGAAAAAGAAACGGCGCAGGGGCGTTTTGCTGGTGATCGCGCTGCTCTTGATTTTGAGCGGTACATACGCTGCCGCAAAGGTTTGGGTAGCCATGGATCGATGGCAGGGCAAGGCGGAAAAATCCGACTTTGTCGTTTCTACGGCAGATCAGTCCAAGATCAAAGAAGTCATCAATGTGGCGATTTTGGGGACGGACGAGGATGGTTTCCGTGCCGATGTCAATATGGTAGCCAGCTTCAATACCAATACGAAGGAGCTGCATTTCATTTCCGTTCCCAGGGATAGCTGTGTAACGATGACGGATGAGATGATCGCCTTTCTGGAAAAAGATAATCAATATGTACCCCAGCAGAATGGTGTATATGGGCAGTGCAAGCTGACGGAGGTACACGCCTATGCCGGCAAGGGCAACCGCTGTGCTTTTTCTGTTGCAATGCTGGAGGAAATTCTTGGCGTTAAAATGGATTATTATGTAAAGGTGGATTTGAACGCTTTCAAAGAAATTGTAGACGCTGTAGATGGTGTGGATTTCGAAGTAGAACAGAGATTGTATTATGTAGACCCCTATCAGGATCTGTATATCGACCTGTATCCCGGTATGCAGCATTTGGACGGGGAAAAGGCGGAACAGCTGGTGCGTTTCCGTGAGGGCTATGCCCAGAAGGACCTGAAGCGTATCGAAGTGCAGCAGGAATTTATCCAGGCGCTGATCGAAAAGGTCTGCAGTTCCGAAACATTGATGAAAAACCTGAACAATCTGGTTGAAGTTGCATTGGATTGCACAGAAAGCAATATTTCCGTATCGGAAGCGTTGAAATACGTAAAATATGTGAAGGATTTTGATCCGGATAAGATTACCAGCGATACGGTGCCCTATGTGGGCGATCCGGGGAAATATGTTTATCTGGATGAAGAAGGTATCAAGGAACTGATCGACTGGAGGATCAACGGAATCGAACCGGCAGAAGATGCACAGACTATGGATGAAGAACTGATGAATGGGTGAGAAGAATAAATGAGTGGAAAAAGAAGAGTACCGAAGAAAAGGAAAACTTTTAATCCGATCAAGACCTTTTTTAAAATCGTATGCTCCATTGTGCTGGTGTTCGTGATTTTGGCGGGCGGGGCGTGCTTTGCTTATCATAAGGTGACGGGTAATATGCCCTTTTCCAATTTGGGTATCACCACAAATGCAACGGATATGAATATGCTGGATGCGCTGCTGGGCAGAAATATCAAGATGAACGTGGCGGTTTTCGGCGTGGATAAGGACGGCACCAGAACGGATGTGGCTTTTGTGGTGCATTATGACAGCGCACAGGAAAGCCTGAGCTTGATCTCTATTCCCAGAGATACCCGTGTTTCCGTCTGTGATGAGGTGGAAGATTTGTTGGGGAAAAGCTACGGTGTGATGAAATTCAACGCAGTCCATGCTATCGGCGGTGAAAAATACGGCCCTCAGGCGGCAGTTCTGCAGTTGGAGGATTTGCTGGGCATCAGCATCGACCATTATGTAAAAGTGGATTTTGATGCACTGGTGGAAATCGTTGATGCTGTCGGCGGTGTAGAGGTAGATGTTCCCCAGGACATGAAATGGGATATGAGCGATACAGGCGATATCAAAATCGACCTGAAAAAAGGCCTGCAAACACTGGATGGCAATAAGGCACTGCAGCTGGTGCGTTATCGGAAAGGCTATGCAAACGGGGACGTTGGCCGTATTCAGGTGCAGCAGATGTTCCTGAAGGCTCTGGCGGAGAAGGTTCTGAGTACGGAAAGCATTGTAAAGAATCTGGGCGATTATATCAAGGTTATGTATAAACATGTGGAAACGGATGTCAGCCTGACGGATGCCTTGAAATATGCAAACTATATCACCAAGATTGATATGAGCAAAATGACTATGGAAACCCTGCCCGGTGTGGGGCAGTATGTAGGCGGCGTATCTTACTTTATCCATGATCCCGCTGCCACACAGGAAATGGTAGACCGCATTTTCTACAGTGTGGCTCCTGTGGTGAACGAAGATGGCTCCATTGACAGCAAGAGCCTTCTGATCGAGGTTTCCAATGGGGGCAATGTGACAGGCTTGGCAGGCAGATTTACGGAAATGCTGAGTCAGGAGGGCTATCGCCTGACAGACCCCACGACTTATAACGGTGAACAGGTGAATTATACCCGGATTCAGGTCAAGACCCAGGGGGCGGGAAAAGATTTAGTGAAATATTTCGATAATGCCAAGGTGGAACAGGCACCGTCCGATATGGGCAGTGCAGATATCCGCATCATCCTTGGGACAAACGAATCCTGATGGTTTTATCCAAAGAGTGTGCATGGTTTGATTTGGAAATGATAGGAGAAATAAAAATGGATGTAAAAGAACTTTTTATCCGTGCGGCAAAATCCGGCTGCCTTTGCAGTATCTTTTATCACGGATTCATGCTCATCACAGGGGCAGCCGTTACCTTGAAGCAGGTAGTGGTTTTCACAGTGGTGTTTATCCTGCTGTATTTCCTGTGGTTGGTGCTGGTCAGTGCCGGCAAGGGCGGAAAAAGATAAGACAGAAACAGAGAAAAGCCTTGGACAGAGCGTTTGCCCAAGGCTTTTGTTATGGCTTTCGGGCTGTATTTTCAGCCCTATTTTATTTTAAACCCAAGCTGATAATCAGGCTTTGATCCACCCGCTTCATCATGGCATCATCCAGATGGCAGAGCTTTTCTTTCAATCGCTGTTTATCGATGGTTCGGATCTGCTCCAGCAGGACCACAGAATCCTTTGGCAGGGCATAAACAGCGGAGGAAAGGGCGATATGGGTGGGCAGCTTCGCCTTATTCATCTGGGATGTGATGGCAGCGCAGATGACGGTGGGGCTATGCTTATTGCCCACATCATTCTGCACGATGAGGACAGGGCGGATGCCCCCCTGTTCGCTGCCTACCACAGGGCTCAGGTCTGCAAAATAGATATCTCCTCTTCTGACAATCATGTTCTCACACTCCGCTGTTTGGATTGGTCAGCGGCGGAAGAAATATGTATAATTTGAAAAACTTCCCTGCTGACTGTTCTCAGTATGGACAGAAACAGGGGGATTTATTCTTCGACGGTGAAAAGGGATGCGTCAAACTGGGGATTGAATGTAAATTCGTGATAATCCATTTGGTAGCGTTCCTTGCCGTTGGCATCGTAGATAACGAAGCGGACAGGCAGGAGAGTCTCTCGGTCTGCCCAGAGCTTTTCTGTAGAAAGGGCAGGGTCGTTGCCGGGGATGACAGCTTCCAAAACGACGCATTTGGATTCATCCAGAGCGGCAGTTTCCACGCTGACCCCTTCGGACTGCATATAATTTTGGACAAACTGCCCCAAAAACAGTTCGTTTCTATGCTGGGATTCCGGCACGCTTTTGATGATGCTGCTGTCCAGCTTGGGGTTATGCTGGCAGATGCGTTCCCCGTCGAAAACAGTATAGTTTCCTGCCACGTTTTCGGGGGCGGTCAGTTCCAGACGGTATTCCCCGGTGGATTTGTAATATTGCTTGGTTTCGTAGACTTTTTCGCCTTTTTCGGAGGTACGGGTCAGGGTGGCGGTGCAGGCATAGCCCTCCATTTCCGCCAGTTGCTTTTGGATGGATTCCAGTTCTGTCAGGGAGCCTTCCCTGCTGCAGGCAGCAACGGCTAAAATAAGACCCATGGATAATAAAAATGAGAGGATTCGTTTCATATAAAATTCCTCCTGAAAATATGATTTATTTCAATCTATGAAATCGGACGAAAAAGTAGTATGGAGATTTCAGGGAAAATGGCAAAAAGAAGGAGCGGAGAGGGGGAAAAGCCTTGTGGACAGCTTCGCAAAACAGTGGCAGGGGATGCATGGTACGGGACGGTATCCAGAGGTTTTACTTGATTATTTTGGATGGTTAGGGTATAATGGGAAGGAACTTATGATTCAATAAAAAATCCATGAACTTTAGGGGAGGTAAACGATATGAGCAGAATCAAAACAATCGCAACTCGCGACCTGAACAAGAGCGTACAGAACGGTGGCTGCGGCGAATGCCAGACATCTTGCCAGTCCGCTTGCAAAACATCTTGCGGCGTAGCAAACCAGCCTTGCGAAAAACAGTAATCGCGAACTGAATCAGAAAAACCTAGAAAGGGGCTGTAGCAAACAGCCCTTTTTTGTTGTAAAAGCGGAGAAAAGCATTTCAATCCCTGTATGGGCAGGCTTTGCTTGCAAGGCGCCAGTTCATACAGGGATTGAAAGAGATTTGCGGAGCAAATCCATGAGTAAGGCGAAGCCTTACCAATGCTTTTTGATCTGTTTCCATAGAAAAGAGTAGAGTATGAGGTAGAAAAATGGTACATCAATATCAATTGAATGGTTATAACATCGTGCTGGATACCTGCAGCGGCTCTATCCATAGTGTGGACGAGCTGGCTTATGACGTGATCAGCATGATTCGGGAAAATACACAGGGAGATATCATCGATGCCATGGTGAAAAAATACGATGGTGTCACAGCGGAGGACGTACAGGAATGTATCGATGATGTGGTGGAGCTGAGAAAAGCAGGCAAGCTTTTCACCCCTGACAATTATGAATATCTGGCCTATGATTTCAAGGCAAGAAATACAGTCATCAAGGCGCTGTGCCTCCATGTGGCCCACACCTGCAACCTGAATTGCTCCTACTGCTTTGCCAGTCAGGGCAAATATCAGGGGGAACGGGCACTGATGACTTTTGAAGTGGGCAAACGTGCCATCGATTTCCTGATTGAAAATTCCGGCACAAGACGGAATCTGGAAGTGGATTTCTTTGGCGGCGAACCTTTGATGAACTGGGATGTGGTAAAGCAGATTGTGGCTTATGCCAGAGAACAGGAGAAAATCCATAATAAAAATTTCCGTTTTACTTTGACGACTAACGGTATTTTGGTGGATGATGAAGTGATCGAATTTGCCAACAAGGAAATGCACAACGTGGTGCTTTCTTTGGACGGCAGAAAAGAAGTCCACGACCACCTGAGAAAGAATTACGCAGGGGAAGGCAGCTACGATATCATCGTGCCCAAATTCCAGAAATTCGTGGAAGCCCGCGGCGATAAGAACTACTATATGCGTGGGACTTTTACCCATAATAATGTAGATTTCACAAAGGACCTGTTCCACATGGCAGATTTGGGCTTTACAGAACTGAGCATGGAGCCTGTTGTTTGCGACCCTGCAGACCCTTATGCCCTGACAGAAGAGGATAAACCTATCCTCTTTGAACAGTATGAAATTCTGGCGAAGGAAATGCTCCAGAGAAAAAGAGACGGCAAGCCCATCACTTTCTATCACTATATGCTGGATTTGGAGCATGGCCCCTGCATCTACAAGAGAATTTCCGGCTGCGGCAGCGGCACAGAATATATGGCAGTGACCCCTTGGGGCGAATTGTACCCTTGTCACCAGTTTGTTGGGGATGAAAAATATAGCATGGGCGATATCTGGGAAGGCGTGAAAAATACAGAAGTGCAGAATGAATTCAAATGCTGCAACGCTTATGCCAGAGAAGGCTGCAAGGATTGCTGGGCGAAGCTCTATTGCTCCGGCGGCTGTGCGGCCAACGCATACCATGAAACAGGCAGCATCACAGGCATTTATGAATATGGCTGTGACCTGTTCAAGAAGAGAATCGAATGTGCGATTATGATGAAGGTGAGTGAGGCAAGCGAGTAAAGCAGACGGATTCAACATGCTTGCATGAATGAATCCGGATATTTTACGAGCGGACAGCATGAGCAGTGTAGAGTATGCTCGGAACTGCGAATTGCGGTGGGCGCGAGAGTTGCTTTGCAACGGAGCGACCGGACTCAAGAAAGAAGGGGTTATAATGAAAACGCCCATTTGCGATTTTGTAAAACAGTATACAGAAAAGGACACGACCCGTTTCCACATGCCGGGACACAAGGGCGTGTCCTTTTTAGGCTGCGAAAAAATGGATATTACGGAAATCAGCGGGGCTGACGAGCTTTACGACGCAGAGGGTATCATTGCAGAAAGCGAAGAAAATGCCAGCCGTTTGTTTGGCTTCGGAAAGACCATTTACAGCACGGAGGGCTCTTCCCAGTGCATTCGCACGATGCTGTTTCTTGCTTTGCAGCAGGCAGAAAGAAAGGCGGAGCGTCCCGTGGTTTTGGCGGCGAGAAATGCCCACAAGGCGTTTTTGTATAGCTGTGCTTTATTGGATTTGGATGTGGAATGGCTGATGCCGGAGGAGGGAGAGAGAAGCTCCCTTTGTACCTGCCCTATCACGGCGGCACAGGTGGCGCAAAAGCTGGCAAAAATGGAGCGAAAGCCCTTTGCGGTATACATCACTGCCCCTGATTATCTGGGCTATCGCCCCGATATCAAGGCTTTGGCGGCAGTCTGCAAAAAAGCGGATATCCCATTGCTGGTGGATAATGCCCATGGAGCCTATCTGAAATTTTTACAGCCTTCTTTGCACCCCATCGACCTTGGGGCTGCCATGAGTTGCGATTCTGCCCATAAGACCCTGCCTGTGCTGACGGGGGGCGCGTATTTGCAGCTTTCTCGGGAATGGGCGGAAAAGGTTGGCGGTCAGGCGAAAAAGGCTATGGAGCTTTTTGGTTCCACCAGCCCTTCCTATCTTATTTTGCAGTCCTTGGATAGATGCAATCAGTATCTGGCGGAGGGCTACCCCGAAAGACTGCCCCAGACTATCGAAAGGGTAAAACGCTTGAAAGATACCTTGGGAAAACAGGGCTGGAAAATTATGGATGGCGACCCCTTGAAGCTGACCATTTTTACTGGAAAAATGGGCTATACCGGGGAAGAAGCGGCGGAAGCCTTGCGGAAAAACGGTGTGGAATGTGAATTTGCCGATTTGGATGCAGTGGTGCTGATGGCAACGCCGGAGAATCGGGAAGGGGATTTTGCAAAGGTGGCGGCGGCGCTGGGCAGCCTGCCCCTGAAAAAAGAAAAGCCCGCGACTATACAGATGCCCTTGACCTTGCCGAAACAGAAATTATCTATCCGAGAGGCCATTTTCAGCCAGTGGGAGGAAGTGGACTGTCAGGATGCCGTGGGGCGCATTTGTGCAAGCCCTTGTGTTTCCTGTCCCCCTGCCATCCCCATTGCCGCCAGCGGAGAGGAAATCACGGCGGAAATGGCGGTATTGTTTCGTGCCTATGGTGTGGAAAAAATCAAAGTTGTACGATAAAAATGCAGGACATAGCTATGGCTATGTCCTTTTCTCATGGAAGTATTTTCTTGAATCTTTACAGTTTTCTTAAAATTTTTTTAAAATGAACAAAAGTTCAGTCCTTTGTGGTATGATACTTTACATAATGAAGAAATTTTGCTGAAAACAGGAACTTTTGGAGAGAAGTTCCGTCTGAATAAGAAGGTATTTTGAGTAAGGAGATGTGAGGGAATGAACAGAAATAAAAAACTGGCAAAGCGTACCGTCGGGACGGTGCTGGCGGCTGCCATGCTGATTTCTCCCCTGAGCTATTTCGGAACGGAAACAGCCTATGGGGCAACTACCTATTATGACCAGAAAACAGAAAAAACAGTGACCCGTGGGGTGACTTATGAAAAAAGCAGCCGTATGACCGATGCGGGCATTCAGAATATCCATGTGCTGAAGGTAGACCTGACGGAAAGCACTCTGGAGATTCGGGAAGTGGAAAGCAAAAGCGAGTATGGTCTGAAGGAGACTGTGAAAAAACTGCTGACAGACAATGGCGCAGTGGCAGGGGTAAACTCTGACTTTTTCGGCCTGAGCGGTTCTTATTCTGCAGCTTTTGGGCCAATCGTTCGTGACGGGGAAGTGATTTCCGCAGGGACGAGCCTGAATAAGGGGGAAGGACAGTATGCGGCATTTTTTATGGATGAGGATGGCAACCCCTTCTTCGATTATTTCACCATGACAGCCAGATTCGGCAATGAAAAAAAGACCATTGAGCTGGCTTCCCTGAATAAAGTCACATCCATGGTATTCCCTATTTATCTGGACAGAAACGCCATGAGTAGCACATCTAGTCTGGATAAGCGGTTCCAGAATCTGGTGAAATTCGTGGTAGAGGATGATACCATTACATACGTTTCTCAGAAGGGCGAAACGGTGGCAGTGCCTGAAAACGGCTATCTGATTGTCATGAGCGGCGATTATTACACCAATGCGGCGAATATGTTTGCGGCAGGGGATGCCGTCAACTTGGATATCACATCCTCTGTTGACTTGGATGAGATTGATACAGCCTTTGGCGGCGGCGGCAAGCTGCTGGTAGACGGCAAGATTACAACGGCAAACTCCATCGTTGCTGGCGGCAGACAGCCCAGAACAGCCTTTGGCGTTTCTAAGGACGGAAACACAGCCATTTTCATGGTGGTGGACGGCAGAGGGGACAGCATCGGTGCCACCCACTGGGAAATGGGTCTGCTGATGCAGGAATATGGTGCTTATGAAGCAATGCATTTGGACGGCGGCGGCTCTTCCACCATGGCTGTCCAGACAGTGGAGGACAAAGCACCCGTTGTGCAGAATGATGTTTCCGAAGGCTCTGAACGAAAAGTTATCAATGCCGTAGGCGTTTTCCAGAATGCAAAGCAGGGCGAAATTGAACAGATTGCCATTCAGCCCTCTATGACAAGAACACTGGCAGGAAAGCCCATCACATTTACAGTTTATGGTCTGGATGAATATTATAACCGTATTGAAATTCCCGCAAGCGAAGTGGATCTGGATGCAGTGGGCATGGAAGGTACATGGGACGGCTATACCTTTACCCCCAAAACCAGCGGCAGCTTTGCGGTGGTAGCCATGTATGGAAACTTGGCGGCATATCAGAATAATGTGGTCAGCGCCAAGGTTTCCAGACTGAAACCCACCAGCGACAGCATCAAGCTGGCAAAGGCAGGGGATACGGCAACCATCGCCATGAATGCCTATGACCAGGACGGTTTCTCCTACTGGGCATCCACCAGCACCAACTATTCCGTGGCAAATCCTGAAATCGGTTCCGTTTCCGGCAATGTTTTCACAGCCAAGAAGGAAGGCTCTACCTATATCAAATGTGAAAAAGATGGTGCTGTGGCCTATATCACGGTAACTGTCGGCAATGCCACAGCGGTGAAAGCACCTGCTGCTCCTGCGGCGAAGGATGTGCTGAATCAGCCTGTGACAAAGAAAAATGACGGTGCTTACTACTTCAATGTAGCGGGCAAAATTGCATATACAGGAGATAAAAAAATTGCGGCGGAAACATATAACAATGCAAGAAGCAAGGTGAAATCCTATGTGGATGCCAATGCGGATGTTGCTATCTATGGCGGTGCCAACGATATCCAGTCTGCGAAAAAGCTGGATTCCCTGAGCTGGAACGGAAGCTATCGTTTCCTGAACAGAGGCGGCGTCAGCCTTGCCATGCTTTCTGCGGCAAAGGGCGGCATCACCGCCACAAACCCTTCCCAGTGGGCAAGCTTCACAAGGGATATCGACAATGCAGGCAACGATACCATCGTTTTGGTAATGGATAAGACGCCTTCCGATTTCACATCCGCGGCAGAAGCCAACTATTTCCGTGCGATTTTGAATAAATATGTGGAACAGGGCAAGACGGTATTTGTCATCTCCTGCTACAACACAGGCTATTGGACCTCTACAAAGGATGGCGTTCGTTATATCAACCTGCCCAATCTTTGGAGAGCAGACGGCACGGTAAACCAGAATTACACTATGCTCCGTTTCCGTGTGAAGGACGGCAATGTGACTTACGAAGCAGTCAATATTAAATAAGAAGAAAAAATGTTTTCAGGGGATTCTCTGAAAACATTTTTTTTGCGCAGGATATCCGCTTTTTGTTGTAAAACAGCGGGAAATAAGGTACTATATAGGGTGGATTACGATGAGTATTTTTACCCATTGGCACAAAAGAAATAAATTTTGAAATGGATTTTAGGAGTTTATTATGTCGGAAAAAGGCAATCGGGCGGTGAAAACCGTCAGCTTTATGATGTTGATTACCCTTGTTGGGAAAATATTAGGTCTGGTGCGAGACCAGTTTTTGGCGGCAAAGTATGGATATAGTACTGCCGGCGCAGCGTTTTATATTGCCAGCCAGATTCCCCGCACCTTCTTTGATGTGGTTTTTGCATCGGCGATTTCAGCCAGCTTTATCCCTATTTTTGTAGAATATATGCAGAAAAAAGGGAAAGAAGAGGCTTTTGCGCTGGCAAACCGTTTTATCACGATCATTTCCACGGGAACGGTCATTGTCATGCTGGGATGTATGGTTTTGGCAGAGCCTTTGGCATGGCTTTTTGCCCCCGGTTATGAGGTGCAGACCATCGAATTGGCGGTGCCTCTGCTGCGGATGCTGTTCCCTACGATGCTGTTTACGGCAGTGGCCTTTTCTTTTGTAGGGATTTTGCAGTCTTTGGATGAATTTAATATTCCTGCGGCGCTGAGCGTTGTGTCCAATGGTATTTTGATCTTTTATTATATTTTCCTGAATGATAAATTTGGGGTGTATGGCTTGGCGGTAGCATTCCTCATCGGCTGGGCCATGCAGGCTGTGATGCAGATTCCTGCTTTGCACAAAAAGGGCTATCACTATCGTCCCGATTTTCATTTCAGGGACGATGGGCTGAAAAAAATCGGCAAACTGATGCTGCCTGTTATGGTAGGGACATGGATTCAGCCCATTAACTATATGATTAACGCAAGGTTTGCTTCTCAGCTTTCCAATGGGGAGCTGGGGGTAACCTCTCTGGGCTATGCCAATAATCTGTATACCATCATCGTTGGGGTGTTCGTGCTTGCCATTGCCAATATGGTATTCCCGAAATTTTCCCGCATAACGGAAGATAAGAAGGGCTTTGGTCTGGCGGTCAGAGGAACCCTGAAAGCCATGATCTTCCTGTTGATTCCCATGACAGTGGGGTTGATGGTTTTGGCGGAGCCTGTGGTAACGCTGATTTATAAGCGTGGGGAATTTGACCTGCTGGCAACGGAGCTGACCTCCAAAGCCCTGTTCTTCTTTGCGCTGGGCATGGTGGGCTATGGCGTGCAGAATATCCTGAGCCGTGCCTTTTATGCCAATCAGGATGGGAAAACCCCTTTTTATTCCGGGCTGGTTTCCATTGGCATCAATGCAGTGCTTTGCTGGCTGCTCTTAGAGCCTATGGGCATCGGCGGTCTGGCCTTTGCGGCGGCAGTTTCTTCCACGGCGGCGGCAGTAGTTCTGCTGGTTCCTGCTGTGAAGCAATATCCCGATATTCTGGATAAGTCATTGGTGGGGCAGATTGGCAAGATGCTTCTGGCGGCAGTGGGGATGTTGGTGCTGGTTTTGGGTTGTAAAATGGCGGTGGTGTCTGTCATGGGCGGCTTAATCGGGCAGATTATCCTGCTGTGTGTTTGCGGCGGCGTGGGCATCGTATCCTACATGGTTTTTGCAAAGCTTCTCAAAATCGAAGAAAGTGATTTTGTATTTGATATCATCAAAAAGGTTTTGAAAAGAGGAAACGGCAATGGCGAAACCGTTGTGAAAAATACTGCAGTTTCCTCTTACAAGAGAAAGAAAAAATGGAGAACAAACTCTATGGTAGAAAAAATTTCTTTTATCATCGAAGATAGTTTCTGTTTCCGTGTCATCGAGCGAATTTGGAATGTACTGATGATGCTGTGGATGAACAGCATTGCCTACAGCATATATGCAAGGGTTTGCAGAAGCTGGAAAAATGCCTTTGAAAACAGTGCCATCCTGAATTTCCTGCGGGCAAACTGGGACAAGTATCTCCATACACAGCATGGGATTTTGCCCCGCTTCTGGCACAACCTGACCCATTGGAGCGGCATGGCGGTGCGCAGAAGAAGTAACGGTTTGGCGGTTGCCATGGGGGAAAGCTTCCTTTTCCGTGTGTTCAATCAGAATTTCCTGATTCTTTGCTTGGCGGGCATTGTGGCGGCCATTCCCATTTTCCCGACGATGCTGTTGGCGGTATTGTGTCTGGGAACCTTTGCCCTGTATTTCGTGCAGCTTTTCTTAGGGCGGATTCGGGTGCAGAGAACCAGCATGGTCAGCGTGTTGCTGGGCTGTTTCGCAGCCTGCATCCTTTACGCAGGGATGACAAGCTATGCCTTCCCTACGGCGATTTTGGCAACCTGCCTGTTCCTGATTTTGATGGCGGTGTTCTTTGTGGCAAAGGATGCCATTGATACAGAAGAAAAACTGGATTTCATCCTTTGGGTACTCATCAGCATGGGGGCATTGATTGCCCTGTATGCGGTTTATCAGTATATCGTCGGCGTAGAAATGGATGCCGCTTGGGTGGATGCGGAAAGCTTCGACATTACCACCCGTGCTTATGCTACCTTCAATAACCCCAACGTTCTGGGGGAATACCTGATTTTGGTTGGCTCTCTAGCGGCGGGCATGATGTGGAAGATGCGGCATTGGTTCGGCAGATTGTATTACACCGGCTGCTTCGGTGTCATCTGCTTGGGCTTGGTGGCAACGGGCTCCCGTGGGGCTATGCTGGGTCTGATGTTCTCCGCAGGGCTGTTTGTTCTGCTTTCGGAAAAGAGGCTCATCCCTCTGGGGATTATCCTGCTGTTGCTGATGCCTTTTATCCTGCCGGCAAGCCTTTGGGCGAGAATTGCCAGCTCCGTAACCATGAGCGACTCTTCTTCCCTGTATCGTATGTCCATTTATAGCGCTTCTTTCGATATTATTCAGCATTATTGGACAACGGGGATTGGCATTGGTGCCTTCAACCAGATTTATCCCCTGTTCTCCTTCGAGGCAGCCAACGCATATCACGCCCATAACCTGTTCCTGCAGGAATTCATCGAACTGGGTGTGGTTGGTTTCATCGTGATGGTACTGCTGTTCCTGTTCTTCTTCCAGAAGCTCTATTCTGCCATGAGAACCGTACCAAGAAGGTTCAAATTCCTCTTAGGGGCAGTCTTCGGCGGCTTTGCGGGGCTTTTGTTACAGGGCTTGACAGACCATCTGTGGTTTGATTACCACATCGTGCTGTTCTTCTGGTGCTTCATCGGCATCGGCATGGCAGCAGTGCGTGTGGGGGAAAGAAAGGGCGAAAGAGAAACGGAGGCAAGATAAAAATGGAGAAAAAAATGAAAGTCCTCCATGTTTTGACGGACAGAAATATCGGCGGCGCAGGGCGCTGGCTGTTGTATTATTTGAAATATCATGACAGAGGAAAATTCCAGGTAAAGGTGCTGCTGCCCCATGACAGCCTGTTGGTGGGGGCGGTGGAAGCACTGGATGTGCCTGTCATCGCCATGGAAGAAATGGAGGATAAATCCTTCGATAAAAAGGCTATGAAGGCATTGGCAAAGGTATTTCGGCAGGAAAAGCCAGATATCGTCCATACCCATGCCAGCATGACTGCCCGCATGGCGGCAAGATTGGCAAGAGTGCCATATATCTTCAATACGAAGCACTGCATGGAAGGGGCACCTGGGGTCCTGCCCAAGAAAATCCTCCGCAGAGAGGTCAACGCAGTTTTCAGCGATAAAATTATTGCGGTTAGCCGGGCGGTACGCCGCAGTATGGTACATGGCGGCACCTCTCCGGAGCAGATTGCCGTGGTTTATAACGGCATCGAGCCCATTCCCATCCCTACGGCGGAGGAAAAAGCGGCACTCTTGGTATCCTTCGGCGGCAAGGAAGGGGAAAAGGCCGTAGGCATGGTTGCCAGATTGGAAGAGGTCAAAGACCATGAGACTTTCCTGCTGGGGGCACAAAAGGTGCTGGAACACCGCAGGGATGTCCGCTTCTATATCATTGGCGACGGCAGCCTGCGGAAGGAACTGGAAAGAAGAGCGGCAGAACTGGGCATCAGCGAAAACGTAACATTCACAGGCTTTTTGCAGGATGTGGAAAAAATCGAGGCAGCATTGGATATTGCTGTTATCACCTCCAAGGCGGAGGCGTTGTGTCTGTCTATTCTGGAAAGCATGATTGCGGGCATTCCTGCCGTGGGTACAGACAGCGGCGGTGTGGCAGAGGTCATCAAACACGGCGAAAACGGCTTTCTGATTCCCATTGGCGACAGCGACGCTTTGGCGGAACGATTAGAGGAGCTGTTGGCGGATGATGCCAAGCGTAAAGCCTTTGGCGAACAGGCAAAAAAGGATGCGGAAAAGACCTTTTTGGCAGATAAGATGACAAGAAGAATCGAAAAACTCTATCTGGAGGCAAGAAAATGAAAAACAGAAAACTATTCGGTATTTTCAATATCGTGGATATGATACTGATCCTGCTGGTCATCGCTGCGGGCATCATCGGGGCGAAGATGTTCCTGGGCGGCGGCAGTCAGGTGGATACAGCGGCGGAAACAAAGACCTATTCCTATGTGGTTATGGGGAAAGAGGTCGTAGAGGAAACGGCAAACTTCCCTGTGGTTGGGGGAAATGCCTATGAAAGCTCCACTTCCACTTATCTGGGCGTGGTGACGGACGTAAAGGCAGAACCTTTCACAGAGACCATGTTCAACCGCACCACAGGAAAATATGAAAAGGTGCCTGTAAGCGGTTACAGCGATATTTATGTGACCATTGAAGGCAATGGCACAGAAACGGAAAAGGACATCACAGTGGAAGGCACCACAGTGAAGGTGGGCATGGAGCTGAATGTCAAGGGCAAGGGCTATGCTTTTAAGGGCATTGTCATGGAAGTAAGGGATGGTGAGTGATATGGCAAAGAAAAGACCGAATATTGTAGATATCCTCATTATCGTTGTCATCGTTGCCCTTTGCGCCGTAGCGGTGCTGAAATTCGGCGTGGTGAATAAGCAGGAATCCGCAGGGGTGGATGCCTCCGCAGAACAGAGAACCTATACGGCTTTTATTGATGAAGTGCGTATGGCGACGGTCAATGCCCTCCACGAAGGGGATAAGATTTTTGATGAAAAAACAGGCATTTGCCTGGGCACCATCACCAAGGTGGATTACAAGCCTTTTCTGAAAAACGTTCTGCAGAACGATGGCACCATCAAGGCAGTGGAATTTCCCGATTACTATAGCGTGACACTGACCATCGAAGGCCCTGTCATTGAAAAGGAAGAGGGCTATTTCGTGGAAGGCATCGTGGAAATGAAGGCAAATTCTGAAATGAATGTGGTAACAAAATATGCGAAACCCGTTATGAAGATCACAAGCATTCACGAATAAACAGGGGGACAGCTTATGAAAAAGTATAAAATTTTAATGGCTCTGATGGGGTTGGAGATCGGCGGGGCGGAGACCCACGTGGTAGAGCTTTCCAAGGAACTGAAAAAACAGGGCTATGATATCGTTGTTGCTTCCAACGGCGGCGTATATGAAAAGGAACTGGCAGAAGCGGGCATCCGCCATTATCAGGTGCCTCTGAACCAGAGAAACGTGCTGAAAATGGCTCGCTCCTATTTCATGCTGAAAAAGATCATCAAGAAGGAAAAGGTGGATATTGTCCATTCCCATGCCCGTATCCCCAGCTTTGTCTGCGGTCTGCTGAAGGTCCGTATGAAAAATGCCTTTACCTTTGTGACCTCTGCCCATTGGGTATTCTATACAGGCATGGGTCTGAAATACCTTTCCAACTGGGGGCAGAAGGTGGTTGCCGTCAGTGATGATATCCGCGATTATCTGATGGAAAATTACCGTGTGCGTTACGAAGATATTTTTGTAACCATCAACGGCATCGATACAGAAAAATTTTCTCCCAATACAGACCAGAGCAGAATCCGCGCAGAATTTGACCTGAAGGAAGAAGAACCTACACTGGTTTATGTCAGCCGTATGGATGAAAGCCGTGCATTGGTGGCAAGACAGCTGATCGCTTTGGGGCCCAAGCTGGCGAAAGCCATCCCCGGGCTGAGAATGCTGATTGTCGGCGGCGGTGATGTATATGATGAACTGCTGGAAAAAACCAAGGAAGCCAATGCTGCCATCGGCAGGGAATGTATCACCATGACCGGCGGCAGAACAGATATCAATGAACTGGTGGCTGTGGGCGATGTATTCGTTGGCGTCAGCCGTGCAGCACTGGAAGCCATGGCGGCGGAAAAACCCGTTATTGTAGCGGGGAACGAAGGTTATATCGGTTTGTTTGCAGAGGATAAGCTGGAACTGGCTCAGGAAAATAACTTCTGCTGTCGTGGCTGCGAGCTTTCCAGTGAAGCATTGCTTTACAAAGATGTGGTTCATGCCTTCAACGACCTGACCGACGAGGAACGTCAGAAAATGGGTGCTTATGGCAGAAAGGTTATCTTCGAATATTATTCTGTAACAAAAATGGCTGGGGACTGCGTGAAAGCCTACGATGCGGCATGGAAGGAGAACCATGTGCCCCAGTATAACGTTGTGATGAGCGGATATTACGGTTTTAATAACACCGGTGACGAAGCCATCATGCTTTCCATGCACAAGAACATTCAGGAAATGGGCGATAATTACCATATCACCGTCCTGTCCAACAAACCTCAGGAAACTAAGGAAAAATACGGCATCGAAGCCGTGTATCGCTTCGGTGTGAGGGATGTGCTTCGTGCCATCAAAAACTGTGATGTGCTTCTTTCCGGCGGCGGCTCCCTTTTGCAGGACAGCACCTCCACCCGTTCCCTGATGTATTATCTTTCCATCACAGCTACGGCGAAGATGATGCGGAAAAAAGTTATGCTCTATGCCAACGGCATCGGTCCTGTCAGTGGAGAACGCAACCGCAGGCTGGTGAAGCAAGTGGTCAATAAAGCTGATCTGATTACATTGCGAGAAGAAAATTCCTATGAAGAATTGCTTTCTATGGGCGTAAACCCCAAGAAATGCTTCGTTACAGCCGACCCTGTATTTACCATGGATGGCATTAGTGCGGAACAGGCGCAGGATATCCTGAAAGCAGAAGGCGTGCCTATGGACAAGCCTATGGTAGTGGTTTCCGTCCGCAACTGGAAGGATATGGATAAATTTATCGGCAGATTCGCGGAAATGTGCGATATCATCGTGGAAAAATATGACAGAAACATTGTGTTCTTGGGGATGCAGATGCCCAATGATATCACAGTTAGCGAAAAAGTACGAAAGAAAATGAAGCAGAACGCTTATATTTTAAAGGGAAATTATTCTCCCTATGAAGTGATGGGCATCATTTCCCAAGCAGATTTCATTCTGAGTATGCGTCTGCATACCCTGATCTTCGCCGCAAGACAGCGGGTGCCTCTCATCGGCTTTATTTACGATCCCAAGATCGAATATTATCTGGAAAAACTGGATATGCCCAGCGGCGGCAAGCTGAAGGAATTTGACAAGGAAGAGACGCTGGCATTGGTGGATGATGTCATCAACCATAAGGACGTCTATGTGGCGAAGCTGGAACAGAAGGAAATTGAACTGGAAAAGATGGCTCACAGAAACGAAAAATATCTGGCGAAACTGTTGGAACGCAGAAAGAAATAAGGGGTGTTTGGTATGAGCAAAAAAACACATGTATTAGGGGTACCTTTTGATGCAGTTACAATGGAACAGGCTGTGGCAAAGGCGAAAAAGATGCTTGCGGAAGAAGGACAGCATTTCATCTGCACACCAAATCCCGAAATCGTGATGGAAGCCCAGAAGGATAAAGATTTAATGAACATCCTGCATGAGGCAGATATGGTGATCCCTGACGGCATCGGTGTGGTCTGGGCATCCAGATACAGCGAGATCCGCCTGAAGGAGAGGGTGGCAGGTTACGACCTGACCCAGAACCTGATGGCAGAGCTGGCGGCAACAGGGGAAACCTTCTATTTCTTCGGCGGTGCCCCCGGCGTGGCATCTGCAGCCGCAAGGATGATGATGAAAAAATACCCCGGTCTGAAGGTGGTCGGCGTACACAACGGCTACTTCGATGAAAAAGAAGAAAAGAAGATCATCCAAGACATAAAAACAAAATCCCCGTCCATACTGTTAGTAGGATTGGGCGCCCCCAAGCAGGAAAAATGGATTTATGATAATATTCGTCTGGTTGGGGCGAAGGTAGCCATTGGCGTTGGCGGCAGCTTCGACGTTATGGCGGGCAATGTGAAGCGGGCACCGAAGATTTTCCAGAGACTGGGTCTGGAATGGTTCCATCGCCTTATCACACAGCCTACAAGATGGAGACGTATGATGCGTTTGCCAAAATTTGCGCTGACAGTCCTGAAAACAAAGGGACGTTGATGGACTTTGGAGCAAAAGCGTCCTGAAAGGGACGTGAGGATATGAAAATATTAAAAAAGAGGGATTGGTTCTATCTGATCGCCGGTACGGCCTTGATGGCCATTGGCGCAGAGGGGTTTTTCGAACATGCGGATCTGGTTGCCGGCGGCATCACAGGCATCGGCATCATGCTGGATGCATGGACACAGGCAAGGTTCGGGCTGCATATACCCCTTTGGTTCGTGAACATCGTGCTGAACGCCCCTCTTTTTTTATTGGCATGGAAGCGAAAGGGAAAGGAATTTATGGTGCGCAGTGTTTTGACGGCATCCTTGTTTTCACTGATGCTTTATGTGGAGGAATTGTTCCCTTTGTATAGCAAAGACCCGCTGCTGGCGGCAGTATTCGGCGGGGTCTTTCTGGGGGTCGGCTTGGGGCTGGTGCTTTCGGTGGATGCCACAACGGGTGGCGTGGATCTGGCGGCTACATTGCTGCATACAAAATTCCGCTCTGTTTCTATTCCCAAATTTATTTTCATATTGGATGCGGCTGTTATTTTGGCAGGCATCGCCCTTTTCGGGGTGGAAATGGGGCTCTATGCGATTTTGGCGGTCTATGTCACCGATCAGTTCATCGGTCTGGTGATCGAAGGGATGAATTATGCCAAAGCGGCATGGATCATTTCCGATAAAAATGATGAAATCGCGGCGGCACTTTTGTCAGAATTGTGCAGAGGGGTGACGGCATTTCCGGCAACGGGAAAGTACACCGATCAGGAACGGGAAGTACTCTTTTGTGTTTTTTCTCAAAAGGAAGTCCACTCCGTCAAAAGCATTATTATGAATATCGACCGAAACGCCTTTTTCCTTTTGACAGATGTACGAGAAGTTTTGGGTAAGGGATTTCCGGAAAAGTAAAAAATGATGCCTGATTTGGTTTGGAAATATACTTTTTTTATCCCAATCAGAGGAAATCAAGAGTCAGTTTCCATAAAAAAAGGGTTTGGTTTTTATGGAAAAATCAAACTCAAAGAGATTTTGACTGTTTTTTTTCGATTTCCTCTTTCTTTTTTTGGCATTTTGTTATAAAATGAGTTTAGGTGAATTTGATACCTCGTCAGAAAGAGGTTTTTAGGCATTTTATACAGTATTCTTTGAAAATAAAAAAGTGTCGGGAAAAGAATCAGAAAAAAGTATTGAGGTGAGGGCGATGATTTCAAATCAGATTTTGCAGAGCACTATTGATGGATTGAAAAACATCACACGCAAGGAATTGAGCGTAGTGGAAAAAGAGGGCAAGGTAATTGCCACAACGGAAGAAAATATGATCGGTCGTCAGATCGACGCTGTGGAAAACTTCATCAGTTCCCCTGCGGAAAGCCAGCTAATCTTGGGCTATCAGTATTTTAAGATTTACGATAATGGTGTGCCCGAATATGTCATCCAGGTGAAAGGCGAGGATGAAGCCGGCTATCAGATTGGTAAAATCGCCGCATTCCAGATTCAGAGCCTGCTGGTGGCATATAAGGAAAGATACGATAAAGATAACTTCATCAAAAACCTGCTGCTGGATAACCTGCTGCTGGTGGATATTTATAGCCGTGCGAAAAAACTGCACATCGAAAATAACGTACATCGCATCGTTTATCTGATCGAAACCCATATTGATAAGGAAATGAATGTGGTAGAGATTGTGCGGAGCATTTTCCCTGCCAAAACAAAGGATTTTGTCACTGCGGTGGATGAACACAGCATCATTCTGGTGAAAGAACTGCGGGAAAAAGAAACAGCAGAAGAAATCGACCGTATTGCAAAGACCATTGAAGAAACGCTGAATGCGGAAACCAACAGCCATGTTTATATTTCCAGCGGTACCATCGTCAGCGACCTGAAGGATGTTTCCCGTTCCTATAAGGAAGCGAAGATGGCTCTGGAGGTCGGCAAGATTTTTGAAACAGATAAATTTATCGTAAATTACGAAAAGCTGGGCATCGGTCGTCTGATTTATCAGCTGCCTCTGCCTCTGTGCCGTATGTTCATCAAGGAAGTGCTCCACGGACTGACAATGGATGATTTCGATGATGAAACCTTGGCAACAGTCAATAAATTCTTTGAAAATAACCTGAACGTTTCTGAAACCAGCCGTCAGCTCTATATCCATAGAAATACACTGGTTTACAGACTGGATAAGCTGCAGAAAATGACAGGTCTGGATTTGCGGAACTTCGATGATGCCATCATCTTCAAGATTACACTGATGGTAAGCAAATATATGATCTATATGGATAAAATGGCATATTGATGCAGCCTTCGGCAGAGTCAAAATTTCATATTTAGAAGGGAAAGGGCGAGTACATTCTCGCTCTTTTTTCATGGAAAATCTGCAAAATTAAGGTGTTTTTAATAAAAATCGAGGGTTTCCGACGGTTATGCCCCTTGTTAGGATTTTTTGTTTATGGTATAATATCCGCGAAGAAGCGGAGACAAGGCAAAAAAGAAAGCCATTCGGCTGTTTGCAGACGAAAGGGCTTGTTTTTTTGACCTGAAGGAGCAACGCGAACGAGGAAAACGAAGTTTTTCGAGGGTTTCCGCTTCGGATTGAGATGCGAAAAGAGAAGAAATTCGTCAAATCATGATAGATATTGAAAATTTTCAGAAAGAGGGAGATACGTTATGATTCACATGAATAACGTAACAAAAGTATATCCCAATGGTTCCACCGGTGTGGAAAATATCAACCTGCATATCAACAAGGGTGAATTTGTATTCATCGTTGGTTCCAGTGGTTCCGGTAAATCCACGCTGATGAAGCTCCTTTTGAAGGAGCTGGATCCTACCGAAGGGGATATCATTATCAACAGAGTGAAAACAAATGAATTGAGCAGAAAGCAGATCCCTTATCTGCGCCGTAATCTGGGCGTGGTATTCCAAGATTTCCGTCTGCTGCCCAATAAGACCGTATACGAAAACGTGGCCTTTGCCATGCGTGTCATCGAAGCCCCCAGCCGTATCATCCGCAGAAACGTGCCTGCGGTACTGGCACTGGTGGGTCTTGGCAAAAAAGGCAGAAGCTATCCCAACCAGCTTTCCGGCGGGGAACAGCAGAGAACTGCTTTGGCCAGAGCCATTGTAAACAATCCCCCCATCCTTATCTGCGACGAGCCTACAGGGAATCTGGACCCTGAAACGGCAGACGGTATCATGCAGCTTTTGGACGATATCAACAAACGTGGTACCACCATTGTTATGGCGACCCACGCAAGAGATATCGTAGACGCTATGCAGAAGCGTGTCGTTACCCTGCAGCATGGACACATTGTAAGAGATATTGAAAAAGGTGGTTATAGCGATGAGGCCTAGTACGATCAAATATTTTGTGAGAGAAGGCTTGAGCGGGCTGAAAAAGAACCTGCTGATGACGATGGCTTCTATGGTTGCCGTTGCTGCCTGTATCTCCATTTTGTCTTTTTCCTACTGCGTAGGAAGCAACCTGCAATATATGTTGGATCAGATGGAGGATTCCATCGGTATCTCTGTTTTCCTGAAAGGGGAGTTGACAGGGGAACAGATCGAAAATATGAAAAAAGAAATCGGCAAGATCGACCATGTGCAAAGCGTGGAATATATCTCTCCCACCGATGCTTTGGATGAACTGAAGCAGGATTGGGGTGCCGATGAGGATATCTTTGTGGGCTTGGATAATGAAAACAATCCCCTGTCCCATTCCTTCCAGATTTCTCTGGACAGCATTGAAAACCAGAATGGTGTTTTGACTGCTCTGGAAAATGTAGACGGCATTGAAAACGTGCGCCATGGGCAGACAGAAACAGAACTGCTGATGAAGGCAAGCCGTATCTTTAGCGTAGCCAGTGTGATCGTTATGCTGCTTCTGGGTGCCATTTCTGTTATGATTATCATGAATACCATTCGTATTTCCGTGGTAAACAGAAGAGTGGAAATCAACATTATGAAATATGTGGGTGCTACCGACTGGTTCATCCGCTGGCCCTTTATCATTGAGGGTATCATCATTGGCCTGGTGGGAGCCATGGTTCCGCTGATTATCGGGTTCCCTGTCTATGCGAAGGTGACAAGTGCGATTTTCCAATATTTGCCCGTCATCAAATTCATCCAGTTCCGCTTGACGGGGGATGTATTTGGTTTCCTGATTCCCTTTGGTATCGTTTTTGGTATCGGTCTGGGGGTCATCGGCAGTGTGACTTCCATTCGTAAGCATCTGCGCGTATAAAATAGAAAGAAAACGGAAAAAATCAAATATCCCTTTCGGCAGTGCCGCTGAAAGTCAAAGGGGGAACATTGGGAGAATACCTTGCAATGCTTCCCCCTTTTCTATAGGATAATTTTTTTCGGAAAAACATAGGATAAAGAGAAAGTCTGAGAAAAATGAGGCGATGAATGTGAAACGAAAGGATTTTTGGAAAGGCTTTGGGGCAGCACTGGCGCTGGTTCTTGTGGTCAGTGTGGCATGGAACCCCATCTGCCGCATCATTCCATGGCATATTCTGCCCTTTCAGGTGGGCATGAGCCGGGAAGCAAAGATCGATATCATCCAAAGCTATCTGGATAAATATTATGTGGACGATCTGGATGAAAAACAAGTGGAAGAGATGATCTATGCGGGCATGATGGCAGGCGTTGGGGACAGATATACATATTACCTGACGAAGGAAAATCTGAAACAGTATATGGATAATTCCAACGGGAATTTTGACGGCATCGGCATCGAGGTCTACAGCACCCAAGAAGGGGAAGTCGTTGTCAGCAGCGTAATGGTGGGGCAGCCTGCGGAGGCAGCCGGCATGAAAGCCGGCGATGTGATCATTGGCGTAGATGGCGAGGATATGCGGGGAAAGCTGCTTTCCGATGTGGCGGCGAAAATCCGCGGCAAGGAAGGCACAGAAGTGACCATCCGGGTTCTCCGCAGAAGCACGGGAGAGACCTTAGAATTTACCATGGAACGGACAACGGTGGTGGTGGAAAGTGTTTCCTGCCGTATGATGGATGAAAATATTGGCTATATTTCCATCAGTGGGTTTAAGGAGAATACCTATGCCCAGTTCAAGGAAGCCTTGGATGAACTGCAGAAGGCAGGCATGAAGGGGCTGATTCTGGATTTGAGAGATAATCCCGGTGGTCTGGTGCATTCTGTTTATGAAATCGGGGAAGAGCTGCTGCCGGAAGGCACCATGGTCTATACCTTGGATAAAAATGAGAAGCGAAACGATTTGAAATGCGATGGGAACTATTTGGATATCCCTCTGGCAGTGCTGGTCAATGCCAACAGCGCCAGTGCATCGGAAATTTTTGCCGGTGCAGTGAAGGATACGGGCAGAGGAACCCTAATTGGGACTCAGACCTTTGGCAAGGGCTTGGTGCAGCGGCTGTTTACCCTACCCGATGGTTCCGGCTTGAATATCACCATTCAGAAATATTATACACCCAACGGCACATCCATCCATGGCATAGGGATCGAGCCCGATGAAGTGGTAGAACTGCCGGCGGAATATCAGAATACAGCCCTGAAGAATATTCCCGAAAGGGCAGATACTCAGCTGCAGAAGGGCATGGAAGTGTTGAAAAAACAGATCGGAGAATAAATCACATATCAGAAAGAGGTTCTTCCTATTCAAAATAGGAAGAATTTTCTTAATTTTTTCAGAAACAGCTTTTCAAGGGACGTAGATTCAAGTATACTGAAAAGACACAGGAAAATTTTTGGTTCAAAAAGAACAAAGGAGCGGCGGTATGTTTAATTTTATGAGTTTTGGCGAAAATATCGGCATCGACCTGGGGACTGCCACTGTTCTGGTATATATCAAGGGGCAGGGCATTGTGATCCGCGAACCGTCCGTTGTTGCCATTGATAAGGACAGCAACACCATTCTGGCTGTGGGCGAAGAAGCAAGACGTATGTTGGGCAGAACACCCGGCAATATCGTTGCCATCCGTCCTCTGCGAGAGGGTGTTATCTCCAATTATGATGTGACAGAAAAAATGCTGCAGTACTTTATCGAAAAGGCTATGGGCAAGCGTTCCTTCGTGAAGCCTACCATTGCTGTTTGCGTACCCAGCAGTGTTACGGAAGTAGAAAAAAGAGCAGTAGAAGATGCGACCCGTCAGGCGGGGGCAAGACGCGTGCATATTATCGAAGAACCCATTGCAGCAGCCATCGGTTCCGGCATCGATATTTCCAGAGCCTGCGGCAGTATGGTGGTGGATATCGGCGGCGGCACCACGGATATCGCAGTCATTTCTTTGGGTGGCACCGTAGTCAGCTATTCCCTGAAGATCGCAGGGGATAACTTTGATGATGCCATTATTCGTTATATGAGAAAGAAACACAACGTTTTGATCGGCGAAAGAACTGCCGAGGAACTGAAGATCAATATCGGTACGGCTTTTGAACGTACCATTCCCGTTACGCTGGATGTGCGGGGCAGAAACCTCATCACAGGTTTGCCTAAGAATATCACGGTTACTTCCGATGAAATGCTGGAAGCACTGCAGGAATCCGTGGAAGCCATTGCAGATGCGGTACATGGCGTTTTGGAACGCACACCTCCCGAATTGGCGGCAGATATCTATGAACGGGGCATTGTTATGACCGGCGGCGGCAGCCTGCTCTATGGCTTGGATAAACTGATCCAAAGTAAAACGGGCATTCATGCCATGGTGGCAGAGGATGCAGTCAGCTGTGTTGCCATTGGTACAGGCCGTTATATCGAATTCATTTCCGAAGGCGGCGAAGAGGAGCATCAGGAAAAACGAGGCTTTGATGTCGGGAGCTTTTTCAAAAAGAAATAAGAGAAGGAGGACGTGGAAAGCGTCCTCTTTTGTTTTGCAAGAAAAGAATCGTCATTTAAATAACAATATCCGATTGACGGACAAAGTGTACATCCTGCTTTTCGATGAAAAATTGTGCAGTTTGTTGAAAGAACTGTAAAAAAGTATTGCAAAACCTTGATAGTGTAAATGCTTTCTGCAACGATGCACAAAAAAAGAAGGCAAGGGTTTTTTTTGCATAATTTTTAACATGAAAATTTGTGTAAAAATAATTCCAAAACTTGAAAAAAATACTACACAAGTCCAAAATATGTGTTATAATAATCCATGAAAGAAGCGAGTGGGAGTAGTATGTTCCAAAAGAATAACGAAATCCACGAAGCTTTTTCTTCAATTTGCCCTAACCGCATGGGGCAAATCCGCATCCAGCGGTGCGGAAAAAACTAATTGTTAATGTATAAACAATAGGAGGTCAAAGAGTTATGAACGCTTATATTGAAAGAGTAATCGAACAGGTTAAAAAGCGTGACGCACACGAACCCGAATTCATCCAGACAGTAGAAGAAGTATTCGCTTCTATCGAAAAAGAAGTTGAACTGCACCCCGAATATGAAAAAATGGGTCTGCTGGAAAGACTGGTTGAACCTGAAAGACAGGTATCCTTCAGAGTAACATGGGTAGACGATGCTGGTAAAGTACAGGTAAACCGTGGTTTCAGAGTACAGTTCTCCAGCGCTATCGGTCCCTACAAAGGCGGTCTGCGTTTTGCTCCCAATGTATACTCTGGCGTAGTTAAATTCCTGGGCTTCGAACAGATCTTCAAAAACTCCCTGACAGGTCTGCCTATCGGCGGCGGTAAAGGTGGTTCCGACTTCGATCCCAACGGTAAATCCGATATGGAAATCATGAGATTCTGCCAGGCATTCATGACAGAACTGTACAGACACATCGGTCCCGACGTTGACGTTCCCGCTGGTGACATCGGCGTAGGCGGCAGAGAAATCGGTTTCCTGTATGGCCAGTACAAGAGAATCAAAGGTTGCTGGGAAAATGGCGTACTGACAGGTAAAGGTCTGGAATACGGCGGTTCCCTGTTCAGACCCGAAGCAACAGGCTACGGCGCTACATACTATGCAAACGAAGTACTGCTGCATGAAGGCGACACATTCGAAGGCAAAACAGTAGCTATGTCCGGTTTCGGTAACGTAGCTTGGGGTATCGCTATGAAAGTAGCTCAGCTGGGTGGTAAAGTTGTTACACTGTCCGGCCCCGACGGCTACTGCTACGATCCCGACGGTATCACAACTCAGGAAAAATTCGATTTCATGCTGGAAATGAGAAGCTCCGGCAGAAACCGTGCTCAGGACTATGCTGACAAATTCGGCGTAGAATTCTTCCCTAAACAGAAACCTTGGGGCCAGAAAGTTGATATCTGCATGCCCGCAGCATACCAGAACGAACTGGATGTTCCCGAAATTGAACAGATCATCGCTAACGGCACAAAATACTACATCGAAGTAGCTAACATGCCTACAACAAACGCAGGTCTGGCTCGCGCTATGGCAGAACCTGGCATGATCGTTGCTCCTTCTAAAGCAGTTAACGCTGGTGGTGTAGCAGTTTCCGCTCTGGAAATGGCTCAGAACTCCATGAGATACAGCTGGGATGGCGAAGAAGTTGACGCTAAACTGGTTGGCATCATGAAGAACATCCACAAGATCTCTGTAGAAGCTGCAGAAGGTGCTGGTCTGGGCTACAACCTGGTAGCTGGTGCTAACATCGCTGGCTTCAAGAAAGTTGCAGCTGCTATGATGGCTCAGGGTCTGGTATAATTTAACCTAATTGAAAAATTACGTTCGATTACATAAGACGATAAGCAAAAACTCGGGAGGGACGGAGAAATCCGTCCCTTTTCCTGTGTCTGAAAAGTCCATTTTAGAGAATGGACTTTTTTTATTGCCAAAAAGATTAAAAGATTCATAAAAAGCAAGAAGGAAGAAAAAATGCTATGATAAATCTGAAAAAGTGTGTAACGAAATCGGTCTGAACCGGATATATAGATGAATCCACAAGAGAGGAGGAGAGAGGATGTTTCAGCCCGAAAAGGATTTTGCGGAATATGGGATGTTTGTATTCAAATATTTGATGAGCCTATGCGGTGACGCAGATTGGGCAGAGGAATTGACCCAGGAAACCTTTTATCGGGCGATCCGTTCTTCGGGGAGATTTGATGGGAGCTGTAAGGTTTCCACATGGCTTTGCCAAATCGCAAAGCATATCTGGTATCAGGAATTGGACAAACGCAGGCGAAGGAAAGAAGAACCATTGCAGGAAAATGGGGCGAGAGATGGTTTGGAAAGTGCCTATTGCAGGAAGGAACAGACCATGGAAGTGATGAAAGCGGTGCATATCTTAGAGGAAAATGCCAAAGAGGTTTTTCTTCTGCGCATCACCGGTGGATTCTCCTTTAAGGAGATTGGTGAGATTTGCGGGAGAAATGAGAATTGGGCCCGGGTGACTTTTTACCGGGCAAAACAGAAGATTATGGAGGAGGTCGGAAAAGATGAAATGTGAAATTATCAGGGATTTGCTGCCCAGCTACATTGATGGGCTGACCAGCGAAGCAAGTAATCAGGAGATCCTTGCTCACATGGAAGGTTGCGAAGCTTGTAGAGAAATATTGCAGGAAATGCAGGCAGAAGAAAGTAAAGGTATAGAGGAAGGGGAAAAAAAGAAGATACATCCTTTTCGTAAGCTAAACCAGAGGATGAAGATGACTATTCTGGCGGTGGTAGTGGTTTGTGTTGCTTTGGGCGGGGCTTTTTGGACGGCCTTTGTAAAGGGATGGAGCATTGATCCGAAGGATGTGGAAATGAATGTTGCATGGGAGGAAGGAGAAGTTTTGCTGCGATTTGAGTTGCTGAATGGACATGTACTCAATGCATGGGGGATGGGGGATCAGATGGAAATGCGAATCGGTTTAAAACAGATGCTTCAATTTCCAGGGGATGACAGAGGAAAATATCCCGGTCGATTTGAGTATGGTATCAGTTTGGAATGGATGAGAGAAGGTGGAGAGACAGAGGATATCATGGAGTATCCGGTTGTGATCGACTACGGTAAAGAAAAAATGACCTATACATTAGGGGAATTGCTGGAGATAGCAGAAAAATAAAAGACCCAAATGGGTCTTTTATTTTTCGAAGATTTGTTTCATCCGCTCCATATCATATTCCAGCAACCAGTTTTGGCAATCCTCGTAAAGGAAGCGGATATCCTCGGTTTTTTCTGCTACCACATCTGCGCCCCTATCATCGTAAGGGTGGAACAATAGATTGCGGGTGGTATCGAAAAAGAATACGGCGGAGGACAATTCCCGAAAGCCCAATCCCTTGAAATCGCAGGACATGATGGCTTCCAACAGGGGTGTGATCCTGGGCGGCGTTTGTGCCATATCCCAGAAAAGCAGGATGCGGGTCATGGGTTCTTCGTTTGCCGTCGTCACTTCCTGCTGATAGACCTCCTCGGGGGAGGGTAGATGAGCCAAACGGCAGAATTTCTCAATAATTTCATCGATATCCGTATCCAAGTCCGGTGTGCGATACAGTACCCAAAGCAGCGTATCGAAGGGGGCTGTTTTTCCATAGAGGAAGGAAGCCCGCCACTGGGCGCTTTTCAGATAGCGGGGGTTCAGGTGCTTTTCATCCAGAAAGATTTCCATAGTGGGGTCACCTGTTTCAAACCGTAGGGATACGGGGCTTTCATAGAAGATTGGCAGCTGCAGTCGTTGGTTGCCAATCTTTTTTAATGTTTCAAAAGTTCTTTCTAATAACATAGTATCTCCTGTTTATGCCTTTGCATTAGGACGGTTGTTGTGGATAAACATTGCCACAGCGGTGGATGTGATGATGATATACCCCAGCCAGCTGAAGGCATCGGAAACCTGTCCGAAAATGAAATAGCCCAAGATGGCGGAGAAAATGATCTGGCTGTAGTCGTAAACAGAAATTTCCCGAGCGGGGGCATAGGTATATGCCGCAGTGATGGTGAATTGCCCGCCGGCGGCTGCCAAACCAGCCAGAAGCAGTGTGCCCAGCTGCGCCATAGTCATGGGATGATAGCAGAAGACCAAATAGGGCAGTGTCACCAAGCAGGAGAAGGCGGAGAAAAAGAACACGATGAAGGGGCCTTTTACCCCACGCATCCCCAATGCACGAACATAAGTGTATGCCACCCCGGCACCAAGACCACCTAACAGACCGATCAGGGCAGGGAAGCATGCTAGATTGGAAGGTGTGGGCTTGATGACGAAGAGGGTGCCCGTGAAAGCGGCTACCACGCAAAGTCCCTGAAAGAGATTGATTTTTTCCTTTAAAATCAGGATGCCGAAGAGGATGGCGAAGAAGGGGGACATTTTATTCAGCATGGAAGCGTCCGCCAGCACCAGATGGTCTACGGCATAAAAGTTACAGAGGATACCCAACGTGCCGCATATAGAGCGGAGCAACAGAAATTTTTTTGAGTCTCGATCCAGCTTGATCTCGGGGCGTTCTTTCAGCAGGATGATTAGGGCAAAAAGCATTGCCACGAAGTTGCGGAAGAAGCTTTTCTGGATAGAGGGCAGGTCGCCCGACAGGCGGACGAACATATTCATGAGGGCGAAGGAGAAAGAGGAGAGCAGGATACAGCAGACCCCTTTATTCTTTTGTGTCATAGTTGATACTTCCTTTCTAAATGCCAAAACCTTGGGACGCTGTCCCAAACCCTGCAAGGGGAATAGGTCAAGCATCTTCCCTGCGGGAAGACGGCTAACGCTGCCGCCTTTATCTTGGCGGTGCTCAAATCCCCTTGACCCTCATTTGCAGCAAAATGAACATTTTGCTGCGGTATCGGGTTCCAAGGGGGTGACCCCCTTGGTAGGAGTTTGAGGGTGAAACCCTCAAGGTTTTCGACGGTTTTCGGCTTCGGCTTTGGAATAAGGGCAGCCGCAGTAGTCCTGCCGGTAGAGGTTGTACTCTACAGAAAGCTCACAGGAGCGGCGATAGCCGTTCTTTTTCTTAAAATCCGAGAAGAGATAAGGGACACCGTAGGCGTCGGAAATCTCCTTGCCCAATTCATTCAGGACTTGGGCATTTTTATGGGGGCTGATGGAAAGGGTGGTGGTGAAATAGTCGAATCTGCCTTCCTTCGCCGCTTTTGCCGCCTCTTCCAGCCGCAGGCGATAGCATTTGAAGCAGCGTTCGCCGCCTTCCGGCTCGGTTTCATGCCCCTTTGCCAAGGAGAAGAATCGTTCCGGGGCATATTTCCCCAGAATGAACTTTACGCCCAGCCCCATTTCGTCGATGAGACGTTCCTGTTCCTCTGCCCGAAAACGAAACTCCGCTTCGGGAGCAATATTGGGATTATAATAATAAATCGTGATATCGAAATACTGTGCCAGATATTCCATTACATAGGAAGAACAAGGCCCGCAGCAGCTATGGAGCAGCAGAGAGGGGCGTTTGCCTTCCTTTTGCAGTGTTTGGATAGTCTTTTCCAGCACAAGCTGATAGTTTTGCTTCAAATCAGTCGCCTCTTTTCTAAAATACATCTTACCCAGTTTAACAAGAAATCGGTCGGAAGTAAAGGAAAGTTAGATTGTACAAAAAAAAGTACAAAAATAATTCACAAAGTTGTGATTTTTTGAAATAGTGAAATGAAAAATATTTAATGAACTTTTCGAATAAAATGTGGTTGTTTTTGTATAAATTGAAATTTCGGCAAAAAATCAAGTGTCAATCATGACAGAAAAAGGAAACTGCTTATGGATATGACGCCAAACCTGGAAAGAAAACAAAGGTGGAAAAGGGGCTTCGTCGGAAGCTGAAATCCTTGTAATTTCAGGGGATAGGCACAAAAAAAGGGCTTGACAGAGCCCGCTCGCTATGGTAAAATATCTCCACATTAGCGAACACGCACATCAACCCATGTTGCAATTGAGTATAGCACAGGGGCTTCCAATTTTCAACAGGAATTTTGGAAATTGGCACATTTTACAGGCAAAATGCCTTGAAAATGGTCTGAAACGGTGCGGTTTTTGTTCAAACTATATAAGAGCAGGCTGTTTTGGCGGTTTGCTCAAGGTTTTTGAAATAGAATTTTTTGAATGAACAGGCTTTTGTCACGACCTCTGATCAAAGGAGGTGCAGGCAAAGGTCTAGATTTGTTTGGAAAATTCTAAATTTTTGTCTGAAAGAGAGCCATGCAGCCGCTGGTACATCGTGCTTGCACGGAAGTGCAGGCGGATATATGGCGATTGTCTCAATGAGCAATCCGACCAAAGGAAGGATTGCGAATGGAGGGCGGATGCGAAGACATCTTCTTTCAGAATGTGTAAGAAATAAAATGATTTTGCAATCCTGCAATTTCTTTTATCCGCTTTACAGTGGCGATTTTGTCGGTGCAGTTTAGATTACGAGAGGTGACAAGATGGAAAAAAACAGAATTCGTGCGCTCCAGCTTGGTGACACAACCAGAATCAGTTATTCCAAAATCAACGAAGTTCTGGAAATGCCCAACCTGATTGAAGTGCAGAAGAACAGCTATCAGTGGTTTTTGGACGAAGGTCTGAAAGAAGTATTTGAGGATATTTCCCCCATTACAGATTTCAGCGGCAATCTGATACTGGAATTTGTCGATTTTTCTTTGGATTCCGAACCCAAATACTCTATTGAAGAATGCAAGGAAAGAGACGCGACTTATGCCGCATCCCTGAAGGTGAAGGCAAGACTTTACAATAGAGAACTGGATGAACTGAAGGAACAGGAAATCTTCATGGGCGATTTTCCTCTGATGACAGAAACAGGTACCTTCATCATCAATGGTGCGGAACGTGTTATCGTCAGCCAGTTGGTTCGTTCCCCCGGTATCTACTATGCATCTGATTTCGATAAAGTCGGCAAAAAGCTGCTTTCCTCCACAGTCATCCCCAACAGAGGTGCTTGGCTGGAATATGAAACAGATTCCAACGACGTATTTTATGTAAGAGTTGACCGTACCAGAAAGGTTCCCGTATCTGTTCTGATCAGAGCCATGGGTGTTGGCACCGATGCGGAAATCATCGACCTGTTTGGCGAAGAACCCAAGATTCTGGCAACTCTGGAAAAAGACGTGGCAAAATCCACAGAAGAAGGTCTGATTGAGATTTACAAAAAGTTGCGTCCCGGTGAACCCCCTACAGTAGAAAGCTCCGCTTCCCTGCTGAATGGGATGTTCTTCGATCCTAAGAGATATGACCTGGCAAAAGTAGGTCGTTATAAATTCAACAAAAAACTGGCACTGAGAAACCGTATCCGCGGCGCAGTGCTGGCTGAAAACGTTGTTGACCCCATGACTGGCGAAGTTGTGGCAGAAGAAGGCGCTGTCCTGACAATGGAACTGTGCGACCAGATTCAGGATACCGGTGTTGACAGCCTGTATATTGCAGTAGAAGATAAGAAAGTGAAGATTCTGAGCAATCAGGCTGTTGCTATCGATTCTTATATTGAAGAATTTGGTCTGAACGCAGAAGAACTGGGCATCAAGGAAAGAGTTTACTACCCCGTTCTGGCGAAGATTCTGGAAGAAAACGCAACAGCAGAAGAACTGAAAGCAGCCATCAAGGAAAACATCCACGAACTGCTGCCCAAACACATCACACTGGAAGATATCTTCGCTTCCATCAACTATGTGATCCATCTGGATTACGGCTACGGCAACGTGGACGATATCGACCATCTGGGCAACAGACGTATCCGTTCCGTTGGCGAACTGCTGCAGAACCAGTTCCGTATCGGTCTGTCCAGGATGGAAAGAGTGGTTCGTGAAAGAATGACCACACAGGATTTGGCAGTAGTAACTCCTCAGGCGCTGATCAACGTGCGTCCTGTTACAGCGGCTATCAAGGAATTCTTCGGCAGCTCTCAGCTGTCTCAGTTCATGGACCAGAACAACCCTCTGTCCGAACTGACTCATAAGAGAAGACTGTCCGCATTGGGCCCCGGCGGTCTGTCCAGAGAAAGAGCCGGCTTCGAAGTGCGAGACGTTCACCATTCTCACTACGGCAGAATGTGTCCTATCGAAACACCAGAAGGTCCTAACATCGGTTTGATCAATACACTGGCAACATTTGCCCGCATCAACGAATACGGCTTCATCGAAGCACCCTACAGAGTGGTTGACCACAGCGGCGATGAACCCCGTGTAACAGATGAATTCATCTACGTAACAGCAGATGAAGAAGAAAACTACAACGTAGCACAGGCGAATGAACCTCTGGATGAAGAAGGTCACTTCGTGCATAAGAAAGTATCCGGTCGTCATAAAGAAGACATCATCGAAGTGGACAGAAGTCAGGTTCAGCTGATGGACGTATCTCCTAAGCAGATGGTTTCCGTTGCCACAGCGCTGATTCCCTTCCTTGAAAACGACGACGCGAACCGTGCGCTGATGGGTTCCAACATGCAGCGTCAGGCCGTTCCTCTGCTGGTGACGGATTCTCCTATCGTCGGCACAGGTATGGAATATAAAACAGCGAAGGACTCCGGTATCTGCGCTATTGCAAAGAACAGCGGTATCGTTGAAAGAGTTTCCGCTGATGAAATCGTTGTCAGAAACGATAACTCTCAGAGAGATGTATATAAATTGGTAAAATACCAGAGAAGTAACCAGAGTACCTGCCTGAACCAGAAGCCTATCGTTGATCTGGGTCAGAGAGTAGAAGCTGGTCAGATCATCGCCGATGGTGCTTCCACCTGCAAGGGTGAACTGGCACTGGGTAAAAACCCTCTGATCGGTTTCATGACATGGGAAGGTTACAACTACGAAGACGCCGTTTTGCTGAGTGAAAAACTGGTGCAGGAAGACGTTTACACCTCTGTTCATATCAGTGAATTTGAAGCAGATGCCAGAGATACGAAACTGGGACCTGAAGAAATCACAAGAGATATCCCCAACGTTGGTGAAGATGCTCTGAAAGACTTGGATGAAAGAGGTATCATCCGCATCGGTGCGGAGGTTCGCCCCAATGATATTCTGGTTGGTAAGGTAACACCTAAGGGTGAAACAGAACTGACAGCAGAAGAAAGACTGCTGCGTGCCATCTTCGGCGAAAAAGCAAGAGAAGTCAGAGATACTTCCCTGCGTGTGCCTCACGGTGAAACAGGTATCATCGTGGATGTAAAAGTATTCACAAGAGAAAACGGCGACGATGTAGGCCCCGGCGTAAACCAGCTGGTTCGTGTTTATATCGCCCAGAAACGTAAAATCTCCGTTGGTGACAAGATGGCTGGTCGTCACGGTAACAAGGGTGTTGTTTCCCGTGTACTGCCTGTAGAAGATATGCCTTTCCTGCCCAACGGTCGTCCTCTGGACATCGTGCTGAACCCTCTGGGTATTCCTTCCCGTATGAATATCGGGCAGGTATTGGAAACCCACCTGTCCTTGGCTGCGAAGGCACTGGGCTGGAAGATCAGCACACCCGTATTCGATGGTGCCAACGAAATCGACATCATGGATACACTGGAAATGGCAAACGACTATGTCAACACAAGCTGGGAAGAATTCTCCGAAAAATGGAAACCCCTGCTGAATGGCGACATTTATGATGAACTGTATGCAAACAGAGACCACAGAGAAGAATGGAAGGGCGTTGCCCTTGGCAGAGATGGTAAGGTTCAGTTGAGAGACGGCCGCAGCGGCGAACCCTTCGACAACCGTGTCACCATCGGCTTCATGCACTACCTGAAGCTGCACCATCTGGTAGATGAAAAGATCCACGCACGTTCCACAGGTCCTTACTCTCTGGTTACACAGCAGCCTCTGGGTGGTAAAGCCCAGTTCGGCGGTCAGCGTTTCGGTGAAATGGAAGTTTGGGCGCTGGAAGCATACGGCGCAGCTTACACTCTGCAGGAAATCCTGACAGTAAAATCCGACGATATCGTTGGTCGTGTAAAGACCTACGAAGCGATCGTAAAGGGCGAAAATATCCCCGAACCCGGCGTTCCCGAATCCTTCAAGGTTCTGCTGAAAGAACTGCAGTCTCTGGCACTGGATATCCGTGTCCTGCGGGAAGACCAGACAGAAGTAGAAATTAAGGAATGCATCGAAGATGTGGATGATCTGAATGTAAACATCGACGGCTACGAAGATGATGATTTCCCTCGTCCTCGTCCCAGAACAGAAGAAGAAGAGCTGAGAGACTTCCTCTTCGACGATGAAGAAGGCGTAATGGCTGACAACAGCGATTTGCTTTCCGATGATTATGTCGGCGATGAGGATGATTACGACGACTATGAGGATGAAGTATAAGAAAGGAGAACAAACCCATGAGCACACAGAATACAGATCAGGGAATCGTATTTGATTCCATTAAGATTGGTTTGGCATCTCCCGAAAAAATCCATGAATGGTCCAGAGGTGAAGTAAAAAAACCTGAAACCATCAACTATAGAACACTGAAACCTGAAAAGGACGGTCTGTTCTGCGAAAGAATTTTCGGGCCCACAAAAGACTGGGAATGTCATTGTGGTAAATATAAAAGAATCCGTTACAAAGGCGTTGTCTGCGACCGCTGCGGCGTTGAAGTAACAAAAGCAAAAGTAAGACGTGAGAGAATGGGCCATATCGAACTGGCTGCTCCCGTTTCCCATATCTGGTACTTCAAGGGTATCCCTTCCAGAATGGGTCTGATCCTTTCCATGAGCCCCAGAGCTCTGGAAAAGGTTCTGTACTTTGCTTCCTATATCGTACTGGATGCAGGCGATACAGAGCTGCAGTACAAACAGCTCTTGACAGAAAGAGAATACAGAGAAGCTTATGATAAATATGGCAATGCTTTCGAAGCAGCCATGGGCGCAGAAGCTATCAAAAAGCTGCTGCAGGATATCGACTTGGAAAAGGAATCCGTAGAACTGAAAGCACAGCTGCAGGATACTACAGGTCAGAAACGTGTTCGTATCATCAAAAAGCTGGAAGTTATCGAAAGCTTCCGCCTTTCCGGCAATAAACCTGAATGGATGATTCTGGATGCTATTCCCGTTATCCCTCCCGATATCCGTCCTATGGTACAGCTGGACGGCGGTCGTTTCGCAACCAGTGACCTGAACGATTTGTATAGAAGAGTTATCAACAGAAACAACCGTCTGAAAAGACTGCTGGATCTGGGCGCTCCCGATATCATCGTAAGAAACGAAAAGAGAATGCTGCAGGAAGCAGTTGATGCTCTGATCGATAACGGTCGTCGTGGTCGTCCCGTAACAGGCCCCGGTAACAGAGCGCTGAAATCCCTGTCCGATATGCTGAAAGGGAAACAGGGTCGTTTCCGTCAGAACCTGCTGGGCAAACGTGTTGATTATTCCGGTCGTTCCGTTATCGTTGTTGGCCCCGAACTGAAAATCTATCAGTGCGGTCTGCCCAAGGAAATGGCTATCGAGTTGTTCAAGCCCTTCGTTATGAAGAAGCTGGTGGAAGATGGTCTGGCTCACAACATCAAATCCGCTAAGAGAATGGTAGAAAGACTGCAGACAGAAGTTTGGGACATCTTGGAAGATGTCATCAAAGAGCATCCTGTTATGCTGAACCGTGCGCCGACTCTGCACAGACTGGGGATTCAGGCATTTGAACCCGTTCTGGTAGAAGGCCGTGCTATTAAGCTGCATCCTCTGGTATGTACCGCGTACAATGCCGACTTCGATGGTGACCAGATGGCGGTTCACGTTCCCCTGAGCGTGGAAGCACAGGCAGAATGTCGTTTCCTGCTGCTGTCTCCCAATAACCTGCTGAAACCTTCCGACGGTGCCCCCGTAACCGTACCCTCTCAGGATATGATTCTGGGTATGTACTACCTGACACTGGAAAGAGAAGACCTGAACCAGAAATACGAAGCAGATATTGTTGATGCAGAAGGCAATGTCATCAAAAAAGCAGGCGATATCATCATCAAATCCTTCAAGGATGAAAAAGAAGCGATGCTGGCTTATGATAACCATGAGGTTTACCTGCAGGAGGTTATCAAGGTTAGAAGAACACTGGAATTTGACGGTGTTCTGGAATCCAGAATGGTAAAAACAACTGTAGGCCGCATTATCTTTAATGAAGCAATCCCTCAGAATCTGGGCTATGTGGACAGAACAAACGACGAAACAAAATTCGATTATGAAATTGGTTTCCTGGTTGACAAAAAAGGCATCGGTAAGATCATCAACAAATGTATCAACCGCTGCGGTGCAACAGAAACTGCATCCGTTCTGGATAAAATTAAATCTCTGGGCTACAAATTCTCCACAAGAGCTGCCATGACCGTATCCGTATCCGATATGGAAATCCCTAAGGAAAAAGCGGATTATCTGGCAGAAGCGGAAGAAAAGGTAGACCTGATTACAAGAAAATTCAGACGTGGTCTGATGACAGACGAAGAACGTCACCAGAAAGTCATCGAAGCATGGAACATTGCCGATGATAAGATTACAGCGGCTCTGCTGGCTGGTCTGGGTAAATATAACAACATTTATATGATGGCAAACTCCGGTGCCCGTGGTTCCAACAGACAGATCAAACAGTTGGCAGGTATGCGTGGTCTGATGGCATCCCCTAACGGCGGTATCATCGAACTGCCCATCAAAGCGAACTTCCGTGAAGGTCTGTCCGTACTGGAATACTTCATTTCCGCCCACGGCGCTCGTAAAGGTCTGACCGATACAGCTCTGAAAACAGCCGACTCTGGTTACCTGACCCGTCGTCTGGTAGACGTTTCTCAGGATATCATCGTAAGAGAATGGGACTGCTGCGAAGGCAGAAACATCGAAACACCCTGCATGGAAATCTCCGCATTCATGGATGGCAACGAAGTCATTGAAGGTCTGCAGGACCGTATCCGCGGCAGATGGTCTGCTTACGATATCATCCACCCCGAGACAGGCGAGATCATCGTTCCTGCTGACACCATGATTACAGTAGACCAGGCAGAAGCAGTGGAAAAAGCAGGCGTGAAGAAGGTATGGATCAGAACTGTACTGACCTGCCGCTCCGAAGTAGGTATCTGTGCGAAGTGCTATGGTGCGAACATGGCTTCCGGCAGATATGTACGTATCGGTGAATCCGTAGGTATCATTGCAGCTCAGTCCATCGGTGAACCCGGTACACAGCTGACCATGCGTACCTTCCACACAGGCGGTATCGCCGGCGATGACATCACACAGGGTCTTCCCCGTGTCGAAGAATTGTTTGAAGCAAGAAAGCCTAAGGGTCTTGCAATCATCGCAGAATTCGGCGGCCGTGTCACATTGAATGATACAAAGAAAAAACGTGAAGTTATCATTACAAACCCTGAAACCGGAGAAACAAAGGATTATCTGATCCCTTACGGCTCCAGAATCAAGGTTTATGATGGCGACGTCATTGAAGCCGGTGACGAAATCACAGAAGGTAGCGTGAACCCTCACGATATCCTGAAGATCAAAGGCCTGAGAGGCGTTCAGGACTATATGATTCAGGAAGTACAGCGTGTTTACCGTCTGCAGGGTGTAGAAATCAGTGACAAGCATATCGAAGTTATCGTTCGTCAGATGCTGAAACGCGTAAAGATTGAAGAAAACGGCGATACAGATTTCCTGCCCGGTTCTCTGGTTGACTGGCTGACCTTTGAAAATACAAATGCTGCTCTGGAAGCAGAAGGCAAAGAACCTGCAAAGGGTACAAGAGTGCTGCTGGGTATCACAAAGGCATCCTTGGCAACAGATTCCTTCCTGTCTGCCGCTTCCTTCCAGGAAACAACCCGTGTCCTGACAGAAGCAGCCATCAAGGGTAAGATCGATCCACTGATCGGTCTGAAGGAAAACGTTATCATCGGTAAGCTGATTCCTGCCGGTACAGGTATGACAAGATACAGAAATATCGAAATCGCCCCCGAAGGCGCAGAGGAAGCAGAAGCTCCCGAAGAAACAGTTTTCATTGATGAGGACGAACTGGTATAAATAAAGATAAAAAGTGCCGCTGAAAAGCGGCACTTTTCTTTCGTCTTAAGACGAGTGTTTTTTCAGTGGAGACATTGGAAAAAATCAGCGAAAAAAGCTGATATTTCAAAGAAAAATCCTTGACTTTTCATTTTCTCGATGATAGAATTTTCTAGTGTCCGGTTTCAGGGGCTTTTCTAAGCGGGTCCTTGGGGCAGGAACAAGATAAGAAGTATTGCAATTTGCAGATGTATTATTTTTTATAAGGAGGTGCAGTTAATGCCTACGTTTAACCAGTTAGTAAGAAAAGGCAGAAAAACTGTTGAGAAAAAATCTACAGCACCCGCTCTGCAGAAAGGTCTGAACTCCCTGCAGAAAAAAGCAACAGACGTATCTTCTCCCCAGAAGAGAGGCGTTTGTACAGCGGTAAAAACTTCCACACCTAAGAAGCCTAACTCTGCTCTGAGAAAGATTGCCAGAGTTCGTCTGTCCAACGGTATCGAAGTAACAGCATATATCCCCGGTGAAGGCCACAACCTGCAGGAACACTCCGTTGTTCTGATCAGAGGCGGTAGAGTAAAAGACCTTCCCGGTGTACGTTACCACATCGTTAGAGGTACATTGGATACAGCCGGCGTTGCAAACAGAATGCAGGCTCGTTCCAAATACGGCGCAAAACGCCCTAAAGCAGCGAAGAAGTAATTCCGGCTGCGGGAACAAATTTTTCAAAAAGACAAATCTAATCAGTAGAAATGCCTTATACAGATCAATACAATCTGCGATTGCTTAGACGAGATATACGTTGACGAAGATAAGGCATGAAAACACGGACATTAAGGGCCGTGAAGTACCGAGAATAGTATTTATTCATCAAGGAGGGAAGAATCGTGCCTAGAAAAGGACATGTAGCAAAAAGAGAGGTCTTGGCCGATCCTATTTACAACAGCAAGCTGGTGACAAAGCTGATCAACAGCATCATGCTGGATGGTAAGAAGGGTGTAGCTGAAAAGATCGTTTACGGTGCATTCGAAAAAGTAGCAGAAAAAACAGGTAAAGATGCTCTGGAAGCTTTCGAAGAAGCTCTGGGCAATGTAATGCCTGTACTGGAAGTTAAAGCACGCCGTGTTGGTGGTGCTACTTACCAGGTACCCATGGAAATCAGACCCGAAAGAAGACAGACACTGGGCCTGAGATGGATCACACTGTACTCCAGAAAACGCGGCGAAAAGACAATGGTAGACCGTCTGGCTGGCGAAATCCTGGACGCTCTGAACAACGCCGGCGGCGCTTGCAAGAGAAAAGACGAAATGCACAAAATGGCAGAAGCAAACAAAGCTTTCTCCCATTTCAAATGGTAATGCTTTAAGAAACGAATGGAAACCGGGTAATATGGAAAGGCTATTTCATAGTCTTTCCATAAACCTGATTATGACTAAAAAAGGAGGATTCCACAGTGGCAAACAGAGAATACCCTCTGGAAAGAACCAGAAACATTGGTATTATGGCGCACATCGATGCTGGTAAGACAACTCTGACAGAACGTATCCTGTTCTACACAGGCCGTAACTACAAAATCGGCGACACTCACGAAGGTACAGCAACAATGGACTGGATGGAGCAGGAACAGGAAAGAGGTATTACAATCACATCCGCTGCGACAACATGTCATTGGAACGACAACAGAATTAACATCATTGACACACCCGGTCACGTTGACTTCACAGTTGAAGTAGAACGTTCTCTGCGTGTACTGGATGGTGCTGTTTGCGTACTGGACGCAAAGGGCGGTGTTGAACCTCAGACAGAAACAGTTTGGAGACAGGCTGACAACTATCATGTACCCCGTATGATCTTCGTTAACAAAATGGACATCATGGGTGCAGACTTCTTCGGTTCCATGAAATCCATCGTAGACAGACTGGGCTGCCATCCCGTAGCAGTTACTCTGCCTATCGGTGCTGAAAGCGATTTCAAAGGCATCATCGACCTGATGAAGATGAAAGCTTACTACTATGAAAACGCAACAGGTACAGAAGTAGACGAAGAAGATATCCCCGCAGAATATGCAGAACAGGCTGAAGAATACAGAGCAATCATGGTTGAAACAATCTGTGAAACAGATGAAGAACTGATGGAAAAATTCTTCGCTGAAGAAGAAATCACAGAAGCAGAACTGAAAGCAGCTCTGCGTAAGGCATGTATCGCTTGTGAACTGATGCCCGTAATGTGTGGTTCCGCTTACAGAAACAAAGGCGTTCAGAAACTGCTGGACGGCGTTGTTGAATATATGCCCGCACCTACAGATATTCCTGCAATTAAGGGTACAGACCCTGCAACAGGCGAAGAAACAGAAAGACATTCTTCCGACGAAGAACCCTTCTCTGCTCTGGTATTCAAAGTAATGAATGACCCCTTCGTAGGTAAACTGGCATTCTTCCGTGTGTACTCCGGTACACTGGACGCAGGCACATACGTTTACAACTCCACAAAAGGTGGCAAAAAAGAACGTGTTGGCCGTATCCTGCAGATGCACGCAAACCACAGAGAAGAAATCGACAAGGTTTACTCCGGTGACATTGCTGCAGCAGTAGGTTTCAAAATTTCCACAACAGGTGATACAATTTGTGACGAAGATCACGAAGTAATCCTGGAATCCATGGTATTCCCCGAACCCGTTATCTCCGTTGCGATCGAACCTAAAACAAAAGCTGGTCGTGATAAAATGGGCATCGCTCTGGCAAAACTGGCAGAAGAAGATCCCACTTTCAAAACATATACAGATCAGGAAACTGGCGATACAATCATTTCCGGTATGGGTGAACTGCATCTGGAAATCATCGTTGACCGTCTGCTGAGAGAATTCAAAGTAGAAGCTAACGTTGGTGCTCCTCAGGTAGCTTACAAAGAAACATTCCGCAAGGCGGTTGACGTTGAAGGTAAATTCGTACGTCAGTCCGGTGGTCGTGGTCAGTATGGTCACTGTAAAGTACGTTTCTATCCCATCCCTACAGATGCGGAAAACAACTACGAATTCGTAAATGCGACAGTTGGTGGTTCTATTCCTAAAGAATATATCCCCGCTATCGATAAAGGTATCCAGCAGGCAATGCAGAGCGGTATCCTGGGCGGCTATCCCGTACTGGGCGTTAAGGCTGAAGTTTACGATGGTTCCTACCATGACGTTGACTCCTCCGAATCCGCTTACCAGATCGCTGGTTCCATGGCTTTCAAAGAAGCGATGAGAAAAGGTGACGCAGTACTGCTTGAACCCATCATGAAAGTAACAGTAACAGTACCCGAAGATTACATGGGCGACGTTATCGGTGACATCAACTCCAGACGTGGTCGTATCGAAGGTATGGAAGCTAGAAGCAACGCACAGGTAATTCACTCTTACGTTCCTCTGGCAGAAATGTTCGGTTACTCCACAGACCTGCGTTCCAGAACACAGGGTCGTGGTAACTACGTAATGGAAGTTGACCACTACGAACCCTGCCCTAAATCCGTTCAGGAAAAAGTACTGGAAGGCAGAAAGTAATCCGGTCCTACGGTTTACGATAATGGCAGGAAAATGCCAAAAAATACAATGCAGAATCGTTTTTTGGTATTGCAAAAAGACAAGAAGTCTAATATAATTAGAGTTGATGGGTGCATCACAAAAAGGGTGTAACTTGACTCACAAATAAGAATCTAAAAATTTTTACTAGGAGGAGATTCCAATGGCAAAGGCAAAATTTGAAAGAACCAAACCCCATATGAATATCGGTACTATCGGTCACGTTGACCATGGTAAAACAACTCTGACAGCAGCGATCACAAAGACACTGCATGAAAGATACCAGATCGGTGAAGCTGTAGCTTTCGAAAACATCGACAAAGCTCCCGAAGAAAGAGAACGTGGTATCACAATCTCCACAGCACACGTTGAATACGAAACACCCAGCAGACACTACGCACACGTTGACTGCCCTGGCCACGCTGACTATGTTAAAAACATGATCACAGGTGCTGCTCAGATGGACGGTGCTATCCTGGTAGTAGCTGCAACAGACGGTCCTATGGCTCAGACAAGAGAACACATCCTGCTGTCCAGACAGGTAGGCGTTCCTTACATTGTTGTATTCATGAACAAATGCGACATGGTTGAAGACGAAGAACTGCTGGATCTGGTTGAAATGGAAATCAGAGAACTGCTGAACGAATATGAATTCCCCGGTGATGATATTCCCATCATCAGAGGTTCCGCTTTCCAGGCTCTGCAGGATCCCGCTGGTTCTTGGGGCGACAAGATTCTGGAACTGTTCGAAGAAATCGAAAACTACATTCCTACACCCGAACGTGCAACAGACAAACCTTTCCTGATGCCCGTCGAAGACGTATTCTCTATCACAGGTCGTGGTACAGTAGCAACAGGTAGAGTAGAATCCGGTGTTGTTAAAGTACAGGACGAAGTTGAAATCGTTGGTCTGACAGACGAAATCAGAAAAGTTGTTGTAACAGGCGTAGAAATGTTCAGAAAACTGCTGGATCAGGCTGAAGCTGGTGACAACATCGGTGTTCTGCTGAGAGGTGTTCAGAGAAACGAAATCGAAAGAGGTCAGGTTCTGGCTAAACCCGGTTCCATCACACCTCACACAAAATTCAAAGCTCAGGTTTACGTTCTGTCCAAAGAAGAAGGCGGTCGTCATACACCTTTCTTCAACAACTACAGACCTCAGTTCTACTTCAGAACAACAGACGTAACAGGCGTTATCTCTCTGCCCGAAGGTACAGAAATGTGCATGCCTGGCGACAACGTTGAAATGACAATCGAACTGATCACACCCGTAGCTATGGGTCAGGGTCTGAGATTCGCTATCCGTGAAGGTGGTAGAACAGTAGGCGCTGGTTCCGTAGTAGAAGTTATCGAATAATTTTTGATAATCTAATATGTGACTCATCAAAGGGAGTATCCAATAGGGTACTCCTTTTTTTGTGTACGAGGAGACAGTGGAGGCTTGTGGGGAAGGGGAGCCGTAAGAAAAGGAATGAAAATGATGTAGGAATTTCTTAAAATGAGAGATGGATTTTCAGAAATATATGATGTCTATTGTGTAATATGACGGTTGTTTGTCAGACAAATAAGACGGGTATAAAATAACTTCTATGCGAAATATATTGACAGAGAAATGACAATAGTGTAAAGTGAAGAAAGACAGAAAAACAGAGAAACACACGCAAAGATGGGAGGCGTGCCTTTTTTTCGGCAGTATGATTCGCATGCGAAATAATGGGATTTGCCGGCGTAAAAGGCGCCAATCGGTGCTGATTCCAAAGAAAAAGGGGAAAGATCCAAATGTGTGAAAAAATTCCCGTAGGAACAGCTAGCCACGGGGGTTTTTGTGAACTGTTTTTTTGTAGGTTTTTTTCCATTCGCCGACACTGGAAAATATGTCGGTATTACCAACAAACGCAGCCGTTTTTTATGTAATATTTATCGACAAAGATGTTGACAAATTTTAAACAAAAATGGTATATTCATTGTGGAGGCATTATGGCTTCTCGTTGATATGCGCAAGCAAAAAATGAGAAGCTGATAAACTGCGTCCATACGGCAGCGTCGTAAGGAAGTAGGTTGTTTTTTAATGGAACACCCCGATGTGGCCTCATCGTGGATGTTTCAAAATTTTTAAAAAATAGGAGGAATATTAGAATGGATTTCAAATTAACAAAAACTCAGATGCTTCAGCAAGAGTTGTTCAGAAAATTTGCTGAAACAGAAATTAAACCAATCGCTAAAGACATGGACGAAGCAGAAGATTACGATAGAGAACTGCTTCAGAAACTGCAGAAAATCGGTGCTTTTGGTATTCCTTACAGCAGAGAATACGGCGGCCAGGGTGCAGACGTTCTGACATACACACTGTGCATGGAAGAAATGTCCAAAGTAGATGCTTCCACAGGTATCACACTGTCCGTACATACATCTCTTTGCTGCCCTTGCATCAATGAGTTCGGTACAGAAGAACAGAAACAGAAATATCTGAGACCCCTGGTTGACGGTTCCAAGATCGGCTGCTTTGGTCTGACAGAACCCGGTGCTGGTACAGATGCTGCTGGTGTTAAAACAACAGCTGACAAAACAGAAGACGGCAAATACTATGTTCTGAACGGTACAAAAATGTTCACAACAAACTCCGGTTTCGCTGATACATTCATCGTATTTGCTCTGACAGACAAATCCAAAGGCCCTAAAGGCATGTCCGCTTTCATCGTTGAAAGAGGTTTTGAAGGTCTGTCCGTTGGTCCCAACATCGAACGTATGGGTATCAGAGCTGCTTCCAACTGTGAAGTAATCTATGAAAACGTAAAAGTTCCCGCTGAAAACCTGCTGGGCAAAGAAGGCCAGGGCTACAAAATCGCTATGACAGCACTGGGTGGCGGTCGTATCGGTATCGGTGCTCAGTCCGTAGGTATCGCACAGGGTGCTATCGATGAAACACTGAAATATGTTAAAGAAAGAAAACAGGGCGGCAAACCTATCGGCAAATACCAGAACACACAGTTCAAACTGGCTGAAATGCAGACAAAGACAGACGCTGCTAGACTGATGGTATGGAGAGCTGCTACAGAAAAAGACCTGCATGGCAACTACGCTCCTTACGCTGCAATGTGCAAAATGTTTGCTTCCGAAGTTGCAAACGAAGTAACAAGAATGGCTGTTCAGCTGTTCGGTGGCTACGGTTACTGCCGTGAATACCCCGTAGAAAGAGCTATGAGAGACGCTAAGATCACAGAAATCTACGAAGGTACAAACGAAGCTATGAGAATGATCGTTGCTGGCTCCATGAAAGTTTGATCTTGAGAGTTAAGAGTTCATTTTGAAAAAAGCTTATTACTAAAAATTTGGAAGGAGAACAACTATAATGAAAATCGTTGTATGTATTAAACAGGTACCCGATACAGTAGAAGTTAAAATCGATCCTAAGACAGGCACACTGATCCGTGACGGTGTTCCCTCTATCATCAACCACGATGACAAAACAGGTATCGAAGCAGCTCTGCAGCTGAGAGAACAGCTGGGCGGCACAGTAACAGTAGTTTCCATGGGCCCCCCTCAGGCTGACGTTGCACTGAGAGAAGCTCTGGCTATGGGTTGTGATGAAGCTTATCTGGTATCCGCTAGAGAATTCGGTGGTTCCGATACATATGCTACATCCGGCATTATCGCAGCAGCTCTGAAAAACATTGGCTATGATCTGATCATCACAGGCCGTCAGGCTATCGACGGTGACACAGCTCAGGTTGGTCCCCAGATCGCTGAAAAACTGCACCTGCCTCAGGTTTCTTACGTAGAAGAAGTAAAAGAAGCTACAGCTGACTACGTAGTAGTTAAGAGACAGTACGAAGATGGTTACCACATCATCAAAATCAAAACACCTTGCCTGCTGACAGCAATCGCTGAACTGGCTACACCCAGATACATGTCCGTAAGAGGTATCGTTGAAGCTTACGAAAAAGAAATTAAAGTTCTGGGCTTCGAAGAACTGAAAAACGACCTGGAACTGGATATGATCGGTCTGAAGGGTTCCCCTACAAACGTATATCAGTCCTTCACTAAAGAAGTTAAAGGCGCTGGTACAATTCTGGAAGGTCTGTCTGCAGACGAAGCTGTTAAAGCTATCATGGACAAACTGGAAGCTAAATTCATCATCTAATCTTATTAGACGACGAATCGGATACTAAAATTTGAAATATAAGGAGGAAACCCTACAATGAGTAAAGGTATTTTCGTAGTAATGGAACAGAGATACGGCAAGGTTCAGAACGTAGGTCTGGAACTTGTTGGTGAAGCTACAAGACTGAAAGAAGATCTGAAAGATGACGTAGTAGCAGTGCTGCTGGGTCACAACATCGAAGGCGAAGTTGCAAAAATCTTCCACTATGGCGCTGACAAAGTTATCCTGGTTGACGATCCCATGCTGGAAAACTATGTAACAGAACCCTACACAAAAGCTGTAACAGAAGTTATCAAAGCATTTGATCCCGAAATCATGCTGTTTGGTGCTTCTTCCATCGGTCGTGACGTTGCTCCTCGTGTAGCTAGCCGTGTAAAAACTGGTCTGGTTGCCGATACAACAGGTCTGAGAATGGCTAAAACAGAAGCTGAACTGGCGAAAGAAGCTGAAATGGGTAACGCAACACCCGAAAGAGCTCTGCTGATGACACGTCCCGCATTCGGCGGTAACATCATGGCTACTCTGATGTGTCCCAGAACAAAACCTCAGATGGCTACAGTACGTCCTGGCGTTATGAAAATGATCGCGAAAGACGAAACAAGAACAGGCGAACTGGTTAAATTCGACGTAAACTTCACAGCAGAAGACATGAACGTTGAAATTCTGGAAGCTGTTAAATCCGATAAGAAATCCGTTGACCTGACAGAAGCGAAACTGATCGTTTCCGGTGGTCGTGGTATCGGTGGTCCTCAGGGCTTCGACATCATCAGAGACGTTGCAGATGCACTGGGCGCAGAAGTTGGTTCTTCCAGAGCATGTGTAGACGCTGGCTGGATTGAAAAAGACAGACAGGTTGGTCAGACAGGTAAAACAGTACGCCCTGACCTGTACATGGCATGCGGTATCTCCGGTGCTATCCAGCACGTTGCAGGTATGGAAAACTCTGAACTGATCATCGCTATCAACAAAAACGAATCCGCTCCTATTTTCGAAGTAGCTGACCTGGGTATCGTTGGCGACCTGAAACAGATCCTGCCTAAACTGGCTGAAGCTGTAAGAAAATACAAAGCAGCAAAAGCAAACAGCTAATGAAAACTGAATTAGTTTTTAAGAGACCTCTTTTAGAGGTCTCTTTTTTTTATGCAGGAATAAAAACCACCTGCTATGCAGGTGGAATGTACGGACTTTAGTGTCAGCATATACAAAAAAACACCGTTCTGCTATATTGGAAGCGGCTACCAACCGAGACCAAACAGAACGGAGGACATTAGAAATGAAGAACAAAGCTAATGACACATACAGTTTAGCGCATACAAGTTGGAAATGTCAATATCACATAGTGTTTGCGCCTAAATACAGAAGAAAAGTAATCTACGGAAAGTTAAAAAAGGAAATTGGAGCGATACTAAGAGAGTTATGTGAGCGCAAACATGTAAACATAATAGAGGCGCATGCAATGCCAGATCACATCCACAGTTGGTGGAGATACCGCCAAATCAAAGAGTAAGTGATTTTATGGGGTATCTCAAAGGAAAAAGTACTATGATAATATTTGAAAGGTTTTCAAATTTGAAGTATAAGTATGGGAACCGACATTTTTGGTGTAGAGGATATTATGTGAGTACAGTCGGAGGCAACAAGGAAGGTATTGCAAAATATATCAGAGAACAAGAACATGAAGATTAAATATATGACCAAATAGCATTAAAAGAGTATACTGATCCATTTAAATCAATTTTAGAATAAATAAAACGATATACTCTTTGCGGTTGGTAGCTTCAGCTTAAAACGTACCCCTTGAGGGGTGGCTGGTGAAGTACCCTTTAGGGTTGTTCTTAAAACCACCGGCTTTGCCGGTGGATATTTATTATGGAATTTTACGCAATGAGGAAAGGGGAGGAACTGCGGGGGAAACTGTGAAGCAGCAGGAGCCAATAGGTTTTATGGCAACGGGGAGAAACAGAAAATAGACAAGATTCGGGGGATATGCTATACTGTTTACATAATAGAAAAGGAGGCGGAATAGATGGAATTAAAAAAAGAATTCGATTTGGAAGCATTGACAACATCTGAATTTCCTGAGGTGCTGCTGCAGCAAGCAAGACCTTTTATGGAACTGATGATGCAATACAGATGTGCGCTGATGGAAGTGGAAACGAAGCTGAATGTTTTGAATGCAGAATTTACTATGAAAAACAACCGCAATCCTTTTGAATCCATCAAGAGCAGGATCAAATCCCCCAAAAGCATCATTGAAAAGATGCAGCGGAAGGGATATGAGATGAGTGTGAAAGGGATCGAAGAGAATCTGGCAGATGTTGCGGGTATCCGGGTGATCTGTTCTTTCCCTGATGATATTTATATGACAGCGAAAATGCTGACAGATCAGGATGATATCAGAGTTTTAGAGGTAAAGGATTATATTGTGAACCCGAAGCCCAATGGATACAGAAGTCTGCATTTGATTTTGGAAATTCCAATCTTTTTATCCAATGAAAAGAAAAACATGAAGGTGGAAGTGCAGTTTAGAACCATTGCCATGGATTTTTGGGCAAGTTTGGAACACAAGCTGAAATATAAGAAAAATATTGAGAATGCGGAAGAGATCTCCAGAGAATTGAGTAAATGTGCAGAAGCCAGCAGTATGTTGGATCTGCGGATGCAGGCATTGCGGGATCGGATTGAGGCGAGCAGAGAATGAGCAGAGAAGAAAAGAAAATTTTAGAAGAAAATACGGTTTTGCAAAAAGGGCGTCAGAGTGCTATGCGGGTGGTTTATGGGCGGACTGCGGTGATCGCGCTGCTGTTTATCGTTCAAATTTTATTGATGTTCTGCATGGTGAACTTTTTCGGTCAATACATACCCATGGTTTTTGGGGGCTACATGGTTTTTGCACTATGCATTGTGCTAATCATCATCAACAAAGAAGAGAGCCCAGAGACAAAGCTGATGTGGACCATCATCACGATGCTGCTGCCTTTGGTGGGTGGGGCATTGTATTTGTATGTAAAAATGCAGCCGGGATATCGGTTTCTAGAGAAGCGGCTGAGCAGTATTTACAAGCAGACGGAGGATTTTGTGAAACAGGATGCCGAGGTTTTGCGGGCATTGGAAGAAGCAGACATGGGGACTGCAAAGCTGGCAGGCTACGTACATAAAAATGGGAATTTTCCTGTTTATCAAAATACCAAGGTGAAATATTTCCCTTTGGGCGAGGATAAATTTGAAGCCATGCTGGAAGAACTGGCAAAGGCGGAAAAATTCATCTTTATGGAGTATTTTATTCTGAAGGAAGGGTATATGTGGGAAAAAATCCTTGAGATTTTGGAAGAAAAGGCGAAGGCAGGTGTTGAGGTGCGGGTGATGTATGACGGGACCTGCGCGATGTTTGATCTGCCTTACAAATATCCGGAGGAATTGAAGGCTAAGGGGATTCAGTGCAAGATGTTTGCGCCCATACAGCCCATTCTTTCTACCCACTACAACAACCGTGACCACCGAAAGATTCTTGTCATTGACGGGAAGGTAGGCTTCACGGGGGGCATCAACATCGGGGATGAATACATCAACCGCGTGGAGAAATATGGCCATTGGAAAGATACGGCAGTGATGCTGAAAGGGGACGCTGTGCAGGGGTTGACAATGATGTTTTTGCAGATGTGGAGCGTTTCTGAAAAGCAGGCGGAATATGGGGAATATCTGGAGAAGGAAGAGAAAGACCAGCAGGCTGCGGGGTTTGTGATGCCCTATGGGGACAGCCCCTTTGATGACGAGCTGATTGGGGAAACGGTTTACATGGATATCCTGAACCGGGCGGAGGACTATGTGCATATTATGACACCATACCTGATTATCGACCAGAGGATGATTACGGCGTTGAGTTTTGCGGCAAAACGTGGGGTGGATGTGAAGCTGATTTTGCCCCATGTGCCCGATAAGAAATTTGCCTTTGCTCTGGCGAAGAACCATTACCCTGCGCTGTTGAAGGCGGGGGTGAAGATTTACGAATATACACCCGGATTTGTTCACGCGAAGGTTTTCACCAGTGATGATGAAAAGGCTGTGGTGGGCACCATCAATTTGGATTACAGAAGCTTGTATTTGCATTTTGAATGTGCGGCGTTTTTGTATCAGGTGGATGAAATTGAGAATATTGAGAAGGATTTTCAGGCGACACTGGAAAAATGCCAAGAGATTACCTTGGAAAATTATAAGAAGGGGACACTTCTGCTGCGGTTGGAGGGGTGGCTGCTGAAGGTATTGGCACCGTTGATGTAAGGGGAGTTTTGGTATGGCGGTTCCCATGTGAAGTTTTAGCTTATAGCTTCTCGGCTTCAGGCGTTCTCGAGATGGGCTCAAGCGAGCCAAAATGGAGGCAAAGGGATGGCTTTCGATGCCCCCTTCCCTCGGTGGGTGTCGGTGGGAAAGAGATACGAGTATACATTCCCACCGACAGGCCACCTGCGCGGGGGCAGGGAAGAACCGGCTGTCTATCCTCCCGGCAGGCTTAGGCGGATTGTTTTGGCAGCTTTGAGAAGGAGCGGAACATTTTTTCCATCAATGTATCGAGGTTTTCTTCAAATTCCATGATGAGATTGCTGATATAAGCAGAGGACATGGTATAGTGGATATTTAAAACATCCTCATTGATGCGAAGGGCTTCCCGCAGGATATAGACCAGACCATTGATATAGTCTAGCTGGTAGGTCAGGTTTTGCAGTTCATAAAGCTGTTGTTTGATTTCTTCCATAAAAATAACCTCCGTTTATATTTTTAGATTTGCCAAACAGAGGTATGCAGTGCTATACTATTTGCGTACCTTGCTTGGTGCGTGGGAGTTTCGTTTTTGCTTTCTCAGGGCGGGCGAAACTCCTTTTATTTTTCTTCTTTGAGTCGCTGAACAGCGTATCTGACAGCTTGCGGGCGTGTCAGATTTTTCTTTTTGCAATAAGCATCTAAAATTTCCAATGTTTTTTCATCGAAACGAATACTAAATTGCGTTGTTTTTGGGCTGTTGGTTGGGCGACCCATTTTCTTTTTTTCGGGCATATTTTCACCTCACTTTTGAAACCCATAATTATATTATCATTTTGCGTTTCAAAAGTCAATGATAAATTTAGGCTCGTCTGCGCCGCTTTTCTCCTTGCCGTAAGGCACTGGGGGGAAGGGATATCTAAGGGGAACATTGTTCCCCTTAGACCGTTGTGGGGGTGTGGGGGATATGCGGAAATCCCCTATATAGGAGCGCAAGCGACCATACGTTTTTGTTACTTTTTAGCATAAAAAGTAAGAAAGAGCCTTTTTGTTTTGCCGATGTAGTTCTAAACGGGCGAGCAGTCGGTTTGTTTAACCGTAAGTTTCGCCCGACTGGGCGCACTTCGAGAACTTCCGAAGCCGAGAAACTTCAGATAAAACGTTACACATAAATTGCCGAGCCGCTCCTTTTTCAACAGCGAAAAAGGGCGGCTTTTGCTGATGAAAAAGGGGCTGCGCCGACAGCGTTTGACAGGATATGCAAAGAAGAAATGGTATCTTTGTAGACAGGAATGGAAAGATACGATTTTCAGTCTGAGCAACGAGAACAACGCAAAAGGAGGAAGCAGCATGCAATACTATTTTGATGGCGACAGCAATTTATACGGCACGGCAGGGAAGGAATTTTCTATGCCTGCCCGGACGAAGCAGATGGGAAGCATTGAGAACCATGTGAAGATTTTTGTGGAGGATTATGTTTATACATATCTCTATCAATACGGCAGAAGCGGCGGCGGGAAGGAAAAGCTGGCTGCGCTGATTGGGAAGCATTACGAGGTCGAAGGGCAGGATGTGCTGGTGATTTCCGGGGCAATTCAGGGAAAAGGAACAGTGCAGCAAAACGGCGTAGAATGCTTTAGCGAAGAGACATGGGAATATATTGGCGGGCAAATGCAGACTTATTTTAAAGGGATGAACATTGTAGGTTGGGTGCATTGTCAGCCCAGCTTTGGGTCGTTTTTGATGGCCCGGGACGAGGTGTTCCATAAAGAATATTTCAAGGAAAAATGGCAGGTACTGTTTGTGGTGGATACCATGGACAAGCTGGACACCTTTTATATTTACAATGAGGACGGAACAGGGCTGCGACAGGCCAGAGGGTATTTTGTATATTACGACAGGAACCGAGAGATGCAGGAATATATGCTGGAAAACAGCATGATCCGCCCCAGAGAGGAGATGCAGGAAGGGACAAGCCCACAGGCGGAAGCGGAGATTTTTGCGGCAGAACAGGCGGAGGGCAGAGAGCGGCAGAGAAGAAAGCCCTCGGCGGAGGAACGGATGGATGCGGCGAAGGAGATTCGGCGGGTATTGCAGAAGCGGGAGAAGGAAGTGAAGCAGGCCAAGAAGGAACATGACCGACTGCTGGCGGCGGTAAGCTGTGTGCTTTGTGCCGTTTGCGTCTGCATGGGGGTGGCTATGATGCAGAGCTTGGACAGGTTAAAGATGGTGGAGACGGAGCTTTTAGCCATGCAGACTTCCTATCAGACTTTGGCAGAAGATTTCGAAGGGGTGAAGGTGCAAAGCGTTTTTGCCGTACAGCAGGCAGAAAACGGGCAGACAACAGAGCCTACAGCAGAAAAGGTGACAAACAAAAAATATATCGTGGAAAGCGGGGATAGCTTAGGATATATCAGCAGAAAATTCTATGGAGATAACAGTGGGATTGCAAAGATCATAGAGGCAAACGATTTGAAAAATGCGGATATGATCTATGAAGGGCAGGCACTGTGGATTCCCGAAGGATAAAGGTGAGAGGACCTCAAGTTCGAAAGGACTTGGGGTCTTTTTCTATTTTTGGAAAAAAGGAAGGCTGCTGCGGCATTGTATGAGATAGTCTCAATCGTCTCATTTGCTCTTGACAGGAAGGAAGGGAAAATGTTAGATAAAAATAAGAACAAATATTCCTGATATTCTTTTGAAACGAGAATATGCGTTTGCAATATGGAGGGGGAGAAGAGATTGGGTTGGAAGGCATATGTGAAAGGAAGAATGGACAGCGACAAAGGGCGTATGAAGATACGGCTGTTGGACTGGGGAGATGCTATGGAGCGATGTGGACGGAGACAGGAGGCAATGAAGAGGATCATCAAACGGCGGGAAGAACAGAAGGAGCTGATGGAAGAGAATGATTCGGCGGCAGTGGCCCAGATGCTGGAGGAGATTGACAGGCAATATGAAGGAGACATGGAGAAGCTGCAGGGGGAGATCATGGAAATCATGGAGCAGAAAAAACAGATGGACAAGATGCTGCAGGGGCTGGAAGAGGAAGAGCAGGCATACATACAGATGCGATACGAGAAGGGGTGTGGCTTTGATTTCATTGGGATGAAACTGCATATGAGCCGAGCAACGCTGTTTCGGATGCAGGACAGGATTTTGGAAAAGCTGCTGCAGATGGAGAAGAATGAGACTATGTAAGAGTTGGAAGGGGATATATTGAGGGAGCAGTGGAGAAAGGAGGCGATGCAAATGTGGCAGAGAGAAAAACACTGACGGAACGGCAGAAGGAATTTTGCAGGCTATGTGCCGCCGGGATGAAGCCCTTGGATGCGGCGAAGCTGTTGGGGTATCGGAACATCAGCAGAACGGTGGGCGATATGCTGCGGATGGAGAAAATCCAGAAGGAGATCCAAAGGCAGAAGGAGCAGGCGGCAGAGCAGGCGGAAAAAAACCTGCCGAAAGGGGAAGAGGAGACAGCAGTGGCAGAGAAGGAAGAAATTCTGTGTTTCCTGACGGAAATGATGCGGGAGGACGATGACCCGAAGTTGCGGATGAAAGCGGCGGAGCTTTTGGGCAAGCGGGAGAGCTTGTTTGAAAAAGGGAAAAAGACAGAAGAAAAAAGCCCCATCATCATCGTGGATGACCTGCCATGAGGGTGACGAGACTGAGCCAGTGCATCGGGAAGGGTTTTTACGGACTGCACAGAGATATCCGAGAAGGAAAGCATACCCATTACTGGCTGAAAGGTGGGAGAGGCAGCGGAAAATCTTCGTTTCTTTCCATTGAAATCATACTGGGGCTGGTGGAGGACGAGGATGCCAATGCGGTTGTGCTGCGAAAGGTGGCGGCAAATCTGCGGGACAGCGTGTTCGAGCAGATGACATGGGCCATTCATGCTTTGGGTGTGGAGGATGAATGGGAGCGAAAGGTGAGCCCCATGGAGCTGGTGCGGAAAAGCACCGGGCAGAAGGTACTCTTTCGGGGCTGCGACGACCCGAGAAAGCTGAAATCCATCAAATTTCAGCGGGGGTATGCCAAATTTATCTGGTATGAAGAGGTGGATGAATTTGGCGGGATGCAGGAATTGCGGAACCTGAACCAAAGCCTGATGCGAGGGGGCGAGGAATTTCGCATCTTTTACAGCTATAATCCGCCCAAGCACGCCAGAAGCTGGGTGAATCAGGAGATGGCAGAGGGACGGGAGGACAGGCTGGTACATCACAGCACCTACAAAGAGATGCCGGAAGAATGGCTGGGCAGCCAATTCTTGGCGGAGGCGGAATATATTCGGAAGCGGCACCCGGAGACGTACCGACATGAATACTTAGGGGAAGTGACGGGGGGCGGCGGTGAGGTTTTTCGCAACCTGACGTTACGGGAAATCGCTGACGAGGAAATTGCTGCTTTTGACAGAATCAGCCGCGGGCTGGACTGGGGGTATGCCGTAGACCCACTGCATTACACGGTGAACCACTACGACAAGACCAGAAGGCGGCTGTATATTTTCTTTGAACTGCGGGCACAGGGTATGAGCAACCGACGGCTGGCAGAGGAGATTTGGAAGGAGAACCCCAACCACAGGGCAGTGATTTGCGACAGCGCAGAGCCAAAATCCATTGCGGAGATGCGGGAATATGGGGTGGCTGCGGTGGGGGCGAAGAAGGGACCTGACAGCGTGTATTACGGCATCAAGTGGTTACAGGATTTGGAGGAAATCATCATTGACCCGAAACGATGCCCGGAGACGGCAAAGGAATTTTACGGATACGAATATGAAGGGGACGGAAAAGGCGGCTGGAAGGCCGCATTCCCCGACAGAGAAAATCATGCCATTGATGCGGTGCGTTACAGCCGAGAGGATGACATGAGACACATACGAATCAGGTAGAGAAAGGAGAAGGGGAATTGTTTATCACAGAAATGGAACTGCTGAAAGCAAGGCTGGCGGCGGGGAAAAGCCTCAACGACAGCCACATTCTGAAGGAAATCATTCAGGAGGACAAAAACAGCGACAAGAAAAAGAGGATGGAGGAGGGCGAGCGATATTATCAGGGGAAGCATGACGTTTTGCAGAAGGATTTTCGCAGAAGCCCTGTTTCTGAAACGGGGAGAGACGGGGAAGAAAGGATGCAGATGTTTTTCAACCCCAACCGAAGCAATCACCATTGTGTGAACCCGTTTCACCATGCGCTGGTGGCACAAAAGACTGCTTATTTGGTGGGGAGAGAGCCTACCATCAGCGTAAGGGGGCAGGAGAGCAGAGAATTTGAAGCTATGCTGACGGATTTTGCTGACGAGGGCTTCAACAGTATGTTGCAGAAATGGATTACCGGGGCGGCAAACAAGGGTGTGGAATATCTGCACGTTTACTATGACGAAGAAGGGGAGTTCCGATACTGCATTGTGCCTGCGGAGGAGGTCATCGTGGTTTACGATGAGGTCTATCAGCAGGATATCAAGGAAGTGATTCGATACTATGACATCAAGGTGTTGGAAGGCGGCAGAGAAAAAACCAAGCGGCGTGTGGAATGGTGGACAGCGGAGAATGTGACCTATTACACGGAGAACAGCGACGGGGAATTCCTGAAAGACAACAAATGCGGTCATTGGACGGTGACGGAGCTGATGGACGGCGAGGAAAGGGAGACTGTGGAACACGGCTGGGGGAGAGTGCCCTTTATTCCCCTGCGGAACAATGACAGGGAAATGACGGATTTGCAGCTAGTGAAGGGGCTTATCGATGCTTACGATTATGTGAGCAGCGAAGGGACAAATAATTTGCTGGATTTGGTAGACCTCTATTGGGTGATTCAGGGCTACGGCGGCGAGACAGCCAGCGCCGTGGCACGAAAGCTGCAGGTGAACAAGGCGGTGCAGATCAGCGACAGCAGCGGCAGCGTGGAGGCCAAGCAGGTGCAACTGCCTGTGGAGGGCAGGCTGGACTGGATGCAGATGCTCAGGAAGGACATTTTCCACTTCGGCATGGGGGTGGACACCGACAGCGATGACTGGGGCAAAGCCGCCAGCGGGGTGGCACTGAAATTCCAGTATGCCATGTTTTACCTGAAAATCAATGGCGTTGTGCCAGAGATCAAAAAGGCGGTGAAGGAGTTTTTCCGTTTTGTGGTGGATGACCGGAACCGGGAAAACGGCACAGATTGGGATTGGAGAAAAATCCAGATTACGTTGAACACCAACGGTATCACCGATGATTTGGAGACTATGCAGATTATTGCGGAAAGCAAGGGCATTGTCAGCGAAAAGACACTGCTGGGAAAACATCCCTTTGTGGAGGATGTGAACAGCGAAATGGAACAGCTGGAAAGAGAAAGAAAGGGGAAAGAAGAATGAAACTGACACAGATGGTAGAGAAATTTGCCAAGCAAGGCATGGTGAACGCGGTGGCAAAGGTGGAACTGATGCAGGCTGCGGAGGAGATGGAAAGCCAGATGCAGGAAATGCAGGAGGCCCTGGACGGCAAGGACGGCGAACTGGCGGAAAACAGAAAAACTGCGGCGGTGGAAAGAGCCATTTTGGAGGCCGGCGGCAAAAATGTAAAGGCCATTATGGCACTGATCGATATGGAAGAAGTGTCCTATGACCAGAAGGAAGGCCTGACAGGGCTGGATATGGAGGCAGTGAAGGCAGAGGCGCCTTATCTGTTCTATGAAAAGGCGGAAAAGAAAAAGGGTACAGGCACAGCAAAAAGCAGCCAGAAAAAGAGAGAGGACGAAATCAGAGCGGCATTCAGAAGAGGTCTGGGCAGATAAGGAGGATGAAAGATGAGTTTTAACAGTTTTGAATATGCATCTGTTTTTATGGAAGAACTGGACAGCCAGCTGGTGGAAAAATCCACAACCGGCTGGATGGAAGGAAATGCGGGACAGGTGCAGTATAACGGCGGTGCGGAGGTGAAAATCCCTAAAATGCAGATGAGCGGTCTGGGGGACTATGACAGAGACGGCGGCTTTGCCAAGGGCGCGGTAACAGTGACCTATGAAACAAGAAAGCTGACCCAGGACAGAGGCAGAACCTTCCAGCTGGACGCCATGGATGTGGACGAAACAAATTTTGCGGCGACCGCAGGGGCGGTGATGCGGGAATTCCAGAATACAAAGGTGATTCCTGAAATTGACGCTTACCGTTACAGCAAGATTGCGGAACTGGCAAAAACAGCGGGCAAAATAAAGGAATACACAGCGGCGGTGGATACCATTTTTGAAAACCTGATGAACGATATGACTGCCATTCGGGATGCCGTAGGCGACGGCTGTGAACTGATCATTGCCATGAGCGCCAAGGTGGCAGGGATGCTGGATTTGGCAAAGGGTGGCACAAACGTGCTGGAAAGCGGTGTATTCCAGCAGGGCAGCGCAGAGTTGAAGGTAAAGGAAATTGACGGGTGTCCCATTATCAGAGTGCCCTCTGCACGATTCCAGACAAAATATGATTTTATGGACGGCGTAACAGAAAATGAAACCGACGGCGGCTTTGCCAAGGCAGAGGATGCGAAGGGCATCAACTGGATCATCATGGTGAAGAGCGCACCTGTGGCCATTTCCAAAACAGATGTGACAAGAATTTTTGACCCTATGACAAACCAGAACGCCAATGCGTGGAAGATCGACTACAGAAAATACCATGATATCTGGATTACAGATAACGGCATGGACGGTATTCTGGTGAATATCAGCAACGCATAAGGAAAGGCGGCGGAAGGATGCAGGAAAAAATTCTGGCGAAGCTGCAGGAATTGAGAGCCGAAGAGGATCTTGCCGCCATGGAATTTGCGGCAGGGCGCAGCGAAGAGATGATGAAGGCCTACTGCAACATGGATACATTGCCCGAAGAACTGCTAGGGGCAGGTGTGGCGCTGGCGGGGATGCTGCTGGACAGCGGTGCAGCTGCGACGTCTTCCCAGAAGGCAAAAAGCATCAAGGAAGGAGACGTTTCCATCACCTTTCAGGAGGACGGATATGGGGCAGAGGAAGAAAAGCTGCTGGACTGCTTCAAGGTGGAGCTTGACCGTTGGAGACGGATGGACTGGTAAGGAGGAAGCGGCATGAAGCAGGAATTTGCAAGAGCGAAAAAAGCCGTGGAGAGCCTATTCTGGGACACCTGCTATGTGGAGATTTTCCAAGAGGAAAAGGCGGACTGGGGCGAAACCATGCACCAGAAGGGGGAGGCCGACAGCTTCCCCTGCCGCCTGACGGAAAAAAACACTCCTTGTGGGGAAAACGGACTGCTGGCGGAGATGGAAAAGACGGTCATTCTGCTTTACCCTGCGGGGAAGAAGATTCCTGCGGGAAGTGCCATTCGGGTGCGGAAGGAAAACGGCGAGGAACGGCAGTATTTTGCGGCAGGAGACAGTCAGGTGTTTTTGACCCATAAGGCAGTGGGGTTGAGAAGGAGAGATACGGTATGACGGAAGAAATCAGAAGAGCAGTGATAAAGGCCATCTCTGAAAAATTCGCCCTGCCGGTCTATGGGCAGAGAGTGCCCCAAGGAGGAAAACGGCCTTGCTTTACAGTGGAGATTACGGAGATGGAGCAGAAGCGGCTGCTGGGGAGACGAGCGGCAAGAAAAGTTACAGTGGAGATTCAGTATTTTTGCGGCGAGGCGAAAACAGCGGCGGCAGAAGGACTGGCGGCGGTAGATGGGCTTTATGAAGCACTGTGTATCATTGGGACAGACGAAAAATTTGCGGCAAGCGGCATGAAGCAGGAAAAGACGGCAGAGGGCGTGAAGGTGACGGCGGAATATGAATATCACATCCTTTACGATGAGGAAGAAATCGGGCTGATGGAACGGCTGGAATACAACGGAAAGGAAACAGTGGGTTATGAAACAGAAGGCGACATTCAGCAGGGAACAGCTGAGTAAGAGCAAGACCTTTGGGTATGGGGCTGATCTGGTGCAGGCAGTGCTGGAGGACAGAGCATACACCAAGGAAGAGGCGGAAAAGGAAATGCAGGTATATTTGACAGGAAAAAGAAAGGAGCATTGATATGGCATTAGGCGGCGGCACTTTTTTAGTGCAGAACAAGGTATTGCCCGGGGCATACATCAATTTTGTTTCCAGACCCAGAGCTATGGGCAGCCTGGGGGAAAGAGGCGTGGTTTGTGTCGGCATGGAAATGGACTGGGGCAGAGAAGGGATGCTGACAGTGGAAGCGGCAGACTTTCGGACAGACAGCAGAGCCCTTTTTGGCTATGATTATCTGGATGAAAAGATGAAGGACATGCGGGAGCTTTTCCTGCACGCGAAGAAGGTACATCTGTATCGGCTGAACGGCGGCAAAAAGGCGACTGCGACAGAAGGAAACCTGACGGTGACGGCAAAATACAGCGGCGAGAGAGGCAACGACATCTGTGTTGCCATCACGGCAAACGTGGATGAGGAAGGAAAGTTCGATGTGGAGACCTATCTAGGGACAGAACTGATGGACAGCCAGACAGTGGCGAGCATCGAAGAACTGGAAGAGAATGCGTATGTTTCCTTCAAAGGCACAGGTACACTGACAGCGGCGGCAGGGCTGTACCTGACGGGCGGCACCACAGAGGAGGCAACAGGCAGTGCATATACGGATTTTCTGGCGGCAGCAGAAGCGGAGGATTTCAATGTGTTGGCTTACAACGGCAGCAACGAGACAACGAAGAAGCTGTTCGTGAATTTCACAAAGCGGATGAGAGAGGAAGAAGGCGTAAAATTCGTGACCGTGCTGCATGATTATGCGGAAGCAGACCACGAAGGGGTCATTTCCGTGGGGACAGCCAGTGAGCTGGTTTACTGGGTAGCAGGCGCTACAGCAGGGGCGGAAGTGAATGAAAGCCTGACAAACATGGTTTACGACGGCGAATATGAAGTAAACGCAAAGCTGAAAAAGAGCGAGTACATCAAGGGCATCCAGGCAGGGCAGTTTCTGTTCTATGAGGAGGACGGCAAGCTGCGGGTGCTGCGGGATATCAATAGCTTTACTTCCTTTGAAGCGGCTAAGAACAGCGATTTTTCCGGCAACAGAGTAGTAAGGGTGCTGGACAGTATTGCAAACGATGTGGCGAACATCTTCAGCAAATATTATCTGGGGAAACAGAGCAACAATGCCAACGGCAGAAACCTACTGAAAGCGGAAATTCTGGCGTACCATGAGCAGCTGATGAAAATTGAAGCCATTGAAAATTTCACAGCGGAGGACCTCACTGTGGAAAAAGGCGTGGAAAAACAGGATGTGGTGGTTTATGAAAACGTGCAGCCTGTGGATGCCATGGAAAAGCTGTACATGAAAGTGGAAGTTGTGTAAAGGAGGTGCGATAGATGGGCTATTTGAGAGCAAAGGACACCGTCAATGGGGCACTGGGTACCTGCTTTGCCATCATTGACGGGAAAAGACATGAACTGATGCAGGTGAAAAACATCAAGGCAAAGGTGAAGAAAACCAGAACCACCATTCCCATTCTGGGGCTGACAGCCAAGCAGCAGAAAAGCGGCGGCTGGGAAGGCACCGGCACCATGACGGTGTATTATGTGAGCAGTTTGTTCAGAAAGGTGATGGTGGAGTACATGAAAAATGGCATGGACACCTACTTTGAACTGATGCTGACCAACGAGGACCCTACGGGGGATGCAGGCAGACAGACTGTGCTGCTGAAGGACGTAAATATTGAAGAAATGCTCATTGGCAAGCTGGATGTGGACGAAGCGGCTATGGATGAGGAAATGAAATTTACCTTTGGCGGCGTGGAGCTGCTGGACAGCTTTAACGCACTGTAACAATTAAGGTAAGGGAGGGGATATTTTGGGACAGGAATGTTTTTACAGAGAAAACAGGAAGGACAGGGGCGAAAGAGAAGTCCTTCTGACGGAAAGACTGGCGGCAGACGGGGGGCAGATGCTTTGGCGCATCCGCCCCATGAGCCAGAGAGAGAACGAGGACATCTGGCAAAGATGCGGCGAGGATGAGAAGAGATATGAAGGGGCGGTGCTTGTGGAAAGTGTGGTATTTCCAGACTTGAAGGATGCGGCACTGCAGAACAGCTATGGCGTGGTCGGGGCGGAACGATTGCTGGAACGGCTGCTGCTGGCGGGGGAATACGACCGACTGCGCAGGGCTGTGGAGGAAATCAACGGAGGTGACGGCGGATGTATCGACTGTATTTGAAGCAGGACGGGAAGCAGATTTTGCTGCCTGTGACACCTGCCGAGATGGAGACAAAAACGGGAAACCGAAACAAGACGGTGTATATCCTGAACTTCGGGGAAATGAACCTTCCGAAAAAGCCGGGGCTGCAGGAGATTCGATTTACAGTGCTGCTTCCCGGGAGACAGTATAGCTTTGTGCAGACGGAGGATGGATTCCATGAGCCGGAATATTTCCTGAATTATTTCAAGGAATACAAGGCGGCGGCAAAGCTCGTACAGCTAATCTTATTCCGAAGGATGGCAGACGGGACCCAGCTTTTTTGTGGGAACATTGAGGTGCTGCTGGAGGATTACACAGTAACGGAAAAAGGCGGCGAACAGGGGGACTTCTGGGTGGAGATGCACTGGAAGGAATGGAAAGCGGCGAAAAGTATCCGTTACAGCATTAAGGGCAATGCCATGGTGGAGCAGGGGCAGCAGAGGCAGGCAAAGCATCCTGCTGCAGCCTATACGGTGCAGAAGGGGGACTGCCTGTGGAACATTGCGAAAAAACAGCTGGGCGATGGGACGAAATATAAAGAAATTGCCCAGAAGAACGGCATTGCTGACCCGAACAGGATTTATCCCGGGCAGGTTTTGAAGCTGTAAGAGAAAGGGGAGAAGGGGATGACGATTAAGCTTTTATTGCAGCACGGCAGCAACATCTACGATGCTACACCGATTTTGGAGGGGGGCGTGGAATGGTACGCCAGTGTCATGGGGAAGGCCGGAAAGCTGAAATTTAAGGTGGTCAGAGATGGCATTGTGAATTTCGTGGAGGGGGACAAGGTTTCTCTTTATGTGGATACGATTTTGCGGTTCAGCGGCTTTGTGATGACGAAGGAGAGAACCAGCGAACAGATCATCAGCGTGACTGCCTATGACCAGATGTTTTATCTGGCAAGGAACAAGGCCACGTATGTTTTCCTGAACAAGGGGGCAAAGGAAATCATCCAGACCATTGGAGCAGACTACGGCTTGCAGGTGGGAGAAATCACCGACAGCGGGTGGAAGATTCCTCAGCGGATCGAAGAAGGGGAAACGCTGATGGACATTATTCTTTCTGCACTGGAAATCTGCGGGCAGACAACGGGGAAGGAATATTTCCTTTTTGATAAGGCAGGCTGGCTGACGGTAAAAGAGCGGAAGGAACTGGAAGCGGATGCGGTGCTGCAATGCGACGGCGGCATCAGCGAGTATACATACAAGACGGATATCAGTCAGGATACTTATAACGCAGTGCGACTTTACCATGCGGGACGGAAGGAAACGGAGCGGAAAGCATGGGAAGTGGAGCAGGGAGACAAGGTGAAAAAATGGGGCAGGCTGCAGTATTACAAGCGGGTGCCCTACACCATGAACAGCGTGCAGCTGAAGGAACTGGCAGAAAGTATTCTGAAGGAAAAATGCAGAGTGGTGAAAAAGCTGACCATTGAAAACATCAATGGGGATGTGATGCTTTACGCCGGGAACAGCATTTGGCTGGAAATTCCGGGACTGGCGGAAATCAGCCTGAGGGGGAAAGTCCTCATCGAAAGCTGTACCCATAGCTTTGCCGACGGGGAACATCGGATGCAATTGGATATTCGCATTGAGGAGGGATAAGGATGGACTTGAGAAGCTTTTTGAAGGAGAACAATGGGTTTCCGGAAAATAGGAAGGTGAAAATTTCCCCTTGCTTTGCAGAGGATGGCGCAGAGGTGCTTTGGGAGCTTCGGGCAGTCAGCGAGGAAGAATACCGCAGGGCTGCGGAAGGCAAAAAGGACAAATGGGCGGCGTTGTGCCTGCTTTCTGTGGTGAAGCCTGATTTGCAGGATAAGGAACTTTGGGAAAGCTATGGGGCGGACAGCGGGGAAAAGGCCTTGAAGGAGATGCTTTACCCCGGGGAATATATGCGGCTTTTGGAAACGGTGAAGGACATCAACGGCTTTCAGCAGCGGAGAAGGGCTTGGAAGGCACAGGCAAAAAACTGATTGAGGAGGGCGTGGACGAGGCGGATTATGCCTGCTATGCCCTCCGGAAATACGGGATACGGCCCGGAGAATGGGCGGAAATGACAACACCGGAGCGGATGTTTTGCTGTGCCGCCATAGAGCTTGAAATCGATGCTGCGGAGAAGGCCAGAGGATAAGAGGTGAAAAGGGGAATGGAGAAGGAAAAGAAAGGGCTGTTCGGGCGGCTGCTGGATTTTTGGAAGGAGAAGATTGGGGCAGGCGAAACGGAGGGCATTGGGTTTTGGAATGGTGCGAAGAATGTGGAAAATCCTTTTATTGAGATGGGCGATGCTGTTTCTTTGAACCAGAAGGAGAAGAAAAAGACCTTCTGGGAAGAAAAGGAAGAGGCTGTTTTTGAGGAAAAGAAACAGGCAAGGAGCGTTTTGGAACAGGAAAAGCAGATTTTTTTTGCGGAAGAAGAGAATGGACGGGAAAAGGATTCGGAGACTGCGGAAGATGGGGAAAAGACGGAGCAACGGAAGGCTTCTAATCTTTTTTTGACAGAGGTTTTTCGGGAAGAAAGGCAGGCAGAGGCAGAGGAAAGCAAGCTGGGGCAGGCTTTTCTTTGGGAGAGGCTTGAGGAAGAAAGAGAGGAACGGAGCATTTTGCCTGTGACAGAAGATGCGAAACAGGAGAAAGTTGTTGTTTCGCAAGGGGAGCAGGAATTCCCGAAGGCGGAAGCGGTAAAACGAGAAGAACCCAAGACAGAGGAACCCAAGACAGAGGAACCCTTTGACATAGAAAAGCTGATGCAAGAGATGACGAAAAAGCTCTGGGAGGAGCGGGAAAGCTGCGGCAGACGGCTGAGAGGATAAGGGGGAGAAAAATGCTTGAAATTATCAAACAACTGGCATTGGATGCGACGGAAACGGGTGCGGATTTTTGCATCGGGACGGTGACAGCGACAGAGCCCCTCTGCATCCGACTGGAAGAGGGGCTGGAATTGACAGAGACGTTTTTGGTGCTGACAGAAGCGGTGCTGGAATGGGAGGAAAAAGGGCGTATCCGCACATGGACGGATACGGAAGGAGACAGATGGTCCTATTATCGGATGATAAGGGACAGAAAGCTAAAGACCGGCGAGGCTGTGGCACTGGTGCGGGCTGCCGGAGGGCAGCAGTATCTGGTGCTGGGCAGAGTGAGAAAGGAGGGATAGGATGACACCAACACAGGAAGTGGAGCTGGATATGGCGAGCATCGAGAAAAAAATCATCCCCAGCCTGACTTGGAAAATCAACGAGGAACGGGCAGAGGCACGGGGAACGGTGGATGAGCTGGAAGCCGTGAAACAGGCAATTCATAAAATTTTGCAGACGGAACGATACAGATATGCCATTTATGATTGGAATTATGGCATTGAACTGGAAGAACTGTTTGGGAAAAATGTGACCTATGTGATTCCGGAGCTGAAAAAGCGGATTGAGGATGCACTGCTGGCTGATGACAGAATCACGGCGGTGACGGACTTTTCCTTTCAGCAGGAAAAGGGAAGTGTGACGGCTGGATTTCTGGTGCATACTATCTTTGGCGAGGTTACGGCGGAAAGGACGGTGGATATTTGATGGTGAAAAGCTATGAGGAACTGATGGAGCGGAAGCTGGACCAGATCGATGATAAACGAGACAAACGGCAGGGAAGTCTGATTTTTGACGCACTGGCTCCCAATGCGGCGGAAACAGCCACTTTTTACGCCGATTTGGATATGCTGGAGGACAGGACTTTTGCAGACACGGCCACGGGAGACGACCTGACCAGACGAGCGGCGGAACGGGGTATCACCAGAAAGCCTGCAGTGAAGGCAACATTTTACGGACGTTTTTTGAATGAAGATGGTGAGGAATACCCCATGGAAGTGGGCACAAGATTTTTTCTGGAGGAGTATTACTATGTGGTGCTTTCCAGAGAAGCGGACGGGCGATATGTTTTGGAATGCGAAACGGAAGGTGCCTGCGGGAATGATTACTTAGGGAACCTGCTGCCCTTGGAAAACATGGACGGCTTGGCAGAGGCGACATTGGAGGAACTGCGGACAGACGGCGAGAACGAAGAAGGAGACGAGGAACTGCGGAAGCGTTACTTCGCCAGCTTTGACGCAGATGCTTTTGGCGGAAACATTGCCGATTACCAGAGAAGGGTCAGCGCATTACAGAATGTGGGCGGGGTGAAGGTATATCCTGCTTGGAACGGTGGCGGCACGGTGAAGCTGGTCATCATCGACCAAGGCTGGCGGGCCCCTACGGAAACAGAACTGGCGGAACTGCAGAAGGAGATCGACCCGGAAAGCAGAGGGGATGGATATGGGATTGCACCCATCGGGCATCAGGTGACGGTGGAAGGGGTTGCGGAAGTGACCTGTAGCATTACCATGAACATTTCTTTGGCGGAAGGCGCGGTGCAGGAAACAGTATTGGCGGATATCCGAAGCAGATTTGAAGCATATTTTGAGGAGCTGCGGAAAAGCTGGGCAGAGAGCGAATATTTGACGGTGCGCATCAGCTATCTGGAGTCCAGAGCCTTGGAGGCCGATGGTGTGGTGGATATTTCCGATTGTATGGTCAACGGCAACGGTGGGAATACGATGCTGGGGACGGATGAAATCCCTGTTTTGGGCGAAATCGGGGTGAAAGCATGAGGGAAAACAGATACAGCGGATATTTGCCCTGTACGGTAAAAGAATTGCAAGAATTTCAGAAGCTGGCGGAGATCGAAGGGCAGATTTTGGAGGAAGAGGCAGAAGTGCGAGACAAAGTGGTGAACAACCAATGGATTCTGACGGCGGAGAGAAGCGGGCTGCTGCGGCTGGCAAAGATGATGGGGTTTTTGGGGGCAGATGCATTGGAAACAGAGACTTTGCGGAAAGAAATTTTATATCGTTGGAACAGCAGAAGCCCTTATACATGGTTCCATCTGCTGGATTGGCTGGACGGCTGCTGCGGGGAAGGAAAATATACTGCAGAGTTAGAGCGAGAAAAATATTTTCTGCATCTGGTGTTGGAACTGAGCGTAAAGGAAAAAAGAGACTTCCTACAGAAGCATCTGCGAAAGATCATCCCGGCGAATTTGATGCTGAAAGTAGATTTGAATACGAATACTTACGGGAAGGTGGGCATGATGACCCACGGGAAGATGAAGGAACTGAGATGGACTTATGGACAGATTCCTTTTGAAGATTTGACACCTTACCAGACAAAAGAATGAGAGAAAGCCTTGAGCAAAAAATATTGCTTGGGGCTTTTTTATATGAAAAATGAGTTTTCAAAGAGATTGACATGGAATCTATTGGCATGAATTGCCTTGCTCTTCTTTTTTGCGGATGGTATGATAAAGAAATGAAGAAAATCAGAGGGAGGAAGAAGGATGGAACAGGCGATGAAGCAGGAAAACCCTTTGGGCTATGCGCCTTTGGGTAGGTTGATACGAAAATTTGCCATACCGTCTATCATTGGCATGCTGGTGTCGGCGGCTTACAATATTACAGACCAGATCTTCATTGGACATACGGTGGGGATGCTGGGCAATGCGGCTACCAACGTGGCTTTTCCTACGACGATGCTGCTGACGGCCTTTGCTCAGTTGATCGGCGTGGGGACAGCGGCGAACTTCAATATCAATCTTGGGGCGAAACGTAAGGAAGAAGCAGAAAAATTTATTGGCAACGGCCTGATGCTGATGTCTGTGGTGGGCATTTTGTATATGGCGTTGGTTTTGCTGCTGAAAACACCGATTCTGATCCTTTGCGGGGCAACGGATACGGTTTTGCCCTATGCACAGGCATATTTGGGCATCACAGCCATCGGGATTCCCTTCCTGCTATTCAGCAGTGCGGCCAGTGTGATCATTCGGGCGGATGGCAGCCCTTCCTATTCCATGCTTTGTACCATAGTGGGGGCAGTGCTGAATGTTTTTCTGGACTGGCTGTTCCTGTTCGTACTCGGCTGGGGTATTCAGGGTGCGGCTGTGGCGACGATTATCGGGCAGATCGTTTCTTTTGGACTGTGTATCCGTTACTTCCCTAAATTCAAGACGTTCCCGATCCGAAAGGATATGCTGAAACTGAACGGAGCTTATGTGGGGCAGATCGCAAAGCTGGGAACCGGTAATTTCATCAATCATACGATTATGATGCTGGTGAATATCGTGCTGAATAATTCCCTGACCTATTATGGGGCATTGTCCATTTATGGCAGTGACATTCCCTTGGCGGTTTCCGGTGTGGCGGCGAAGCTGAATATGATTATGATTTCTTTTGTGGTGGGGCTTGCTCAGGGGTGTCAGCCTATTTTGGGCTTCAATATGGGGGCGAAGCAGTATGACAGAGTAAAGGCCACCTACAAAAAAGCCGTAAAGATCGGGCTTTGCTTCAGCATTACGGCATTTTTGCTGTTTCAGTTTTTCCCAAGACCCATCATTAGCATTTTCGGGGTAGGGGAGGAATTATATTTCCAGTTCGCGGAAAAATATCTGCGGATTTATATGTTCATGGTATTTACCTTTGGGATGCAGCCAATTACGGTGAATTATTTTACCAGCATCGGCAATGTGAAGCAGGGCATCTTCCTTTCTGCCTCCAGACAGGGATTTTTGCTACTGCCGCTGCTGCTGTTGCTGCCTTTGCAATTTGGCTTGAACGGCGTTCTTTTCGCAGGGCCTATCGCGGATGGTCTGGCGGCAATCCTTTCCATCACCATGGTGGTCATCAATTTCCGCAGCCTTTCCAAACAGCAGGCTGCCCTGAAAGAAGAAGCTTGAGTTTTGGGCAAAAAACTGTTGCGAAAGGGGAGAAAATGTGCTACAATATACAAATCATGGGGTGAAGTGTCCCCATAAACTGAAGATGTTACACTCGGAAGAGTGAAAATACAGGAGGTTTTTGTATGTCTACAATCGGTATGGTATTAACAGTTGTTTTGATGATTCTGGCAGTTGTGCTGGCAGCTATCATCCTGATGCAGTCCAAACGTTCCGCTGGCTTGGGCGCAGTAAGCGGCAGCAGCAGCGATTCTTACTGGAGTAAAAACAAAGGCAATTCTGTGGAAGGCGCACTGGAAAAATACACAAAAATCGGCGGCGCACTGTTCATGATCATTGCGTTCATCATCAATTTAGTGGGTTGAGAAAAAATAAAGGAAAGAGATGCCTAAAACTGGTATCTCTTTTTTACTATATAGCGAAGAAAACTATTTTTACTTTTATTTTTACTTTATAGATACATTTCTTTTGCTTGCAAAGGAGGAATGTATCTATGGAATAAAAGGCAATTTGCGGAGAAAATGGTACATAGTCCGGAGGACTGTGACTCCGTTAGGGCATAGAGCGTAAGACGAAGTCTTACGAATGGTTTTAGGGGAAATAGGAAACACTAGGAAAAAAGGAGAATTCTATGGAAGAGATGGACATTCTGAAGGAAAGAAAAGAGAGAATCTTAGCATATATCGAAAGTGAAGACTATGTGCCCATGAAGCGCAGGGATATGCGTGCCATGCTTTCTGTGCCTGCGGAGGATAGAGAAAAATTTGAAGGGCTCATCAATGAATTGATCGAGGAAGGCAAGGTTTTTGAAACGAAAAAAGGCAAGCTGGCTTCTCCCAGAAATCTGCAGATGGCGATGGGGACTTTTATGGACCATGCAAGGGGCTTTGGTTTTGTCACCCCCGAGGAAGGCGGCGATGATATCTTTATCCCTGCCAGCGAGACCATGGGCGCCATGCAGAAGGATAAAGTCCTTTACAAGGTGCTGCACAAGGCGGAAAAGGGCAAGAAGGCTGATGGTGTCATTGTGCGGATTTTGGAACGGGGGCAGCAGCGCATCGTTGGTACCTTTGAAGCGGGCAGCAAGGGCTATGGCTTTGTGGTAGCTGATGATAAAAAGATTCCTAAGGACATTTTTGTTTCCAGAGACCATACGAAAGGTGCGGTGAGCGGACATAAGGTGGTTGTGGAGATTATCGATTACGGCGAGGACAGACGCAATCCCGAGGGGAAAGTGGTTGAAATACTGGGGCATGTGAACGACCCCGGTGTGGATATCCTGTCTGTCATTCGCAGATATGACCTGGCGGTGGAATTTCCCGATGCGGTCTATGAGGAAATCGAAAAAATCGGCACGGAAGTGGCGGAAGGGGATAAGATCGGCAGAGAAGACCTGCGGGATTTGCTGACTATCACCATTGACGGCGAGGATGCCAAGGACTTGGACGATGCCATTTCTCTTCAGAAATTAGAGAACGGCAATTTTGAACTGGGTGTGCATATCGCCGATGTTTCCCATTATGTAAGGGAATATACGGAACTGGACAAGGAGGCATACGCCAGAGGGACAAGCGTTTATCTGGTGGACAGGGTCATTCCCATGCTGCCCCATAAGCTGAGCAACGGTATTTGTTCGTTAAATCCCCATGTGGACAGACTGGCCCTCAGTTGCATCATGGAGTTGAACCAGAAAGGGGAAGTGGTGAGCCACCGCATTGCGGAAACCCTCATCAATTCCGATTACCGCATGACCTATACAGCGGTGCGGGAGATTCTGGAGGATAAAACCCCTGAATTACTGGAACAGTATGCGGAGATTCTGCCTATGCTAGAGGATATGGAAGAACTGCGTCAAATTTTGGGAGCGAAGAGAAGGAAAAGAGGCTCTGTGAATTTCGATTTGCCCGAATCCAAAATCATTCTGGATGAAAACGGCAAGCCCATCGATATCAAACCCTATGAAAGAAGCATCGCCACAAATATGATCGAGGAATTTATGCTGGTGTGCAATGAGACCATCGCAGAAAATTCCTTCTGGCAGGAAATACCCTTCATGTACCGCAGCCATCAGGAGCCTGATGAGGAAAAACTGGAAAAAATGGAACAGTTCCTGCGGGGCTTTGGCTATTACCTGCGGAAAAAAGATGGGGAAATTCACCCCAGAGAAATCCAGAAGGTGCTGCGGACAGCGGAAGGCACCGATGAAGAACGCATCATCACCAGAATGGTGCTGCGGAGCATGATGCAGGCCAGATATACGGCGGAAAACGGCGGACACTTTGGTCTGGCGGCAAAATATTATTGCCACTTTACCTCTCCCATCCGCAGATATCCCGACTTGGAGATTCATCGTATGATTAAAAAAATGCTACATGGTGAACTGGATGAAAAATCTTCTCTGGAATACCGCAGAAAAATGCCCGATTGGGCGAAGCATTGCTCCAAACAGGAACGCATTGCAGAGGACGCGGAACGGGATACGGATGCGCTGAAAAAAGTGGAATATATGGAAGATAAGGTCGGCGAAATTTACGAAGGTATTATTTCCGGTGTGACCAACTGGGGCATCTATGTGGAACTGCCTAATACCATCGAGGGGATGGTTTCTCTGGCACAAATGGATGATGATTACTACGAATTTGATGAAAGAAATATGCTGGTATGCGGCAAACGGACAAAGAAAAGCTATCGTCTGGGAGATCGGGTGACGGTTTCCGTTGCGAAGGTTGACCGTATGATGGGTACCATCGATTTTGCCTTTGAAGAGGATTTTGAAACATTTGAGAACTAAAGGAAAAGACACTCTCAAGAATCATGAGAGTGCCTTTTTTTAATCTCGTTTAATCTCGGACGGCTGCAAGAATCAGGTCATCAAAGAGATAGTATTCAAATTGGGTGATACCGGGCAGTTCATCCTCCGGCATGAAATTGCCTTCCAGTTCGATGCGCCAGCCAAGGCCTTCATAGATGCCGGAGCCGCCGTCCTGGTAAAGCTGGGTGGGGCGGGCAAAGATGGGCTTTTCAAAGCTTTTCAGGCGCAGCAGGTCTGTGGCTGCCATGGCAAACCATAGAAGAAAGAAAAATAAAAAGACGAGAAAAAGTCGTTTGATGGTGCTTGTTTTCATTGGAATCTCCTTTTTTGAAAAAACTTTTCAGATGATATTTTTTAAAACTATTATAACAGAAAAAGACGGCGCTGTGGGCAAAATCCATGTAAATTTAAGGGAACTGTAAAAATTGGCATTTTGCGGAGGGAAAAAAGAAAAGAAGCTTGAAAAAATGGGCGTTCTTTGTAAATAAATTGAAATATTTGTAATGGAATCGTTATTTGATTTTTTTCATATTCTATGGTATAGTTATTCCTGCAGTAAAAGTGGAAAGACAAAGAAGCAGGTGATTCTGTATGGCAAAGGCGAAGGGAACAAAGCTGATTGCACAAAATAAAAAAGCATATCATGATTATTTCATCGAAGAAACCATACAGGCAGGGATTTCTTTGGCAGGGACAGAGGTGAAAAGCCTGCGGGCGGGCAAGTGCAGCCTGAAGGAAAGCTACATCCAGATTAAGGATGGGGAGGCCTTCATTTATAATATGCACATCAGCCCCTACGAACAGGGCAATATTTTCAATAAAGACCCTCTGCGCCCCAGAAGACTGCTGCTGCATAAGGTGCAGATCCGCAAATGGGACCATGAGGTTCGTGCTGCGGGCTATACGGTGGTTCCTCTGAAGGTCTATTTCGACCGCAGCTATGTGAAAGTAGATGTTGCGCTGGCAAAAGGGAAAAAACTCTATGATAAGAGGGACACTATTGCGAAAAATGATATGCGCCGTCAGGCGGAAAAAGACTTTAAAATCAGAAATCTTACTTTGTAAAGTGTTGTCGTTTCACACCATATCTCCATGGAGACAGAGAAAGGCTTTTGTCCTGACGGACAAAATAAGCCATCTTTTTAGGGGGATGCAATGGTTTCGACGGGAGTCTTGAAAGTAGGAATAGCCATCCGCGGACCAGTGAACCGCGTCATCAAGCTGGAACCTTTTTAAAAAGAAACGACAAAAATAATTTTGCACTGGCTGCCTAATTAACGGCGCCTGTCGGCCTCTGGTTTCTCGCTGCCAGAGAATCCGGCATCGACTTTGCGAGGCACTTTTCTGCCTAAGCTTTGCGGCAGGAAAAGATTCATGAAGCTACTGAGGGACAAAGCCTGTCATTCGGCGTTGTAACGAGGGAATGTCAAAAGACTGACTGTGATGGGAGAAGTTCTTATGGATGGGTTTTCGGACAGGGGTTCAATTCCCCTCATCTCCATTCAGAAGCCTTGAAAACACTGGGTTTTCAAGGCTTATTTTTTTGGAGTAATCAAGGAAGTTTTTCGTAGAAAATTTTTGAAGTTTGTTAACGGCTATTGTAAAGATCGCGTGATGTGCATCTGACTCTGTATATGGCATTGTTGAAATGGCAAAGGCAAATGAATTGAATATACTATTTGCATTTTTTGCTGATTTTACACAAAAACAGTAAAACCCCAAAGGGCAAAAAAGTGCTATAAAAAATGTGATAAGAAAAAAAGAGATATGTTCATTTTTCATTTTGGTAAAACGTAGTTTGATTTACCGATGTAACTGTGCTAAAATCTAATAAAAAGCATTTTTTGGTGATAGGGGGAAGTTTATGTTAGATCGGGATCAAAATGTAAATATAGAAGAACAGAATACACAAAAACATGGCTTCTTTCAGCGTATTAAAAAAAGGTATGTTTCGGAAAAAGAAGAAATGCAGGAGAAATCTGCGAAGGCGGCTGCTGTGGAAAAAGAGGAGCCGAAAGCTCCGGAAGGCCGTGGTGTTTTGAGGATCTCCGAACAGAGCTTGTTATACACATTATGGCAGGAATGGCTGCCCACAAAAGAAGATGCTTCTCAGGGGCTTTATTTGATATTGGAAAAACCTGATGAGGAACCTGTTCCCATGGATACCAACAGCTTAGAGGCGGAAAAGCAGAGAATGGCTGTAAAATTATTGATAGAGGCAAAAAAGCGCTATCGTTTGGTGCATCCCGATGAGGAAAAAGCAAAAACACCTGAGGGAGAAGGGGAAAAAGCAGAAGAAAAAATTCCCTCTGTGATACCCAATATAGATGCGGATGCGGTGATCTGTATTTCGAAGGGTGCAATGGGAGCATGGATCATGCTGTTCCCTCCCTGCGGCGATGGAAAGCCCTTTGACTATGAGGATCTCATGGAAGCATTGGAAGCGGAGTCCATTTGTTATGGCGTAGATATGGATAAATTGAAGCAGTTGGCGGAAGAACCGGTTTATTTTACATTGACTTTGATCGCAAGAGGTTTGCCGGAGGTTCATGGAAAAGATGGATGGATTGAAGAAAAATATCCCCGGGAGATGGAAAATACCTTTGAGATGGACGACCATGGGAATATGAACTATCGCTCCAGAGCCAATATGCAGATAGTGCAAGCCGGCGATGTCATTTGTGAAGCCTTCCCGCCTACAAAAGGCACGGACGGTATAAAGGTGACAGGGACGGTGATTCCTGCGACTGATGGTAAGCCTGCAAAGCTTCTGGGCGGCGTCAATACGAATTTGAACGACGAACGAAACCAGCTTCTGGCTTCCAGAGAGGGGAACTTATTATATCGCAACCAATGCTTCTGCGTACAGCCGCTGTTCCGGGTAAACGGCGATGTGGATTATGCCATAGGAAATATTGATTTCCCCGGGGATGTATATATTGCTGGGGATGTAAAAAATGGTTTTGTTGTCAAAGCGAAGGGAAGTATCATAATCGATGGTATGGTAGAAGGGGCTGTTTTGGAAGCCGGAGGGGATATTTCCATTCACAAGGGTGTGCTTGGCGATGCCAGAGCAGTGATTCGTTCTCAGAAGTCTGTTTCTGCCCAGTATCTGGAAAACTGCATTGTTTATGCTGGGGATAAGGTGGAGACCAGCAGTATCATTACGTCTTCTGTATATAGCGACAATGCGATCATTGTACGTCGGGGCAGGGGCACTATTATTGGCGGCAGGCTGGCGGCGACGAATTTGATCAGTGCCACGGTGATCGGCTGTCGTTCGGAGCGTGTGACAGAATTGGTTATTGGAGAATTCCCGATGCTTAAGCAGCAGAAGGAAGAACTGCAGAACAACCTGCAGGATGTGGAGGAAGAAGAGGTAGCAGCAGACCGCAATATTCGATATCTGGATACATATGAGATTCTGGAAGATGAGAATAAAGAAAGAGCGCGGGCGCAGGTCTTGGCAAAACTTCGTTTGCAGAAGTCGGTATTGGGAATGAAGAAAGAGCAGATGCTCAAGCAGTTGGAAAAATTGGAACAGAAAGAGATCGATATATCCAAATGTAAGATTTTGTGTGATACGATTTATCCAACGACAAAGGTGCGGTTGGGAAATAAATGGTGCACCATAGAACAGCGGACGTACCGTTGCGATATTCATATGAAAGAGGATGAATTGTTGATCTACTAATCTTTATGTTATAGCGGCATTGCTGCAATCTTGTGGTGCCGCTGAAGGAAAGAGAAGGAGACGATAGATATGGAGTGCGCGAAAGGAAGAGAGGAAGTATATGCAGCGATTCAGAAGGTGATGCAGGAATCTCTTCAGCAATTTGGAATGTTTGATACACAATGTTTGCGGGCGGAGCTTTTTTGTAAAGAAAACCTTTCTACGGTATATACCACTTTAGAGGGAGATTATCGGATCCGTCTTGTGTTTTGTTCAGAGCAGCCGTTGCTGAGGGCGATCGCAGAAAATATGCTGGAAGAAACGGTAGAAAACTACGAGGATGTTGTGGAATGTACCAAGGAGTTTTTTAATGTGGTATGTGGACATATCGTGGCTGCGATTTTTCAAACGATTCAGGCCAGAGCAAGGTTCCATTGTCCTTGCTTTGCAGAGGGATATTTTCTTCCCGAAAGTGAAAGAGCAGATTCTTTGATGACCTTCTGCTATACGAGCGAGCAATATGAGCCCGCCATATTTTTGCACGATAAATTGGTGTTGTCCAATGAATAAAAAAGGATTGATTATATAATAAAGGAGTGGATGATTTTGGCTAGACTGATGGTTGTAGACGATTCAAAAATTGTATATATGAATATGGTGAAGTTGTTGCAGGATACGGAATTTGAAATTGTTCATTATTGCCGCAGCGGCGAGGAAGCCATCGAGGTATATAAAGAGGTTCGTCCTGATTTGGTAACAATGGATATTATCATGCCGGGGATGGATGGGCTGGAAGCCTCCAGACAAATTTTAAGTGAATTCCCCGATGCTCGTATTATTATGTTTTCTTCTCTTGCTTATGACGATACCATTGAGGAGGCGGAAAAAATCGGTGCAAAGGGATTTATCTATAAGCCTTTCGAAAAGGAAAAGGTGCTTTGCAGATTGAGAGAAGTCATTAAAGGCTGATTTCGTATAGAATGTGCATTGATATTGACACAGAAATTTTTACATGGGAGAGTAGAGCATGGAAAGTGAAGAACTGTATCTGACTATTTTGAATAATCTGAGAGATGGGATATATTTTGTAGATAATAAGAGAAAAATTCTTTTTTGGAATAAGGCGGCACAGGAAATTACGGGATATGCGCCGGATGAGATCGTAGGCAAGGAATGTCAGTTTTCCTCCCTCAATCATATTGATGAGAAAGGCCATCCGCTGTGTACCATGGGGTGCCCGCTGTTTTCCACCCTTATCGATGGGCAGCAGCGGCAAGAAAGGGTTTTCGTTCGCCATAAGGAGGGGTTTCGCATCCCTGTCTATGTAAATATCTTTCCGATCAAAAGAAATGGTGAGATCGTTGGGGCTGTGGAGGTGTTTACGCAGGATTCGCCCACTGTGTATGAGGATGATTTGGTGGAGCGTTTGTCAAATATCGCCATGCATGACGGGCTGACACATCTTCCGAACCGCCGTTATCTGGAAAGCTTTTTGCACTATAAATTAGAGGAATTTCACCGTTTTGGCCGTCCGATTGCTGTATTGTTTGCGGATATCGATAACTTCAGTCGTTTTAACAATGAATATGGATATGATGTTGGTGATTTGGTGTTGAAAAATATCGCGGCGGGCATCAAACGAAGCGTGCGTCGTAATGATCTTGTAGGTCGATGGGGCGGAGAGGAGTATGTAGGTATTTATGCTATTGCAGATGCTTCCGATGCACCTGTGATCGGGGAGAAGTTTCGGCAGATGGTGCAGAATACAGAGGTCACCTGGGAAGGAAAAGGGCTGAATGTCTCTGTTTCTGTGGGGATCACCGTAGTACGTCAGGAGGATACTGTGGATTCGGTTGTGGAACGGGCAGATGATTTGATGTATCATAGCAAAAAGAATGGCAAAAACCGTGTCAGCACCGATTAATTTTAATCAGGTAACCTTGATGGAAAAAGAAGAGAGTATTTAAAGAGTATACGCGTTTTATGTAAAAAGGGACCTTTGGGAAAAGGCCCTTTTTTAGTTGGATTGCCTGCAAAAAAAGAACAATATGCGACAGGGAAAAATGTCACATAATGAAACACGTTTCAAAACTTATTATAGAGAAAGTGTTATCAATAATTGTCGTATATATGTAGTTTTTTTATTCAAATTGAATATATAATTTCCTATCCAGTATTGACATTTTGGCACATTTGAGTATATACTTAATAAAAATAAGTACAATCTGAAAAAATCATATATAAAGGTTCTATGAAGAATAAGCACAATGGGAAAGCGTTAAAACGCAGCCATGTGGAACGTAATACTCAAAAGCTTATTTCTAAAAAGTAACACAATCAATAAGTACTAACGGGCTTTTTTATGGTCTGTATTACGGAAGGGAGGAACCTATGGGGGACGATATCAAACTTCGGGTTTCAAAAATTGAAAAATCTTTTCCGGGTGTAAAGGCTTTGGACAAAATTGACTTTACAGTTAGAAAAGGGACGGTACATGCGCTTTGTGGTGAAAATGGTGCAGGGAAGTCCACACTAATGAAAATCATCAACGGGATCTATAAACCCGATGCCGGCGAAATCTATATCGATGAACAGCCGGTAAAAATCAAAGATCCCATCAAAGCGAGATCCCTGGGTATCGCTATGATCGCACAGGAATTGAACTATGTGCCTGAAATGTCCGTAGAAGAAAATATCTTCTTGGGACGTCTGCCTGTGGATAAGCTGGGCAGAGTAAAGTGGAGAGAAGTGCGGGAAAAAACAGTAAAACTGCTGCAGGACGAGCATCTTCCTTATAAACCCACAGACAAGCTGAAAACACTGACAACCTCTGATATTCAGATGCTGGAGATCATGAAAGCCATTTCCAACGATGCATCCATCATCGTAATGGACGAACCAACTTCCTCTATTACACAGAAAGAAGTTGAACTGCTGTTCAAGAAGATCGAGATCTTGAAAGCAAAGGGCTGTGCTATCATTTATATTTCCCATAAGATGGACGAAGTATTCCGTATTGCTGATGATATCACCGTATTCCGTGATGGTACGGTCGTTAAGAGTATGCGGGCGGAAGATACCAATATCGACGAGGTCATCGCCCTGATGGTAGGTCGTCGTATGGAAAATGTATATCCCAAAGAAGAGATTGAGATCGGCGAACCTCTGCTGGAGGTAGAAGGTCTGAAAAGCGGTCAGTTGTTCGAGGATGTTTCGTTCCATGTTGGCAAAGGCGAAATCGTGGGCTTTGCCGGTCTGGTAGGTGCAGGCAGAACAGAAGTCATGCGTACTTTGTTTGGTCTGGAACATACAGATGCAGGTACAGTCAAGGTACACGGCAAGGAAATCAAAACAAATCATCCCTCCGACAGTATCAAGCATGGCATGGTCATGCTGTCTGAAGACCGTCGTCGTTACGGTATCATTCCTATGAGAAGCGTGCGGGAAAATGCCAGCCTGTCCTCTTTGGAAAAATTCTTCTATGGCGGTCACGCCCATAGAAAAGAAGAGGAACAGACAGTTGCCAAATATTTCGATAAAATGAGCGTAAAAACACCTTCTCAGGAAACAGCTATCCAGTCTCTGTCCGGTGGGAACCAGCAGAAGGTATTGCTGGCAAAATGGATGATGCGCGATCCGGAAGTCATGATTTTGGACGAACCTACAAGAGGTATCGACGTAGGTGCGAAATTTGAGATCTATAAACTGATGACAGAAGTGGCACAAGCAGGTAAAGCAGTCGTAATGGTTTCCTCTGAGCTGCCCGAATTGATCGGTATGTGTGACAGAATCTATGTTATGAACCAGGGACATATCGCTGGTGAACTGAAGAGAGAGGAATTCTCTCAGGAAGCGATCATGGTTTATGCTACTGGTACACATAGCATTATTCAGGAATAATAAAGGAGGAGATCTATCGTGAAAAATAGTAAAGCAAGTCATCTGATGACGAAATACTCAATTTTCTTCGTTCTGTTGTTTATGATCATCATTTCCACAGTGATGAATAACAACTTCTTAAGCTCCAGAAACATTACCAATATTGCCGTACAGCTGTCTGTATCGACAATCCTGGCCTATGGTGAAATGGTTCTGATCGTATCCGGCCTGCTGGACTTGTCCTCCGGTGCGGTACTGGCTTTGGCGGGCGTATTGTCTGTCAGCCTTTATAAATCGACAGGCTCAATGGCAGTTGCTTTTGCCGTTGCCATTGGTGTTGCTGTGATCTTCAATATGATCAACGCATTCTTTGTAGCAAACTGTAATATGCCTGCTTTCATCGTAACACTGGCGACCCAGATGGCTGCCAGAGGGTTGGCTCTGTTGTATACCTCTGGTCAGAATATCCTGCAGATTGGCAATTATGTAAAAGTAGGTCAGGGGAAGATCGGCCCTATGCCCATCCCTGTTATCTTTATGATCGTGGCGACGATAGTCATCTGGTATATTATGAACCATACGAAGCTGGGACGTTCCTTCTATGCCATCGGTGGTAATGAAGAAGCCTCTGTTGCTTCCGGTATCAATGTTGTAAAATCCAAATACATGGCATTCCTGATCAATGGTATCTTGGTTGGTATTGCCGGCGTTCTGTTCATGGCTCGTGTAAACGCTGGTCTGCCCAACGGTGCTGTTGGTTATGAAATGGAAGGTCTGACAGCTGCCATCGTCGGCGGTACAAGCTTCTCCGGCGGTGTTGGTACAACATCTGGCACACTGGTTGGTTCCTTCATCATTGGCTGTCTGAACAATATCATGAACCTGCAGGGCGTAGACTCTTATATCCAGCAGGTAGTAAAAGGCATTATCATCGTAGTAGCTGTACTGTATGATATTCGCTTCAAAAACAAAAAAGCACCTAAAGTCATCCTGAAAAAAGAGGATGAAGAAGAAAAGAAAGAGGAAGCACCTGCAGCAAAAGCATAAGCTTCATTTTCTGACAAAGGCTTTTATTTGAGCATTCAAATTCAAATAGAGCAAAAAATTTCTCACAAGAAAATTTTAAAAAAGAAAGGGAGAGAGTAACATGAAAAAGTATTTAGCAGCATTTATGGCACTGGCTATGGCAGCAACTGCACTGACAGGCTGTGGCGGCGGTGAAACAGCAACTGAAGAAACATCCGGTGATGTTTACAAAGTAGCTTATATCGCAAGAGCGCAGTCCGACTCTTTCGCAGCATGGCTGGCAAACGAAATGAAGGCAGCAGCAGATCAGTATCCTGATATTGAACTGACTGTATTCGACGGCGAGGCTGATGATGCCAAAGAAAACGCAGCAATTGAAAACGCTATCGCTAACGGCTTCGATGCAGTTATCGTACAGCCCAACAACGGCGAAGCACAGAGACCTTATGTAGAAGAAGTTGTAGCAGCTGGTCTGGTTGCAATCACAACAAACTCCAGAATCTCCGGTATCGAAGGTGCATCCTCTGTCGATGCTGACCCTTACAAACAGGCTCAGGTTAACGCTGAACTGGCTCTGACTCAGGTTCCCGAAAATGCTAAAGTAGTTGTTCTGAAGGGGCCCTCCGGCAACTTCCACGCAGACGAAAGACTGAAAGCATGGAAAGCAGAATTCTTCGATAAGAGACCTGACGTAACAATTGTAGGCGAAGACTTCGCTAACTGGAACAAAGACGAAGCTATGGCTCTGATGGAAGACTGGACAATCGCTCACGGCGATATCGATGCAGTTATCTCCATGAACGACAACATGGCTGCTGGTGCTCTGGAAGTAGTAAAAGGCAACGATATGTACGATGATATGCTGGTATACGGCGTTGACGGTACAGCAGAAGCTTGCCTGCTGATCGAAGAAGGCAGAATGACAGCAACTTGCCTGCAGTCCGCTATCGATCTGGCAGCTCTGAACATGGAAACAGTTCACAAACTGCTGACAGGCGAAGAAACACAGATCGACACAGATATCGCAGAAGTTCTGATCACAAAGGACAATGCAACAGAATATGTTGAAATGTACAGAGAAAGAGGCCAGATCACAGACTAATTGCAGGTAATTACATAGTAATGTATCCTGTGATTTCTGATTGATGTAATCTCGGATTTTTAGAGGTACCATTTTCGGTTCGGCCGGAGGTGGTACCTCTCTTTTTTGAAATTTTTCCTGTTTGAAAGGCAGAAACATTGCATAATTTCCCTGATGCTGGTATCATAAAAAGTACAGATTTGTATGAAAACAAATCCAATAGAAGGTATTTTCAAAAGATAATGGAATCGAGTGAAAGCGAGGAGAGTAACATGAAAAATAGAGCAGCATATATGGTAGAACTGAACAAAATGGAGATCAGAGAAGTGCCCGTTCCCGAACCCAAGGAAGGCGAAGTTCTGATTAGAGTAGAATACGTTGGTATCTGTGGTTCCGACGTACACTATTTTCATGATGGCAGATGCGGCGACTTCGTGGTAGACGGCGAATTTATGCTGGGCCATGAAGCAGGCGGTGTTGTGGAAAAACTGGGCCCCGGCGTAACCTCTCTGGCTGTTGGCGACAAAGTTGCACTGGAACCCGGTATTACCTGCGGTCAGTGTGAATTCTGCAAATCCGGCAGATATAACCTGTGCCCCGATGTACAGTTCCTGGCAACGCCTCCTGTGCAGGGCTGTTATGAAAACTATATCGCATTCCCTGCAAATATGTGCTTCAAGCTGCCTGACAGCATGACTACAAAAGAAGGCGCACTGATTGAACCCTTCGCAGTTGGTCTTCATGCAGCACATCAGGGCAACGTTGGCATGGGCGATCAGGTTATCATTCTGGGCTCCGGCTGCATCGGTCTGATGACTCTGCTGGCTTGTAAGGCTTGCGGTGCAACAGATATCACAGTAGTTGATATGGCCCAGAAACGTCTGGACTTTGCCATGAAGCTGGGCGCAACCCGTGTGATCAATGCCAAAGAAAAAGATGTTCTGAAAGAGGTTGCGGCATTTACAAACGGTGCAGGCATCGACAAAGTATTTGAAACAGCAGGTTCTCCTGTGACTATCGCACAGACACCTCATCTGGTAAAAATTGGCGGTACCATCACTTTGGTTGGTATGTCTGCGAACCCTGAAATTACATTCAATTTCGGTCAGATCATGGCGAAAGAAGCTACTATCAAATCCGTATTCCGTTACAGAAACCTGTATGCAAAAGCCATCGCTGCAGTTGCAAACGGCATCGATATCGGCACAGTAGCAACCCATGAATTTGCATTTGATGATATTCAGGCTGCTTTCGAAGCTGCCATCAACGATAAGGAAAACGTAGTAAAAGCAGTCATCAAACTGTAATCTCCACAGAATGGCGGTGTAACTATGGAATATTTACTGGGTATTGACATTGGTACTTCCGGCACAAAGACAGTCCTCTTTGACAGGGATGCCAATCCTATCACAGCAAAAACCTTTGAATACCCTCTCTATCAGGAGCAGAACGGCTGGGCAGAACAGGAACCCAATGATTGGTGGGACGCTGTTGTGAAAGGCGTGCAGTGTGTGCTGCAGGATTCCGGTGTGGCTCCCGGGGATATCAAGGGCATCGGCCTTTCCGGTCAGATGCACGGCTTGGTTATGCTGGATGAAAATGGTGAAGTGCTGCGCCGTTCCATTATCTGGTGTGACCAGAGAACCGGCGAAGAAGTAGAAGATATGAACCGCATCATCGGCGCGGAAAAAATCATTCAGATTACAGCAAACCCCGCGGTCACAGGCTTTACCGCAGCGAAAATCCTGTGGGTGAAAAAGCATGAGCCTGAACTGTATGCAAAATGCGCCCATATCCTGCTGCCCAAGGACTATATCCGTTATAAACTGACGGGTGAATATGCTACAGAAGTATCCGATGCTTCCGGGATGCAGTTGATGGATGTTGCAAAGCGTACATGGTCTGATGAGATTCTGGAAGGTCTGGGCATCGATAAAAAACTGCTGGGGAAAATGTATGAATCCCAAGATGTGACAGGTACGGTTCACAAAGAAGCGGTGGCTTTGACAGGCTTGGCAGAAGGCACTATTGTTGTGGGCGGTGCTGGGGATAATCCTGCGGCTGCCATTGGGACAGGCATCGTTTCTCAGGGGAAAGCCTTTACCACCATTGGCACCTCTGCCGTGGTTTATGCTGTATCCGACCAGATGGCATTGGATCCCAAGGGCAGAGTGCATACCCTTTGTGCTTCTGTGCCCGGCAAATGGACAGTAATGAGCTGCACGCAGGCGGCTGGTCTTTCCTTCCAGTGGCTGAGAAACAATGTCTGCACGCCTGAAATGGCAGAAGCGGTGGAAAAAGGCGTTGACCCCTATGAAATTATGACGGCGGAAGCGGCAAAAGTGCCCATCGGCTCCGAAAAGCTGCTGTATCTGCCATATCTGATGGGGGAACGTTCTCCCCATTCCGACCCTGATTGCCGTGGTGTATTCTTCGGCTTGTCCGCAATGCACCAGAGACCTCATCTGATTCGTTCCGTTCTGGAAGGTATCTCCTTCTCCCAGTGGGAATGTGTAGAAGTGTTCCGTGAAATGGGCGTACCCATCGAGGATATGATGATTTGCGGCGGCGGCGGCAGAAGCCCCTTCTGGCGGCAGATGCTGGCGGATATGTATGGCTGCCCCGTCAGCACAGTACAGTCCGATCAGGGCGGTGCGTTGGGTGCGGCGATTTTGGCAGGCGTTGGCGCAGGCATCTATCCCGATTTGGAAACAGCCTGCAACGAACTGGTACGCAAAAAAGACGTTTCCCAGCCGGATATGGCGGCGAATGGCGAATATGCGAAGTTCTTTACGCTGTATAAGGATTTGTATCAAACCCTGTTTAGCAGCTTCAAACAACTGAAAAATATCTGATAGACCCATTAGCCTCGACTGCAAAGGTCGGGGCTTTTATCATGCATGGAAAAATTCAGGTTTTTTTAAGAATCTGTTTCTTGATTCTTGCGGTTTCCTTTCTTATAATACATAATGAGAAGAGTATAAAGTTCTGACAAAAAATTTTGATAAAAAGGAGAATGGAAATGAAAAAACGGATCTTAGGGGCTTTGCTTTTCTGCCTGATGCTGCTTTCTTTTTCAGGGACGGCAATGGCAGCGGAAAAGGAGAATTATCCTTATTACATAACAGTAAATCTGACAGATAACATCGTAACAGTTTATGAAAAGGACAATGCAGGAAATTACACAATTCCCATCAAGGCATTTTATTGCAGCGGCGGCGAATCTACGCCGGAGGGCACCTTCCATACCATTGAAAAGTACGAATGGAGAGCCTTGTTTGGAAATGTATGGGGGCAGTATGCCACACGCATCACCGGGCATTATCTGTTCCATTCTGTGCCTTATCTGGAAAAGGACAAGACCACACTGGAATATGACGAATACAACAAGCTGGGTTCTTCTGCTTCCGCAGGCTGCATCCGTCTGTGCGTGAAGGATGTAAAATGGATTTACGATAATTGCCCTATCGGCACAACGGTAAAAATGTATCGTGGGAATGTGCAGGAACCTTTGCAGCCTGCACCCGTGAAGAAGATCAATACCGCAGACCTGAAGCGCCGCGGCTGGGACCCTACAGACCCTGATCCTGCAAACCCTTGGAGAAAGGGCGAAATACGGGAAATGGCGGTGCAGCCTTCTCTGCTGGGCAGCACTGTGCAGGCGTACCATGAAAACAATACCTATTACCTGACGGCGGAGGATGGCAAGAAAGTGTTCGCCCATCTGGGGGTAGCACTGAGCCTGCCCGAGGCGGCAGGACAGGTTGTTGATGACGAAATGAAAGTTTTCTATGAAGGAACGGAATATCAGCTCACCTGCCGTGTGAAAGAGGGAACTGTATACTATAAATTGAGGGATCTGGCGACAATGGTCGGTGCGGAGATGACTTGGGAGAATGATACTCAGGAGATCGGCATTTCCTATGGTGGGAATGGGATCACCGTCAGCCGCGGGCCTTTGGTTCAGGAGGCGGCATCTCTCCCGGCCCAGATTGCTTCTCTGTTTGGGCATAAAGGTTGATTTTTCGTGGAAAGATTGCAATTTGCCCTGTAGTATGGTATGCTTTCTGAGTTAAGACAGAAAGAGGGAAAAACATGACATTTAAAAAAGTTTCGGTTATAACGATTGCGGGGGCTGCCCTACTGGCGGGGGCGATTGGCATCGCCATCAGCCTGACAAGCCCCAACGAAATAGAAATAGAAGTCCCTGAGACACCTGTGGAGCAGGAGACGGAGCTGCCGGAAGATGGCAGTAAGACTCTGGAAAACATGGAAAATATGCCGATTTATTTTGATGATTCCGATGTGTTGCTGCTGCCCCTGCGCAACGTAATGGAAGGGCTGGGCGGTTCTGTAAAATGGAATACAGAAACCAGAGCCGCAGAGGTTTCTTATCGGGGCAGAACCTTGGCAGTGCAGCCCAGCGAAAAAAACGCAACGCTGAATGGCTATGAAGTGACACTGCCTGTTGAGGTAGAAATGATCAATGGATGCCTGTATGCCGATGAAAAGCTGATTTCTGCCTACTACACAGGGGAAGTGGCATTTAATCGGGAGACCAGACAGGTGACCCTGCAGACAAAGGACAGCACAGTGCCTTTGCTGGCGGTGAAGGAAATTTCCGGTGAAAAGGACGGTAGAAGCTATCAGGTGGAAGTGCCTGTGATTGTTGGTCTGAATGACAGCAATTTCGAAAAGAACCTGAATAAAAGTATGATGGAAAAAATGCAGGCTTATGTGGAAACATACCTGACAGCGGAAGAACAGAATGGTCAGCTGCAGCTGAAAGTGCAGATGGGTATGTGCACAAAGAATTTCCTGTCCTTCTGGTGGGAAGGCACAGAGGATGGCGTTTCTATAAAAATGGCGGAAAATATCGATTTGCTGGGGCAGAAAACCGTGACGCTGGCAGATATGCTGGATGAAGCATCTTTGAAAGAAGTGCAAACATTTGCGGGCGAAGGCTGGACAGCAGAGTATTTCTTCCTGACTGCCGAAGGTGGGCTGGTGCTGCTGAAAGGCAGCAACGAAGGCGGCTTGGAATTACACTATTGGACAACAGAAGGCAAACAGTTTGTTTGGAAGGATGCCTATAAGGATTTGTTCCAGAAATAAAATGAAAAAAGAAGAAAAAGAGAGCGAGATCAGATGATTTGCTCTCTTTTTTATGTAAAGGAAGGAAAAAGCGAAGTTTTGGGAATTGGGGCTATTTCACAGGGATAGAAAAAAGTCTGAATTTTTGAAATCAGACATCTCATTTTGTTGGTTTGCTGCTTTTTTTGCGTGTTTTTGACAGAGAAAAGATGGATTTTTGCTCATATGTTCCCGTATAAATACACTGTATACCTCTCGTTTGTTTTTTGCTTAACGAACTTTTTTTCGAAGGGGATTTAGAAGTACATTTTTTTGTACAAAATTTAATATTGTCTGACAACAAAATAAAGAGAAAACAACAAAAGAAAAGAAAAATGCATAAAAATATTTATTAAAACATAAGTATATACAGAAAATATTACAAAAGGTATCTTGTTAGAAACATAACGGGTGTTTTTTCATTTTGCTGTTGAAAAGAAAATGAATTGATTGTATAATAATCAAGTAAAAAATCCCGTTTCACGTTCCAAAAGAATAAATTGATTGTCAGACAACTGGTTTGATAAATTTTCTTACATAACTTGAATCAGGGTGAGCCGCCATTTTTGATGGCTGCAAAAGATTAAGGAGGGCCTGCCCTCAAAAAAACGAACTCTCTAATAAAAAAGGAGGAAAAGAAATGTCTAAAGTAATGAAAACAATGGACGGTAACGAAGCTGCTGCATACGCTTCCTATGCGTTTACAGAAGTAGCTGGTATCTTCCCCATCACACCTTCCTCTCCCATGGCTGAAAAAACAGACGACTGGGCAGCGAATGGTAAAAAGAACCTTTTTGGTCAGACAGTTAAAGTAGTAGAAATGCAGTCCGAAGCTGGTGCTTCCGGTACAGTACACGGCTCTCTGGCAGCTGGTGCGCTGACAACAACATACACAGCTTCTCAGGGGCTGCTGCTGATGATTCCCAATATGTATAAAATCGCCGGCGAACTGCTGCCTTGCGTATTCCACGTAACAGCACGTGCTCTGGCTGCACACGCTCTGTCTATCTTCGGCGACCATTCCGACGTTATGGCTTGCCGTCAGACAGGTTTTGCTATGCTGGTTTCCAACTCCGTACAGGAAGTTATGGATCTGGCTTGCGTAGCTCATTTGTCCGCAATCAAAGGCCGTGTGCCTTTCCTGCACTTCTTCGATGGTTTCCGTACATCCCACGAAATCCAGAAGATCGAATGCATCGACTATGATGAACTGGCTAAGATCATCGACATGGATGCAGTAAACACATTCAAGAGAAATGCGCTGAACCCCGAACATCCCGTAATCAGAGGTACAGCACAGAACCCCGACATCTACTTCCAGGGCCGTGAAGCTGCAAACAAATTCTATGAAGCTCTGCCCGCAGTAGTAGAAGAATACATGGGCGAAATCAGCAGAATCACAGGCAGAGATTACAGATTGTTCAACTACTACGGCGCTCCCGATGCTGACAGAGTAATCGTTGCTATGGGTTCCGCTTGTGAAGCAATCGAAGAAACCATCGATTACATGACAGCAAAAGGCGAAAAAGTTGGTCTGGTTAAAGTACACCTGTTCCGTCCTTTCGTAGCTTCCAAGCTGCTGGAAGTAATCCCTAAAACAGCTAAGAAGATTGCTGTTCTGGACAGAACAAAAGAACCCGGTGCACAGGGCGAACCTCTGTACATGGATGTATGTACAGCACTGTTCGAAGCTGAAGAAGCTCCTGTTGTAGTTGGCGGCCGTTACGGTCTGGGTTCCAAAGACGTTACACCTGCACAGTTCCTGGCAGTATATGCAAACCTGTCTCTGGACAAACCCAAAAACCACTTCACACTGGGTATCGTTGATGACGTTACAAACACATCCCTGGAAGTTGGCGAAGAAGTTAACGTTACAGGCGATGACGGCACAATCTCCTGCAAATTCTGGGGTCTGGGTGCCGACGGTACTGTAGGTGCAAACAAGAACTCCATCAAAATCATCGGTGACCACACAGATATGTACGCACAGGCATACTTCAGCTACGACTCCAAGAAGTCCGGCGGTATCACTCAGTCTCACCTGCGTTTCGGTCACAAACCCATCAGATCCACATATCTGGTAAAAACAGCTGACTTCGTAGCTTGCCACAAACAGGAATATGTAAACCTGTATGACATGGTTACAGAACTGAACCCCGGCGGCACATTCCTGCTGAACACAACATGGTCTGTAGAAGAACTGGAACAGCACCTGCCCGCAAAACTGAAAAGACAGCTGGCTGCTAAGAATGTAAACTTCTACATCATCAATGGTACAGAAATTGCGAAAGAAATCGGTCTGGGCAACAGAATCAATACAGTTCTGCAGGCTGCATTCTTCAAACTGGCAAACATCATTCCCATTGAACAGGCTGTAGAATACATGAAAGCAGCTATCACAAAATCCTACGGCAAGAAGGGTGACACAATCCTGAACATGAACTATGCTGCTGTTGACCGCGGTGTAGACGGTGCTGTGAAGGTTGAAATCCCCGCTGCATGGGCAAATGCTGTAGATGCAGAAGTTGCATCCACAAGAAAGACAACAGAATTCGTTAAGAATATCGTTGAACCCATGAATGCACAGGAAGGCGACAAACTGCCCGTATCCGCATTCGCTGGCAGAGAAGACGGTCACTTCCCTCTGGGCACAGCTGCATACGAAAAACGTGGTGTAGCAGTTGATGTACCCGAATGGAACGCTGAAAACTGTATCCAGTGTAACCAGTGCTCTTACGTATGTCCTCACGCTGCAATCAGACCCGTTCTGGTTACAGATGAAGAACTGGCAAAAGCACCCGAAGCATTCAAGGCTGTAGAAGCAAAAGGCGGCGCAGCATTCGCTGGTCTGAAATACAGAATGCAGGTATCCTCTCTGGACTGCTTGGGCTGCGGCAGCTGTGCAGTAGTATGTCCCGCTCCTAACAAAGCTCTGGTTATGAAACCTCTGGCAACTCAGGAAGCTGAAGCTGCTAACTGGGATTTCGCTATGGATGAAGTAGCTCCTAAGGCTAACCCTATGAGCAAAGCATCTGTAAAAGGCTCTCAGTTCGAACAGCCTCTGCTTGAGTTCTCCGGCGCTTGTGCAGGTTGTGGTGAAACACCTTACGCTAAACTGGTAACTCAGCTGTTCGGTGATAGAATGTACGTTGCAAACGCAACAGGCTGCTCCTCCATCTGGGGTGGTTCCGCACCTTCTATGCCTTACACAGTAAATAAAGACGGCCGTGGCCCCGCTTGGGCAAACTCCCTGTTCGAAGACAACGCAGAATATGGTCTGGGTATGGCTTCCGCAGTAAAACACATGAGAGAAGGCCTGAAAGATAAACTGGAAAACCTGAAAGCAATCGACGCTTCCTTCGCAGGTGTTGTTGATGCTTGGGTTGAAACAATGTTCGACGGCGAAAAATCCAGAGAAGCATCCGACGCTCTGGTAGCTGCACTGGAAGCTTACGCTGGCGCAGATGCAGAAGCTAAGAACATCGTAAATTATGTTCTGACAAACAAAGATCAGCTGGCTAAGAAATCCCAGTGGATCTTCGGTGGTGACGGCTGGGCTTACGATATCGGCTACGGCGGTCTGGACCACGTACTGGCTTCCGGCGAAGATGTAAACGTTCTGGTATTCGATACAGAAGTTTACTCCAACACAGGTGGTCAGGCATCTAAATCTACACCTATCGGTGCAGTTGCTCAGTTCGCTGCTTCCGGTAAGAGAGTGAAGAAAAAAGACTTGGGTATGATGGCTATGAGCTATGGCTATGTATACGTTGCACAGGTAGCTATGGGCGCAGATAAGAACCAGCTGGTAAAAGCTCTGACAGAAGCTGAAAAATACCATGGTCCTTCCCTGATCATCGCTTACGCTCCTTGTATTAACCACGGTCTGAAGGGCGGCATGAGCGGCGCTCAGAACGAAATCAAACGTGCAGTGGAAGCTGGCTACTGGCAGATGTACAGATTCAACCCTGAACTGAAAGAAGCAGGCCAGAATCCTTTCACACTGGACTCCAAAGAACCTACAGCTGACTTCAGAGAATTCCTGCTGAGCGAAGTTCGTTACAGTTCTCTGCAGAGAACATTCCCCGAAATCGCTGAAGAACTGTTCGAACAGACAGAAAAGACAGCAAAAGAAAGACTGGAAGGCTACAAGAAACTGGCTCAGGGCTAATGCAGGGCTAATTTCTAAAGCTTAAAAGTGATTCCTAGCGATTCATAAAAATTGCCCCGGACTCGAAAGAGTGCGGGGCTTTTTTCTTTGGTTGAAAAAACGCCTGAATCATGCTAGGATGGAACAAAGCAAAAGGAGGAGATAGGAAATGAAGAAAAAATGGACAGCCCTTTTGATGGCTATGCTGATGCTCTGCATGAGTTTGTTCACCGGCTGCGCAGCAGAACAGGGCGGCGAAAGCCAGACAGTAGTCTATACCATTGATGAAAACGGCAGTTATACCACACCGGAGGATGTGGCACTGTATCTGCATACCTACGGCGACCTGCCCGATAACTTTATTACGAAAAAAGAGGTGGAGGCTCTGGGCTGGGACAATAAAAAGGGAAACCTTTGGGAAGTGGCTGAGGGCATGAGCATCGGCGGTGACAAATTTGGCAATTACGAAGGGATTTTGCCGGAAGAAGATACTTACCATGAATGCGATGTCAACTACGAAGGGGGCTATCGCGGCGGCGAGCGTATCGTATATTCTCAGGATGGCGATATCTATTATACCGCTGACCATTACGAAAGCTTTGAACAGCTTTATTGATGGGGGATTGGCATGAAAATCATTTTAGATGGAAAGAGAATGACTTCTAAAGAAGAAGCCCACGCATATTTGAAAGAGGCTTTTGGTTTCCCTGAATATTATGGGGGAAATCTGGATGCTCTCCACGATTGTTTGACAGAGATGGGCGAAATGAAAGTGGAATTTCAGCATACAGATGAAATGAAAACCGCTTTGGGAAAATACGGCGAGAATCTGCTGCGGGTGTTCCATGAGGTGGAAAATATAAAAATGGAATTGAATTAAAGAAAAAGGGTCTTTGCAAATGCAAAGACCCTTTTTCTTATTATTTGATCTGTGTGATATCGTAAGGAGTGGTCTGATATACGAAGTAGTTCAGCCAGTTGGAATACAGCAGGTTGGCATGGGCTCTCCATGTCACCAAAGGTTCCTGTGTATCATCATCGTTGGGATAGTAGTTTTTGGGCACTTCGATGGGAAGTCCTGCATTTTTATCCCGCAGATATTCTTTTTCCAGGGTACGAGGGTCGTATTCAGAATGACCCATAATGAAAATCTGGCTGCCGCCGTCGTTATGGATGGCATAAACCCCAGCTTCTTCGGAGGAAGCGATGATCTTCAGGAGTGGTTCTTTTTCGATATCCTCTCTCAGTACCGTTGTGTGTCTGGAATGGGGCACATAGAAGATATCATCGGAGCCACGGAAGAGGATGGATTTCTTTTTATCCAGCTTATGAGGGAATACGCCGAACAGCTTTTCTTCCATCATGTGTTTTTTGATGCCGTAATGATAATACAGACCTGCCTGGGCACCCCAGCAGATGTGGAAGGTGCTGTGAACGTGGGTCTTGCTCCATTCCATGATTTCAACCAGTTCATCCCAGTATTCCACTTCTTCAAATTCCATCTGTTCCACAGGTGCGCCTGTGATGATGAGACCATCCCAGTTTTTATCTTTCACCTCATCGAAGGTTTTATAAAAGGACAGCAAATGGTCCTCGGGAGTGTTTTTGGATTCATGGCTCTTGGTATGAATCAGTTCCAGCTCAATCTGCAAGGCGGTATTGCCCAGCAGACGGGAAAGCTGTGTTTCCGTATCAATTTTTGTGGGCATCAGGTTCAGCAGAAGGATTTGCAGAGGGCGGATATCCTGTGTCATAGCACGGAATTCCGTCATGATAAAAATATTTTCATCCGTCAGCACCTTGGCTGCAGGTAATTCGTTAGGTATTTTAATTGGCATTTTCTTTCACCACTTTCATTCTTTATTCCTTGATGGCTGCCAGAGCCTGGGCAATATCCTCGATCAAATCCTCTGCGCTTTCCAGACCGCAGGAAAGACGAACCATATCGCCGGGAACGCCTGCAGCCGCCAGTTCTGCATCGTTCATCTGTCTGTGGGTGGAGCTGGCGGGATGCAGACAGCAGGTGCGGGCATCGGCAACGTGAGTTTCGATGGCTGCTGTTTTCAGGTGGCCCATGAAGGCTTCTGCTGCTTTTCTGCCGCCCTTTACGCCGAAGCTGACAACGCCGCAGGTGCCGTTGGGCATATATTTCTGTGCCACTTCATAGTATTTATCGCCTTCCAGACCGGGATAGGTTACCCATGCGATCTGATCGTGGGCTTTCAGATATTTTGCCACAGCCAGACCGTTTTCGCAGTGACGGGGTACACGAACATGGAGGCTTTCCAGACCCAGATTCAGCAGGAATGCAGACTGGGGAGAAGGGGTAGAGCCGAAATCGCGCATGAGCTGTGCTGTTGCTTTTGTGATGAATGCACCTTCCTTACCAAATTTTTCTGCGTAAGTGATACCGTGGTAGCTGTCATCGGGAGTACACAGACCGGGGAATTTATCCGCATGAGCTAGCCAGTCGAAGTTGCCGCTGTCTACGATACAGCCGCCCACAGCCGCACCATGGCCATCCATGTATTTTGTGGTGGAGTGAGTAACGATATCTGCGCCCCATTCAAAGGGTCTGCAGTTGATGGGGGTTGCAAAGGTGTTATCTACGATGAGGGGAACGCCGTGTTCATGGGCTGCTTTGGCGAAACGTTCGATATCCAGAACGGTTAGGGAAGGGTTGGCGATGCTTTCGCCGAACACTGCTTTTGTATTGGGCTTGAAAGCCGCTGCCAGTTCTTCATCGGAGCAGTCGGGGGCAACAAATGTGAAATCAATGCCCATTTTTTTCATGGTTACGGCAAACAGGTTGTATGTACCGCCGTAAATGGTGGAAGAAGAAACCACATGGTCGCCGCAATTTACGATATTGAATACAGCATAGAAATTGGCAGACTGACCGGAGGAGGTCAGCATAGCCGCTGTGCCGCCTTCCAAATCTCGGATTTTTGCTGCCACATAGTCACAGGTGGGGTTCTGGAGACGGGAATAAAAATAGCCCTCTGCTTCCAAGTCAAACAGCTTGCCCATATCTTCGCTGGTGCTGTATTTGAAGGTTGTACTCTGGATGATGGGGATCTGTCTGGGTTCGCCGTTGCCAGGGGTATAGCCGCCCTGTACACATTTTGTTTCGATACGATAGTCGCTCATTTTGTTTTCCTCCTTGGTGTGTTTAATTTCGCGTTAAAACCAATGAGTAAGGCTGTGCCTTACTCATTGATTTGCTCCGCAAATCAAATTCATACTATATGCAAAGTGATTTTTGCAAGCAAAATCAGCTTGCATATAAGATGATTTTGGTTTTCTACGCTTATAACAAAAAAGCCGTCTCAAAGAAACCCTTTGAGACGGCTATAAAAACCGCGGTACCACTCAAATTGCATATCTGAAATATGCCACCTCTTCGGGCTCTAGCAAGCCCTATGCTTTTACGCAGCAATCACGGGAGGAGCCTACCAGTGTGGAATCATCATAAAGAGCCAAGACATTTGAAAAACACTTCGTGTTTTCCAAATGATGGCTTTCGCCAAATGGATTTATGCAAATGGGTACATTCGTATGCAAGCATCCGAAATATCCACTTGCATAAATCCGCTTGGCTCAGAAGCTTCACACTTTCGAACCTCCGGCTCGGAAGCCATAGGCTTTTGAGTGAAATTGTTATCGGTTCGCAGCAACCACCGACTCTCTGAAAACGCAGGCACTCAGCCCTCTTCGTCATAGCCTTTTGTATGGATTTGATTTGGGCGGGGAAAGATATCTGACTCCGCCGTATTGCAGATTATTATAACACCCTAGAAAAAATTGTCAATCTTTTTTTCAAGATTTGTTTTCAACTGCATACAATTCGTTGGAGGATCCCATAGGAAAATTAAAGAAAGATTAAGAAAGCATATCGTTGTTCTTACAATTTCTTCCGTATAATGGAAAACAGGAAAAAAGAAGGAGGATATCACCTATGAAATTGACAAAAAAGAAAAAAATTATCCTTGTTGCGGCAATCGCTGTGGCAGTTACGGTGGGAGTGAAGCTGGCATTGGGCAGTGGAGAGCCTGAGGGTGAAATGGTCAGCACCGCCTTGGCGGAAAAACAGGATTTGGAGGAAACCCTGCGGCTGAAAGCAGTATTGGAAGGGACAGAAAGCACAGAAGTGGTTTCTCGTCTCCATTATGAAGTGAAGGAGCTTTTGGTGAAGGAGGGCGACCGAGTGAAGAAGGGGCAGCTTTTGGCGGTATTGGACAGCACAGACCTTTCCAAAGAGATTGCTTTGAAGAAAGGTGGATTAACATTGTTGCAAAAGCAACAGATGGAAACCCTGCGGGACAGACAGATAGAATATGACAACGCCAAAAAAGCCTATGATGATACGAAAGCCCTCTTTGATATTGGTGCGGCAAGCCAGTCGGAACTGGATGATGCCAAACAAAAGCTGGACGCCATCCCTGCGGAAAATGGGAAGGCTGTGCTTTCTGCCGTGGAACAGCAGACCCTTGCCAACACCAATCAGGAAATCAGCATACAGGCCAGCACATTGGAGGATTGCCAGATTCGCAGTATGATCGACGGGACAGTGACCCGCGTGAATACGAAGGTGGGGCGGTTTGCCGATGAAACAGAGAACGATAAGCCCATGTTTGTCATTGAAAATGTGGATAACCTGCAAATGAAGGTCATGGTCAGCGAAAATGATATTGCCAAGATTTCTGTAGGACAGAAGGTGGATATCACGGCGGAGATTTTGAACGGCGGAAGTGTTGCGGGGGAGGTCATCCGCATTTCTCCCACAGGGGAATTGAAGGATGGCACCACATCGGAACGGGTCATCCCTGTTTATATCAGCGTGAAGGAAAAGAATGATAAGCTGATTGCAGGCATTACTGCGAAAGCTACTATCCATATCGCAGAAGCCAAACAGGCATTGACGGTGCCCTATGAGGCCGTGGGCGAACTGGAGGACGGCAGTACCGTGGTTTATGTGGTCAATGAGGACAACACCATCCATATCGTTCCCGTGGAACTGGGGCTGGAAACAGACCTGTATGTGGAAATCAAAGGCGGCGAACTGAAGGAAGGACAGATCATCGTGCTGAATCCCAGCCCTGCTTTAACCGAGGGCACGGCAGTGGTGCCGCAGTAAGGGGGCGAAGCCATGAAGGAAATCATCAAGATTGAACATTTACATAAAACTTATGACACGGGGGCGGTGCAGGTACATGCCCTGCGGGATGTGAACCTGACGATCACGGAAGGGGAATATGTTGCCATCATGGGCCAGTCCGGCTCCGGCAAATCCACCCTGATGAATATTTTGGGGTGCATGGACAGGCGGTTTGAAGGGACATACCTTTTGGACGGCATCAGCATCGAAGAACAGGGAGAAAATGAGCTTTCCCGCATCCGCAACAAAAAGATCGGCTTCGTTTTTCAGGCTTTCCAGCTGATCCCTCGTACCTCTGCCTTGAAAAATGTGGAGATTCCCATGATCTATGCAGGCATGAAGGGGGAAAAACGAAGGAAAAAGGCGGAGGCCCTTTTGGAAAAGGTGGGCTTGGGGGAACGGATTCACCACATGCCAAATGAGCTTTCCGGCGGGCAAAAGCAGAGAGTTGCCATTGCCAGAGCCTTGGCAAATGACCCCGCCATTCTCCTTGCCGATGAACCTACGGGCAATCTGGATACGAAAGCCTCCCATGAAATCATGGAATTTTTTACGAAGCTGAATGAAGAAGGGGCGACAGTCATCGTGGTTACCCATGAGGAGGACATCGCCCAATATACGAAGCGCATCGTCCGTTTTCAGGATGGACAGATTATCAGCGATACAAAGGTGGTGAAGGAAGGATGATATTTGAAAACATCAAGCTGGCTTTTTCTGCCATCCGTGCCAATAAAATGCGTTCCTTCCTGACCATGCTGGGGATGATTATCGGTATCAGTTCCGTCATCGCCATTGTCTCGTTGGGGGACACCATGAGGAGTATGTTTGCCAAGGAATATGAAAATGTGGGTGTTGGACTGGCCTATGTCTATATCATTACGGAGGACGGCTATTATACGGAAAATGAGATGTTTACCCAAGAGGATGTGGAACGGCTGAAGGAGGCTATGGGAGATGATCTGACCTATGTGGGCTTTGAAACGGGCGAGCGCACCGACCTGCAGGCAGGACGAAAAAAGGAAAAGGTCATCATCAGCGGACTGGCGGAAAATCCGACAGAATTGAAAGACCCCAAAATCGTTTATGGGCGGATGCTGAATGACAGGGATATCCAAGGAAAACGGAATTATGCTGTTTTGGATAAGGAAACGGCGCTGAATCTTTTTGGGGTGGAAAATGCCGTAGGCAAGACCGTAAAGACCACCATCAATCAGGAAAGCACAGAACTGATGGTGGTGGGAGTCTATGAAAACACCGATTCTGCCTTGATGCGGATGCTGGGCGGCAGTGGTCCCAAATCTGTGTATGTGCCGGAAAGTATTATGATTTCCGCGGATTCCAGTAACTGGACCATAAATTTCTGCATGAATACGGAAGGAGACATGAATAAGACTCTGGAACGGGTGAAAGCATTTGTGGCAAGAATGAAAAACCATGATCTGAGCGAAATCCGTTCTGAATCCGCCATGGAAGAAATGGGTATGATGGATAGTATGCTGGGCTCCCTTTCTATGGTGGTAGGTGCCATTGCGGCAATTTCCCTGTTGGTAGGCGGCATCGGCATTATGAATATCATGCTGGTTTCTGTGACGGAACGTACCCGTGAAATCGGTATCCGAAAGGCGCTGGGTGCCCAAACCAAGGATATTCTGATACAATTCCTTATCGAAGCGGCGGCCATTTCCGCCGCAGGCGGCGCCATCGGTACGGCTCTGGGCATTTCCATTGTTACCATCGGCGGTGCTGTGGTTGGCATTACGGCGGTGGTGAAGCCTGCTGTTGTGGCAGTGGCAGTTATTTTTTCCGCAGTGGTGGGTCTTGGCTTCGGGCTGTATCCTGCCAGAAAGGCAGCGAAAAAAGACCCTGTGGAGGCCCTGCGGTATGAATAAAAAGAAAATATAATTGGGGCAAAAGTTGCCCAATGGGACAAAAAATCTGCAATTTTTATGCGTTTTGCTGAAAATTTGCAGATTTTTTCATTTTGATTTTCTGTTTTGAAAAGTCGAATTTGGAATGATTTTATTTTGCTGAAAAGGAAAATATGGTATACTAAACCGTGGTGTAGAATCGGAATTTTTAGAATATGATAGGAGGTGCGCCAAATGGAACAGGATGAAATGAATATGGAAATCAGACCCTTTACGCATCTCCATGTGCATACGGAATATAGCCTGCTGGATGGTTCTGCCAAAATCAAGGAATTGGTACAGCGGGCAAAGGAACTGGGGATGAACAGCATCGCCATCACAGACCATGGTGCCATGTATGGTGCGGTGGAATTTTATAAAGCGGCCTTGGAGGCAGGCATAAAGCCCATCATTGGCTGTGAGGTCTATGTGGCGGAAGGCTCCCGGTTCAAAAAGGAAGGCAAGGGCGGCGGCTATTATCATCTGGTGCTGCTGGCGGAAAATAACGAAGGCTATCAAAACCTCATTAAGCTGGTTTCCTATGGCTTCACGGAAGGCTTTTATTACAAGCCCCGGGTGGATAAGGAACTTCTCAGGAAATACAGCAAGGGGCTCATTGCTTCTAGTGCATGCCTTGCGGGGGAGGTTCCCCGAAATATCCTGACGGTTTCCTATGAAAAGGCCAAAGAAGCGGCCTTGGAATATCTGGAAATCTTCGGTGAGGGCAATTACTTTTTGGAATTGCAGGACCACGGCATGCGGGAGCAGAAAATCGTCAATGAAGCATTGGTGCGCATGAGTCAAGAAACGGGGATTCCCCTGATTGCCACCAATGACAGCCATTATATCTATAAAGAGGACGCAGAGCCTCACGATATCCTGTTGTGTATCCAGACGGGGAAAACGGTGCTGGATGAGGACAGGATGCGCTACGAGGGCGGGCAGTTTTACGTGAAAAGCTCGGAGGAAATGTATGATCTCTTTTCCTTTGCCCCTGAGGCCTGCGAAAATACGGCGAAGATTGCGGAACGCTGCAATGTGACCTTTACTTTCCATGAATTGAAGCTGCCCCGTTTCGATGTACCTGACGGGAAAACAGCAGAGGAATATTTAAGAGAAATTTGTTACCAAGGCTTTCAGGAAAAATATCCCGAACCCAAGGAAGAATGGAAGGAACGCTTGGAATATGAGCTTTCCACCATTGAAAATATGGGTTATGTGGATTATTTCCTCATTGTTTGGGACTTTATCAAATATGCCAAGGACCATGGCATCATCGTTGGGCCGGGGCGTGGTTCTGCGGCGGGCAGTATGGTTTCCTACTGCCTTTCCATCACCACCATCGACCCTTTGAAATATGATTTGATTTTCGAGCGTTTTTTGAACCCCGAACGTGTCAGTATGCCTGATATTGATATCGACTTCTGCTACGAACGGCGGCAGGAGGTCATTGACTATGTGATTCGAAAATACGGGGAAGCCAATGTTGCCCAAATCATTACTTTCGGTACACTGGCGGCAAGGGCGGCAATCAAGGATGTTGGCCGTGCCTTGGCGATGCCCTATGGGGATGTGGACCGCATTTCCAAAATGATTCCTACGGAATTGGGCATCACCATCGAAAAGGCACTGAAAATGAACCCCGACTTGCGAAAGGCTTATGAAGAGGAAGAGGATACGAAACGCCTCATCGACACCTCTATACGCTTGGAGGGCTTGCCGAGACATTCTTCTACCCACGCGGCGGGGGTTGTCATCTGTCGGGAGCCTGTTATGGAATATGTGCCCCTCAGTGCCAATGATGGGCAGGTCAACACCCAGTATACCATGACGCTGCTGGAAGAACTGGGTTTGCTGAAAATGGACTTTCTTGGTCTACGGACTTTGACAGTTATACAGAGTGCGGTACAGGAAATTGAACGTATCCACGGTGTGAAGCTGGATATGGACCACCTGCCGGAAAACGACCCTGCGGTCTATGATATGATTTGTCAGGGGAAAACGGAGGGCGTGTTCCAGTTGGAAAGCGGCGGCATGAAGCAGTTTATGAAGGAGCTGCAGCCCCGCTGTCTGGAGGATATGATTGCCGGTATTGCATTGTATCGTCCCGGCCCCATGGATTTCATCCCCAAATATATCAAGGGGAAAAATGCTGGCGGCAATGTGCAGTATACCCACCCGAAGCTGGAGCCGATTCTGGAAAATACCTACGGCTGTATCGTTTATCAGGAACAGGTTATGCAGATTGTACGGGACTTGGCGGGCTATAGCTTAGGGCGGAGCGACTTGGTGCGCCGTGCTATGAGCAAGAAGAAGGCTTCTGTCATGGCGGAGGAACGGAAGAATTTCGTTTACGGCGACGGCAAGGATGTGCCCGGCTGTGTGAAAAACGGCATCCCTGCGGAAGCGGCGGAGAAGATTTTCGACGAAATGACAGACTTCGCCAAGTACGCCTTCAATAAGAGCCACGCCGCCTGCTATGCGGTGGTGGGCTACCAGACAGCATGGCTGAAAGCCCATTATCCCGTGGAATTTATGGCGGCGCTGATGACCAGCGTCATGGATAATGCGTCGAAGGTCTCCGGCTATGTGGAGGAATGTAAAAAAATGGGCATCCAGCTTTTGCCCCCTGATATCAACGAGGGCTATCGACAGTTTTCCGTATCCGACGGGAAAATTCGCTTTGCACTGGCGGCTATCAAGAACGTGGGCAAGGGTGCGGTGGATGCCTTGGTGGCGGATCGGGAAAAGAATGGCCCCTTCACTTCCATGACGGATTTCTGCAACCGCATGGAGGGTGGCGAATGGAACAAGCGAGGCATGGAAAGCCTGATCAAAGGCGGTGCCATGGATAGTCTCGGCGGCTTCCGCAGCCAATATATGGTGATTTATAAAAGTATTTTGGATGGCATCGGTCAGGCCAGAAAAAATAATATCGAAGGGCAGCTGAACCTGTTTGATATGGATGGAGGGGATGAATCCTTCCAGCAGCAGGATGAATTGCCACCCATTCAGGAATACCCCCTGCGGGAAAAACTGGCTATGGAAAAAGAAGTGCTGGGCATCTATGTCAGCGGGCATCCTCTGGCGGAATATGAAGAACAGCTCAGAAGAAAGATCAGCCACAGCAGCTTGGATTTTCTCCATGCGGAAGAAGGCGAGGAACGGCAGCAGGTGGAAGAAGAAACAAAGGTTATCGTTGGTGGTATGGTTGCAGACATTTCTGTAAAATATACTAGAAACAATGATAAAATGGCCTTTGTGACATTGGAGGATTTTCAAGGCAGTATAGAAATCATCATTTTCCCCAAGGTTTATGAAAAATGCGCTGCTTTCCTGAAGGAGGATGAAGTCCTTCTCATCACGGGCAGAGCCAATGTTTCCGCCGATGGGGAAGGAAAGGTTATTGCCCAGGAAATAAAGCCCTTGGTGCTGGGAGAAAAAGAACCGCCCAGATCCATCGGGCTGAAGTTGGCAGTAGAAAAGGAAGTGCCCTTTGGGCAGATTACTGCCATTTTGAGAAAATATCACGGGGATGTTCCTGTATATATTTATGATGAAAAAACAAACCAGAGGATGAAGGCGGACCGTATCAACTGGGTCACAGGGGAAGATGACCTCTGTGAAGAACTGCGGCTTCTCCTTGGCGAAGAAAATGTTGTGTTGAAATATTGAATTCGTATGGAGGAGGAATTTGTATGGCTGAAAAAATTGGGACAGATACTTCCTATATCTGTGTGAAAGCCTTGGAAAAGGGAGTCAACATCATCGGCGTGACCCGGGGCGAGGTGACGAAAATCCACCATACGGAAAAGCTGGACCGGGGCGAAGTGCTGATCGCCCAGTTTACAGAGAATACCTCTGCCATGAAGATTCGGGGCAATGCGGAAGTATATACCCAGTTTGGCGTGATTCGCGCTGGCGAAGTAGATATTGAGAGAAGATAAAAATCAATTGGGATGAAAATATGGGAGGAATCACTTATGACAGAAATGAATGAAACAAAGAAAATTAAAAAAATCGGTGTACTAACCAGCGGCGGCGATGCCCCCGGCATGAATGCTGCCATCCGTGCCGTTGTCAGAACCGCCAAATATCATGGTGTTGATGTGGTAGGCATCCGCAAGGGTTATGCAGGCCTCATCGGCGGTGAAATCAAGGAAATGCACAGCAAGGATGTTTCCAATGTAATGAATCTGGGCGGCACCATCCTGCACACAGCCCGCTGTCCCGAAATGATGACAGAAGAAGGTCTGAATAAAGCAGCTGCCATCTATAAAATTCTGGGGCTGGATGCGCTGGTGGTCATCGGCGGCGATGGTTCCTACCGTGGTCTGGCGGAGCTGGCAAAACGTGGTGTGAACGGCATTGGTATCCCTGCTACTATCGATTTGGATATGTGCGGTACAGAATATACCATCGGCTTTGATACAGCGGTCAATACCGGTATGGATGCCCTGAATAAGCTGCGGGATACTTCCAACTCCCATGAAAGATGTTCCGTTGTGGAAGTCATGGGCAGAGATGCCGGCTATATTGCCGTTTGGTGCGGTATGTGCGGCGGTGCGGAGGAAGTTATGTTCCCCGAAGAAAAGGAAGTCATCGACAGCAACAGAGTCATCCAGCAGATTTTAGAGAATAGAAGCATTGGGAAACGCCATAATCTTATTGTGGTGGCGGAAGGCGTTGGCGGCACCCAGAAGTTGGCGAAGGATATTCAGGAAATTACAGGCATTCAGACCAGAGCAACCATTCTGGGCCATCTGCAGAGAGGCGGCAGCCCCACAGCAACAGACCGTATGCACGCTTCCATGATGGGCTATCATGCCGTAAAAGCCATTTTGGACGGCAGAGAAAATGTTGTCGTTGCATATAATAAGGGCAGATATGAAATTTTGGATCTGTTCGAATCTCTGGAAATGAAAAAATCTTTGGATCCGGAAATCTATGATGTCATCAAGATTTTAGCCATCTGATGGATGGATACAAAAGAAAAGAGGAGGTAACGCAATATGCGTAGAACGAAGATCGTCTGCACGTTGGGCCCTGCTACCAATGACGTGGAGATCATGAAAAAGCTGATTGAAAACGGCTTGGATGCCGCCCGTATCAATTTTTCCCATGGCACCTATGAAAGTCATGCGGAAACCATTGGGAAACTGAAACAGGCCAGAGAGGAGCTAAACGCCCCCATTCCTCTGATTTTGGATACAAAGGGGCCTGAAATCCGCATAAAAACCTTCAAGGACGGTAAAGTAAGATTGGAAGAGGATGCCCAGTTCACCCTGACCACAAGGGAGGTGGAAGGGGATGAAACCATCGTTTCCGTGACCTATGCAGACCTGCCGAAGGATTTGCAGAGGGGTTCCCGTGTCCTCATTGATGATGGTCTGATTGAATTGAGAGTAGACAGCATTGAAGATACCGATGTCCATTGTACTGTCATCAACGGGGGGAATGTCAGCTCCCGCAAGGGTGTGAATCTGCCCGGGGTAAAGGTGAATCTGCCTTCTTTGATGGAAAAAGATATCGCTGATTTGAAATTTGGTGTGGAAAACGGCTTCGATATCGTAGCGGCATCCTTCATCCGCTCTGCGGCAGATGTGGTAAATATCCGTAAGGTGTTGGAGGAAAACGGCGGCGGACATATCCACATCATTTCCAAGATTGAAAATCAGGAGGGTGTGGAAAACATTGACAGTATTTTGGAGGTTTCCGATGGCATCATGGTTGCCAGAGGTGATCTGGGGGTAGAAATTCCCCCGGAAGAAGTCCCTCTGGTGCAGAAAATGCTCATTGCCAAGGCAAATATGCGGGGCAAACCGGTGATCACAGCCACACAGATGCTGGAAAGCATGGTACACAGCCCCAGACCCACCAGAGCAGAGGCCAACGACGTTGCCAATGCCATCTTTGACGGCAGCGATGCCATCATGCTTTCCGGGGAAACAGCAGCGGGGGCTTATCCGCTGGAGGCGGTGGAAACCATGGCTCGCATTGCCAAGAAAACAGAAAGCAGCATCGATTACGGCAGCAAAATGGTGGGCATCACAGAGCCTGCCAGAGTGAATATCACCAATGCCATCAGCAGAGCAGCCTGCAATGCGGCGGCGGAGCTGAATACGGCAGCAATTTCTACCATCACCCGTTCCGGCTTTACGGCAAGGATGATTTCCAAGCATCGTCCCGTCTGCCCTCTGCTGGCAAGCACATCTGATGAACGGGTATGGAGACAGATGAACCTGATTTGGGGCTGCAAGCCCTTGTTGTATCATGGGGAGCTGCCGAAAGGCGGTGTATTTGATACAGCTCTGAAGATTGCCGTCAGCAGCGGTATGCTGAAAAATGGCGATACCGTCGTATCTGCCTTGGGGATGCCTCTGGGCTTCAGCGGCGCCACAAATACCCTCCGTGTGGATATCGTGGGGGATGTTCTTTGCAAGGGCAAGGGCGTTGGTACAAAGAAGGTCAGCGGTACAGCCAGAGTCATCACCACCCGGGATGGTGTGGAACGCACCTTCCACAAGGGCGATATTCTGGTGACCACAGCCACAGACAGCAGCTTTATGCCCTATATCCAGAAGGCCGCAGCCATTGTGGTAGGCCCTATGGATCAGAATGTGGATTGCCATGCGGAAATTGCAGGCAGTGCGCTGGATATCCCTGTCATCGTATGTAATGCCAAGGTAGTGGATTTTATCCCCGCCCATTCCCTCATCACTGTGGATGCGGAGAAAGGCTTTGTTTATAAAGGAATTCCCAAAGAAGATTAAATAAAAAACGGTAAGGACCTGTTCATTTTGGTTCCTTACCGTTTTTTTGTATGATTTTTAAATTCAAAATACTGAATGAAAAAGTTGACGAAAATTGTACGTGCAATAGGCACAAAAGTCCCTATTGGGCGGTCGAATTTTGTTTGATTTGTTCTGATATTTGTACAAAAATATCATAATTTGGGTGGTTTTTTGTCGAAATGGTGAATTGACGGAATCTTAAGGGAATGTTAATATATATGACATAAGTTCAGGATATTGAATTCATTTATCCATTCTAATGAATCTATCGCAATTATAAAAATATCCGGGGCTTATAAATAAAAATCTTATATTTATAGGAGGGAATTTTTATGAACACTTTGATTAGTGGCGACAACACATGGGCTTTGATGGCTATCACATGTGGCTGGGCTGCATTCTCTATTTATGCAGAACAGACATGGAAATGGGCATCTAAAGTTTCCGGGGCCATCGTTGCGCTGCTGGGCGCGTTGGCTCTGACAAACTTAGGGATCATCCCTACAAACTGCGTATGGTTTGACGACATTGTATGGGGGTTTGTAGTACCCATGGCAATTCCTCTGCTGCTGCTGAGCTGCGATATCCGCAAGATCGGTAGAGAAGCAGGGAAGATCTTGATCCTGTTCTTCATCGGTGCGATTGGTACGACCATCGGCGCAATTTTGGGCTACAAAGCATTGGGCGGCGTTGTAGACAATCTGGCAGGTGTAGCTGCTATGATGACAGGCTCCTACATCGGCGGTACAGTAAACTTTGCGGCAATGGTAGACGCATTTAAAGTACCCGGCGAAACATCTTCCGCAGCGGTTGTAGCAGATAACCTGCTGATGACACTGTACTTCTTTGTACTGATCATGATCCCCAGCATCAAATTCTTTGCAAACAAATTCAAACATCCCCACATTGACGAAGTCAATGCAAGAGGCGTAGATGAAGAAGCAAAAACACAGGCTGCTGCTTACTGGGGCAAAAAACCTATCTCCTTGATGGATATTGCCATCAACGTAGCCATCAGCGTTATCATCGTTTGTGTTTCTACACAGATCGCAGCTATCCTGTCTGATGTGATCCCCAAAACAAACGTTGTAACAAGCATTCTGAACGGTCTGTTTGGTAACAAATACCTGATCCTGACAACACTGACAATGATTATTGCGACAATCTTTGCAAAACCTCTGGAAGGTCTGTCCGGCTCTCAGGAAATCGGTACATACCTGATCTACCTGTTCTTCTTTGCTATCGGCGCACCTGCATCCATCAAAGCAATCTTCCTGAACGCTCCTCTGCTGCTGGTATTCTGTGCTATCATGGTATTCGTAAACATGCTGTTCTGCTTCATCTTCGGCAAACTGCTGAAATTCGACCTGGAAGATTGTATCCTGGCTTCCAACGCATGTATCGGCGGCCCCACAACAGCTGCTGCTATGGCAATTTCCAAAGGCTGGGTAAAACTGGTTGGCCCTATCATGCTGGTAGGTACACTGGGTTACGTAGTAGGTACATACTTCGGTACATTTGTAGGTCAGTTCTTGGGTGCGTAAGCATAGACTGATGAAGGTCTAAAAAAGAAAGAAGGCAAAAATCATGATTTTCGATGGACATAGTGATATTTTTACGGACGTAACCGTTCGTAGACTGAAAGGTGAAACGCAGGTACTGAAAAACCATCACCTGCCTCGTCTGAGAAAGGGCAACATCGAAGGCAGCTGCTTCGTTCTGTGGATCGATCCTCCCCATGATGCCAACCCTTCCAAAAGATTGGGCGAACTGATGCAGTGCATCAAAGACGAAATGGCGGAATGTGAAGAAGCCGTTATCGTAAAAAATATCAAAGAAATCGAAGAAGCGAAAAAAGCAGGCAAATTCTATATTCTGCCCGGTCTGGAAGGGCTTTCCGGCATCGGCAAAGATGTGGATAAGATTGATGAGCTGTATGACTTTGGCTGCCGCCACGCCATGCTGACATGGAACGAACAGAACGACCTTGCCAGCGGCGCAAAAGGCGACCCCGACTGCGGCTTGACAGAACTGGGGAAAAAAGCTGTGAAAAAGCTCCACGACAAGCACATGCTGGTGGATGTTTCCCATACCAATGAACGCACCTTCTGGGATATGGCGAAGGTGGGCGGGGGCCCCCTGATGGCATCTCATTCCAACGCAAGAGCTTTGGCAGATGTGCCCAGAAACCTGACAGATTGTCAGCTGCTGGAAATCCGCGATACCAACGGTATCGTAGGTCTGAATTCCTTCAATATGCTAGTACATAAGGATATTGCGGAACAGACAGTAGACGGCCTGATCCGCCATGCAGACCACATTGCCAACAAAATTGGCGTAGAACATCTGGCCTTTGGCTTTGACTTCTGCGAATTTTTGGATGACGAAGCAAACGCTTCCTTCTGCGATCAGGAGAATACCTTTACAGTAGGTCTGGAGGATTGCACACACGTTCCTTTCATGGTAGAAAAAATGAAGAAAGCCGGTTTCAGCGATAAGGAACTGGAAATGATTTCCCGTGGCAACTGGATGAATCTGATTCAGAGAGTCATCGGCTAAGCCGAACTTTTTCAAAGGATAAGAAAGACCGAGAGGCTCGACTGAGTTTCTCGGTCTTTTTGTTTAAAGCGGAGAAAACCCTTTTGGAAGATTTGCGGAGCAAATATCATAGTCCGAAGGACTGTGGTCCCGTAAGGGCAATGGGAGTAAGGCGAAGCCTTACGAATGGTTTTAAGGTAAAACAGAAGAGAAAAGAGGGATACTATGATTTTTGATGGACACAGCGATATTTTCAGTGACGTTAGATACAAAAGAGAAGCAGGCGAAACACAGGTGCTGAAAAACCACCATCTGGAAAGACTGCGGAAGGGCGGCATCGGCGGTGGCTGCTTCGTAATCTGGGCAGATACCTTCAATGGCTTTGAGCCCAAGGATGAAATGGATGCCATCGTGAAGGCTTTGCAGGCAGAAATGGCAGAAACAGAGGATTTCGTTTTGGTACATAACAGAGCAGAGGTGGAAGCGGCACAGAAAGCAGGCAAATTTGCCATTTTGCTGGGCATCGAGGGCTTAGCCGGCATCGGCGAGGATTTGAGCAAAATCGATGCTCTGTATGAAATCGGCGCCCGTCATGCCATGCTGACATGGAATGAAGAAAACGCTCTGGCAACCGGCGTGAAGGGCAACCCCGATAGAGGGGTGACAGAGCTGGGCAGAAAAGCCATCAAGATCATTCAGGATAAGAAAATGATCCTTGACGTTTCCCATCTGAATGAAAAATCCTTCTGGGATGTGATTGATGCTTCCAATGGCCCGATTTTGGCTTCCCATTCCAATGCAAAGGCACTGGCAGGGGCGGCAAGAAACCTGACAGACGATCAGCTGAAAGCCATCCGCGATACAAATGGTCTGGTTGGTCTGAATGGGTTCAATGATTTCATCAGCGATATCAAGGAAGAACAGGATGTAGACCATCTGGTAAACCATGCATCCTATATTGCAGACAAGATTGGCGTGGAGCATCTGGGCTTTGGCTTCGACTTCTTTGAATTCCTGAACACAGATTTTATGAAGAGCTACAGCGATCAGGAGGATTCCCTGCTGAGAGGTATGGAGGATTGTTCTAAGGTTCCTGTATTGATAGAGAAAATGAGAAAAGCAGGCTTTACAGAAAAGGATCTGGAAATGATCGGCGGCGGCAACTGGCTGAATCTGATCCAGAGAGTGATGGGCTAAATGAAAAAAAGACCGAGAAGATTTTCCCTTCTTGGTCTTTTTGCTTGCTTAGAAAAATTTTGGCGTCATAGCCCAGATGGAGACACAGTCTTCCTTCCCGTTGTTGAGGTATTTATGGGGCAGGGTACTGCTGAAATACATACTGTCGCCGGGGTAAAGATTATATTCCTTCCCATCCAGATAGATGGTCAGGACGCCTTTCAAAACATACCCACATTCTTCCCCTTCGTGCTGAACGAGGGGCTTTTTTTCGTAAGAGCATCCGGCTTTCAATGTGATTTCGGTAAAATCCATCATGCGGTTTGGTGTGGCGGGATGCAATAATTTATAGAAACTGTTGTTGTGATGGGCGACGATGGTCTGATGGTCACCATTACGGATGATAAACTGGTCTTCCTTGGGTTCTTCGTGGAAAAAATAGTTGATATTGGTATCCAGTGCCTTTGCCAAACGCCACAGGCTGGTGACAGAAGGCACCACAAGATCCCGTTCGATTTGGCTGATGAGACCTGTGCTGACATCGGAAAGCTTGGAAAGTTCGGCAATACTCAGTTTTTTTTCTGTTCTAAGCTGCTTTAATTTCCCGCCGATCAAAATTTCCATAGAAGCTTCCCTCCCTACCTTACATACAATATATTTCTATTATTTTAGCACTTTTGGAAAATGGGGGCAACTATTTTTCAGTGAAAAAGAGACGGAGAAGAAGAAGGTGGAAAGAAGTGGATTTCTCTGTTTTCGTTGCAAATGGGGGATTTCTATGCTATGATAGGAAAGATTATATTGAGAAAGAATACACAGAAGGAGAATATTATGTTAACAAGCAAACAGAGAGCATTCCTGCGTGGGATGGCAAATGGCATCGACGCGATTTTTCAGGTAGGCAAAAACGGCGTGACACCTGAACTGAGAGATACCGTACACAATGCATTGGAAGCCAGAGAACTGGTAAAGATCAGTGTTTTGGACAATAATATGCTGGGCGCAAGAGAAGCGGCAGAAATGCTGGCCAGCAGAACAGGGGCAGAAGTGGTGCAGGTTATCGGCAACAAATTTGTGCTGTATCGCCCTGCGAAAAAGCCTGTAATTGAATTGCCTCCCGTAAAAAAATAAAATTGAAAAAGAGGGGGAGACTATGGCAAATATGTTCGACTATCTGACTTGGCGGGGAGACCTGACTTTGTCCCAGTCTCCTTTTCAGGATGTGGATTCGTTGATCTTATCCACATTGGCATACGTGTTTTTTGACAGCATCCTGTCGGAACGCATGGAAGAGACGGTTACCATCGCCCAGGCGGCGGAATTGTATTTTGCCCGCCCTAGGGAGGTTTGGAAATCCAGAGTGGAGGAAGATTGGGAACTGCTGAAGCATCTGGCGGAAAGTGAACGCTTTTCTAAAATGGAATTGTGCGGCTATGTGAATAAGCTGGATATTGCGGCGGAAAAACAGTTTTCTGCCCTGACCATCCTGACGGGGGACGATATGGCTTTTGTAGCCTATCGGGGAACGGATTCCTCCTCCGTGGGCTGGAAAGAGGATTTCAACATGAGCTTTATGGATATGGTTCCTTCTCAGCAGGAAGCAGGCATCTATCTTTGCCGAGTGGCAGAGCATTTTTCAGGAAAACTGCGGGTGGGCGGTCATTCCAAGGGCGGCAATCTGGCAGTTTTTGCGGCGGCTATGTGTCCTGCGGAGGTGCAGGCACGGATTGTTTCGGTCTATAACCATGATGGCCCCGGCTTTCGGGAAGGGATGCTGCAAAGGGAAGGCTATCGGGCTATACTGCCCAGGCTGCAGACCTTCGTGCCCCAGTCTTCTGTCATCGGGATGCTGCTTGAGCATGAAGAAGAATATGTAGTCATCCGCAGCAGCCAGAAGGGCATCATGCAGCATGATCCTTATTCCTGGGAGATCATCGGGAAGGATTTTGTGCGGTTGGAGGCCCTGTCGGAAAAAAGCCGACTGCTGGACCGGACGGTGAAAGCATGGCTGAACGACCTGCCGGAGGAACAACGGAAAAAATTCGTTGATACGGTGTATGAGTATATCTCTATCCTGCCGGTGGATACCTTTGGGGAAATACAGATCTCTCCCAAGATCGCCTTGCAGGCACTGCGTACCTGGGGCGATGAGGAGGAAGAAACGAAAAAATTTATCGGGGATTCTTTAAAGCTGCTGTTGCTGGCGGCTATGGAAACCGCTCGGGAATATACGACCCTGCCCAGATTGGGCAACTGGGAAAGAAGGAACGAAAATGAGAAATGAAATTGCAAATTTTAAGGACTGCAAGAGTATCGCCATCATGGGTGGTACCTTCGACCCCATCCATCACGGACATTTGGTAACAGCGGAGGCGGTGCGCCACAGATTCAAGGTCGATAAGGTGATTTTTATGCCTGCGGGGCAGCCTGCCCATAAGACCGATAAAAAGGTGACCCATAATGAACACCGCTATCTGATGACGGTGCTGGCGACGATGCGAAATGAAAACTTCGAGGTTTCCCGTATCGAGATTGACCGTCCCGGGGTGACCTATACCATCGATACCATAGAAGCATTGAAAAAGATGTGTAGACCCGATGTGCGTCTGTATTTCATCACGGGGGCTGATGCCATCCACCAGATTATGACTTGGAAGGAGCCGGAACGGCTGCTGAGCCTGTGCGACTTTGTGGCGGTAACAAGACCCGGCTATGATAAATCGAAGCTGTTTGCGGATATCGGCGAAATCAGAGAAAAATTTTCCAGCCGTATCCACTATATGGAAGTGCCTGCCCTTGCCATTTCTTCCTCTGATATTCGGGAAAGAGCCCAAAAGGGCGAGCCTATCAAATATCTGCTGCCCCAGGAGGTAGAGGATTATATCCACAAATTTGGGTTGTATCAGGATGATGCGAAAAATGAGGTGAAATTTATGCTGCCGATTGAAACAATGCAGGAAAAACTGCAGTCTGCCCTTTCCGTCAAACGCTATATCCATACCATGGGTGTGGCAGAAGAAGCGGTAAAGCTGGCGGAAATCTATGGTTCCAGCAAGGATCAGCAGAAGGCCAGAGTTGCCGGTCTGCTGCACGATTGTGCCAAGGATTATCCAGAAAGTATGAGACTGCGCTTCTGTAAGGAATATAAAGTAAAAACCGATGAAATCATGCAAAAACAGACGGATCTGATTCATCCCTTCCTTGGGGCGGAGGTTGCCAAGCGGGAATATCAGGTGATGGATGAAGATATCCTGAATGCCATCCGGTATCATACCACAGGGCGCGCAGGGATGTCTCTTTTGGAAAAAATCATATTCATTGCAGACTATATCGAGCCCAATCGGGAGAAATTCGGCGGTCTGGATGAAGCAAGACGATTGGCTTATCTGGATCTGGATCAGGCCATGGAATATATTTTGGAAAATACCATTGCTTACGTAAAGGCGAGAGGCAGACTGCTGCATCCCCTTTCCTTGGAAGCATTGGAATATTATAAAAATCGTTGAGAAGGAGGAAATACAATGAACGCATTGGAAGCTGCAAAGGTTGCACAGGCTGCCTTGGAAGATAAGCTGGGGGAAGATATCAAGGTGCTGGATTTGAGAGATCTGTCCAACATTGCCGATTGCTTTGTCATTGCCAGCGGGAAAAACGTGAACCAGCTGCGAGCTATGGCGGATGAGGTAGAGCAGAAGCTGTTCAAGGAAGGCGTGAAGCTGCACCACAGCGAAGGCTATAGCGGCGGCACATGGATTCTCTTGGATTTCGGCAATCTGCTGGTGCATCTGTTCAACAGAGAAGAAAGAGATTTCTACGGTCTGGACCACGTTTGGGGCGACGCAAAAAGCTTGTAATAAGTGGTTATTATAACAAAAATAGCAAAATCGAATAGTCGGAATTCGACAGAAAAATGCCCTCTTTGGAGGGCTTTTTTCGTGGAAAATGACGTTTTTCTAATTTTAATCTGTAAAAATTTTTGGCCTTGAAACCCGCCATCTGCTGAATCTGACAAGATTTTTTTTCGGATGCAAAAAATACTTGAACAAGAGGAATTTTTGCAGTACAGTTAAATTGTCGGGACGAAAGAAATCCCTTTATAATCGTGTTTTTTGAAATAAGAAAGGACGGAAACAAGAATGGAAAAGATTTATCAGGGCAAGACAAAAGACGTTTACAAACTGGAAAATGGCAACGTGCTGCTGAAATTCAAAGATGACTGCACAGGCAAAGACGGCGTATTCGACCCCGGTGAAAACTCTGTTGGTCTGACAATCGAAGGTATCGGTAAAGCAAACCTGGAAACATCCATCAAATTCTTTGAAGTGCTGAAAGAAGCTGGTATCAAAACACATTATGTTTCCGCTGATCTGGATAACGCAACCATGGAAGTTCTGCCTGCAACAGTATTCGGCAAAGGTCTGGAAGTTATCTGCAGACTGAAAGCAACAGGCAGCTTCATCCGTCGTTACGGTGATTACATCGAAGACGGCACACCCATCGAAGGCGGCTATGTTGAAACAACATTCAAAAATGATGCTCTGGGCGATCCTCTGGTAACAAAAGACGGTCTGGTTGTTCTGGGCATTATGACTGGCGAAATGTATGACAGCATGAAGGAACAGACACTGAAGATCACAAAAATCGTTGCTGCTGAACTGGCTAAACTGGGTCTGGATCTGTATGATATCAAATTCGAATTCGGTTACAACAACGACGAAGTTATCCTGATCGATGAAATCGCTTCCGGTAACATGCGTGTATACAAAGACGGCAAATACGTTGACCCCGTTACACTGACAAAGATCATCAACGGCTGATTCAAATAGCAAAGTCAGGCGGTGTTTCTACACCGCTTTTTCTTTTGGCAAAAAGAAAGCCCTCTCTAATGAGAGGGTATTTTTTATTGCTTTTTATATTTGGTATCAATTTTAGATAAGAAATATACACAAACCAGAAGCACCAGCAAAAAGCCATAGAGCAGCGGACGGCTGCCGGGAAATGGCACATCCAAAATGGCCTTTGCCACAAAAACGGCACCGACAATCAGGTGCATTCTGCCGATTGCCTTCAAATAGGCAGGCAGATTGGCTTCTTCAATATTTTCCAGACTGCGCTTGGTATAAAATGTTGTATGACCATAGAGGGCAAAAACGCCTCTGGCAAAGAAATAAATACCTGCGAGAAAAAGCAGACTCATGACGTTCTTTCCTCCCTTCGGGCGGGGCAAAATCTTGCAACAGGGCCCGTTTCATGGTAAAATTAAAAAGATATGCGGCAGGAATCAATAGGAGCGTTTGTTGGCTCTTTTGTTCAGGCTGGTCTGACGATCGTTGGCCTGTTTCATCCATTCCTTCATCTTTTCTTCAAAATCGGAAGAGGCATTGACAGAGGATTGGGGACGGAAATATTCCTGAGCGGGGTTGGATGTTGTTTCTGTGTGCTGTTTGCGGGGCTGCTTATTGAAAGGTTTGTCGCTCTTGGGGCGGCGTTCTTCTTTCGGCAGGGCATCTCTGATGGAAAGGGCGATTTTGCGGTTTTCTTCATCGATGGAAAGGACTTTTACCTTTACCATATCGCCAACTTTCACATGGTCGTTGATATCCTGAACGAAGCTGTTGGCTACCTGAGAGATATGCACCAGACCCTGTACACTGCCAAGGGAAACGATGGCGCCAAAGGGCTTTACACGAACAACTTTGCCTTCTACGATACTGCCTACTTCTAATTTTTCGGACATTCCTGTATACACTCCTGTTCAAATAATGAATTGATTGATGCTGATGGAAAGAAGGATTTTCTTTCACATACGAAATTGATTATATCATAGAACAAGGTCGAATACAATTACATTTCAAATACATTTTGGAGGCAATTATGAAGAAAAAAGACGAAATCATTCTGGAAATTCAGGACGTAAATTTTCCCAACAAAGCCTATGGCTACTGTGAAGGGGAAAAGGTCATCGTGAAGAATACGGTACCCGGGCAGAAGGTAAAGGCACAGGTATTCAAGAAAAAATCCAGCGGCATTGAAGCCCGCCTGATGGAGATTGTGGAACATTCCCCTCTGGAACGGACAGATGGTATGTGTTCTCACTATGAGCTTTGTGGCGGCTGCACTTACCAGACCCTGCGCCATGAAGAGGAGCTGAAGCTGAAGGAACGTCAGGTGAAGCGTCTTTTGGAAAATGCAAATATCCACATCGGCAGTTGGGAAGGCATCGTGCCAGCTCCTTCCGAAACAGGTTATCGCAATAAATGTGAATTTTCCTTTGGGGATGAAGAAAAAGACGGCGCTCTGGCTCTGGGGATGCGGAAACGCATGAGCTATTATGAAGTGGTAACTTTGAAAGACTGTAATATCATCGACAAAGACTATTTGAAGATCGTGGAAGGCACACTGGCTTTCTTTCAGGAAAGGAACGTGCCTTTCTATCATAAAGCCCGCCATGATGGCTGCCTGCGTCATCTGGTAGTCAGAAAAGGTGCGGCAACGGGAGAGATTTTGGTGAATCTGGTGACTTCCTCCGAAGTTCCTTTCGTTGTGGAAGAATTCAAAGATATGCTGCTGGCGTTGCCTTTGGAGGGGAAAATCGGTGGTATCCTCCATTCTGTGAATGATGGTCTGGCGGATGTGGTAAAAAGTGATGAAATGCATCTGCTCTACGGCAGGGATTATTTCATGGAAAAGCTTTTTGATCTGGAATTCAAGGTTTCTGTCTATTCCTTTTTCCAGACAAATTCCGCCGGTGCGGAAAAACTTTATTCTATCGTTAAGGATTTTGCCGGGGATGTAGCAAATAAGATGGTCTTTGATCTTTACTGCGGCACAGGCACCATCGGTCAGATTATGGCAGAGGCTGGTTCTAAGAAAGTGGTTGGTATCGAACTGATCGAAGAAGCGGTGGTGGCAGCTAATGAAAATGCAAAACGAAATCATCTGGAAAACTGCACCTTTATTGCAGGGGATGTCCTGCAAAAGGTGGATGAACTGGAGGATAAGCCGGATCTGATTATTGTGGACCCTCCCAGAGATGGGATCCATCCTAAGGCCATCGGTAAGATCATCGGCTTTGGTGCCCCTGAGATCGTTTATGTTTCCTGTAAACCTACTTCTTTGGTAAGAGATCTGGAAATTTTCCAGCAGGAGGGCTATAAGGTGGAAAAGGTGAAATTGATGGATATGTTCCCTAGAACGGTGCATGTGGAGACGGTTGTCTTGCTTTCCAAGGGAGAAATCAACTCAAAGAAGGTTCGTGTGGAGTTCTCGCTGGAGGATATGGATATGTCCGGGTTCCAGAATGACGCCACATACGGGCAGATCAAAGAACGTGTATTGCAGCAGACCGGGTTGAAGGTTTCTTCCCTCTACATTGCCCAGGTTAAGCAGAAATATGGCATTATTGAGCGGGAGAACTATAATAAGCCAAAGTCTGAAAATGCCAAACAGCCGAAATGTCCGCCAGAAAAGGAAGCGGCAATTACAGAGGCACTGAAGTTTTTTGGGATGATTTGAGGTGAACAACATGGAGCGTGCGATCTCTTGTGAGTTCAATTTGGATACAGCCTGCGTTGAACTGAAATTTGCTGATGGTAGCATGATTTCGATTGATACGGTTGCTGTTGAAAACGAGGTAGCAGACAATATGTATCAACGATCCGAATTGGAATGGTTAATCTATAACCAGCCACTAGAATATGCAAATGTAGTGTTGAGCGGAGAATTGGAAAAATATATTCACGGAACACCCCGGCATCGTTTGACAGATTAACTGCATAGATTTGTAAAGCCCATCGGTCAATACTGACCGATGGGCTTTGTTTTAAGGTTCTTTCCACAACTCCGTAAGATTTATGGTGCTACTTTGTGGTTGCTGTTGTTTTGGCAATAAATCAACCTGCACCAAAACAGGAAAATTGGAAGCAACGCCAGTAAAGATACACGCTCCTTGTGGCAGGACAGAGATCATTTCATATGAAGTGTTGTCAATGAATGCCACAGCTTTACCAATGGCTCGTATATCCTCATTGTTAACCAATCGATGAATGAAATAGTTATGCAGTTGAGAAATAATGGTTTCCGATATGTCAGATGGACGCTGACTTGATATGGTTAAAAACGTTCCAAACTTTCGCCCTTCTTTGATGATTTCTTCAAAAGTTTCTAAGCGGTAATCTTTCCAAGTCTGACTTTCTCGCTCCGATGTTGTGGACAAGACATTATGCGCTTCGTCAATGATAATATGTAAACTACTACCATTGAAGTTTAGCCGTTGACGTTCATAGAAATACTTGCAAATAATTAGGGGAACAATCTTTTTGAATTCCACATTAACATCAACCAATGAATATATTGCCAGCCAATCAGCGGGAGGATTGTCACATATTTTGAAAAGACGCTTTACTCGTTTTACACGATTTTCAAATCTTGAGATAAGTGGACCAACGTGCTCCTCATTGATATATTGCGAGCATAAAGAATCTAAGTATTTATACCGTAAAGCGTACTCAAATATCAAATATTCATCTTGACTTTTATAATTGTTAGGGAAAAACACTGAATCCAAAATAACAGAAACGAATTGTTGTTCGTAATCATCAGAAGTATTTCCCCAGTGATCACCATCATCATCTGTACGGCAAAATTTTGTGCCATTTGCACGAACCTGGATGCTATTTAAAATTTTGATTCCAGGTTCGGCATCAACAAATAGCAATGCCAGAATATTTTTAAGTCCTGTCAATTGCCGCAAAAACATTTGAGGGTCATCATAATATCGGAGAAGCAGATTTTTTAACATTCCACGAATATATGCCATAAGATTATCTGTCCCGCGTAACCGACGGTATAGATCAATGCTCTTGCTTAGGAAAGGCTTTTGCGTTTTCTCTGTTGCCTCGCATATTATTGACCAGAGTTCTACATCTTCCAAGAAAGATTGATGAATAGGGATTGAATCTCCTGTATCAACTCTTGTTGATAGCCGATACACTCGTTTACTGTCATCAAAGGCTTGGGTGTACTCCCCATTAAAGTCGATAAGAAGAAATCTACTTTTAGCAAATCCGGGCATTCCTTTAAAACGTTGAAAGCACTCAGTGTATATTTTGGCTAATGTATTTGATTTACCACTTCCGGTATTCCCGAATATTCCTATATGACTGGCGAAAAGCGAATTTGCCGAGATAAAAAGTTTTTCTTCTTTGTAATCGTTAATAGAGCCAATGCACACAGAAGTAGTTAAATCAGAGCTAAACTCAAAAATCTTTTGCACTTCTGTATCAGCAAGCATATATGCGTCCGAGAAAACTAGCGGAATGTCAATTAAGCCTCTCTGGAAACGCCCGTCATTCAGAACACCCATAATGCTTACTTCGATAATGCGATCAATGGTTTCGCTTTCTTTTGAAAAGTGGGGTTGGCAGTTATTCTCACCCGTAGACTTATTCTCTTGAATGTATTCTCCTTCTATGCGGCCAATGATATTGCTGAATCCTTTTGGAATCTTTACAAAACTACCGACAGACACATTTTTAATAACGTGTCCTTGGTATACCAAAATATTGCTGTTTTTGTTTTCAAAAACACGTATACGAAGTTTTTGACCGCGTACTTCAATCACTTGTCCGATTTTATAAAAATCGTTCATACCAATTCACCTCTTTCTTTTAGGAATGGATATGCGACAAAATCTGATTGAAATAGTTCAAAGACAGGTTTTCACCATCAAGCGCAATATATGTAATGTTATTATTTTTTACCTCACCGAATAGCCTTTGGAAATCCCCAATTGCGGTGGCCTGATATACAAAAATGAGTATTTTCAAGGATGGGTTAACCATGGAGCGTTTTACTAAATCTAGGATATGCTCATCCCTAAAAGAAAAACCATTGACCACCAGAAGTGAGTTCTCCTTCTCTAATTCATTAGAGAAAATACGTAAAAGTTCATAGTAATTCTTGTTCAGTAGCGTGTCACTAAATTTTTCCTTGGTTGGATTCACAATTAGAAAAGCCATTTTGTACGCTTGAATGAATTTGCCGTAGTCATCCTCTTTAGCAAGCAATGTGTCAAAAATACTGCTTGCAAATAAAGATTGAATTTGCTTATTAGCTTCATCTGGCCGATTCGCTGTAAAATGTGCATCAATAGTTGACACCATAGTAGTATCGAACAGCGTTGAGTAAGTATTTGTAAAGTACCCTATTTTATCCCGATACTGTCGATATATAATACCGCCCCAGAAAATGTCTTGGCTCCAAGTAACAGATCCGTGTAATTTCAAAAGATTCACAGAAGGAATTTCTGCTTTCCTATTGGAGAATATGGCTTGTCTGTAATATGTTTTCGAATAATTATCAGTGGCAAAACGAGGCTCAATTCTCCCCTCAAAGCCATCATTGCATATGCAATTTGAATGGTCAAAAATCAGCTCGATTATTGGATCATAATTGGTTGTAAAAATGCTAAACTGCCTATCTAACGCAGGATTGCCTCTTTCAGAAAAAATTCGGTATACAATGTCTCCGAATTCTTTATATGGATCAAATGAGGAATCATATGTCGATATTTTAGAGGAAATGGGCTCAATACATCTAACGAAAAATGACCAATACAAAAAAGCGAAGAGTATCGTCACTTTTTTCCTTTCATCCTCATTTTTCGCTTGGTATTTTTGCAGCGCTTCAAAAATTACCTCGTTATTGTTTAAAGTACCTAACAGATTTGCGGAAAATCCGGCGCCAAACAAGAAATTTACTCTACATCCAGAAAATAGGTTTCTAAGAGTTGATTTTGTATCTTCTGAAATGACAACTTTTCCGGTATCCACAGGAAATTTAATTATCTTATCCATGTTATCCTCGTTTTCCTCAATACTGGGATGCATCCATTTAGGAACCGCTTGTTACTAAACACTAGTAGTATCAGATTCCGCTTTTCCTTTTGAATCGAGATAAGCTAAATACTGCTTATATTTTCGTAGCATCATATTTTTTGCATACTGCTCCATGTACTGGTAGTCAGGTATTCCTTCATCTGTAACAGGGAGCATTATTCGGGTATTTGCCATGCGTTCTGCATTAAATTTATACAGATAACCAAATTTGCTTTTTTGCTGTAAAATTGCTACCTTCATAAACAGTAGAACAAACTTGTTGTCCTTATGGTTCTTTAAGTGAAATCGCTTAACATCATCAGAGAAAATGCACTCATACGGATGGTAAAAGCCAATAACCATACCGTTTCCATTGTAATTTACTCCAAGCACATTCTTGTCCAGAGACGCATTTGTATCGTTCACAAAATGTGCTACACCATTGTTGTTATCCAAAGCACCGATAAATGGCCTGTTTCCGGGGGTGGAGTTTGCTGCAACTAAGCGTTTGCCCGGCATGATGTCAAATATGTCAGAAATTAGGAACGCTTTCCATTGCTTTTGGCTAATTGAGGGAATTTTAATGCGTTTGCCTAACTTAGCAATTCGTTTTTGGCATATGTTTCGATACTTCTCCTGTAATGCTTTGCGTTCCTGCTGGATATACTCTGTCATATAGTCATAGTCTGGTTGTCCGTCAGCGTTTGTAGGCAACATTGTTTTGGTGCTCAACAATCTACGACCAGTCCAACTGTGACCGTGAGAAAAAATAGCTTTATTAGAACTGAGACATCTGGCAATAAAAATACCACTATCTTTTGAAATCTTCGAATTATAGCCGCTTGATGTCTTTCCACTCATTCCAATAAAACTCATAGGTACATAATGAGCAAGGCCAGCAGCCCCATCACCTAATTGAACAAAAACAATAGCGTTTCCATTAGATACCCATTCTGGATGCTCTTTTGCACTACACATACCAGCAAAACCATTATTTGTTTTTGCTGCTGCAATGTATGGAACGTCATCACCCTTAACCAGTTGGCCAGTTGTTTTTCCTTTAGTTGCCTTGATTTCATCAAATAATTCCTCGACTGTGAATGCAGCCCAGTTCTTTTTGTTAATCTTCATTATGGTTATTGCCTCCCTCAAACAAATACTCTCTGTTTTGCATAACCATAGAGAATTCGAAAGTCAAATAATCTCCAATTGCTTTTTCAAAATCTGCATCCGTTGGTATGTCATCGTTAAAATAGAAGAAAGAATGTAACCACTCATCCTCAGCCTTTACCGTAGATTCAACGCAAAATTTAGAAGCTGCCTCTGTCCGACCAAACCATACATCCAGTAAATGCTGACGCTTGTCTTTAGCGGAGTCACCCTCAACCAACCCAATATGTGCACGCACTTCATAGCCATCGTTTCGGAAATCAATAAATTTGCAAAGCTTATCAGCGGGATGGGGCTCATGGGCAGTAAAAATCGCAATGACAGGATTAGTACCTACACCATAGAAAGTGTCGGTATTGCAGGTAATAACACCTTCCAAAGTGTGATTTTTCAGAATATTTTCCTTAAATGCTTGCTCATCTTTTGTTTTACCCGTCATAGAAGACTGTGGAACAATTACTGCAGCGCGTGCTCCTTCGGTCAAAGAGTCAAGCAAATGCTCTACGAACGATAGTTCATACTGTGAAGGATCAGCTTTGGTTCCTTGGGAATAGGGAGGATTCATCATTCCAACAGTTGCACCTTTAAGTTGCACTTGAGCAGGATTTTGACGCAAAAAGTCCTCGCATTTAATATTACTATTACCATCATCACGAAGAATCATATTGGTCGCAGCGATTGCAAACATATTACTTTGAAGCTCAAATCCGTGTAACTGCTTTTTCTTGATGTTCTTCCGCTTAGTTTGATCAGCACCAGCCTTTTCAAGCATATGGTGCATTGCAGCCACAAGAAAACCAGCGGTACCGCAGCAGGGGTCAAGCACAATATCCGTAGCCTGAATATTCAACAAATCACAGAATAGGTCACAAATATGACGAGGTGTAAGGACAATACCCAGTGTTTGACCATCACCTCCAGAGTAGCTCATAAATTCTCCATAGAACCTTCCGATGAAGTCCTCGCTGGAACTGCGATATTTTATGTTGTCAAAAACATTCTTTTTCAAGAATTCGGTATAGAATTTCAACGGTGTTTTACCCAGCTTTTGATCGATCTCGTTCAAGCGGGCACTTGTGCGAATAATCGAAAATTCACTCATTAGTTTATCACGTTTTGCATCGGGGCCAACATTGGAGGCCTTCAAACGACGCTGGATTGCGTCATATATCAACTGGCCGTCTGTAGTAGTCTCATCGCCGAGCAAATCACTGGGTTTGAAAAACTTGTCATCCAGTGCAAGAAGAATGCCCGAAACCACCAAAGGCTTATCCTGATCTTTTAGCGAGCCATAAGTGCGCAGATATTCATGTAGTTCTGCGGCGTCCTTCAAAATTTCTTCTGTGGTTTTTTCTACATCTGTCTTTTCTGAAAGAACATAGCGAGTGTAATACTCCTCAATATTAGCAACAGTGAATGATGTAAAAGACTCAATATCAGGCAACACCTTATACCCTTCTCTATCGTCTACATATAGAGGAGTAATTTTATGATGCTTTTCGTCACCGGCAACACCAATTGCAAAGATTTTATGGAATGCACTGTTTTGAGCAATGTGCTTTGCGTAAAAATATGCTCCATTAACAGCATAGTTTGCAATATCTTTTTGATCAACAGATAGAATTCCTGCATCAGTTAGCTTTTGATGCTTAGTCAGGTCGGCTTTATCCTCAATAACTATAACAAAATCCTTAACAACCGCGACATATTCCGGATACCCAACTTTTCCTGTGCCACGCTTCGAAGCACTTTGAAGGGCATCGTTAATTTCCTTCACATTACTGCCTTGGGCATCATATTTAATCTGGGAGTCATCAAGCTGACGAGCTACCCATAAATCGGTTTTTACTTCTTTCTTTGCCATAATCCATATTCCTTTCAGGCTTAATTCATTATGTAAAAATCTTTGTATGGTGTTAAAAAACACGGGTGTACTATCTATTATCTTACTATGTTCCGCATTACTTTTTACTACTACAGCAGATGTTAACAATTTGAAATTATAATTTATCCAATTGGGGATTATCTGTACAAAAGGACGATTTGCGCTTCGACAAGCGATGCGCAGATGCTTTTTGTATTTTCTTTACACTTGTTTCAGACTGCAAGTGCAAAGAAAACTAAGGGTGTCCAGAGGGAAGTATCCCCTCTGCTCTGGGTTTCCAATAGGGGCGAGTAGCACCCCTGTTGGCACACGATTTTCCGTAGGAAAGTCTAGTGTGTTATACCTTTGCTTCCGGCTGACGCCGGAAAGGGACTGGACTCGCTATCTGCTGGGTGGGCAGATAGCGGGCGACAGTCACTTTTCGGCGGCAGTAGGACAGGCGGATTTTGTACGGACAAGGACGAAATCAAGATTTGCACAGCGGGCAGAATCCGACTGACCGGAAAAGGAAGCAAAGGTATATCATCCCTCGTCTCGCCGCAGCGACAACGCACTAATACCACCACGGCAGTTCCAGCCAGAGATTGTCCAGCGCCAATGCTTCAGTTGACCTTGCACGGCTCTCACTAAGATGGAAATGCAGAGCTGTTCCTACAAGAGGATGCTCCATATCGTCCTCAAAGCCAAAACGGTACAGCAGATAAACCCGCTCCCGTTCTGATATGCGCCGCAGCCCTTCATATAGTTCTTTCCGGTTTTCCGCTTCCTCCATAATCTTTTCCGGCTCTGACGCATAGGGGTCAGCAACCAGGTTGGAACGCTGCATAGAATCTTCGCCGGGAAGCAAATCATCCAAGCAGATTCTCTCCACGGGGATACCATCTTTGTCAGATTGCATCCGCTGTTCAAAGGTCGCAAAAGCAGCCGAGATTAAATCCATCATGGCGTTACGGATGGCAGGCCCCGCATAGGTCAAAAACTTTATTTTTTTGCCGGGATCATACAGGGCGATTGCCCGAAGCAAGGCGATACTCCCCTCCTGAATCAGGTCATCGTGGTCAATACTCAGTTCACTGTTCCCAAGGCCAACGCTGATGTACAATTCATTTGCAGTTTTTCGGATATACCCCAGATTGTTCTGCACCAGTTGCTCCTGCGCCCGTGTATCCCCTCGCTGTGCCAGAGTACAAAGCCGCTCATTAGTCATCGTTCTCATCGCTTTGCTTAGGCTGCATACTTTCCATCATGTGAAGCAGCGCCTGCTGTAATTCCGCCAGTGATTCATCTTCTGCCAGTCCCATCTGGGATATGGGCTGCACGACCATGGCTGCAAGCTGCTCTGGGGAAACTGATGGATGATGAAGATCCTGCCCTTTGGTCAGTTCTGAGAACATCTGCTCGGTAAGCTCTTTTGTCATGTTCTGGGAAATCTCCTCCCCAGAAGTCATTTCCTTTTTGATCTCTCGAAGAACGGCCATGAATTGATTCTGAATATTGCTCAGATCGGCTTGAAAAACCGGAACCTTGTTAAGAGAGACTGCCTGTGCCGCTTGTTGCGATGCTTTCCGAACGTCTGGCTGTTCTTTGCCAGTCATTAACAACATGGAACTTAACGATTGCAGGATTTGGTCCTGTGCGGCAAATCCGGAAGCCATCGTTTCATCAAAATACAGGGCAATCATACTGGTCAGCTGGGCAAAGCGGCGGTTTTCCAGCAGGCGGCTCACCACTTCCGGATTCACTCGCCCCGTATAGAGATTGCGTGCTGCTTCGGCAGAAAGGCCAAGCTCAGAGATGTCATAATTTTTCTTATCCGGCACATTGGTCAGACAAAGCAGAAAATCCGAGGATACATTAAAAATTCGGGCAATACTGATGATCTGCTCAATAGTCAGTTTGTTCTTTGTTCCATTTAGGAAACGGCTGATGGAACTTTCCGCAACGCCAATTTTAGAAGCAAGCTCTGCCTGCGTAATTTTATACTCCTTCATCAAATCTTGTAATCTCTGCTGTGGAGTATCACCAGGGAGATATTCCTGTTCCATAGGAAGATCACCTCGTTTCTTTTCTGTATTTCCCGCTTTTAATGCGGGCATCGGTTGGCTTTTCTGCATCCTCCGGAATGATCCAGCGGCTTCCTGCTCTTTGTGCGCCGGGAATCCGGTCTTGGTTGCAGAGGATGCCGACCCGCCGGGGAGAAATCCCCCATTTCTCTGCAATTTCAAACGTAGAAAGATATTTCATAACCAGCCCTCATTGTTTACAATTCTACTTTTTATTATATTCCATAACAGGAATAATCTCAATCCATATTTTAAGAATCCAGCCGCCTTCTATCTTGCAATTCTGCAAGTTTTGGAGGCGGTGTTTTATTTTCTTGCAAGACTGACGGATTTTTTGAGCCATGCCCTTTTTCTCCGTACATTGAGGTGACAGGAGAAACCTGTACAAAGATGAAGGAGGAACATGAGATGGATATTTTTATGACTGTAAAGGCAGCAGTTACCGTGAGACAAGCCGCTGAACACTATGGGCTGCAAGTCAGTCGAAACGGCATGACTTTCTGTCCCTTTCACGATGACCGGCACCCCAGCATGAAGCTGAACGAACGGTATTTTTATTGCTTCAGCTGCGGAGCAACCGGTGATGTGATCGACCTTGTGGCGAGGTCATTTGACCTTAGCAGTTACGAGGCAGCGCAGAAGCTGGCTTATGACTTCGGGATTGACCCGGACAAACCACCGGCAGCAATCGCTCTGCCCAAACCGGAACGTCCTCTGCTGAAAGCATACCGGCAGGAAGAAGTGCGCTGTCTGCGGGTATTGTGCGATTATCTGCATCTTCTGGAAAGCTGGAAGGTGCGGTACGCACCCAAGACACCGGAAGATGTTCTGGATGACCGGTTTGTGGAAGCCTGCCAGATGCTGGACTATGTGGAGTATTTGGCAGATTTGCTCATTGCCGCTGAGCTGGAACAGCGGGTGAAAATCGTGGAGATGCTGAACAAAAATGGCCTGATCGCCAGTTTGGAGGAACGGCTGGACAGGCTGAAAAAGGAGGATAACGCCCATGAAAAACAAAGCGCAGCCTGATGGGATGCCCGTCTGGTTCGATGGAAAAAGCATCAACGAAGCCCTGTTTTGTGATGAGTTCTTGCAGGCACACAAGATCATCTTCACAAACGGGGCTTTTTTTACGCCCGAAGGCCGTATCACCGATGAACTTCCCCTGCGGGGAGAGATTTTTGAAGAACTGAAATGCTGTGCAGTCAGCAACATTCCCCGCAAAATTAGCAACATTGTTGAACTGATGAAACTGGCAGCATTGGTGGAGGATTTCCCCCCAGAGCCGGATCGGATTCATTTTTCCAACGGGACACTTTTTCTGGATGGAACCTTTGTAGAGGGAAAACCAGAAATCGTCCGCAACCGTTTCCCCGTGGCCTACAACCCCAACGCTCCAAAACCTGTTCTCTGGCTGAAATTTCTGGATGGCCTGCTCTATCCGGAGGACATCTCCACCTTGCAGGAATATATCGGCTACTGCCTGATTCCCAGCAACAAGGGACAGCGGATGATGGTGATTAAAGGCAACGGCGGCGAAGGAAAGTCGCAGATCGGCGCTGTGCTGGGAACCATGTTCGGCTCGAATATGAAGGATGGCAGCATAGGAAAAATATCAGAGAACCGCTTTGCCCGTGCGGATTTGGAACATATCCTCCTGTGCGTGGATGACGATATGCGGATGGAAGCCCTGCGTCAGACCAACTATGTAAAGTCCATCGTCACTGCCCAGGGCAAGATGGATTTGGAGCGCAAGGGCAAGCAGAGCTATCAGGGATGGATGTGCGCCCGACTGCTGGCTTTTTCCAACGGGGATTTGCAGGCACTGTTTGACCGGAGCGACGGATTTTACCGCCGCCAGCTGGTGCTGACCACGAAAGAAAAACCGGCTGGCCGTGTGGATGATCCTGACCTTGCCGAGAAGATGAAAGCCGAGGTGGAGGGCATTCTACTGTGGGCTTTTGAGGGATTGCAGCGGCTGGCCACCAACAATTTCAAGTTTACCGAGAGCCAGCGCACAAAAGACAATCGGGAGGCTGTCAAACGAGATAACAACAATATCTTTGATTTTCTGGATTCAGACGGGTATATTCGCCGGAAAGCCGATATGTCTGCCAGCTCCAAAGAGCTATATGAGGCATATCAGATTTACTGCACCGAAAATAATCTGCCCGCCCTAAAACCCCGCAGTTTCAGCGAAGCCCTGATTGCCTGCCAGAGCCGCTACAATCTGGAATACTGCAACAATGTGACCAATGCTGCCGGACGGCGAGTGCGTGGCTTTCTGGGAATCGAGGTACTGGTGAGAAACAATATGTCGGTGTTTTCCGGTGATTCGATGCGTACGTACGTACCGGAAGATGTGCCGGAAGAATGGCGGCGCTAACACTGGGAATCGGACGCTGTACGTACGTACACTTTGATTGACCGTTGTTCTCTCTTTTATAGCAATTCAGCGGTTGTATATCAAAAATCACTGGCAAAATCGGAGGTGCAAATCAAGGCAAGTGAGAATCGAAAAGTATTTGACGATTGGCAGAAATTATTTTACGAAACCGTGCTTCTCGAACCAGCGAACCGGGTGCATGGAATCATGGGAAAACGCACGGTTTCGAGCCAAGTCACACGGAACGGGAAAGTCGGAAGGTGCGGATAATGGACAGGACATCGCACCGCCAATTCTGAACAGATTTGGTAACAAGAGAATTTTTCACGACACGGCGAAGCGGCTATGCCTGAGGGCATACCGGCTTCGCTTTTTTATCAAGTAAATGTAGGAGGATTTTTGATTATGACGGTACGCAACGAGATTAAGGCGCAGATCGTCCGAGCGGGATACACAATGCAAGAGGTAGTTGACCTACTCCATGAGGAATACGACTGGTCGGACAGTGTTTCCAACCTGTCGGCCAAGCTCCAGCGTGAATCTATTCGCTACAAGGAGGTTGTGGAGCTGGCCGATGTGCTGGGCTACGACCTGATCTGGCAGAAACGGAGGGACAGAGTATGAGCAAGCCGCAGTATGCCATTCTCCGCTTTGCCAAGTACAAGGGGCCGGAGATCGGGAATATTGAAGCCCACAACGAGCGAACCAAAGAGAAATACGCCAGCAATCCCGATGTGGACATCAGCAGGAGCAAGTACAATTTCCATCTGATCGAGCCGGAACGAAAATATCGTGCGGAGGCAGAGCGGCAGATCAAAAAAGCCGGTTGCCGTACCCGGTCAGACAGTGTTCGAGTCGTGGAAGCCCTGGTAACTGCCACACCGGAGTTCTTTCAGGGAAAGAAGAAATCTGAAATCAGAGCCTATTTTCAAGAGGCGCTGGCCTTTCTCCAGCAAAACCAAGACCCCAAAACAATCATATCCGCTGTGGTGCATATGGACGAGAAAACGCCCCATATGCACCTTTCTTTTGTTCCGCTGACTGCGGATGGCAGGCTCAGCGCCAAGGAGATCGTAGGAAACAAGAAAAAGCTGATCCAGTGGCAGGACAAGTTTTGGGAATACATGGTGCTCAAATACCCGGACCTGGAGCGTGGGGAAAGCGCCAGCCAGACCGGACGTGACCATATCCCGCCCAGAGTGTTCAAAGAGATGACCCGACTGACCAAGCAAAAGGCCAAACTGGAGGAACTGCTGTCCGGTATCGGAGCCTTTAACGCCAAAAGCAGAGCTACCGAGATTTCGGCCCTGCTGGATAAGTATATCCCTGCGGTAGAGCAGATGCACAGTACTTTGAAGAAGCATCAGGTGGCATTTACGGAAACCTCCGTAGAGAACAAAAAGCTGAAACAGGAGAATGCTCTGCTGGAGCAGTCTCTGAAAAAAGCAACCCAGGAAAGCACTTTGAAGCAGCTGGCCGATGCCAAGCTGCGGCGGGACTATGCTGACGCTGTTGCTGTGTTGGATCGCATTCCAAAGGAAGTGTTGGATGCGTATGCCTGTGGCGGTCACAGGAGAAAGGAGCGGCCTATTGAGCAAAATCTATGATGATCCGAAATATAATGCGGCTTTTGACCGCTGTATTGATGTAATGACAAAATTGATGCTGAAATATGGAAATCAAGTCTTAGAGCGGCACCAGATGGCTGCTCCTGTTTCTTTGCAGGAACAGCCAGGCACGGAGCAAAGCAGCTCTTTTGCCGACGCTGCTTAAAAGTTTACAATTTACACGTTGTGTAATTATTAAGCCAATGCTATAATAATTACGCAACGTGTGTTTTTTTGTTTATGGAGATGGTGCGATGGACTGCAAAACCAAAATAAAAGAACTGCGGGAAATGACCGGTATGAACCGTAAGGACTTTTGTAAATTCTTTCATATCCCCTATCGGACGGTAACGGAATGGGAGCTGGATAACCGCCATGCGCCAGAATATGTCCTGCGTCTTTTGGAGTATTACATCCGCAATGAGGGATTGATAAAATCACCGGCTGAACAGAAACATGCCGGAGAAAGGAGTTCCAGCCATGAAAAGACGGACTAAGTGCTATATTTACACAAGAGTTTCCACCTCTATGCAGGTGGATGGATACAGTCTGGACGCCCAGAAGGATAAGCTACGGAAGTATGCTGAGTATGAAGATATGGCCATTGTCGGAGAGTATTCTGACGAGGGCTTCTCCGGCAAGAACATCCAGGGGCGGCTGGAGTTCCAGCGGATGCTGAGTGACATCCAACAGGGCAAGGACGATATTTCGTTTGTACTGGTGTTCAAACTCTCCCGCTTTGGAAGAAATGCGGCGGATGTTCTCAATTCCTTACAGCTGATGCAGGACTTTGGTGTCAACCTGATTTGTGTGGAGGATGGCATTGATTCTTCCAAAGATTCCGGCAAGCTGATGATCTCCGTCCTTTCTGCTGTGGCGGAAATTGAACGTGAAAACATTCGGACGCAAACCATGGCAGGCCGTGAGCAGAAAGCCCGTGAGGGAAAGTGGAACGGTGGATTTGCTCCGTATGGCTACAAATTAGTGGATGGAAAATTGGAAATTGCCGAAGATGAAGTAGAAGTGGTAAGGCTCATTTATGACAGATATATCCATACCAACGATGGAATTAACGGTGTGGCGAAGTATCTGAATGACCACGGATACAAAAAGAAAATCCGTCAGAATGGCACGATCCCCGGCTTTTCTTCCAACTTTGTGAAGGATGTTTTGGACAATCCTGTTTACATGGGTAAGATTGCCTATGGCCGCCGCAGAACGGAAAAGAAGCTGGGAACAAGAAACGAGATGCACGTGGTCGAGCAAGACGAGTTTCCAATCTATGAAGGGCAACATGAGGCGATCATTTCAGAAGAAGATTGGAACCTGGCACAGGATAAACGGAAGACCAACGCCTTTAGGAGGGAAAAAGTAATTGACCCGGAACACGCGCATATCTTGTCCGGTATTCTGAAATGTCCCTGCTGTGGCAAAAGCCTTTATGGAAATATAGCCAAGGCACACAGTAAGGATAAGAAAACCCGCTATTACTATTACTGCAAAAATACGTTGGGCGCAACCGGGCACAAATGCACCTTCCGTGTGAACATTGAGCAGACGGAGATGAACCGCATGGTTGCGGCAATCATTTCGGCTATGGTCAATGACCCGCAATTTTCAAAGGCAATCAAAGAGAAAATAGGGACATCCGTTGATACCGAGGATTTGGAAAAGCAGCTTTCTACACTCCAGGCACAGCTTCGTCAGACCTTGGGCATTAAAGCAAGGCTGGAGCGTCAGATGGACACGCTGGATATTAACGATCCCTATTTTGATAGAAAAATTTTGGATTTGCAGCGTCGATATGACGAACAGTATGGTAGAATAGAAGAAATCGAGACACAGATAGATGAAGTGAAGAGCCAGATTCAGAGTATCCGCCAGGAGAAAATCTCCGGCGATAATATTTACCAACTTCTACTGGCCTTTGATGAAGTATACGGTGCTGCCACGGAAATCGAACAAAAAGAGTTTATGAGAGCGTTTATTGAACGAATTGACCTGTATCCAGAAAAACAGAAGGATGGAAACTGGATCAGGAACATGGTGTTCAATTTTCCAGTTCCTGTGAATGGGCAGGAAGTAACAGAACTGCCCTTGGAATCTGGGACAATGCTCGAGACGGTAGTACTGCTTTCCCACAAAAAGCCAGACGGACATATCAACGTAAAAGTTGAGTTTGGCGAAGGTGAGGGAAAAGTTCCGCTTGATAGTATCGCTAAAAGAGCCGAAGAGTACAAGCCCAAGGAACGAGTGACCTACAAAATGATAAAGGAGTACATAGAAGCTAAATATGGCTTCAAAGTACATACCGCATATATCGCAGAGGTAAAGAGAGATTTAGGATTGCCGATGTATGATGCCCCTAATGCGGTAGAAGAATTGAAACAGCCGAGGAAGCATCCGACAGCGGAGAAGGTAGAAGCGATAAAGGAAGCGTTAAAGCATTTTGAAGTCATCTAAACTCAAGAGCATATTATTAGGAATAGTGGTACAATAGAAAAAGTAGGAGCAATGTGATACAATGAATAAAAATCTTGAAAGAGAAGGGATTAGGAGGCCTTGTGAATGAATATTGTTGGACAAGTGATTAACGGATATTTATTTGAAGAAGCGCTTGGAAGTGGGAGTTTTGGTGCTGTATATAGAGTATCAAAAGAAAATAATGTATATGCTGCAAAAGTTTTATCAGAAACCTATATTTTAGATGAATTTAAGAACGAACAAAATCGAATCACAAGAGAAATAGATGTTTTAAAGAATGTAAAAGGAGAAAATCTGATTAAATATCAGGAAGATTTTTACTTTAAAAATGAGTTTGGCATAATGGAATATGTCATAGTAATGGAGTATTTTTCAGGAAGGACTTTAAGAAGTTTTTTGAAAAATGATGTTGAACTGGAGACGTTGATTCGCATATTTGTAAGCGTATTGCATGGCGTAAGGGATTTGCATAATACTATTATTGAAAATGCGGGTATTATTCATAGAGATTTAAAACCAGACAATATAATGATTGATGACAATCTAAATGTAAAAATAATTGATTATGGTTTGAGTAAAATAATAGATTTTTCCTCAATAACATCAACAGGAACTCAAATCGGTTCACCGCTATATATGTCTCCAGAACAATTGAAGGATAGCAAACATATTGACTATAGAGCAGATATATATGCCTTGGGAATAATTTTATATGAAATGCTGACTAAAAATATTCCCTATAAAGCTTCAACATTACCCGAGTTATTGATGAAAATTCTGAATGATCCTATCATACCGCCAAAACAGTACAATCCAACTATAAGTGATGGGTTAGAAAATATTATATTTAAGGCAACGGCAAAGGAACCATTTGCACGCTTTCAGACTGTTGATGAATTCATAGACGCATTTGATAAAAAGAATATTCAAGAAGAATTAGTAACTGTAGGAAAATATTATGCGTGGGTATATCGAGAAAAAGATGTTACGGAACAATTTGAGAAAGTTAATAAAGCAGATATAATTTATCCTATTCATGTTCAAAATTGGATGAAAAAACTGCATTTACATTTTGCTAATAACAATTTTGAGAATGTAATAATTGATCCATCAACTCAAAGATTGTCTTATGTTGCGTTTGGCAATACAAAAGGGCTTGTAGAATTGCCTTATGCGCCAGAAAAAGGCGTAATTTCCTTGGAATACTTACATAATCCTCAAAAACGAAAAGAGTATATAGATAAATGGTATGCGACAGTTTCGATAGGGCAGAAATTAATTTTACCGTATCATTATATAAGTAATACCGATTATCCTGTAGAAAAAGTTGATGATTGGATTAGAATGAATATTCAATTGATTGATGAAAGCTCACAGGTGGTCGAGGAAGGAAAAGAAAAATATGCAATGATATCAATTGGGCTTGGGCATTTGGTTTTTCAAGCAGATAAGATATTATCATACTTTGTTCATGCGAAAGTAGACGGATTTATTGTGCAAGTTTCGGATATGAAACAGTTAAATGAGCAATCATTAGGGAGTTATCTTGAATTTATGGTTGCTTTACAGAAATATACAAGTAAACCTGTTATTGCTTTGAAAGTTCCAATCCCTTTAGGATTAACATTGATTGCTAAGGGGATACATGGTTTTTCACTTGGATTAGCAAGTATAGATTATTTCGATGAGCAATATATAAAGGAAGAAAAAGATTCATTTAATTTATACTCAAAATTTTATTTTCCACAAGTATTATCTTTTTTGACTTATCCGAAAAAAGACACGTTTGCATTTGAACAAATATATAATTATTTTGGTGGATGCAATTGTAAGTGGTGTAATGGTAAATCGGCTATTGAAATAGGTACTGGAGATAAAGGAGTACAGTTGCATCACTGGCAAATGATGATAGAAGAAGTGGATAAATTTAATCAGTATGATGGAGAAGAACGTATTATTTATTTAAGAGAACGTATTGATGTCGCACTGAAGAATTTGGATTCTATACCAAAGAAAATTATGGGGAGCCAAAAGAATACGGATTATTATAAACTGTTAAAGAATTTAAAAAAGATTGTTTGATTAAGTTGAGTAGGTGGAATTATGTTTGTAAACGAAAAAGAATTGGTGGAAAAATTGGTTCTTGATTTACAAGAAAGATTTGGGACTCAATATATTGTCAGAGAACTACGAGGAGGAAACAATATTGCAGATATAGTTTATACAACAGATATAAATAGAAGCAATATTGTATTTGATGAGTATTTTAATGCATATTACTATTTTAACGGAATTTATAATCACAAAAAAATAAGTCTGAATGAAATGAAAATTACAGATGAAAGGGTGAACCGGAAATTTCATCATTTTCTTCGTGAGTTAGAAAATCTTGGCTATATTAAAATTAGTGGAAATTATATTACTTCTGTAAAAAAAATTGACGCTGTTACTAAGAATTTTATTGCTGTAGAAGCGAAAATTTCTGACTGGAAAGCCGGATTAGAGCAAGCCATTAGATATAAACAATATGCAAATGAAGTATATGTTGCATTAAGCTCTGAATATGTGCAGAAAGTAGATAGGCAACAATTTAGAGAGTTAAATATAGGTTTGATGAGTGTGTCTGCTGGAAAACTTAAAATATCTATTAGAGCTAGAAAACAGCCAGTAGAAAAATTAGATATCCAATATTATATTGCTGATAGATTTTTAAAACAATTAAAATTATCAGAAATGTTAGAATAGTAGAGAAAAAATGATATAGAGCAATTGTGCATTAGAAACTGGTAAGTCAGAAGAAGATATTGATGATATGAACGAAGATTAAATTGTGAATCAGAGTGACGTAGATCTTATATTAGCTATGTATTTGTGGGAAAAGGGTTGCACGAACAGTATTCGTACTGCAGAAATATTTCTCATATTTCCGTGATTTTGTGGGGATATGTTCTCATTTGATATGCACGTCGAGACGGTAGTACTGCTTTCCCACAAAAAACCAGACGGACATATCAACGTAAAAGTTGAGTTTGGCGAGGGTGAGGGTAAAGTTCCGCTTGATAACATCGCTAAAAGAGCCGAAGCATACAAGCCCAAAGAGCGAGTGACCTACAAAATGATAAAAGAGTACATAGAAGCTAAATATGGCTTTAAAGTACATACCGCATATATCGCAGAGGTAAAGAGAGATTTAGGCTTGCCGATGTACGATGCTCCTAATGCGGTAGAAGAATTGAAACAGCCGAGGAAGCATCCGACACCAGAAAAAGTTGAAGCTATAAAGGATGCGTTGAAGCATTTTGAGGTAATTTAATAATGATGAGCGTATCATAAAAACAGTGGTACGCTTATTTTTTTACATATTTGTCTTTTCGCTGACCAATATTTTATCTGGTTAAAAAAGCGGAGGGCATATTATATACTAAACTGCCTGATTGATATAATTAAAAGCGTTCACTTTGCTATTGTTGACTTAAAGAGAAAAATCGAATATAATATAGTAAAGTGCCCAATCGTTGGTCTGATTAAGGGCGATTAAATAGAGGTGAAGATATGCTTCAGAATAAAGATATTGAGACACTGAGAATGTTGTTTAGCAGTCATAATTATGTTATGACTACTGCTGAACTTACAGCTTCAAAGTTATACTATGCAGATATAAAACAACTTTTAGACGAAGGATTGATTGAAAGAGTCAGGCGAGGTTACTATCACTGGACTCAAGATTATGGAGAAAGCGAAGTTGTCATTATCAATCGATTGTTTCCCGATGCAGTGCTCTGTATGGAGACTGCCCTATTCTATTATAGATACAGTGACAGAAATCCTGCTGAATGGAACTTTGCAATAGATAAAAATGTCTCTAAGCGGCGAACAAAAATCGATTATCCGTTTATAAAGGCATATCGTGTAGAGTCAGAGTTGGTTACGCTGGGCGAAACCGAAGGTGAAATTGATTTCCACAAAGTCCGCATTTATGACCGTGACCGTACTATTTGCGATGTGCTGCGAAATATGAACAAGATGGATAAGGAGGTTTTTAATAAAGCAGTACAGGGCTATGTTAAAGACCCGAAAAAGAATATACCGAATCTTATAGAATATGCGAAAGTTTTGCGTGTTCAAACGCGTGTAAAAGAATTGATTGGAGTGTGGTTGTAATGGCAGATGTTGCAGCTTCCGTTCTGGCAAAGCTGAGAAATAAAGCAAAAGCCTCTGGTATCAGCTACCAGCAATGCTTGCAGCTTTTTGTGCAGGAAGAATTTTTGAGAAAGCTATCAAAATCTGGGTGTGAGGATACACTAATACTCAAAGGTGGATTGTTCATTTATACTCTAACCAATTTTGAAAGTCGAGCTACCATTGATGTCGATTTCCTGCTTCGTGGATACTCTAATGCAATAGATGATGTAAAAGAGTTGATTTGTAAAATTATCGCCACACCGACGGGTAACGATTATATAGAAATGCGAGCAAAAGGCTTTGAAGAGATTTCTCCGCAAAGAAAATATCACGGTATCAGTACACAGATTATTGCCCAAATAAAAAATGTGCGTGTGCCGTTCAATGTTGATATAGGCGTGGGCGATATTATAGTCCCCCATGCCGAAGAACGCACAATCAACACTCAGCTTCCAGACTTTGAAGCACCTGTAATCAAAACTTATTCCCTTGAAAGCACCATTGCTGAGAAGTTTGATGCTATACTGCAACGTTTTGAGCTGACAGGCAGAATGAAAGATTTTTATGACATCTATTATCTTTCAAGGACATTCGATTTTGAGGGTGCAAAATTGCAGGCAGCTATATTTGAAACCTTACAGCGGCGTGGTACTCCCTATGATAGAGATAGTTTTAAGCGTGTTGTTGCACTTGGCGATGATGAAGATATGCAGAAGCGTTGGAAATTCTTTTTGAAAACCATAAAAGATAATACGCTTGAGTTTTCATTCGTCATTACGGAAATCCAGACTTTTCTTGAGCCTGTGTTTGATGCGATTGTGAATGAGAAAGAATGGCAAGAGCAGTGGAACTTTATTATGAAATGGAATAAAAATGAAAGGAGTCCCAAATTATGAGTAGCGTCCTTACTGTTGAACAGCGTGAGCAAGCAGGTTCTGACTCCTATAATAGATTTGAATATCAAGTTCATTGGATTGTATGCCATATAATAGGTAAACTTCAAGAAGATGCAGAGTGTATTGTTTTTTGTGAATTTCACGATGATATGGCTGAATTTTCTCCCAATAATCAGCAGTATCAGTTTTTTCAAATAAAGACAAAAGAAGATTCTTCTGACTGGACTATTGCGGAAATGTCTAAAAGGGAAAAGAAAAAAAGTGGTAGCTACAAAAAATCTTTTTTAGGTTTTATTTTCTACAACTATTTGACATTTGGTGCTGAATGTTCGCATTGCCATTTTGTATCAAATAATGATTTTGATAAAGAGGTTTTGTTATGGCAGTCATATATTGAAGACGGGAAAAGGCTTCAGACAGAAAATATTGCGTTATATGAAAAAATCAAAGACAGGATTAAAAATGAATTTTTAGATGATATGCCGAGCAATTTTGATTCTGTCTTTGAGGAGTTTATTCAGAATACTTTTGTCCATAAATCGGAACTACAACTAACAACTTATGAATCTCAAACTATGGGTAAATTTTTCAACCACTTGGCAGACAAAAATATTCCGTCCAATACTGCCAATCTTATTTTTCAGCAATTGCTAAATGATGTAAGAAAAAAGAGTAAAGAAAAAATCAAAGTACCTATTAGTATGAAAAGTTTAGTTGAAAAAAAAGGTGTGGATATTGCTCAAATAGGCAAGAAAATTGATGGTAACATAAAGAACAGCGGAAATTATGATGCATTTCACGATTACTTGATTACTCAATCATTGTCGGACAAGGATATTAATCGTATAGAATCAGCAAAAACGCTCCACGATACAAGGTGGCTTGATGTTAATGATGTTAAATATCAAGAAATTGTTGTTGTGTTGCGAAAAACAATTTCTACATATTGTGAATCATGTGAGACAAATGGGTTTAATAATGACCTGAAAAGATTATGCATTCAAGAATTACAAAAGCATAATCTCCTATCGGATTCTCTTGATAAATCGTTAGTTGAGGTGTTGTATTATGAGCAAAAATTCAGTTGAAAAAGTTAAACAAGAGCAAAAGTACAAAATTTTAATTAGAAATTTACGAAAACAGCAGGAGGAAAAAGATAATGAAAAGGCTAACGATAAAAAAACTGATAGTAATCAGTCAAAGTGAGTCTCGGTCGTTAGAGGTTCCTTTTGAAAATGGGCTTAATATTATTTTGGGAGGAAATAAAACAGGCAAATCTTCAATTATCAAAAGTATATTTACTACTTTGGGATGTGAATGCAAAAGAATTGAAACTGATTGGAAAAAACTGATTTCCGCTTATTTGTTGTTCTTTAAATATGGAGAAAAGCAGTTTTGTGTTGTTCGCCAAGGCAAAAAATTTCAGATTTTTGAGAATAATGAGGATTCCTATTCTTGCATTATCGAAACGGAAGCTTTTCACGAATATAGTAACTGTTTAATGGATATTTTAGAAATCAAAATGCCCTGCATTTCAAAAGATGGTAAGCAATTCAATGTAACACCGCCATTACTCTTTAGATTTCAATATATTGACCAAGATGAAGGATGGAGTAAAATAGCTGATTCTTTCAGTAATGTTGCGTACATTAAAGATTGGAAACCAAATACAAATAAATATGTATGCGGTTACCTTGATGATACGTATTATGAACTTCAAGCACAAAAAGCAGAACATATACTTGAAAAAGATGATAAGAAAAAAGAATTGAATTATAATCAAAGCTTTGTTTCCCGTATCACATCTACACTAACGCAAATTGAGAATATTGAATCCGTTGAAGAGGTCACAACAGATATTGAATCTTTGCTTGCTAAGGCGGAAGAATTAAGGAAAATGCAATTTTCTTATAATGCAGAGAGGACAGTTTTGGAAAATGATATATATGTCAATCAACACAAATTGCACGTTGTGGAACACAATCTCATAGAAACAAAAAAGGACATTGAATTTGCAATGACTCAAGAAGATGAGTTGGTCTGCCCAATTTGTGGCACTATTTATTCAAACGGATTAGAGGAACAATTAAATATAACTTCAGATTATGCTCATTGTGAAAAGCTTATTACAGAACTGAGAAATAGCATATCTATTGCTACAGAAGAATTAGAAGAACTTAAGGAGAAATATAACGGTGTCTCTTTAGAAATTCAGTCTATTGAACAAAAAGTTCGGAACTCTCAACAACTTCTATCCTATTCTTCTTTTTATAAAAACAAGGGACAGTATGAGATATATGAATCCTGCAAGAGGCAATTGGAAGTTCTACAAGGAGAAATAGATTCATATGTTTCTAAAATTGCAATAATTGACGAGAAAATAAACGAAAAGAAATCCAAAGAGCGTTCCAAAGATATAAGAGAAGATATAGAAGGATATTGCCGCACCTTAGCAGATGCGATAAATCTTCCTAAAACATTCATCAAACTAAGGGATTTTGTGCAAATAATAGACCGTACTGGAAGCGAAACTCCACGATTAGTTTATATGTATCAGTCGGCGCTGTATCTATATAATTTATATAGAACAAATAGCCCTTTCAATTTTTATGTGGTTGACACTCCTAATCAGCAAGGTCAAGATGCCGAAAACTTAGGGAGCATATTCAAATCATTAGAATTATTTTTGTCTGACGAGGGGCAGGTCATTGTTGGAACTGAACGAGAAACTGGGATGGAAGGAAAAGCGAGCAATGTAATAAAGCTCACAGAAAAACGTAGATGTCTTAACACTATTAATTACAGCAAACATCTTGAACTATTAGAAGAATTGCAAAAAACTGCAATTAGTTGGGTTGCATTCAACCACAAAGCAAAAAATGAAAAGTAGCGGTGGAGTGGAACATTTCCGATAACTATGAGGGTGTGAAAAATTTTCTGTAAATAGGCTTTCTATGATAGGATTCGATGGCTCAACAGCTGATTTTTCAACTATCTAACCACACAGACACTATAATTACTAAATGCAGGCATGTCAAGAAAATCCTGATTTTTCAGGACTTCTGATATGCCTGTTTTTTATTATTCGGGCAATCTGCCTTCGTACATGATGCTCAGTTCGCCATAAACACGACCCCAATTTCGGAGGGTCACAGTCCATTTTTTCGATGCTTCGAAAGTTGCCAGATACAGAGCTTTCATCAAAGCTGTAGGACTGGGAAATACGCTTCTCTGGGCATTCAGACGGCGGTAGGTGCTGTTCAGGCTTTCGATAGCATTAGTCTGTCACAGCCGGTGTATAATTGACTTACGACGGCCGAGAAAAAATTGACCCACG
>CAMBLO010000001.1 GCA_945868505.1 uncultured Clostridia bacterium | reverse complement strand
AAACTCCGTTTATTTCTTAAAAACTCAATAGTTCGTTCGGGACATATGTTTAAAAAAATGATTGAACGTCAGGAAAAAATGATGGCTGAAAAAGATCAGGGCTGAGCATAAGCTGATTTGATCTTTCAAAGCTAAATTCGAAAAGCCCCTTTGTAAATATCCTTTACAAGGGGGCTTTTTTTCATACATTTTTTGATAAAAATTATTTCAGGTTGAAGAAAGCATCTACGCCCAGGTATTCTGCTGCATCGTTCAGTTCTTCTTCGATTCTCAGCAGCTGGTTGTATTTTGCCACACGGTCTGTTCTTGCAGGCGCACCTGTTTTGATCTGACCAGCGTTTACTGCAACAACGATATCAGCGATTGTTGCGTCTTCTGTTTCACCACTTCTGTGGGATACCACTGCTGTCATTTTGTTTCTGTTTGCCAACTGGATTGCATTGAAAGTTTCTGTCAGTGTACCGATCTGGTTTACTTTGATCAGAATGGAGTTACCTGCTTTCAAGTCGATACCTTTCTGCAGTCTTTCTGTATTTGTAACGAACAGGTCGTCACCAACCAGCTGGATCTTGTCGCCCAGTTCTTTTGTCAGCAGCTGCCAGCCTGCCCAGTCTTCTTCGCTCAGGCCATCTTCCAGAGAGATAATAGGATATTTCGCAACCAGAGCCTTCCAGAATTCTACCATTCCTTCGGAAGTTCTTACGATTTCCTTGCCTGCCATCTGGCTTTCACCGGGGAAGTAATATTTGCCGTCTTTTTCGTTATACAGTTCTGTTGCTGCTGCATCCAGCGCGATCTTGATATCTTCGCCCCACTTGTAGCCGGCAACTTCAACAGCTTCTTTAATCAGGTCGATAACAGCATCTGCTGTGGGCAGGTCGGGAGCAAAGCCGCCTTCGTCACCAACTGCTGTGGACAGACCTTTATCTTTCAGTACTTTTTTCAGTTTGTGGTAGATTTCCGCACACATTCTCAGGGCTTCTTTAAAGGAAGATGCACCAACGGGCATAATCATGAATTCCTGTACGTCTACTGTGTTGTCAGCATGTTTACCACCGTTCATGATGTTCATCATGGGAACGGGCATTGTTTTTGCATTGAAACCGCCCAGATACTGATACAGAGGCAGATCCAGTGCTTCTGCTGCTGCTTTCGCAACTGCCATGGAAACGCCCAGAATTGCGTTTGCACCCAGTTTGCCTTTGTTAGGTGTGCCGTCCAAAGCGATCATCGCTTTATCCACAGCAACCTGATCCAGTGCGTTCATGCCGATGATTTCGTCAGCGATGATATCGTTTACGTTGTCAACAGCATCCTGTACGCCAACGCCGTTGTATCTGTCGCCGCCGTCACGCAGTTCTACTGCTTCGAATGCGCCTGTGGATGCGCCGCTGGGAACGGCCGCACGACCAACGATGCAGTCGTCTACGATAACTTCTACTTCTACTGTGGGATTGCCTCTGGAGTCCAGAATTTCTCTTGCGTATACGTCTGTGATTTCGTAATAACCTTTCATGTTTCAAAATCCTCCTTTTTTATTAGGGGACTCTGTCCCCCAAACCCCCTGCCAAAGGGATAATCCCTTTGGAATCCTGCTTGCAGAAGCATAAATGCTTCTGCGGTATCGGGTTCCAAGGGTATGATACCCTTGGTTGGAGTTTGAGGGCAAAGCCCTCAAGGTTTTATTTGCTAACTAACAGACTTGTGCCTGTCATTTCTTCCGGTTTGGGAAGCCCCATCATTTCCAGCAAGGTGGGTGCAATATCCGCCAGCTTGCCGCCTTCCCGCAAACCAACGCCGTCTGTATAATTCACCAAAATAAAGGGAACGGGGTTGGTGGTATGGGCTGTGAAGGGCTGTCCGCTTTCATAATCAATCAACTGGTCACTATTGCCGTGGTCAGCACAAATAAACATCTGCCCGCCTGCCTCCAGCAATGCCTCCATCACTCTGCCGATGCAGGTGTCCACCGTTTCCACCGCCTTGATGGCTGCCTCCAGAATACCTGTATGGCCTACCATATCGGGGTTTGCATAATTGACGATGATGAGATCGTATTCTTTGGAACGCAATGCCTTCACCAAGCCATCTGTTACCTCTACTGCGCTCATTTCCGGCTGCAAATCGTATGTGGCAACTTTAGGAGAAGGCACCAGCCATCTATCCTCATTGGGGTTGGGTTCTTCCACACCACCATTGAAGAAGAATGTAACATGGGCGTATTTCTCCGTTTCCGCTGTACGGAGCTGCTTCAAGCCAAGGGAAGAAATATATTCCCCCAGTGTATTTGTCAGCTTCTGGGGCTTGAATGCCACTTCCTTATTGGGAATGGTCACATCATATTCTGTAAAGCAGATATATTTCAGATCCTGAGGTGCTTTTTCCCTTGCGAAGCCATCAAAATCGGGGTCGCACAGAGAACGGGTGATTTCTCTTGCCCGGTCGGGACGGAAATTGTAGAAAATGACTGCATCATGGTCGCTGATCTTGCCAACTGCCATGCCATCCTCTTTTACGATAACGGTAGGCACCACAAATTCGTCTGTTTTGCCTGCTGCATAGGAATCCTTGATAGCCTGTACTGCATCGGTAGCCGTGGTACCTCTGCCCAGCACCATAGCGTTATAGGCTTCTTCCACCCGTTCCCAGCGTTTATCTCTGTCCATGGCATAATATCTGCCTGTAACGGTGGCAATCTTGCCTACGCCGATTTCACGCATTTTTTCCTCCAACTGGGCAGTGTATTCTGCACCGGAGGTAGGAGGGGTATCTCTGCCATCCAGAAAAGCATGGACATATACCTTTTCCAGACCATTTCGCTTTGCCAGCTGCAATAAAGCATACAGATGGGTATTATGGCTGTGAACGCCGCCATCGGAAAGCAGACCATACAAATGCAAAGCAGAATCATTTTTCTTACAATGCTCCACTGCCGCCAGCAGCTCAGGGTTTTCAAAGAAATCCCCATCCTCGATGGCTTTTGTGATACGGGTCAGTTCCTGATAAACCACACGGCCTGCGCCCATATTCAGATGGCCCACTTCGGAATTACCCATCTGCCCGGCGGGCAGGCCAACGTCCAGACCACTGGCATAGCCCTGCACGGCGGGGTATTTTTTCAAAATACCGTCCAGCACAGGGGTATTCGCCTGTTTGATGGCGTTGCCTTCTTCTTTTTCATTGATGCCAAAACCATCCAAAATCATCAAAACTGTTGTTTTTTTATCCATTATTTAGCTTTCGCCTCCTTCTTGGGAGATTCCATCTCCCAAACCCTCTGCCAAGGGATTCACTCCCTTGGAACCCGATACCGCAAAACCATGTGCATGGTTTTGCAAATGGGAGTGCAGGGGATATGAGCACCGCCAAGAATAAGGCGGCGGCGAAGCCGTCTTTCCGAAGGAAAGATGCTTGAACAATTCCCCTGCTGGGTGCTTGAGGGTGAAACCCTCAATAGTGTACAATCTGCGCAAATTCTTCTTTCAGGCTGGCACCGCCAACCAGACCGCCATCAATATCCTCCATAGCGAAAAGCTCTGCAGCATTTTTGCCGTTTACACTGCCTCCATACTGGATACGTACTGCATCGGCAACTTCCTTGCCATATACTTCCGCCAGCACTTCACGGATGGCATGACATACTTCCTGCGCCTGTTCAGATGTAGCTGTTTTGCCTGTACCAATGGCCCAAATGGGTTCGTAAGCAATGACAACTTTTTTCACATCCTCCGCAGAAACGCCTGCCAGACCGCATTTGATCTGGATGCGTACCCACTCAATGGTGATGCCTGCTTCTCGCTGTTCCAGTGTTTCGCCGCAGCACATGATGGGCACGATACCTGCTTCCAATGCCTTCTTTACTTTTTTATTCACGGACTCGTCCGTTTCGCCGAAATACTGGCGGCGTTCCGAATGACCCAGAACCACATAGCCAACACCCATTTCCTTCAGCATAGGTGCAGAAACCTCCCCTGTGTAGGCACCGCTGTCTTCAAAGTGCATATTTTCCGCACCAACGCCGATGCCTGTGCCCTTCAGTTCTTCCAGAACGGGATACAGGTCTACAAAAGGCACACAGAATACCACTTCCGCATCCGCAGAAGCCGCCTTATCCTTCATCAACCTGCAGAATTCTGCTGCTTCCTTGGGAGTTTTATTCATTTTCCAGTTACCTGCAATGATTTTCTTTCTCATGATTCATTCCCTTCTCTTTCCGCTGCGAAGGCTCTCTCCGCAGCCAGTTCTATTCTTCGCACCACTTCTTTTCCATCCATGCCGGAGGAAATCATGATACGAGGCAATTCGTTTCTTGGCGTTTTTCTTGTAATCACGCTGTTTTCAACGGTAAACTGCAGCACGTAGCCGTCCTCATCCAAAAGGCGCTGTGCTTCCTCTGTGTATCGTCCATTGGGATAGGAAATGGCTTTGACATGATCTGTCCTCAGGTTTTCTGCCAAGGCTTCCTCGCTTTTTTGCACAGAAGCAAGGAAGGCATCTTCCGCTCCGGCTTCCACCGGCTGATGATCCGCCGTATGGCTGTATACCTTCATATAGCCTTTCTCTTCCATTTCTCTCGCCTGTTTCCATGTGAATTTCTGAATTCCCTTCTGCTCTGTAACAAAATCCGTCACCGCAAAAACAGAAGCAGGCGCACGATATTTCTGAAATAAAGGATAGGCCAGATCATAATTGCTGTAATAGCCATCATCCATGGTAATACAAAGATATTTTTTTTCCAGCCCAAGGCCTGCGCCCTTTGCCCAGGTATCCTTCTCTGCCTTTGCCAGGAGGTTGTCCAACTGCTCCAGAGTGATGATTTTATATCCCTCCGCTTTCAAATATCGCAGTTGATCCTCCAATTCCTCCACCGTTGTGACAACGCCATTGCCGCTGCCCATATCACGGATGGCAAAGTGGTGATACATCAATACAGGGATATACTCCCCTGCCAAGGCTTCCGGGTCCTCCGCCGTTTCGACACATTTTACATATTGGGGCTCTGCCGCCTCCTCTCCCTCCGCAGCATATGCCACAGAAAGGGGAAGGAGGGAAATCATCAATGCCAGCAGAGCCGTTGCTGTTTTCTTACTCCCCATTTTATTTCCGCTCTTTCAATCCTTATTTATCATCTACCGCAACTACACCGGGCAGCTCTTTGCCTTCCAAAAATTCCAGAGAAGCACCGCCGCCTGTGGAGATATGAGTCATTTTATCGCCATAGCCCAACTGGTTCACTGCCGCCGCAGAATCGCCGCCACCGATAATGGTTGTGGCATCAATGGAAGCCATAGCCTCTGCCACAGCCTTTGTGCCCTTTGCAAAGTTTTCAAATTCAAATACACCCATAGGTCCGTTCCAAACCACTGTTTTCGCACCCTTGATGGCATCGGCAAACTGTTTTCTGGTTTCTTCGCCGATATCCAGACCCATCCAGCCATCGGGAATTTCGCCGGTAGGCACTGTTTTATATTCTGTATCATTCTTGAATTCCTGTGTGATAACAGTATCCACAGGTGTCAGGAATTTCACGCCTTTTTCTTCTGCTTTTTTCATCATTTCCACAGCATAAGGCACTTTATCCTCTTCCAGCAGGGAATTGCCGACTTTGCCGCCCTGTGCCACAGCGAAGGTATATGCCATGCCGCCGCCGATGATGAGGGTATCTACCTTTTCCAGCAGGTTATTGATAACATTGATCTTATCGGAAACCTTGGAGCCGCCCAGAATCGCTACAAAGGGTCTTTCGGGGCTGTTTACCGCATTGCCTAGGAATTCGATTTCTTTTTCCATCAGATAGCCAACAGCAGATTCTTTTACAAATTCTGTCACGCCAACGGTGGAGCAGTGGGCTCTGTGGCTGGTGCCGAAAGCATCGTTTACAAAAATATCTGCCAGAGAAGCCAGTTCCTTGCTGAAGTTTTCTTCGTTCTTTGTTTCTTCTTTTCTATAACGGGTGTTTTCCAGCAGGATCACATCGCCGTCTTTCATGGCTGCCACTGCTGCCTTTGCATTTTCACCAACTACGTTGTCATCTTTTGCAAAAACAACTTCTTTTTCCAGCAGTTCGGAAAGTCTCTTCGCTACAGGAGCCAGAGAAAGTTCGGGTTTCACTTCACCCTTGGGTTTGCCCATGTGAGAGCAAAGGATAACCTTCGCACCATCGCCCATCAGCTTTTTGATGGTAGGAAGTGCTGCTGTGATTCTGTTTTCATCTGTGATGACGCCATCCTTCAAAGGTACATTGAAGTCACATCTTACCAATACGCGTTTTCCTTTTACCTGCAAATCGTCCACTGTTTTCTTGTTCAGCATCCGTATTTCTCCTTTCTGCATTTGGCCGAAGCCTGATACCCTAGAGTTTTCCCATGAATCTGCTCTATTATGAAACAACTCTATTATAAAAGTAATCACATCTTTATTTGGGACGAAAAATGTCCCTCAAAAGATATTATACGATAAGATTTACTTTCCCGCAAGCCTCAACATTTCCAAAGCTGCGCCTTCATCCGTCACAAAAATACCATTTGGGATCCTGTGGCTGACTGCCAGCAGGCTTTCTGCCTTTTTCTTGCCGCCTGCCACCACAATGATGCAGTCCATCTTATCAATATCTTTAAAATCTATGCCGATGGAGCGGGTTTCATAAACAACTTTTCCCGTTCCGTCAAAATAATATCCGCAGGCTTCCGCCACAGCATGGTCTTTTTCCAGTTGTTTGCGGATGGTTTCATCCAAACGGCGTTTTTCCGCCATTTCCAGCGCATTGCCCACGCCCAAAAGCAAAATGTTCGCCTGTTCCATTTCTTCAATGGTCTCAGCGATATCCGGGTCCTTCTTCATTTCATCCAGCACATGAAGGCTCAGATTATCAGGCAGATGCAACAAACGATAATCCGCCTGCAATTTGCCTGCCAGCTTTGCCGCCAAGGTATCCGCCTGCAGCTCCAATCTGCGGCCGATGCTGCCACGGGCAGGAAGCACCATTTTTGCCATGGGCGACGATGCTTCGGAAGCCGCCTGCACCAGTTCCGCCATAGCAGAGCCACCGGCAATGGCAATCCGCAGGTCTGCTGTTGTATTTTCCGAAAGGACACGAGCCGCCAGCTGCCCCATTTCCTTCTGGGCCCGTTCGCTGCCATCGCTGTCCCCCTGGGCAATGAATACCTTCTGGGCACCCAATGCATCTGTCAGCCGTTCTTCCAAAATAGAAAGACCTGTCAATGCAGAGAAGATGCCTTCCAAGCCTTCCAGCACCTCCATACCTTCTTCCGTCAGGCTCATGCCGATCTTGGAAACGTGCACCAGATTCTGGGCACTCAGCCGTTCGATTTCGCTGCGCACTGTCCGTTCTGTCATGCCAAGGGAAAGCACCACAAGGCGCCGCCCGCAGGGCTGCAGCAGTCTGACAGTTTTCAATACACGGTAGCGCTTTACAATTTCTTCTGTCAAATCCGGCGCGATTTTCTTGACCAGTTGCAATTTATATTCCATTTTTCTCACACACCTTATTTGGCTATCATTCGTCCCGCAAGTTCCTTTTTTGTCCCAGTTTCCATAAAAAAAGAGGGCGCAGCAGGAAAAATCCCCACCCTCTTATTTTTCTTTTCCAGCAGGATCAAACCTGTTCTACTTTTACAGAATCGTCAACGTCTTTATCTGTGCAGCAGCATTCACATTCATCGTCTTCACAGAATTCGTCATCCAGATCGTCCCAGTCGTAATCCCATTCTTCTTCGTATTCATCATCCATTTTTGTTTTCAGCAAGTAAACAACGCCTACTGTGACAGCGATCAATACAGCTGTTACCAGAGCGATCACAGCAAACAAAGTCTTTTTGTCTTCGCCGTCTTTCAAAACGATGATTCTTTCTCTCAGACCATCAAAGTTGGGTGCTGCTTCAAAATATTTTTTCATAATCGCATCTCTCCTTTTGGATTTTTATGATTTGCTTTCACCGAATTTCTTTCTCAAAAACTCTTTGTTTTTCCGCATTTCACTATACTCATAGTATGCTTTTTTCAAGATTTGGCGTTCATCGTTGAATTTCAGCAAATGGTAAGCTTCATGGAATTTATAGAAGCCGGCATCGGCAAAGAATTCCTCGCTCTGGGGTTTGCAATAGAAGGAATTGGCACTCATCAGATACCAATGCACGGTTTTGCTGACGGTATCCTCGCTGCCTTTAAAGGTATATTGGGTCTTGCCGACGTATTTGATAATCTCGCCGTTGGCCCCGCTTTCTTCCTTTACTTCCCGCAAAGCTGTCTGCCGATAAGTCTCGCCTTCTTCCACTGTGCCCTTGGGAAGGACCCAGCCCATATATCTGCCATTCTGGTTTTTATACAGCAGAAGGATCTTCCACTTGTATATCACGACGCCGCCGCAGCTGACTGCTTCTATCATCGTTTTTCCTCCCGCCTATTCAGTTTTTTGCACTGTCTATAGTATATCGCTTTTTCTATTCTTTTTCAAGGTATTTCCAAAAAGATTCTCCCGCTGGGTCTGAATCTACCCCATATTCTTTTTCCGAAAGGGGGAGCAGAGTTGCAGCAGCTTGATTTTCCTCATGCCCGATACCCAAAGCCAGATTTCCAGGGCCGCGAAAAGCACCCAGCAGATCCACTCCTTTTCCAGCAGGAAAAAATTATACAGCCCATGGGCAAGATAGGGCATGGAAAACGCCAAAGGCATATATTTTCTCTCATTTTGATACTTTCCCAGAGCCAGATAATAGCCCATCTGCACCCCAAACAGCCCATGCCCCGGCACAGAAAGGAGGGCCCGTGTCAGCGCCGTTTCATATCCCCCCAGAACAGGGTGGGTCACATAAATGATATTTTCCACCCAGGCAAAGCCAAGGGAAACGAATACGCCGTAGACAATCCCATCCAGTGGCTCATTGAAGTTTTTGTTTCCCCAGATGAGCAGGAAAAGAAAGAGGAATTTTACCAGTTCCTCCACCCCTGCCGAGCTGAAAAACGCCGTATAGAAGGGCGTTTCTTCATGGGGAAAGCGCACCTCCAGCCATGTGCCGAAGGCATAGACCACCGCCGCCGTATACAACCCGAACAGCAGCCCCAGAAAGAGCATTTTCCACGGTTCCTTTTCGTATTTATCCTTGATATACAGAAAAAACAGCCCCGCCGCCGCAGGGGCACTGGCAAATTCAATGAGCATAGGCTTCTTCCTTTCTGCTTGCCATATTGCCGTTAGTTTTAGCAGAAAAAAAGAAACTATGAAAAAATTTTTCAAAAAGAAAGGCATTCCCCAATACCCAATTAGGAATGCCTTTACTCACTTTTATTCTGTTTTGATGGCTGTCAGAGCGCTCAGCTTCATGGCACGTTTCGCAGGCAGATAGCCCGAAAGGATGCCGACACCCGTGGCAAAGGCCACGCCGCCGAAAGCCAGCCACAAAGGGATAGCAGACTGCATGGTGCTGCCCTGACGGGATGCCACCAGATTCACAATAAACGAGATGCCGAAGCTCACCACAATCCCGATGACGCCGCCGGAAAAGCCGATGAAGGCCGCTTCTGTCAGGAACAAGCCTTTGATATCCTTCAGGGATGCCCCAATGACCTTCATAATGCCGATTTCCTTCGTCCGCTCATAAATTGCCATGACCATGGTATTGGTGATACTGATGGCTGCCACCACCATGGAAACGGCACCAATGGCACCCAGTACCAGCCGCAGCATTTTGGTAGTCTCCTTCATAGCATTCAGTTCGTCTGTCAAACTGGATGCACGAAATCCCAAATCCTTGATTTGCTGCTGTACGCCCTGCACATTGTCCATCTCGTCTACCTTGACCAAAACCTGCTGATATTCCTTGGACTGGTTGCGGTTGGAGGAATTGTTGGAGCCGTATTTTTTCTGCTCCCATTCCTGTCTGGCCTTCTGTATTTTTTCCAGTTCCTTGATGGGCATGATGACACGCCAACTGTCACTGCCTTCTGCAGAAAGCTTACCCACCGCATCCACCTTCACAGGCTTGATGCTCTTATCCGCATTGCGTGTGCCATAATTCCAGTCATAGGTGATACTGATTTTTTCGTTCAGCACATCCACTTGAGGCGGTTCTGAGGTATACCGCATTTCCCAGCTCAGCTTAGGGTCGTAAAATTCCACGCCGCCCCCCACGACGATGGCTTTACTATCCTCCGCTGTCAGGGCGCGCCCTTCTTCCACGTTATAGCCCAAGGCTTCCATGGTGCCGGGCTCGATGCCCATAATGCTGGCATCGGCAACATATTTTCCTGCCGTCAGATACATATATTCCTCTATGACAGGGGAAACCGCCTCCACATGCTCCATCTGGCGAAAGGTATCCACCGCCTTGGCGTTCAGCTCGTCTTGCTTTTTTTCCTGCTTCATGGAATCTGATTCCTCATCATACACCATGCCGCCGCTGGGGTATACATTGATGACCTGCAGGCTGCCCCAGCTTTCCAGTTGTTGGGCAAAGCCCTCATTCATGCCAATGCCAATGGAAACCATGACAACGATGGATGCCGTACCGATGACAACGCCAAGGACTGTCAGAACAGTACGCACCTTTCGCTTCAAAAGGTTCCGCAGAGCCATGTCGATCATATCTCTCTTGTTCATAAGGGCATCCCCTCTTTATTGTCCTCCTGAATGATCTCTGTGATTTCTTCTTCGAAATCGTCGTTCAAATCATCCTCTTCTTCCAGCTCCTCCACATCGCTCACGCTTTCCGCTGTGCTTTTGGGCGGTTCCTTCTGTTTTTTCACGAATACTGCCAATGCCCCTGCCAACAGGATCAAAATGCCGATACCTACTGCCATATGCTTCATATCCATAGGAGGATTTTCTTCCATTCCTTCCATATCTTCCGGCATAAAGGGTTCTGTAACATTCAGCAGCAAATCTCTGCGTTCCTCTATGGTCTCCCCACTGGGGTCTTCATAGCTGATGATGATGCTGACAGGCACCTCACCAACACTATTGGGTGTGAAGGTGGTTTCAAAATAATCGCTATAACCCGATTCCATGTTTCCGATATAGGTACTCTTGTTAGGGCAATCCACATCGCCCTCAACCTTAATCATCAAATTATTTAAGGTAACCTTGCCTGTATTGTAATAGCTGAAGGCCACCGTTACAGGCTGGAACTGTTCCACCGTTTCAGGGACGGAAAAATCATCGATCTGCAGTTCTGTCATCTGTTTCACATTGATGCCCAAAAGTTCCGTTGCTGTATATTCCGTTCCCTTGCTGTCCTCGTATTCAAAGTTGACCGTCAGGGTATAGGTCTTAGGCTGGGCATCTGGTACCACATAGAGCCGCAGGGATTTATCCATCGTTCCCTTGGGGCGGATAGAGTCAAAATAGAAAGTGTTGCTGCTGTTGACCGGTGTAAAAATATTGCCGGATTTTTCCGTTTCAGAGGAAGTTTCCTCCGCCAAGGTCAGGAACATTTTGATATTTTTAACTGCCTTATCCTTATGGGTATTCATCAGCGTCAGCTTCAGGTCGAATTCTTCCCCCGCCATGACGATCAGCGGATCACATACATAATTGCTGACGATAATTTTCGGTTTGCTTGTGTTTTCATCCTCGTCCTTATCAGGATTGCTCACATTGACCCCCGCAAACTGCTTGAAGGTGGTAGTTGCCGTACCGCCGGAGGTATATTCCACCGTAAACTGGATGGCATAGTTCTGGGAAGTGGAAGCTGCCGTTCCCGCAAAGGTAAAGGACTGATGAGTGCTTGCCCCCGGTGCCAGTGCATGGATGGTTTTCATGCTGGCAGATTTGGGAACCACCGCAGAGCTGTCCACAGGCTCCGCCGTAATGACGATATCCTTTGCCGTTACTGCGCCCTTATTATACAAATCGAAGGAAACAGTGAAATTCTGATTCACGCCGTAAACCCCACCAGGCTCCTTCATATTGCGAATCTCCAAGTCCGCCTTTCTGCCGGCAACACCGCCCACATTCACATAAAATTGATTGGTCTTTTCATAGGCTTTTCCAAATTCATCCTGATATTTCAGCTTGATGGCAACGGGATAATTCCCTGCCGCCATATCCGCGCTGGCTACCAAAGGGAAGGTAAAGGATGTACCTGCACCAACGGCAAGCTTGGAAATCATCTTGCTGTTGAAGCCCCCCGCCAAACTGATACCGTCCGTGGTCAGGTTGTCCAAGGAAAGTTCCACCTGATACATATCATGACCGCCGGTATTGAGAACTTTACCGCTCAGGCTTGCGCTGCTGCCAGGGTTCATGGTTTCCGGGGAAAGCTTCATATCTGTCAGTTCAAAGCCTGGCTCCCGGTTGAAACCCTTCACCTTCAGATAAATGGTTGTTGTGCCGCTATGGCTGTTGCCATTACGGCTGCTATAGGTATATTTCAAGGGCACGCTGTAACTGGGTTCCTCCACGATGCCATCAATCTTGACTTCCAGTGTAACGGTCTTGACCGCATTAACCCCCAAATCTCCCAGGTCGCCGCCGCCCTGCAGCTTCAGGCGGAAAGGAGAAATGCCGGAGGGAACTCTCGGCTCCAGATGCACATTTTCCGCTGTGCCATCTCCTTTATTTTTGATCTGCAGCTTCACGAGATTTGTGTTCCCTGTTTCCACCTCATAAATGCCATCGCCGGAAACAACAATGGAAGCATCCCCATCCTCTGCGGCAAAACCTGTCATGCACTGCCCTACCAGCAAGGATATTACCATCCCTACCGCAAATAATCGTCGCAACCATTTTTTACTCATACACACTCTCTCCTTCGCCCCGTAATCTTTTTTGTATTTTTTCTATTTTCCCATCCTGCAGCACCACAATGCGATCGGCATATTCCGCCAGCTCCAAATCGTGGGTGACAATGACAAGGGTCTGGTTATTCTTCTTTGCCATGCCTGTAATCAAATCCATCATTTCATAGGTGGTTTTTGTATCCAGATTGCCCGTAGGCTCATCAGCAAAAACCACAGGCGGTTCATTCACAAAAGCTCGCGCAATGCTGACCCTCTGCTGCTGGCCGCCGCTCATTTCAAAGGGCTTATGCTTTGCTCGCTCCTCCAAGCCAACTGCCTTCAGCATTTCCATGGCCCGTTCATTCCGCTCCTTCAAAGGAACTCCTTTGAAAATCAGGGGAAGGGTGACATTTTCCAAGGCCGTCAGCGTCGGCAGCAAATTATAAGCCTGAAAAACGAAACCTACATACTGCCTTCTGAAATTTGCCAGCTGGTCTTCGTCCATCCGCTCGATGTGCTTTTTATGGAAAAGAATTTTCCCTTCCGTGGGCTTTTCCAGCCCTGCAATCAGGTTCAGCAAAGTGGACTTCCCGGAGCCTGATTTCCCAAACAAACAGCAGACTTCTCCCTGACGGATATTCAGAGAAACCCCATCAATGGCACGAATGGACTCGCTGCCCATCTGATATATTTTTTTCACATCCCTGATGCGAATGATGTTTTCCTCCACGGGCACACCCCCTAACACACAATTTCCTATCTTTTTAATGGAATTTTAATCCAATTTCATAGTATCACAGAGTTATTACAAAACAAAGAGAAAATTCCTTACGATTTTCTTAAGCCTTTCTTTCTGAAAACGAAAAAAGCCCTAGGGCATTTGCCCCAAGGCTAATAGCTTTCTTATTCCACTACCTGAAATCTCTGCAATCTGTTGGCAGATTCTTCATCCACATAAACCTCCAGCAGAACGCCTTCTCCGGTATGCTCCTCCCGAATGATTTCGCATCTGCCATGAACCCAGCCAATCAAGCCCCCTTCTGTATAAGGCACCAAGGCTTTCATGGATTTGCGGAAGCTTTGCAGCAGCTTTTCCACTCGTTCCAAAAGCAATTCCATACCTTCCCCCTTGGCAGCGGAAACCTGCACGATATCCCTCCCCATGGTATCCATGGGCAGAGGCAGTTCCACCTCGTTATCCATTTTATTAAATACTGTGATCACAGGGGTATCCTCGCAGCCCAAATCCTTCAAGGTCTGGTAGACTACCTTCATGTGTTCCGCTCTGTTGGGATTGGAAGCATCCACCACATGCAGCAGGATATCCGCATACTGCAATTCCTCCAATGTGGCACGGAAGGCCTGCACCAGATGATGGGGCAACTTCTGAATGAAACCTACGGTATCCGTCAGGAAAACCTCGGAACCGCCGGGCAGTTCCACCTTTCTTGTGGTAGTATCCAGCGTTGCAAAAAGCTTATCCTCCGCCAGAACGCCTGCATCGGAAAGATAATTCAAAATAGTAGATTTTCCTGCGTTAGTATAACCCACCAGAGAAATGACGGGAGTGCCCTTTTTGCTTCTCTGGGCTCTCAGCAGTTCCCGATGGGTGCGGATATCCTGGGCTTCTCTGTTCAGCTCCGCAATCCGCTCCTTAATATAGCGTCTGTCTGTTTCCAGTTTCTTTTCCCCAGGGCCTCTGGTACCGATGCCGCCCCCCAGACGGGACATGGATGCACCCATACCAGTCAAGCGGGACAGTCTGTATTTCAACTGTGCCAGTTCTACCTGAATCTTCCCTTCGCCGGACAATGCCCTTGCCGCAAAGATATCCAGAATGACGATGGTTCTGTCCATGACCTTTGTGCCAAGCATCTGTTCCAGATTTTTCAACTGGGCAGGGGAAAGCTCATCATCACAGACGATGCCTGTAGCATTGTATGCCTGCACCATCATTTTCAACTCTTCAATTTTCCCTGTGCCCAGATAATGACCGGGATGTACCCGCTCTCTTTTCTGCACAGAACGAGCCACCGCCGTTGCCCCTGCTGTTTTCACCAGTTCCTCCAGCTCATCCAAGCAGGCATCCGTATCCATGGCAGAACGGCTGCTTCTTTCGTCCATTTCCACCGCTACCAATATGACACGTTCTTCCAGTTCGTTCAATTCGTGTAATTCTTTTGCCATTTTATACCTCCCGCAGCCATACGCCGTCGAAAGAGAAAGCCGCGGGGCCTGTCATGTAAACATGATTGTCTGCTTCTCTCCATTCAATGGTCAGTGTGCCGCCGATCAGTTCTACGTCCACTGTTCTTCCTGTTTTTCCGTTCAGGAAGCAGGCAACCGCCGTTGCACTAGCCCCGGTGCCGCAAGCCCATGTTTCACCGCTGCCCCGTTCCCAAACACGCATTTTTACATGGCTGTCGTCCACAACCTCTACAAATTCCACATTGACCTTATTGGGGAACATAGGGTGTGCCTCTGCCACCTTGCCGTATGTTTCGATGGGATATTTCTTCACGTTTTCCACAAAGGTGACTGCATGGGGATTGCCCATGGAAACACAGGTAAAGGCAAATTCCCGATCCAGAATTTCCGCTGTTTCCCCGATTACAGGATGCTTTTCACTTACCACAGGAATCTGTGCCGCTTCAAAAATAGGTTCGCCCATATCCACGGTAATGCTCTCCACAATGCCGTCCTTCACATGAAGGTCAAGATATTTCATGCCGCCCTTTGTTTCCAGCGCCACCAAGGTTTTATCGGTCAAGCCTCTTTCATAAACGTATTTGCCGATGCAGCGCACCGCATTGCCGCACATTTCCCCTTCGGAACCATCCAGATTGAACATTCTCATGCGGAAATCCCCCACCTCGGAGGGCATAATCAGCACAAGCCCATCGGAGCCTACGCCAAAATGACGCTCACTCATGGCAATCGCCAGCTTTTCGGGGTTTTCCACCTTTTCTTCAAAACAATTTATGTAGATATAGTCATTGCCGCAGCCCTGCATTTTTGTAAAACGCATACTTCCACTCCCTTTCTATGTAACTGCGGGCGGGAATGCCGCATAATGCTTCCGCCCGTTTTCCTCTTTTGCTTTACTGCTTTGTCATGTGCATCCGTTCTTCCTGCCCTACGGAATGATACATGGTCAGGCACCAAAGCCCTGCCAAACCGACCAGTGCAAAGATTACCCGTGCCAGCCAGAACATACTGCCATGGAACAGGGTCGTAACCAAATCGAACCCAAAGAAGCCGATCAGCCCCCAGTTCAGCGCACCGATGATCACTAATGTCAGTGCAAGGATATTTGTCGTTTTCATGGATATTCCTCCTTCTGAAATAGTAAACGGATGATACCGTGTCTTTAGTATCCCAAGGAGTCCCATTTTTATGAATTTTTTATAGAAAAACCTTTTTTACCAAGGCACCGAAGTCATTTCCCTTCAGGTTGCCCACAGCGGAATAGCTGAGTTTTTCAAAATCGAATACACTTCTTGCCACTGCCAGCACATCCTCCGCCGTTACCGCTTCAATCTTCTGAATCACTTCTTCCGTCTCCTGCACCTCTCCCCGCAGCAGCAAGGATGCCCCCGCAGAGGTCATGCGGTTCAGGGTGCTTTCCGTACCGATGATGAAATTGGAAATCATCTGCTCCTTCGTCACCTCAATGAGCTTTTCAGGGAAAGCCTCTGCCTTTACCTCTTTGATTTCTTCCGCAATCAGTTCAAAAACCTTTTCCGCCTGATTGGGGTTCATGCTGGCACAGATGGTAAAGATGCCCGTATCAGCGAAAGCTGTGGTATAGCTGTAGATGGAATAGGTCAGTCCATGTTCCTCCCGAATTTTCTGGAATAGACGGGAACTCATACCGCCCCCGAACAAAGTATTAAAAATCGCCATGGCGTATTTTTGGGGATGTTCCCGCTCCAAACCGGGAAAGGCGATACAGGTATGCACCTGCTCCACGTCCTTTTCCTTTTCCACATGGGAAATATGGTAGCTGGCTTGGGTATCATGGGGCCGGAACGACTGTTCCCTTTTCCATCCGCCCAGCTTGCCATTCAGTTTTTCCAGCATTTCTTCTATCTCAAAATTGCCTGCCACAGAAAGGACGATATTCTCCTGATGATAATTCCGTTCATAATATTCCCGAATGAATTGGGCATCAAAGGCACCAATGGTTTCCTCCCTCCCCAAAATAGGCATACCCAAGGAACTTTCCCGCCAGATGGCATCCTGCAGGGCATCATGCACCAGTTCCTCCGGCGCATCGTCATACATATAGATTTCCTCTGTAATGACATTCCGCTCTTTTCTGACATCCTCCTCCGCCAGCAAAGGATGCAGCAGCATATCGCTCATCACATCCAAGGCTCTGTCAATATGCTTATCCAGCACACGGGTATGATAACAGGTATATTCCTTTGTGGTATAGGCATTGATCTGCCCGCCCAGAGCGTCCATTTCCTCGGCAATCTGTCTGGCGGTGCGGTTTTCCGTCCCTTTGAACATCATGTGTTCGATATAGTGGGACACACCGTTTTCCCGGGGCAGTTCATTTCTGGAACCGTTTTTCACCCAAATGCCAAAGGAAATGCTCCGCACATAGGGAATGGATTCCAATGCCACTTTTATGCCGTTGTCCAGTGTTCTGATTGTGACCATATCATCTCTCCCAAAATCAGATTTTTTATCTTTGTAGTATCATCTGTCTGTTTTTTGTTTTTATGCTTTTTTCCGATAAAAAGGGCTGTTTGCAGAGTCCTTTCCCTGCAAACAGCCCCTGCCTGCTTTTCAAATTATGCTTCTTTGTTTTCTTCTGTTTCCACTGCGTCCTTCATGGAGAAGTTCAGTCTGCCCTGCTTGTCAATTTCCATCAGTTTTACCATGACGCTGTCGCCAACAGCCAGAACATCTTCTACCTTGGCAACACGTTTGTTGGAGATTTTGGAAATGTGGATCAGACCTTCTTTACCGGGTGCGATTTCCACAAATGCACCGAAGGCCATCAGTCTTGTGATAGTACCTTTATAGATAGTGCCGGGTACGGGATCGCTTACGATGGCTGTGATCATATCCTTCGCCATCTGGATACCTGCGGGATCGATACCCTTGATGTAGATTGTGCCATCATCTTCTGTATCGATTTCACAACCGGATTCTTCCACAATCTTCTTGATAACTTTACCTCTTGCACCGATAACCTCTGCAATCTTTTCCACATCAATCTGCATCTGCGCAATCTTAGGCGCATAAGGAGACAGTTCTTTTCTGGGTTCTGCGATAGCTTTCAGCATAACTTCGTTCAGGATATAGTCTCTTGCTCTGCCTGTCTGTGCAAAAGCCTGTTCGATCATGGGGAATGTCAGACCATGAATCTTCATATCCATCTGGATCGCTGTAATACCTTCGCTGGTACCTGCTACCTTGAAGTCCATATCGCCGAAGAAGTCTTCTACGCCCTGAATATCTGTGATTTCGATGAAGTCGTCATCGCTGTCGCCTGTTACCAGACCAACGGAGATACCTGCAACGGGGCGTTTGATGGGAACGCCTGCTGCCATCAGGGACAGTGTGGAGCCACAGATGGATGCCTGAGAAGTGGAACCGTTGGAACTGAGGATATCGGAAACCAGACGGATGGAATAAGGGAATTCTTCTTCGCTGGGGATTACGGGCAGCAATGCTCTTTCGCCCAGTGCGCCGTGACCGATTTCACGTCTGCCGGGACCTCTGGAGGTTTTTGCTTCCCCTACAGAGAAACCGGGGAAGTTGTAGTGATGGATGTATCTCTTGCCTGTTTCGTTAGCATCCAGACCATCCAGTCTCTGACCTTCGCTGATGGCACCCAGTGTTGTAACTGTCAGAGCCTGTGTCTGCCCTCTGGAGAACAGAGCGGAACCATGTACGCGGGGCAGTACATCTACTTCTGCGGACAGCTTTCTGATTTCTTCGATGCCACGACCGTCGGGACGTTTGTGGTCTCTCAGAATCATTCTTCTAACTGTCATTTTCTGGAATTTATAGATGATATCGCCAATCAGTGTGGGGATATCTGTTTCTTCGCCCAGCATTTCTGTCAGCTGTTCTGTCAGGGCTTCTGTTACTTCTTCTGTAACAGCTTTGATTTTTGCATCTCTGTCCTGTTTCAGTTCAGCGAAAACAGCGTCTTCCATTCTTGCGTCTGTGATGAAGCCTGTTACCAGCTGGTAAGCATCTTCGGGAATCACATATTCTGTGTAAGGTGCTTTTTCCTTGCCTTCTTTTGCAGTGATTTCTTTGATGAATTCAACCACTTTCAGGTTAGTATCAAATGCCAGATGGATGGCTTCCATCATCAGTGCATCGGGGATTTCATCTGCACCTGCTTCGATCATCATAACCTTATCTTCTTTGGAAGATACAGTCAGGTTCAGTCTTGTTGTTTCTCTCTGGGCTGCTGTGGGGTTTACCACCAGTTCGCCGTCACAGTAACCGATGTTTACGGAAGAAACGGGATCTGTGAAGGGGATATCAGAGATATTCAGCGCCAGAGAAGCACCGATCATTGCCAGCACTTCGGGGGAGCAATCCTGATCTACGGACATAACTGTTGCAACGATAGCTACGTCGTTTCTGTAATCCTTGGGGAACAGAGGACGCAGAGGTCTGTCGATGCATCTTGCTGTCAGGATAGCTTTTTCGGAAGGACGACCTTCTCTTTTGATGAAACCGCCGGGAATTTTACCAACGGAATAGAGTCTTTCTTCATAGTCGATGCTCAGAGGGAAGAAATCGATACCGTCTCTGGGCTTATCGGATGCTGTTGCTGTTACCAGAACAGTAGTATCGCCGTAACGCATCAGACATGCGCCATTCGCCTGTTCTGCCACTCTGCCGATTTCTGCTGTCAGTGTTCTGCCAGCCAGTTCCATGGAATAGCTTCTAAACATAATCATTCTCCTTTTCAATTCGTTTATCTGCACCATAGATCTTCAACTTTATCCACAAAGAGCTTGTCCCATTGCGTACAAAGTTGGAAATCTATAGTGCGCCTTCTAGTGATTTTTATTTTGATAGAATAAAAGAGGGGAAACTGTCCCCTCTCTTCGTTATCATCTGTAAATTACTTTCTCAGACCCAGTTCTGCAATGATTGCACGATATCTTTCGATGTCGATTTCTTTCAGGTAGTTCAGCAGGCCTCTTCTCTGACCAACCATTTTCAGCAGACCTCTTCTGGAGTGATGGTCTTTTTTGTGCATTTTCAGATGGTCTGTCAGCAGTGTGATTCTTGCTGTCAAGAGAGCGATCTGAACTTCGGGAGAACCTGTATCGTTAGGTGTTCTGCCGTATTTTGCGATGATTTCCTGTTTGTTGATTGTTGCTGCCATTGTCGTTTTCCTCCTTAGAAAATATATGTTTTCTTTTTTCTGTATCCCCGGAGACTAAGTAATGGTCGGAGTGTCCGAAAACTGAGTCACGGTTTTACAACGTTTATAGTTTACCATAGGAACCCATTCTTTGCAAGGAAAAACAAAGAAAATTTCTATGTTTTCCCTAAAAAACAAGGGTTTTGGAGGGGTTGTCCTTCTCCCACGGCAAAATGTTTCTCTGCCTGCTTATCCGAGTGTCTGCTTATTCCTGTTCGCTTTTCCAGTGGGCATATTCTTCGGAAGCGAAGTATTCCCTTGCCTGTTCCGCATTGATGGCAATCTGTCTCTGCAGTTCTTCCACACTGGGGAATTTCTGCTCGCTGCGCAGGAATTTATAGAAAAAGGTCTGCAGCTGTTCGCCATAGATCATTTCATTAAAATCCAGCAGATAAGTCTCTACAATCTTTACAGTGCCGTTCACTGTGGGGTTTTTGCCGATATTTGTCACACCGTAGTAATATTTGCCCTTATACAGCGTTTTTGTGGCATACACACCATTGGGCGGGAACAGCTTCAAAGGATGGGCTTCAATATTCACCGTAGGGAAACCGATGGTTCTGCCCAGTTTTTTCCCTTCCTTCACAGTACCCAGAATGAAATAAGGCACGGTCAGCATCTGATTTGCATCTTCCAAATCCTTTTCGATCAGGCAATGGCGGATGCGAGAGGAACTGACTCTTTCCTCCCCATAGAGCACCTTCGGCACACCAATAACCATGATGCCCCGTTCTGCCCCCAGTTCCTTCAGCATTTCATAATTCCCTGCTGCGCCTTTGCCAAAGTGATAGTCTTCCCCTACCACCAGCACCTGGCACTTCAGTTTTTCAAAAATCAGTTTGACAGCGAAATCTTCGGGGCTCATTGCCGCAAATTCCGCATCAAAGGGATATTCAATATAAGTATCGATGCCCAGCTGTTCCATCTGGAATTTCTTCTCAGAAGGATCCATAATCAGGGCAAAATCTTCTTTTTTCTTAAAAACAAGCATGGGATGGGGAGAGAAGGTGAAAACAACGCTTTTCAGTCCCTGTTCCTCTGCAAACTGCTTTGTCAGATTGATCAGCGAACGATGCCCCAAATGCAGACCGTCAAAGTTGCCCAAGGTAACAGCGGTTGGTCGCTCCTGCTCGATTCGCGTGTCAGTGATATGTTCCATTTTTTACTCCTTATATTATTTTTCGGTACAAAAGCCGCCTGCTGCGCAGCCTCTAACGGCATTCGTAAGGCTGCGCCTTACTCATGTCGTTAGATTGTCAAATGTCTGTTTAAATCTGTACGCAAGCGCACAGATTCATCCAGCCCCTTGACAATGCTTTTACCGTAACATTTTATATGGTTTGATAAAAAAGTCTTCTTCTTGTTTTATCTCATAAAGCCCCACAAGGTTGTTTTCAAAATCGTAAACAGCCACGATTTCCCCAACCCGCAGGGACGCAGGTTTCTCTTCAAAAAATTTCTTCCAAATCTTCCCGCCGTTATAAAGCAGCTTTGTGGAGCTTTTCGCCACTTTCAAAACAGGAAAATCCTTCAGGGCTTCTTCCATGGTCAGCAGGGCTTCTTCTGTCCGTTCCTGCTCCGCCAGTTCTTTCAGCTCGGAAAGGCGGATGGCATTTTCCAGAGAAAATGCACCGGTTGCCGTCCGCAGCAGCTCTGCCATGTGGCCGCCACAGCCCAAGGCTTTGCCGATATCGGCACACAGGGTTCGGATATATGTCCCCTTGGAGCAATCCACGTCGATTTCCACCCTGTCCGGGGGCAAAAATTGACGGATGCGGATATCGTACACCTCAATGGTGCGGGATTTCCGTTCGATTTCTTTGCCTTCTCTGGCAAGCTCATAGAGCTTTTTCCCGTTGACCTTTACTGCAGAATACATGGGCGGCACCTGTTCCAGCTTCCCGATGAAGGAAGCCACCACTTCCCGAATTTTTTCCTCGTTGAAGTCCACGGGCTTTGTTTCCAACACTTCTCCGGAAGCATCCTCCGTGGTCGTGGTGATGCCCAGCCGCAGCATGGCACGATAGCTTTTTCTGCCGTCCATAATGACATCGGAAAGCTTTGTGGCCTTGCCCACGCAGACAGGCAGAACCCCCTCCGCATCGGGATCAAGGGTGCCCGTATGGCCCACCTTTTTCATGTGGATAGTGCGGCGCACCACCGCTACCACATCATGGGAGGTAAAGCCCTTTTCCTTGTATATATTAAAAATACCGTCCAAAAACAGTACCTCCTTTTTGGGTATTGGATCGGTCACTTCCGAGGCAAAAAACTTTTTCTCACAGAAACACTTCGTTCGGACAGTTCGAAAAAGTATTTTTGCTCTTGTTCCCTCCCCGTAAGCAAACTGCTGTTTTCTTCACCTTACAGCATTTTTTCCACTTCCGCCAATACCATGGCTTTCGCTTCGGCAATGGGTGCGGAAATGGTACAGCCTGCCGCCTTCACATGACCGCCACCGCCGAATTTCTGCGCCAGCGCACAGACATCGTAGCCATCATTGCCGCGGAAGCTGCCCTTTACGTCTATTTCCGTCTTTTCATAGAAGAAACAAGCCACCTTTGCCCCCAATACGCCTTTCAGGTAATTGATGATGGCATCCAGTTCCTTATTGCTGCCGCCCAATGCTTCAATCTCCGCTGTGGTGATGGTGGAACAAACCACATCACCGCCAAAAAGAAGCTCCGCATTGTCCAAGGCTTTCCCCATGATTTTCAGTTCGGAAAAGCTGCGGCTGTCGAAAAATCTGTTATAAATATTGGTAAAAGGAATCCCATAGCCCATCAATTCCCCGGCAATCTTCATGGTTTCAGGGGAAGTGGAGGAATGACGGAAACCACCTGTATCGTAAATCAACCCTGCATAGAGCCCTGCCGCCTCTGCCGCTGTCACGGGCAGGCGGTCTTTCAGCAGGCGGAAAATAATCTCGCTGGTAGAAGAAGCATCGGCATCCACATAATTCAGCTCCCCGAAAAAGGTATTGCTGCCGTGGTGGTCGATATTGATTTTCTTCGCTGCTTTTTGGAAAATCTCTGCAGCAGCCCCAAGGCGGCCTTCGTCGCCGCAGTCCAAAGCGATAAAAAGCTCAGGAATCTCTGCTTTTTCCGCTGCACAAACCAAATGCCCGTTGGGAATCAGATGGTATTTATCGGCGTATTTTTCCAGTATTACCTGCACCTTTTTGCCGCTCTTTTCCAAGGTGCCCCCCAGTGCCAAGCAGGCACCGATGGCATCCCCGTCAGGGTTGGTATGTCCTGCCAGCGTGATGGTTTCCGCTGACAGGATACATTCCATAATTCTTTCTAAAGAGTCATTTGCTTTCATCATTCAGCATCTCTCTCTTCTCGTTCTTTGGAAATCTGGCTGAAAAGCTGATCCATATGGATGGCATATTCTGCAGATTCATCCAGCTTGAATCTCAGCTCAGGCGTATAGCGCAGATTGATTCTCTGGGCAATCAGGCGACGGATGAAGCCGCCTGCGTTATTCAGCCCTTTCATTACATTTTCTTTATCCTTTTCGTCACCCAATACGGAAACAAAAACCTTGCAGTATTTCAAATCCTGGGTTGTTTCCACACGGATGACGCTTGTCATCGCACCAATACGAGGGTCTTTCAGCTCTGCTCGGATAATCTGAGACAGCTCCTTCATAATCTCGTCATTGATGCGGGAAAGTCTATTGTTTGTTTTCATATCTTTTCACCTTAATTCGGTTGGATTAGCGGGGTACTTCTACCATAGTAAAGGCTTCTACCCAGTCGCCTTCCTTAATATCATTGTATTTTTTGAATACCAGACCACATTCATAGCCTGCCGCAACTTCTTTTACGTCGTCCTTAAAACGTCTCAGGCTTTCCAGATCGCCTTCGTAAACAACGATGCCGTCACGAACGATACGAACCTGACAGTTACGTACGATTTTACCGTCTTTTACATAGCTGCCTGCGATTGTGCCAACACCGGAGGCTTTGAAGGTCTGACGAACTTCTGCATGGCCCAGAACTTTTTCTTCGTATACAGGATCCAGCATACCTTTCATCGCAGCCTGAATATCTTCGATGGCATTGTAGATGACACGATACAGACGAACATCAACCTTTTCTTCGTCAGCGAATGCCTTTGCAGCAGGTTCGGGACGAACGTTGAAGCCGATGATAATGGCATTGGATGCGGAAGCCAGCATAACGTCGCTTTCTGTGATGGCACCAACACCGCCGTGGATGATGCGAACACGCACTTCTTCGTTGGACAGTTTTTCCAGAGACTGACGAACGGCTTCTACGGAACCCTGTACGTCTGCTTTAACGACAATACCCAGTTCCTTCATGTTACCGCTCTGAATCTGGTTGAACAGGTCATCCAGAGATACCTTCTGAGGTGTCTGCCCGATCAGTGTTTCTCTGTTTTTCGCGATAACGCTTTCTGCCAACTGTCTTGCCTGTTTATCGTTTGCAGCTACATAGAAGCTGTCACCGGCGGAAGGCACTTCGGACAGACCCAGAATTTCTACGGGTGTGGAAGGGCCTGCAACTTTAACTCTTCTGCCCTTATCATCTGTCATGGCTCTGATCTTACCATAAGCAGGACCTGCAACAACGGGGTCACCGACACGCAGAGTACCGCTCTGTACCAGTACGGTCGCAACGGGGCCACGGCCTTTGTCTAACTGTGCTTCGATGATAGCACCTCTTGCCTTTTTGTTGGGATTTGCTTTCAGCTCTTTCATTTCTGCTGTCAGAATAATCATTTCCAGCAGGTTATCGATCCCTTCTTTGGTATGAGCGGAAACGGGTACGCAAACCGTTGTGCCGCCCCAGTCTTCTGCCAGCAGATCATATTCTGTCAGTTCCTGTTTTACTCTGTCAGGGTTTGCAGAGGGTTTATCCATTTTGTTAATGGCAACGATGATTTCAACGCCTGCGGCTTTCGCATGGTTGATGGCTTCTACTGTCTGGGGCATAACACCGTCATCGGCAGCAACGACCAGGATGGCGATATCTGTAATCTGTGCGCCACGCATACGCATTGCTGTGAAGGCTTCGTGACCGGGTGTATCCAGGAAGGTGATGGGTTTGCCGTCGATCTGTACGGTGTAAGCACCGATATGCTGTGTGATACCGCCTGCTTCGCCCTTTGTTACATTTGCATGACGGATGGCATCCAGCAGGGATGTTTTACCATGGTCAACATGACCCATAACAACAACTACGGGAGGACGTTCTTCCAGTTTGGATTCATCCTCTTCTTCCTCTGTGCCGAAGGCTTCTTCCATGATATCCTTTTCTTCTTCCAGTTCCAGAATCACGTTGTAGTCTTCTGCGATGGTTGCAGCTGTATCAAAATCCAGTGTTGCATTGATTGCCAGCATTTTGCCCTTTTTCATCAGGTTCATTACCAGATCGGAGCCTTTTTTGCCCAGAACCTCTGCCAAATCCTTCACTGTGATGTTTTCGGGGATATATTTGATAACGGGATCAGCGTTTGCAGCTTTTTCTGCTGCTTCCAGTGCTTCCAGCTCTGCCAGCAGTGCAGCTTCTTCTTCCATTTCACGGCGTCTGCGTTCCATGGGGTTTTCTCTTACCTTCTGGCCGTTTTTATTGCCGTTTTTGCCGCCCTTTTTATCTTTGCCTTTGTTGTTATCTTTATTCTGAGGTTTGCCCTGCTGCTGATTGCCGCCCTGCTTGGGAGCGTTCTGCTGCTGAGGCTTGCCCTGTCTGTTGTCGTTTCTGTTATCCTGTTTCTGTGCAGGTCTACCCTGTTTCTGGTTATTTTCTTTTCTGGGTGCATCCTGTCTGGGCGCATCCTGTTTGGGCACGTTCTGCTTGGGAGCGTCTTTTCTGGGTGCTTCCTGTTTGGGGGCATTCTGCTTGGGAGCGTCTTTTTTAGGAGCATCCTTCTTGGGTGCTGCCTGCTTAGGTGCTTCCTGCTTAGGCACTTCTTTTTTAGGTTCTTCTTTTTTAGGCTGATACAGTGCTGTTACCTTTGCGGCTTCTTCTTCTGTCAGCATTGCCATGTGGCTTTTTGCTTCGATACCAACGCTGTTGATTTTTTCCATCAGATCTTTATTGGCAACGCCCAGCTGCTTTGCCAGTTCATAAATTCGAATTTTGGACATTCCACAACACCTCGTCTTTCCCGAAGATCAATCCCCACCGACCTTCGTTCTATTCTCTATGATCTCTTCCGCAAGCTGTCTCAATTTCTTCGCAAAGCCTTCTTCGGTGATCGCGATGATGGAGCGCATATCAGCGCCGATGGCTCTGCCCAATTCCTGTTTCGTCCCTGCCTCTATCAAAGGCAATTCATAATACGCTGCGGAATTTGTAAATTTCTTTTTTGTATTTTTAGAAGCATCTTCCGATAAAATCAGCAGATACGCCTGCTTCTTGCGTACCGCCTGTTCTGCTGCCACTTCGCCTGCGGCCAGCTTGCCTGCCCGCTTGCAAAGCCCCAAAAGAGAAAGGAATTTATACATTCGTTTCTTCCTCCAGTTCATTCAGCAGCTGTTCATACACTTCCTTGGGCACAGGTGCCTTGAAGGAGCGTTCCAGCCCTTTGGATTTCTGTGCTTTCGCCAGACATTCCCCATTGGGACAAATATATGCGCCGCGACCAGGCTTTTTGCCGGTGCGGTCCAAAGAAAACTCGCCTTCGTCGTTTCTCACGATACGGATGAGTTCTTTTTTATTTTTCATTTCCTGGCAGCCGGTGCATTTTCTGAGAGGTACTTTTCTCTGCTTCATACGCTCTCCTCCCTCTTACGCTTCTGCTTCGGGGTCAGCTTCGATTGCATCGATTGCTTCCAGCGCATCCATTTCTTCTGCTGTTTCTTCTACAACAGCTTCTTCTGCTGCAACTTCTTCCTCTACGGGGTCTTCTGCCAGGAAGTTTGTTTCTCTTGCCTGTGTTTCGCTCTTGATGTCGATTCTCCAGCCTGTCAGTTTTGCAGACAGTCTTGCGTTCTGACCTTCTTTACCAATCGCCAGAGACAACTGATGGTCAGGCACAACGATCTTTGCGCTCTGTTCTGCTTCGTTCAGAGCAACTTCCAGAACCTTGGAAGGGCTCAGGGCTGCTGCAATAAATTCCTTGGGGTCTTCGCTCCAGTTGATCACATCGATCTTTTCGCCGCCCAGTTCGTTTACGATGACATTGACTCTGTAACCGTTCTGACCTACGCAGGCACCCAGCGCATCAACGTTTTCGTTTTTGGAATAAACAGCGATCTTTGTTCTGCTGCCCGCTTCTCTGGCAATGCTCTTGATTTCTACAGTACCATCATGTACTTCGGGCACTTCCTGTTCAAAGAGGCGTTTTACCAGTTCGGGGTGGGTTCTGGAAACGAAAATCTGAGGGCCTTTTGTGGTCTGTTTTACTTCCAGAACATATACCTTCACACGATCCATGAAGTTGTACTGTTCCCCGGGGATCTGTTCATTGGCAGCCAGAACCGCATCGATCTTGCCCATCTGCACGATCACGTTTCTGCGTTCTTTTCTCTGAACGATGGCTGTTACCACTTCCCGTTCCTTTGTGATGTACTGATTGAACAGGATTTCTCTTTCCGCTTCACGGAATTTCTGCACGACAACCTGTTTTGCTGTCTGGGCGGAAATTCTGCCGAAATCCTTGGGTGTTACTTCCAGGTCTACCACGTCGCCAACCACATAGTTGGGGTTCAGCACGCGAGCCATTTCGATGGAGATTTCCAGCTGAGGATCTTCCACAGGATCAGCTACAGTTTTCTGTGCATAACAGGCAACGTTGCCCGTTTCTCTGTCGATAATTACTTTGATATTCTGGCTTGTACCGAAGTTTTTCTTGCATGCAGAAACCAAAGATGCTTCGATGGCTTCAAAAATAACTTCCTTGTCGATGCCCTTTTCCTTTGCAACCAGGTTCAGTGCATCCAAAAATTCTTTACTATCCATTTTCCAGATTCCTCCCTTTTGTTAGAAGATCACTGCCAGTCTCACGCTGGCTGTATCTTTATGTTCAAATGTCACTACATTGCCGTTTTCTTCTTCAATGGAAAGCACGCCGTTTTCCAGTCCCAGCAGCTTGCCCTGATACTGCTTGCTGCCATTCTGGGGCTTATACAGCTTCACATCGATGATCTCGCCCTGATATTTCACGAAATCAGCCTCTTTTTTCAGAGGTCTGTCGATACCGGGGGAGCTTACTTCCAAAATATATGCCTGCTCGATAGGGTCAGCCTCATCCAGCTTAGCTTCCAGCGCACGGCTCACCAGTTCGCAGTCATCGATGTTGACGCCGCCTTCCTTGTCAATATATACGCGCAGGTACCAGTTCACGCCTTCCTTTACAAATTCCAGATCTACCAATTCCAGACCATTGGCATCCACGATGGGTTCCAGAAGAGGCAGCACTTTGCTTTCTGTGTTGCTTCCTTTCGCCATTTTTACACCTCTTTTTTCAAAAATCTCCTATACAACAACAAAGAGCGGGTTTGTTTACCCACTCTTTTCGCCGACAACTTATATCTTTACTGTAAATTACTATACCATTTTTCCCCTTGATTTGCAAGGGTTTTTCAGTAAATTCCCTTCTCCTTGCAAGGTTTCTCCCTATGGAATATAATGGAGGAAGGACGTTTGTCTATTTATACCCCAAAAGGAGGCTTTTTATGCATTCTATCGAAAAAATCAGAGCGGCACATCCCGCTCCCTTCTATATATATGATGGCAGCATCCTTTCAGAACAGGCATCTATTCTGCACAAAACCTTTCCTGCCTTTGACATTCTTTTTTCCATCAAGGCAAACCCCTTTCCGCCCCTATTGAAAAAGATGGCGTCCTTAGGTATCGGCGCAGATGCCGCATCCGCAAAGGAAGTGGATTTGGCTTTAGCGGCAGGTATGCCTGCGGAAAATATCTATTATTCCTGCCCTGCCCCCACCAGAGAGGACATGGCTCAGGTCATGGGAAAATGCCATATCATCGCCGACAGCCTGTATGTCCTTTCTCTCCTAGAAGAAGCAGCCGCTGAACGCAATCTAAAATTGGCAGCAGGCTTACGAATCCATCCTGATTTCACCACGGACGGCACACCGCAAGCTCCTTCTAAATTCGGCATTGATGAAAGTATCATCTGGGAAACGAATTTTATAGAAAAGTATCCCCATCTTACAATCAACGGGCTTCATATTCATATCCGTTCTCAGGTTTTGGATACGGAAAAACTGGGGCGGTATTATGATACTGTTTTGGACTTGGCAGTGAAATTGCAGAACCACCTTGGTACAAAGTTGGACTACATCAATTTCGGCGGCGGTATCGGCAAGGTTTATGATAAAACCAAGCAATCTCCTTTGGATTTCGGGAAACTGCAAGCGGCTGTTTCCTGCTCCATCGACAAACACAAAGGCGACCTTTCCGCAAAGCTCCTGCTGGAAAGCGGGCGTTTTCTCGCCTGCGACTGCGGTACTTATGTAACGGAAATCATTGATATCAAGCATTCCCACGGCAAGACCTTCTATATCGTCAAAAATGGTGCCAACGGTTTTTTCAAGCCTGTTTTACGGCAGATGCTCCTGCCCTTCCGTCACGACCACATGGGCGCTTCCTATGAACCCTTTGCCACAGAAAACGACAGTTATGATATCAACGTTCTCTCCGAAAGCACAGAAACGGAAGTGGTAGATATCGCCGGACATCTTTGCTCCGGTGCAGATATCATGGCAAAGAATGTTGTTGTCAAAAAAGGACACATCGGAGATTTGGTGACTTTCAACCACGCCGGTAGCTATGCCTATAGTCTGGCACCTCTCCTTTTCGCCAGCCAACCAATGCCCCAGCAATTTTTCATTGAATAGCAAAAGAGTCCAATCGGACTCTTTTTTTACATCACCATATTTAACACGGGACAAAGCAAGATGGGCAGGAAAATAGCAGGAAGGAAATTCAGCACCTTCAGCTTTGTGATGCCCACGATATTCAGCCCCAAAGCAAAAATAATGAGGGAGCCGGAGCATACCATTTCTGCAATGACTGCATCCGTCAGGAATGGTGCCACGAATTGTGCCAGCAATACGATTCCCCCCTGAAAAACCAGAACAAAGCCCCCTGCCAGCATAACACCGATACCCAAGGAAGAAGCAAATACCATAGAGGAAATCAAATCCAGTACAGATTTGGTATACAGCATTTCATAATCCCCGGAAAGCCCCGCCTGCAAGGAACCAACGATGGTCATGGCCCCCACGCAGAACAGCAGGGATGCTGTCACAAAGCCTTCCGCCAGGGATATCTTTTCGCCGCCTTTTTTGAAGCGGTTCTCTACACCTGTGGCAAAACGATTTAGTTTATCATCTAAATCCAGACCTTCCCCGATGACAACGCCAATAGCCATGGAAAGAATCAACACCAACGTATTTCCCCCTTTCAGGGTGCCACTCCAACCAATATAGAGGGTACAAAAACCAATTCCCTTCATCAGGGTATCTGTAATCCGTTCGGGAATCCCCTTTTTCAATAATAAGCCAATGGCACTGCCAATCAGTACCGTCAGGGTATTTACAATTACTGCAATCATGCTCTTTCCTCTTTTCTTTTGTATTTTATGTATTTTTTAGAGTACCATTTTTTGTTCATTTGTCCAGAAAACCTTACAAGAGATGCTATTTTAAAATTGCATACAAAAAACGGCAAAATCTTTCGATTCTGCCGTTTCTGTTTTCACTTAAAGAACCTTATTCAGGAAATCCTGTGTTCTCTTATTCTGAGGGTTACCAAACACCTCTGCCGGTGTCCCCTGTTCCACGATGTAACCGCCATCCATGAAGATGACACGGTCTGCCACTTCTCTTGCGAAGCCCATTTCATGGGTAACAACGATCATAGTCATACCGTCTCTCGCCAGCTGTTTCATTACTTCCAAAACTTCGCCTACCATTTCAGGGTCCAGCGCAGATGTGGGTTCATCGAACAGCATGATATCAGGTTTCATCGCCAATGCGCGGGCAATGGCAACACGCTGCTGCTGACCGCCGGAAAGATTCGCCGGATATTCCGCTGCCTTTTCCGCCAGACCTACTGTTGCCAGCAGGCGTTCAGCAGTCTGCTTTGCTTCTTCCTTGGACATTTTCTTTCTGTCCACAGGCGCCAGCATAATATTTTCCAAAACATTCAGGTGAGGGAACAGATTAAACTGCTGGAACACCATGCCGATGTTCTCCCTAACCTTGTTGATATTGCATTTTGGATCGGTGATATCATTATCATCGACAATTACAGTACCTGCAGTCGTTTCTTCCAGACGATTCAGGCAACGCAGAAATGTAGACTTGCCGGAACCGGAAGGACCAATCAGACAAACTACTTCCCCTTCTTTGACTTCCAAGTCGATACCCTTTAATACTTCCAGGCTGCCAAAGCTTTTTTTCAACTGTTCAACTTTTACCTTGATCATTTGTTTGCCAGCCTCCTTTCAATAATCTGAAAGACCTTCGTCAGGAACACTACGACAATATAATACATAATCGCAATGATGGCATAGGTTTCAAAGCTACGGAAATTACGTGCAACAATCTGCTGACCCTGACGCATCAATTCGGCACAGCCGATAACAGACAGGATAGAGGTATCCTTCAATGTGATGATGAACTGGTTCAGTACGGAAGGGATAACGATACGAATCGCCTGAGGCAGGATGATTTTTCTCATCGCTACACCGTAAGGCAGACCCAAACTCCTTGCAGCCTCCATCTGTCCTTTGTTTACCGCTGCGATACCGCTTCTGAAAATCTCAGACAGATATGCACCGGCATTCAAACATAAAACAATGATAGATGCCGTAAAGGATGTAATCCGAATATTCATAGCACCCGTGATACCAAAGTAGATGAAGAATGCCTGTACCATCAAGGGTGTCCCACGAATTAAACTCAGATAAATACCGGAAATCCAATTCAATGGCTTCACCTTGGAAATGCTGAACAGACAAGCCACTAACCCGATCACAACTGCCAAAATCAAAGAAAGAATTGTCATTTGCAATGTAAGACCCAACCCTGTTAAAAGCTGGGGCATACACTGTCCTACATACTCAAAAAAACTACTCATGAGGCACTACTCCTTAAGGAATTATTCCTGGATGTATGTATCCAGAATTTCCTGATATTTGCCACTTTCTTTCAGGTTAGCAAGACCTGTGTTGAACATTTCCAGCAGTTCTGCATTCTTTTCTTTGCCAACTGCGAAACCGTAAGAGCTGCCCTGTTCTTTTTCTGTTACCATTTTCAGACCGTTGCCCTGAGAAATGCCATAACCCATTACAGGATAGTCTTCGAAGCAAGCTACAGAATTGCCGCCTTTTACATCCAGATACATTGCATCGGAAGTATCGAATGTTACTGTTTCAAAACCATACTGGTCTTTGATGGATTCAGCAAATGCCTGCCCTTCTGTACCAATCTTAACTGCTACTTTCTTGCCAGCCAGGTCTTCATAAGATGTGATTTCTTCGTTATCTGCTGCGATACCCATTACAACGCCGCTGTCGAAGTAAGCTTCGGAGAAATCGAATTTCTGCTGTCTTTCTTCTGTGATGGACATACCAGCGATAACGCCGTCAGCCTGACCGGATTCCAGAGCCTGTACTGCTGCGTTGAAGCCCAGATACTGCAGTTCATACTGGAAGCCCTGATCTTCTGCGATTGCTGCCAGCAGATCCAAGTCGATACCAATATATTCGCCGGCATCATTCTGGAATTCGAAAGGTGCGAATGTTGTGTCTGTAGCAATGATGTAAGTTTTGCCATCAGCTGCTGCATCATCAGCAGGTGCCTCCTGAGAACCACCACATGCTGCAAAGCTGAATGCCATTGTCAGTGCCAGTGTCATTGCTGCAAATTTCTTGAATAAACTCATTGTAAACTCCTCCTTTTTTGTTCTTCCCATTTCCGTTTATTTTTATGAAATATGCATGGAATTCTCTTCTGCATATTTATGGGCTTATTTCCCGATTTCCTGCTTCAGCATGGCAAGAAGAGAGCTGGTCCCCAGCCGATCCGCCCCTGCTGCCAGGAATGCTTCCGCATCGGCAACGGATCTGATGCCGCCTGCGGCCTTGATCTTCGTATCCCTTGTCACATATTTTTTGAACAGTCGGATATCTTCCAGCGTTGCTCCGCCGCCGGCAAAGCCTGTGCTGGTTTTGATGAATTCCGCCTTAGAGCGGCTCACCACATTGCAAAGAGCGATTTTTTCTTCTTCTGTCAAAAGGCAGGTTTCAATGATGACCTTCAGCAGCTTCCCGCCGCAGGCATCCTTGACTGTATCGATCTCCTGCAGGATATCGTCATACCGTTTTGCCTTTGCCCAGCCGATATTGATGACCATATCGATCTCAGCCGCACCATCCTTCACAGCTTCTGCCGCTTCAAAAGCTTTTACCGCTGTAGTCTGGTATCCATTCGGAAAACCAATGACTGTGCAGATGGGAAGTTTTCCTTCCACAAAATCAGCTGCCTGCTTTACAAAAGAAGGAGGGATACATACGGAAGCAGTATCGCATTCCATACCCTGCAAACAAATTTCGCGAATCTGTTCCCAAACTGCGTCCTGTTTCAGCAATGTATGGTCGATAAAATGGAAAATTTCACATTTTTCCATGCACTTTCCTCCTCTATCCCACTAAATTACTTTAAAGTATATCATAAAATCGTCTGCATAACAATGTCGGTTTTTTTATTGTTTTCTAATGTTTTTTCTATAAATCAGGCTTTTCTATGAATTTTTTTAATATTATTCAAAACCTGCATATATAGAAATTTTAATAAAACCCTTGATTTTACTTTAAAAATATAGAAAAGTCCGATTTCTAAGGCTTTTCTTTTCCGCATGAAAATCTTTCATTGCATTTCGCAAAAAATGTCTATGAAAAAAATTTTTATATGCGATTGAAGATAGGAAAATGAAAAAACTCCCACCATGGTCACGCCACAATGGGAGCTTTTGCACACGGGATTATTCTGCTGCGGGAGCTTCTTCTGCAGGAGCTTCTTCCACAGGAGCGTCTGCCTGTCTCTTGGAGAGGCTGATTTTTTTCTGTTCGGAATTTACTTCCAGAACCTTCACGTTGATGATTTCGCCAACCTTCAGTTCATCTTCGGGTTTTACAACGTGTTTGTTAGCAATCTGAGAGATGTGTACCAGACCATCTACGCCGGGTTCTAGTTCAACGAAAGCACCGAAAGGTACCATGCGAACAACCTTACCTTCTACGATGGAACCAACTGCATATTTATCTGCTGCCAGTTTCCAAGGGTTCATGTTGGCATCTTTCAGGGACAGGCTGATTTTGCCTTTTTCTTTGTCTACATCCAGAACGAATACTTCAACTGCCTGGCCTTCTTTCAGCACTTCTCTGGGGTTGGAGATTCTGCCCCAGCTCATTTCGGAAATGTGGATCAGACCGTCTACGCCGCCCAGATCAACGAAAGCACCGAAATCTGTCAGTCTGGATACTGTGCCAGCGATCTTGGAGCCAACTTCGATTGTTTCGAACAGAGCTGCTCTCTTCGCTGCGATTTCCTGTTCAACCAGAGCTTTTCTGCCGCCAATGATACGACGTTTTACTCTATCCATTTCGATGATGTTGAATTCCAGTTCCTGGCCTTTGAATACGCTCAGGTCTTCGATGAATCTATTGGAAACCTGGGAAGAGGGGATGAATACTCTTACACCATTTACAACTGCGATCAGGCCGCCTTTCACAACGTCTGTTACTGTACCTGTAACAACTGTTTTTTCGTTGAAAGCCTTTTCGATATCTTCCATGCCCTTCTGTTCTTCGATGCGTTTTCTGGACAGCAGAACATTGCCGTCGCCATCGTTCACACGAACAACGAAAACTTCGATTTCATCGCCGGGCTGAACTACCTTGCTGGGAACTACTGTTGTATCTCTGCTGAATTCGCCTCTGGGGATAACACCGTCAGATTTGAAACCCAGATTAACGGAAACTTCTTCGCCAACTACCTGGATAACTGTGCCTTTTACAACATCGCCAGTATGCAGTGTAACGAGGGATTCTTCCAACATCTGCTCAAAGCTTACTTCCTCTCCTAAATTCTGTGCATTTTCAAATTCGCTCATAGTAACTACTACCTCCTTAATTATTGCAGGCGGTGTGGACGCACCTGCAGTTATACCTATTTTATCATCCTTCGAAAAAGTTTTCAACACCAAATCGCAAATTGTTTCAATATGAACGGTATTCTCACAATTTTTTTTGCAGATTTCCACCAGTTTTTGCGTATTGGAGCTTTTTTTGTCGCCAATCACGATCATTTTGTCTACACTCTGGGACAGTTGAACGGCTTCCTTCTGTCTCTTCTCCGTTGCGGAGCAGATGGTCTGGGAAATATCCAAAGACAGACCCTTTCCCTTTAAAATATCCAGCATTTCGTCAAATTTGCTCTGGCGGAAGGTAGTCTGCACCACCACAGCATATTCCTTGTCTGCAGGCAGATCTGCCGCCGCTGCCGCTTCGGGGCTTTCCAGAATGACTGCGCTGTTGCCGCACCAGCCATTGATGCCCATGACTTCGGGGTGGTTGCCATCCCCGGCAATAATGACGCTTTTGCCGCTTTCCCAAGCCTTTTTTACGATGTTATGTATTTTTTTTACGAAAGGACAGGTGCCATCCACCATTTTCATGCCCTTTTCTTCCAAAGCGTCATATAAAAATTTGCCAACACCGTGGGAACGGATAACAACGGTACCCTCCTCGATCCCATCCAAAGATTCGATGATGTGCAGACCTTTCGCATCCAGATCGTTTGTCACTTCTTTGTTATGAATCAGAGGGCCATAAGAATATAAAGGCTCGTCATTGTTTTTTTCAATTTCTTCGTATGCCATTTCAATGGCACGCTTAACGCCAAAGCAAAACCCTGCGGATTCCGCCAGCTTCACATTGCTCATGCTTTCACCTTCATTTCTTCCACTCTGCCCATGATGACTTCTGTAATCTCGCCCATTAGTTCTGTTGTCAGTTTCTGCCCGCGGAATTCATCCAGTGTCAGGGGTTCGCCATATTCCACTGTAATCTTGCTGCGGAATTTATATTTGCCGCTGATGGCGCAAGGGATGACAGGAGCATTGCCCTTCATGGCAAACAAAGCCACACCGCCCTTGGCGTCTACTTCTTCCCCTTCCTTGACACGCTTACCTTCCGCAAAGATACCCAGAATCTTGCCTTCTTTCAGCACTTTTAAAGCTGTTTTGACAGCCTTCATATCCATGGAAGCCTTTCTGTCGATGGGGAATACCCCACATTCACTTAATGCCCATGCCACAATCTTATATTTGAACAGTTCCTTTTTGCCGATATAATGGGGCAGTCTATCCAAATAAATGGCAGCAGCAAAGGGGTCGTAGTTGCTGTAATGGTTACAGCAGATAATGGCATTCCCATTATTCGGCACATTTTCTTTACCAATGACTTCTACCTTGAACATGATGGCAAACCAAAATCTTACCACTCTAACCGCCAGTCTGCAAAACCAGGATTCACCCTTCATTCTTCCTTCACCCTTTCCGCTGTAATATCCAGAATCGCCTGCTGCACTTCTGCAATGCTCATGCCTGTAGAATCCAGACTGATAGCATCTTCTGCCTTTTTCAAGGGACTGTGTTCTCTGTGCATATCGTTGTAATCTCTCTGGATAATCATTTTTTTGATTTCTTCAAAATCGGCAGTTTCGCCCTTGGCTTCCAGTTCCCCTACACGGCGGCGAGTTCTTTCCTCCACGCCTGCATCCAGATAAATCTTTACTTCCGCATGGGGCAGTACTACTGTGCCGATATCTCTGCCGTCCATGATAACAGAATGCTCTTTTGCCATTTCCTGCTGCAGTTCTACCATCCGTTCTCTGACCTTCTGATAAGCAGCAACAACGGAAGCACCTTTGCCGATTTCCGCCGTTCTGATTTTTGTTGTCACATCTTCTTCGTTCAGGAAAATGCGCTGTCCATCTTCATTGGGCTGAATACGCATATTGAGCCCATCCAGAGCAGCCACAACGGCTGCTTCGTCCTCCAAAGGAATATTTTTCTGGGTGCAATGAAGGGCAACAGTGCGATACATCGCCCCCGTATCTACATAAATAATGCCAAGCTTTCTGGCAACCATTTTTGCAACGGTGCTTTTACCGGAGCCCGCAGGCCCGTCCACCGCAATGGCAAATCGTTTCATTTTCTTTCCTCCTTATGCCTGGCAGATGCTTTCCCCCGCCACATAGCCTGTGGAAAAGGCAATCTGCAGATTAAAGCCCCCTGTATAGGCGTCTACGTCCAAAACCTCCCCTGCGAAATGCAGATTTCTCACAAATTTGCTTTCCATGGTGGAAGGGTCAATTTCATCTACATTGATGCCGCCGCAGGTCACCACTGCTTCGTTATAGCCCGTTGTGCCTGTGATGGTCAAGGGCAGGGCTTTCAACAGGGTGCAAAGACGTTTTCGTTCTTCCTTGGTGATGCTGTTGACCTTTTTGCGAGGGTCGATCTCCGCCAATTGGATAATAACAGGAATCAGCTTCTGGGGAAGCAGATCGTCCAAAGCATTGGCAAAATCCTTGTTTGCATATTTTTCAAAATCCCTCAAAAGTCTCGTATCCAGCTTCTTTTCATCCATGGCAGGCTTCAAATCGATATAAAGCTTGTAGCCCTCCTCAATCGTCAGGATGATATGTCTGCTGGCACTCAAAATGACGGGGCCGGAAACGCCGAAATGGGTGAACAGCATTTCCCCAAAGTCGCTGTAGACCTTTTTCCCCTTATTATTTTTGATTGTGATTTCAATATTCTTCAAGCTCAGGCCCATCAGTTCATGGCACCAATCCTCTGCCGTTTTCAAGGGCACCAAAGAAGGATACAGCTTGGTCACATGATGGCCTGCCGCCTTGGCAAAACGATAGCCATCACCGGTAGAGCCTGTCCCGGGATAGGAAAGACCCCCTGTGCAAACGATAACGCCATCGGCTTTTTCTTCCTTGCCGTTTTTCAGACGGATGCCAGCAGCTTTGCCCTCCTCGATGAGGATACTGTCCACAGGGCTTTCCAGATGCAGCTTCACTTTATTTTTCTTCAAATATTTTTCCAACGCCAGAACCACATCCAGAGAACGGTCGGAAACAGGGAAAACCCGCTTGCCCCGTTCCACCTTCAACTCCAGCCCCAGATTTTTGAAAAATTCCTGCAGCTGAAAGCTGTCCAGCTGATAAAAGGCACTATACAGGAAATAGGGATTACCGGGGATGTTGTCCAAAAGACCTTCCACATCGCTGTCGTTGGTTACATTGCAGCGTCCCTTCCCTGTAATGAGAATCTTTTTCCCGATTCTGTTGTTTTTTTCATATAAATGAACTTCATGGCCCTTTTCCGCCGCACGGCCTGCTGCCATCAGCCCTGCCGCCCCTGCGCCTACCACGATGATCTTCTTTTTCATATCATTCACCCTTTTTGAATACCTCAGCCATCTCTAAGTGGGCTTTATCATTCAGCGTCATCAGCAGCTTTCTGCCATCCTCCAATACATCCAACATAGTAATGGATGTATTGGTCATCCATGTTTTCCGATAGAAGGCATCGCCCATTTCCAAAAGCCCCACCAACATGACCCGCAGCAAGCCCCCATGGGAAACGATGGCAACATTCTGCCCTTTGTGTTTTTCCGCCAAGGCATTGAAACCCTCGATGGCACGATCCATGGCATTCTGGAAGGAACCTTCCCCGGGAACGGGATGGTCGAAGGGGTTTGCAAAAAAATCTGTATAGGCCTTGCCGAATTTTTCGGACAATTCTGCAATGGTATGTCCTTCCCATTCACCAAAGTTAATTTCCCGGAAATGGGCATCCTTGATGGGGGTCAGACCATGGGCAGCAGCCAAAGGCTCTGCCGTTGCCACAGCTCTGTCTAAGGGAGAAACATACACCACATCCAAGGGCATATATTTGAAGCGTTCGCCCAGAAGGCGTGCCTGTTCTCTGCCTGCGTCGTTCAACTGTATATTCGTGCAGCCCTGATAGCGGCCGCCTTTGTTCCAATCCGTCTCCCCGTGGCGGATGAGATAAAATCTTGTTCTTTTCTGTTCCATGAGGCACTCTCCTACATTGTAATCTACTTTTTCCTAAATACTTATTATACGTTATCTGAAGCAACCTTTCAACAAGAAAAAAGACCCTCACAGGGGTCTTTCTCTATCTTCCTTACAGCTTCTTCAGGTATTTGATTTCCTTTTCTGTCAAATGGCGATATTTGCCTTTCTGCAAATCGCCCAGCTTCAGGTCGCCTGTTGCTACACGCTTTAGCTGTGCCACGGGATGCTTGATGGCTTCGCACATCTTACGCACCTGTCTGTTTCTGCCTTCGTGGATGATGATTTCCGCTGTGCAGAAACGACCATCCTTATCCTTATCGATAATCTGAATTTTTGCAGGCTTCGTCCTCTTGCCATCAATCACTACACCTCTGCGGAATTTCTGCAATGCCCCTTCATCAGGGATACCGTACAGCTTTGCGATATAGGTCTTATCCACATCATGCTTGGGATGGGTCAGCTTATAAGTCAGGTCGCCGTCGTTGGTCAGCAGCAGCAGACCAGAAGTATCATAATCCAACCGACCCACGGGGAAAATGCGTTCCTTGACACCCTTCACCAAATCCATCACCGCAGGTCTGCCAAACTGTTCCTTGGCTGTTGTCACATACCCTTCCGGTTTATACAGCATGATATAAACCATCTTTGTCTCTTTTGTGGTCACTTTTTTATCCAGATAAGTCACTTCATCCTTAGCGGGATCAATCTTGATGCCCATTTCCGTGACTACCTTGCCATTTACCTTTACCTTCCCCTGGGCAATCAGTTCTTCCGCTTTTCTGCGGGAAGCAATGCCCGCTTCCGCCAAAAATTTCTGCAATCTTTCTTCCATATAGAAATCTCCGTTCTCTCAAAAGTATTTGTTAAGAACAGTATACCCGAGGACGGAAACAAAGTCAAAATTTTCTCCATGTCAGCCAGTTTTTTGCGAGTCTATGGAGCCTTTCCATTAAGGTGAAGGGGCGGGCTGCTTCTCTCGCCAAAAGGTCGATTTCCGCCAGCTTTTCTTCTTTCAACCAAAGGGTGGCTTTTCCCAATTTCTCACCCTTTTCCACAGGGGCTTCTACTTCCTTTGGCAAATCTGCTTCCAGCCGCAGGTTTTCTATTTCTTCCGCCGAAAACAAAGCCGTATACCCCTCTGCCAAAACAGTCTCTACCTGTTTTGTTGGAGAATCGCCAATCTTCACTTCCCCAAAAACAGTCCCCTTTGCCACCGCTTCATAGGGATGGAAGGTATCGAAGCCATAGTCCATCAGGGCTTTCGTGTCCGTCCATTTTTTCTCTTTTCCTGCCGTCCCCCAACCGCTACCAAGGACAGTGGAAATCAACAGGACATCCTCCCGTTCCGCCGCCCCCACAAAGCAATGTCCCGCCTTATTGGTATAGCCTGTTTTTATGCCCAATGCACCACTGTATTCCTTCAAAAAACGGTCTGCGTTGGTAGTATTGCAGATATGCTTTCCTTCCAAATCCGCCACAGAAATTTCCGACTGGGCGATGATTTCCCGAAAGGTCTCATTTTCCAGCGCATAGGCTGCAATCAGGGACATATCGTAGGCTGTGGAATGATGCTGTGCATCGGTCAAATGGCTGTCCAGACCATTGGGCGAGCCAAAAACCGTATCCTTTGCCCCAATTTTTCCTGCCTTTTTTGTCATTTCGGCGCAGAATTTCTCCACACTCCCAGAAACATGCTCCGCCAACGCCACCGCCGCATCGTTATAGGAACGCAGCATCATGGCAGAAAGCAAATCGCCCACCTTCCACTGCTCCCCTTCTTTCAAATCCATATGTACCTCCGGCTGATGGGCAGCATTTTTACTGACGGTAACGGTGTCCTCCAAATCTGCCCGTTCCAAAACCAGTATGGCTGTCATAATTTTGGTGGTGCTTGCCATAGCAAAGGGTCTTTCGCCGTTTTTCTCCCATAAAAGCCGCCCCGTTTTCCCATCAATCAACGCCGCCCCTTGGGCAGCAACCTTCGGCTCGCCGGCAAAAGCAGGTGTTACAGACAATAAAAAAAGCAGGAGTAACAAGGTTATCCGCTTCATAGGCATCCCTCCTCCTGCTATTTCTATTCATTTTTTGTTTTAGTTATGTACTTATACGGTCAATTCATCGCCGTTCTCCTTGTCCTGTTCCACCTCCAAAGGGGGCAGTTCTCCGATGCTCTTGAAACCGAAATACCGAAGAAATTCATTGCTTGTCCCAAACAAAATGGGTCTGCCGGGAGTATCCCCTCTGCCCACTTCGCAGATCAGCCGTTTTTCCACCAGCTTCGCCACCGCATGGTCGGAGCTGACGCCGCGGATCTCTTCAATCTGCGCCCGGGTAATAGGCTGTTTATAGGCAACGATGGCCAGCGTTTCCAGCAGAGACTGGGTCAAGCCCTGCCGCTGAGGGCTTTTATACATATTGCGGATATACTCAAAACATTCCGCCGCCGTACACATCTGATAGGAGCCTTCAATCTCCACGATACGCAAGCCCCGTTTTTCCTTTTCATATTTATCCGCCAAGGAAAGGACAACCGCCTTGGCTGTGGCTTTATCCAATTCAATGGTCTGGGCAATGGATGTCAGCGGCACCGCATCCCCGGCGATGAACAGCAAAGATTCCACTACCGCTTCCAGCTCTGATAATCTCATTTCGCTCCTCCTTCGCTGTATTTGCTGATGAGAATTTCCCCGAAGTTTCTTTCTTGGGCAATCTGCACTTCCTTCTGCTTAATCAATTCTAAAAGGGCAAGGAACGTTACCACCTTTTCCATCTTCCCTGCATTTTCCCGAAAAATGGTATGGAAGGCGGTCTGCCCATGGGGGTGCAAAATCAGCAAGTCCCTGATATATTCCATCTTTTCGCCAACCGTGAACAAATCCTTCTGCACCGAGCGGAAGGAACTGCGGACTTTATCCACCTTGGTTTCTTTTCTTGCCATCACCTGCTGAAAAGCCTGATACAGGTCATCCATGGTGATGCCCTGCAATAAGTCCTCCAATTCCTGAGGCGGCTGTTCCTTCAGCTTTGCCACAGAAGCATCAGCTTCTTTATAAAAGACCAGTGCCGCTTCCTCCTCCCGTTCCTTGAGGGTATCAGTCACATCCTTGATTTTTTTATATTCCAACAATCTCTGCACCAGTTCTTCACGGGGGTCAGGGCCTTCCTCTTCCTCATTTTTCGGCGCAGGCAGGAGCATTTTGCTTTTAATCTCCAACAAGGTCGCCGCCATGAGAAGAAATTCGCTCATGCCGTCCATATCCCTGTCCTCCGCCGCATCCAAAAAGGCAAGATACTGCTCTGTCAGGGATGCAACGGGAATATCATAAATATCAATCTCGTTTTTTTCGATCAGGTGATACAATAAGTCCAAGGGGCCTTCGAAGGCATCCAGTCTGATATTGATCGTATCCATCGCTTCGCCTTCCTTAAATCAGACCAAAAATGCCGCCAAACAAAGACATCACACCATAAATGATGCTGTCCATAAAACCTGTCACAAGGCCAAAGAACAGCAGGAACAGGAAAATCATCTGGATCAGCTTTTCATTCTGCATATATTTGAAATACTGGTTGGCAGGCATCAGCACCGCCAGCACCTTCACGCAGTCCATAGGTGCCACAGGCAGGATATTATACACCGCCAGACCAACATTATAATAAGCCATATAATTGAACAGTGCCACCAAATAATAATTGCCGCCGTTTCTTTTCAACGACTGATACACACCGAGGAAAACAATCCCCAGAATCAGATTCACCACAGAAGGAAGAATCGCCACCAAAAGCGTATCTCTTTTTCTATTTTTATAATACAGCGCACTGGTCTCCACAGGCTTGCCCCAACCGAAGCCGCCGCTAAAAAACATCATCAGAAAACCGATAGGCTCAAAATGCTTTATAGGGTTCAATGTCAGCTTTCCCTGACTCTTGGGATAGTTGTCCCCAAAAACAGTAGAAAGCAACGCCCTTGTAAACTCATGGACTGTCGTTGCCACAAGGATACCGGGAATGCCCAGCAGAAGTACGAATAACATATTGTTCATATACACAAATCCTTTCCAAGGTAAATTTTCAAAATGCCTATTGTATTATTGTACCTGAACCGCCCAAAATAGTCAAATCCATATAAAAAAGCCTGTTCGACAAAACAGGCTTTTCTCCTTTTAATAACGCAAAGGGATATCCGAAAGCAGAACAGGGATATCAATGCCCTGTGTTTTCAGGAAATAACGCACCCCCCTGACGGCAATGTCGCTGTTATTTTTCGCCCCAACCATCACACTTTCCAAAGGGATATCTTCTTTTTCCCCTTCAAATTCCACCATGATATAAGGCAGAAAAATCTGGTCCAGCAAGCGGAAATTAGGCTTATCCATCCCACTCCCATTGCTCAGAGGTGGGAAGATGAATCGGTATTCCTGTTCCCCTTTGAAAAAGCTCTTTTTGAAAAACATGGCATAGACAGAGCAGACCACAGACATCTCTGTCACCAGCTTATCCAAGGATTCATCAGAAGGATTGGCTTCTTCCTCAAAAAAGCCCTCTAAATCCGTTGTCCCCTCTTCGATCAGATTGCGGATACAGGAAAGCAGGGATTCCAGAAGTCCATTCATCTGTTCTTCTTCATCATAAATGACTGTGCCATGGAGGAAAACCCGATTTTGAAAGCCCTCCACAATCTTTTCATAATCAAATTCCAGACAATATCCACGAAAATCCGTAAACTCCGCCCAAAGGAGGGCATTGTTCTGCAACTTGGAAAAAGCCACCACATAAAAACTCATTTCATCAATCTCGCAATCCGTATCGCCTTCGCAGATTGGCGTGATGACCCCCAGACGGTCGATCTCCATTTTCAGCTTGGAAAAGAAACGCTCCCGCAGTTCTTGATTGACGATATATTTTTCCGTCAGCCGCTCCATAACCTCTACCGCATATTGAAATTCCAGCTTATCGTTGAGAAAATCGCTTTTCGTTGCCAGAAATTCCCGATTTTCCACAATACCGCGAACCCCTTCCGCCGTCGTATAATGGTAGAGCTTATCACCTTTTTTGCAAAGGGGCACGTGTATCCACGCATCCATATAACGGGTATCCTGCATAGGCTTTCCCTCCTGCTTATTCTCTGATCTGACCATCGCCGTAAATGATATATTTCATCGTTGTCAATTCCTTCAGACCCATAGGCCCACGGGCGTGCAGCTTCTGGGTGCTGATGCCGATTTCTGCACCAAAACCGAACTGACCGCCGTCTGTGAATCTGGTGGAAGCATTGACATAAACCGCCGCCGCATCCACTTCATTCAGGAACCGCTGGGCATTGGTATAGTTTTCTGTCACAATGGCTTCGGAATGGCCTGTAGAATATTTTCTGATATGTTCGATGGCTTCATCCATATCCTTTACCACTCTGGCGGAAATGATGTAATCGGCATATTCTGTGCCCCAGTCTTCTTCTGTTGCGGCAACAGAGCCATCCACCAGCTTTTGTGTGGCTTCGTCCCCACGAATCTCCACCTGTTTTTCCTGCAACGCCTTACCGATTGCAGGCAGGAAGGCTTCTGCGATTTTTTCATGCACCAAAAGGCTTTCACAAGCATTGCATACACCGGGACGCTGGGTTTTGGCATTGATGACAATTTTTACTGCCTTTTCCAAATCCGCACTTTCATCCACATAAACATGGCAGTTGCCCACACCTGTCTGAATCACGGGAACGGTGCTGTTCTGCACCACGCTGTTAATGAGCCCTGCACCGCCTCTGGGAATCAATACATCTAAATACCCATTCAGCCGCATCATTTCATTGGCGGTTTCTCTGGAGGTATCTGGCACCATCTGCACACAGTCCTCGGGCAGTCCTTCCGCCGCCAGAGCGGAGCGCAGGGCTTTGACAGTAGCCTGATTGGTGCGGAAGGCTTCCTTGCCGCCTCTTAAAATAACGGCACTGCCTGCTTTCAGGCAAAGGCCAAAGGCATCTGCCGTCACATTAGGGCGGGCTTCAAAAATGATACCAATGACGCCCATAGGCACCCGCTTCTGTCCTACCACCAGACCATTATCTAACGTTTTCATGGAAAGAACCTCGCCCACGGGGTCATCCAGCTTTGCTACCTGCCGCAGGCCATCAGCCATATCCGCCAGACGGGCTTCTGTCAAGGTCAGTCTATCAATAAAAGCACCCTTGATGCCGTTTTCTAATGCCGCATCCACATCTGCTTTGTTTGCCGCCAGAATTTCCGCCTGTGCCGCCAGCAGGGCATCGGCAGAAGCCAGCAGGGCTTTATTCTTTTTAGGAGTAGACAATGTAGCCAGAACCACCGCCGCAGCTTTTGCCTTTTTTCCCATTTCCACCAGATTACTCATGTTTTCTTCCTCCCATCCATCCGTTTTCCGTTACGATATCATCCAAAGGGATGTCTGTTTTTTCCGCGAGAATCGGTTCGCTCCGCACCTGAGACTGGAACGCCAATCCGATTTTCCCATATCCCTGATAGTTTTCAAAATACGTATCATAATAACCGCCGCCATAGCCCAAGCGGTTCATTTTCTCATCAAACAATGCTCCGGGCACCAGAAATAAATCGCCCCTTTCAGGTACAATGGCATCTTCTTCGCTGCCCGAAGGCTCCATCACGCCAAAGCGACCTTTCTGCAAATCAGCAAAGGATTGGATTGGCAGAAAATACATCACCCGTCCCTTTTCTGTTTTGGGGACAGCAACGGCTTTCCCGTCGTTCCACGCCTGCGACATGATGCCCCTTGTTTCCACCTCCGAACCCATGCTCACGAAAGTGAAAATACGCTTTGCCTTTTGATATACCTCACTTTGCAGGATATGCGCCGTAATTTGTCTGCTTTTTTCGTTCCGCTCAGCCAAAGGCATCTCATCCCGCTGTTTCAGGGCTTCTGCCCGCAATTCTTTTTTCATGGAAGAAACCCTCCTACTGCAAAAATGATGCAAAATGCCAGCACCAAAGAAATCCGCCGCAAGGGCAGTTTCTTCTTTCCAAAAATATTTTTTAGAATCAGCCAAAGGACACCGGCCCAAAGGCAAACCTCCCCTACAATGGAAAGGATTGCACCAATGCCTTGTAAGGGCAAACCAAGACAAAGGCACAGAGCAAATATTCCGCTGAATGCAGTCACAAAAAGCAATTCCTTTGTAGTTTCGTAAATTGCCTTGTCACTTTTCCCGACGGGGTCAAAATTCCCCGCCAACAAAAGCAGACCGGGAACGACTGCACCAATCAGACTTCCCGTCAGAACCCGCAAAAGCTGATTGCTTTCCCACAAACCTATATAGCTGCAAAAGCCATCCGCCGCCATGGGGATGATGCACAAAAGCATCAGAAAGATTTGTGTTGCGGAAAAGGGTCGGTTTCCCTGCAGCCGCTTTTTCCAAAGGAAGAAGCACAGAGCGAAAAACACACCCATGTAGATGCCCGTGCAGCGGGCACAAAGGGGCATTGTTCTATTTCCCCAAATAAAACTGCGCTCCGCCATCTGGTGACAGACGGCAGAGCCCATGCGTTCCAAAAAATCAGCCATATCAATCCAGCATATAGCTCAGGCTTCCAACGGATGCTGTCATCACGCAGCACAGGAAGGAAAGCACCAGCATCACGATGCTGACAGTCATCATCAGCTTCCCGAAGCGGCGGTAATCTTCAGAGGGGCTTTTGGAAAGGACAACGCCTGCCACACAGCCTGCGATGGCACCAAAACCGCCTACCATAACGATCAGCACGATAATCAGCACCTTCAGTAAAGGATGTATGGTGGCATCCGAAGAAACCTTTTCCTGTTTCACATATTCTGCATCGCCCGTTTCCGTATTGCTTTCAAAATGATGGGTCTTTCCATCGCTGTCCTCCACAGTAAAGGTATCCACCGTTTCTGCTTTGACCTCTTCTGCCTGCCCATCAATTACCGTTTTCGTAGGGTCAGTATTATTTTTTACATTACAAACGGGACAGCCCAGACTTTCGTCTAGAATCTGTCTGCCGCAATTTGGACAATAACTCATCTCTTTTTCCTCCTTATGTTTCAATCCAAAAATCATTACCCAAATAGTGTGCCCACATCTTCTCCATCAATGATACGATGCACCACCTTCGGGTCCTCCCCATTGGCAATGGCCATTTTCACCCCCGCATCCAGACAGATGGCCGCTGCCTGCAGCTTGGTTTTCATACCGCCAACGCTGAATTCCGAGCCTTTCTTTTCCCCCGCCATGGCTCTGACCTCGTCAGTCACCGCAGCCACATGGGCAACCCGTTTCGCATCGGGATTGGAACGAGGGTCTTTGTCATAGAGGGCATCAATATCCGTCAGCAAAATCAGCAGGTCTGCCTTGATAATCTCCGCCACCATGGCAGAAAGGCGGTCATTATCGGAAATTTCGATTTCGTAAGTGGAAATCGTATCGTTAGCATTGACGATGGGCAGGATGCCCATTTCCAATAGTGTTTCCAAAGTATTCTTCGTATTTTCATATCTGCTGTCGCTGCTCAATTCTTCCTTTGTCAGCAAAATCTGGGCAACGGTCTGATTATATCTGTCAAAAAAGTTATGATAAATCTGCATCAGCATCGCCTGCCCCACGGCAGCAGCCGCCTGTTTTTCACGGGTAACCGTCGGGCGTTCCTGCATTGCCATACGCACTGCGCCCACGCCGATGGCACCGCTGGTAACAAGAACAACTTCCTTGCCCCTATTCCGCAGGTCTGTCAAAACCCACGCCAGTTCTTCAATCCGTTTCAGGTTCAGTCTGCCGTTTGGATATGTAATGGTAGATGTACCAACCTTTACGACAATGCGGTTGCAATCTTTCAGCTTTTCTCTCACAATCTCAACTCCGTTTCTTTTGTAAAGAATGTAAAGATTTCTCCTCATATTACAGTATACACCATAATTCTTTCATAAAAAAGGGAATTTCTATTAAGAAAAAAGAAAATGCAGTGATTCATAAACAAAAGCGAGCCCATGGGCTCGCCTTTGCGATTCTCTTTCTTTATTTCAGTTTGAAGGAGCTTTTCAGAGGAACGATGCGGTTGAATACCAGATGTTCTTCTGTTGTATCCTTCGTATCTACGATATAGTAGCCGTTTCTCATGAACTGGAATCTATCGCCCTTCTTTGCATCTTTGATGGAAGGTTCGATGAAGCATTCCTTTACTTCCAAAGAGTTGGGGTTCATAATCATTTCGCCGTTGGGGTCATCGGGGTTGTCCAGCATCATGTGATCGTACAGTCTTGCTGTTGCAGCCACGTTTTCCTTGGCGCTTACCCAATGCAGAGTGCCTTTGACCTTTCTGCCTTCAAAGCCGCTGCCGCTCTTTGTTTCGGGGTCATAGGTGCAGTGTACTTCTGTCACAACGCCGTTTTCATCCTTCACAAAATCTGTGCAGGTTACGAAATAAGCACCTTTCAGACGCACTTCCTTGCCGGGAGCCAGACGGAAGAATTTCTTTACAGGTTCTTCCATGAAGTCCTCTCTTTCAATATACAGTTCTCTGGTGAAGGGAGCCAGTCTTGTGCCCAATTCAGGTGTTTCGGGGTTATTTTCCAGTTCCATCATTTCCACCTGATCCTCAGGATAGTTAGTGATAACCAATTTCAGAGGGTCCAGAACAGCCATAACTACCTTTGCTTTTGCCTTCAGATCGTCACGGATGCAGTAATCCAGCAGACCGCTATCTACCATGCTGTTTGCCTTGGAAACGCCGATGCGTTCACAGAAATCACGAATGGACGCAGGGGTATAGCCACGGCGGCGCAGACCACTGATGGTCGGCATACGAGGGTCGTCCCAACCGTCAACCAGACCATTTTCCACCAGCGTACGGAGTTTTCTCTTGCTCATAACAGTATTTGTCATACCCAGACGGGCAAATTCAATCTGTCTAGGAGGATTTACGGTATAACCCGCTTCTCTTACCACCCAGTCATAGAGAGGTCTGTGGTCTTCAAATTCCATGGTACAAATGGAATGGGTGATACCTTCGATGGCATCTTCCAGAGGATGTGCAAAGTCATACATAGGGTAGATGCACCATTTGTCCCCTGTGGTATGGTGAGTGGAATGGGAGATACGATAGATGACAGGGTCTCTCATGTTGATATTGGGAGAAGACATGTCGATCTTTGCACGCAGTGTTTTGGAGCCATCGGGGAATTCGCCGGCTTTCATCCGTTCAAACAAATCCAGATTTTCCTCCACGCTTCTGTTACGGTAAGGGCTTTCCTTCCCGGGTGTGTTCAGAGTGCCGCGATATTCTCTCATTTCTTCCGCTGTCAGTTCATCCACGAAAGCCTTGCCTTCTTTGATAAGCTTCACTGCCACTTCATAGTATTTATCAAAATAGCTGGAAGCGTAATACAGTCTGTCTTCCCAATCGAAGCCCAGCCATTTTACGTCCTCCTGAATGGATTCTACATATTCCACATCTTCCTTTGTAGGGTTGGTGTCGTCAAAACGCAGGTTGCATTTGCCGCCGTACAAATTTGCCATACCAAAGTTCAGGCAGATGGATTTTGCATGACCGATGTGCAGGTAGCCATTGGGTTCGGGCGGGAATCTGGTATGAATCTTATTCAGTTCCCCTTTCAGGTCTTCCTGGATGTAGTTGTGGATAAAGTTACCCGTTGCACCCAGACCGCTGTTGTTTTCCATGTTTTTTTCTTCAGCCATTGGTCGCCCTCCTATATTTTCATTCGTTAGAGATTTTTTACAATCATAGTATGATACTTTATTATAATACAACGATGGTTTTAAGGCAAGAAACATGAAAAATTTTTCTAATCAGATATATAGATTATCGATATATTAGGAGCAATAAAAATTTGTTATTGGACATATATAGACATTCTATATATAATCAGGATAACGATATATCGAATATCTATACATAAGGAGTGATTGCAATGCCCATAGATAAAACCCTACTGGCGGGAAGCACCGCTACCCTCATCCTAAAATTGCTGGACGGGCAGGATATGTACGGCTACCAAATCATCGAAGAATTGGCTCGCCGTTCCGACAACACCTTTCAGCTGAAAGCCGGCACCCTCTACCCTCTGCTGCACGGTCTGGAGAAAAAGGGGCTTCTGGAATCCTACGAGGAAAATGCCGATTCCGCCCGCGTCCGCAAATATTACCGCCTGACGGGGAAAGGCCAAAAATTTCTAAAGGAAAAAACTGCCGAATGGAAGGAATATTCCTCCGCCGTCAGCAAAATTCTGGAAGGAGGTCTTGCTTGTGAATGCTTCTGACCCCTTCAAACGATACGCAGAAAAGGTCTGCGAACAGATCAGATGGAAAAAAGCGCATCCCGTTGTAGCACAGGAGATCGAAAACCACCTGATCGACCAGAAAAATGCCTATATGGACATGGGTGATCCGGAAAGCACCGCCGAGGAAAAGGCTCTGCTGCAAATGGGTGACCCTGTGGCAGTGGGAGCGGCGTTGGACAATACCCATAAGCCTGCGCCCCAGTGGGGGATGATCGGATTGGTATTGCTGCTGTTTTTGCTAGGTGCTGTCATTCAGTATCTATTCATCACAAATATATCGCCAGAGGAAGGTTATAAATCTATTTCCATAAATGGGCTGCTTCTTTATCTTCCATTAAGTCTGGCTGCCTTCATTGGAGCATATTTCTTGGATTTTTCCTTCTTCGGAAAACGTCCCTATCTGCTCCCCCTATGCCTTCTGGGAATTGATGTATTGGCGCAGCTGATCGGCGCAGGATATAATGGCAACAAATGGCTTACTCTCGGCGCTTTTACACTCAGCCCCATTGCTTTATCAACATTGTTCCCACTGACCTTCTGCGGCATATTTTATCATTTGCGGGAAAAAGGGAAACAGGGCTATTTTCTGGGCGGTTTGGCGGCGGCTTTTTTCTGCGTACAGTTAGCCCTTTGCCATACCTTTGCCGGACTTTTTCTGTTCGTCTGCGCCGCTGGGGTTTTGATGCTCGTTGCGGCAATGCGAAACTGGTTTGGTGGGAATACGAAGTCCCTCCTGCTGTTGTTCATTCTTGTGGGAATCGCTGTATTTCTCTTTCTGATATGTGCAGTTTCCTATCGGTTTGAACGTGTGCAGACGCTGCTGACTGTTTTCCATCCGGAAACAGACCCGCATGGCGCAGGCTATCTTCCGCTTCTGTTGCGAGAAATATTGGAAAACTCTGTTTTTCTTGGAGAAGGAACTGCTTTTGCGGAAATCAATACTTATCTTCTACTTCCTCCAACAGAATTTCGGTCGAACTATCTGCTGACCTTCCTGACCTATCGCTACGGCTGGGCAGTTTCCATCGGATTGGTGCTGCTGTTGGCATTGTTCCTTGCCTTGGGCTTCCGCAAATGTCTGAAGCAGAAAAGCCTGTTGGGGCAGATGGTATCCCTTGCCATCCTCTGCACCTTCGCAGCGGAAATCCTCATTTACATCATCGTAAATCTGGGGTATCCCATCATTGCTCCCATTGCCCTGCCCTTCCTGTCTTATGGCGGCTCTGCCCTTCTGCTGAATATGGCACTGGCAGGGGTATTGCTCTCCGTATTCCGTACAGGAGAGGTCTATCGGGACAACACGAAGCCTGTTTTCAGCGAATCAAAGTTCATTCAATGGAATGACGGCAAGCTGATCATTTCCTTCAAAGGTTAATTAAGATTGAAAAATCCTCCGGGAAAATGTAAAATAAAATTAATATAGAATTAAAGTACACATTTTTATGGGCATCTTTCTAAGAAAACAAAAATTTTATATGTTACGTTTTCTTAGAAAGACTGCCTCGCAGTTTGGCTACGCCAAACCACTTAGGAGGATTTATTTTATGCTTGCTTTCACCGTCAACGACACAAAATCATTTATGGCACTGCTTTTAAAAGGTGATACCTTCGATTCCTTCCTCTTTCGGCAGGGAGAACTGACCACCTTCGCCTCTTTCGTCATGGAAGGCAAGCGCAACATGGATTTTTATACTGCCGAAGAACAGGAACAAGGGCTTTCCCGCTTTGTACGTTGGGAAGAAATGCGCCCCTTTGTATTCCATGCCATCAAGGGCAATAAGCTGCCCAAGGCCATCAAGCTGGTGTTTTCCCTTTCCGAAGAAAAGACCACTCACTTGCCCAATACGAAAGCCGCCTTCCTGAATATCCTCTTTAAGGACAACACCATCCTCTGCACCACCGCTATTTCCCAGGAAACTTTTTCTCTGGATAAAAGCCCCGAAAAGCTCTGGGAAGAATATGTGCTGAAATTCTTCAAGAAAAACGGCATCGGCATCCAGCTGCAGGAAACCTAAACAGAACGCAGATCTCCGTCCCATTGGGCGGAGATATTTTATTTTACCGATCAGCACCAAGGAGCAAAAAATGCTTCATCCGCAATATTACGTTAGTCCTTTTGCGGGGAAGATTTTTTTGCTCCTTGGTGCGTCATCCGTTTTATAATTCTGCTAGCACTCACCTGAAATGAGTGCTAATTTTTTCTTGACTTTTCCTTTTTGCGTGATAAAATAGATATCAGTGACGAACAGAGCCACGGAAAAAGGCAATGATATCCAATGCTTGCATGGATATCATTTGATTTTATCCGACAATATCAGCCTTTCCCATCGCTCTGAAAAATATTTTAGGAGGTTTTTTATCATGCAAGAAAAAGGTAATCTTTCTATCAATAGTGAAAATTTTCTGCCTATCATCAAAAAATGGCTCTACACAGATAAGGATATTTTCATCCGTGAACTGACATCCAATGCCTGCGACGCAGTCACAAAGCTGCAGAAGCTGTCCATGATGGGCGAAGCGGATATCCCCGCCGATGAAAAATATGAAATCCACGTTGTTCTGAATCAGGATGAAAAAACATTGCAGGTCATCGATAACGGTATCGGTATGACTGCTGACGAAATCAGAAAATACATCAACCAGATCGCCTTCTCCGGCGCAACAGATTTCCTGGCAAAATTCCAGGAAAAATCCGAGGATGACAACGAGATCATCGGTCACTTCGGTTTGGGCTTCTATTCTGCTTTCATGGTCGCAGATAGAGTTGAGATCGATTCCCTGTCCTACCAGAACGGCGCAGAAGCCGCAAAATGGAGCTGTGAAGGCGGTATCGATTATGAAATGGAAAGCGGTTCCAGAGAAACAAGAGGTACTACCATCACCCTGCATATCGGTGAAGACGGCAAGGAATTCCTGAACGAAGCAACCCTTTATGCCGCTATGATGAAATACTGCTCCTTCATGCCCGTTCCCATCTATGTAGATGTTCAAAGGGAAGAAACAGAAGAAGAAAAAGCAGCGGCGGCAGCGGCAGAAAAAGATGCAAACACCCTGCACGTTTCCCCCGAAGAGGCTGCCAACCTGACAAAAGAAGCAGCCATGGATATGCTGCAGGAACAGCAGGAGTCGGCAGAAGAAGCAAAAGCAGAGACAGAAGCAGAAGAACCCAAGCCCCTGAACGACACCAACCCTCTGTGGCAGAAAAAGCCCGCAGACTGCACAGAAGAAGAATACAAAGCCTTCTATCATAAGGTATTTAACGATATCAACGACCCTCTGTTTTGGATTCACCTGAACATGGACTACCCTTTCCGCCTGAAAGGCATCCTCTACTTCCCTAAGCTGGTGGAACAGATGGATATGATGGACGGGGAAGTAAAGCTTTACTGCAATCAGGTTTATATCGCTGATAACGTAAAGGAAGTCGTTCCTGAATTCCTGCTGCTCTTAAAAGGCGTACTGGATTGCCCCGATATGCCCCTGAACGTTTCCAGAAGCGCATTGCAGAACGATGGCTATGTGGAAAAAATGAACGCATATATTACAAAGAAGGTTGCGGACAAGCTGAACCAGATGTTCAAAAACGACCGTCCTGCTTTCGAAGGCTTCTGGGATGATATCAATATCTTCATCAAATACGGCTGTATGCGGGAAGAAAAGCTTTACGATAAGGTAAAAGATACACTGCTGCTGAAAACAACTGACGGTGTTTATGAAACCATTTCCGAATATCTGGAAAAGAATAAAGAAAAACATGAAAACACAATCTATTTCGCAACAGACGTAAACCAGCAGGCTCAGTATATCCGCCTGTTCAAGGAACAGGGCTTGGAAGCAGCCATCATGGATACTCCCGTTGATAAGCCCTTTGTTTCCTTCTTGGAATATAAGAATCAGGATATCAAGCTGAAAGTACAGCGTGTGGATGCGGATATCGATTCCTTGCAGGAAAAGAATGAGGAAGAAGCTTCCGAAGCAAAAAAACAGGCAGAGGAATTTGAATCCAACCAAATGCAGGATTTGTTCCGTGCCGCTGTTTCCAATGATAAACTGAAAGTGAAACTGGAAACTCTGAAAGCCGAAAAAGTTTCCGCTATGATCCTCCTTTCCGAAGAATCCAGACGTATGATGGAAATGATGGAGGCTTATGCAAACAATGAAGAATTCAAGGCAATGTTTGCAAATCTAAAGCCCGATGAAACACTGGTGCTGAACCGCAGCAACAAGCTGGTGAAAGCCCTGCTTTCCATGGCCGGTAAGGAAGAAAAGAAGGAGGACGCTTCTCTCCTGTGCCATCAGCTCTATGATCTGGCACTGATGAGCCACCGCCCTCTGACCTCCGAAGAAATGACAGCCTTTATCGACAGAAGCAACCTGCTGCTGGAAAAACTGGCAGAACAGGAAGCATAAAACCGCTACCGAAAGGTAACTATATCCTTCTTCTTAATATAAAAAAGACCGAGACGGAACTCCGTTTTCGGTCTTTTTGCTTTCTGTTTTCTCTGTTTCACCTTGACAATTGCTTTTCACTCGCTATAATTATAATAAGAAAGCTAATTATATGAATTCTAATTATAAGAGGAAATATGAAACACTCACTACATTATCTGCTGATGGCAGACTATTTATTATTTCAAAAAAACTTGCTCGCAGAGATAAAAGATACACCTCTGACCTCCGGTCAGCCAAAAATCCTGGATTATTTGCGGTTACATGACGGTGCAGTACAAAAAGAAATTGCAGAAGCCTGCCATATCGAGCCGGCAACGATCACATCCGTTCTGCTGGGAATGGAAAATAAAGGCCTGATCCTGCGAAAAAAACTCAATGGAAATCGCCGCAGTCTCTATGTTTATCTGACCGAAAATGGCCGGCAGCTAGCAGAGCGTGTCAATTCCGAATTTGAAAAAATCGAAGAAAACGCATTTCTTGGCTTCAGCGAAGACGAGAAAAAACTGCTTATCGATTTCCTGACAAGAATAAACCAAAATATGTATGTGAAAGGAAGTATCCGTGATGAGTAAAACCGAACTAAGCAAACGATATCTATTGTTTATCGTAAGTCTCTTTTTTGCCGCTCTGGGGTCGCATTTACAAAGCACGGAGAATTAGGCGTATCCCCCATTTCCTCCGTCGCCAATGTTATGAACTGCAAATTACCATCCATCTCCTTGGGAACATGGCTGATTATCTGGAACTGCATCCTGATTCTTGGACAGATTCTCATCCTCCGCAAAAAATTTCATCCTGCACAGTTTTTGCAAGTTCCTTTGTCTTTTTTATTCGGATGGTTTACTGATCTGGGGATGCAGCTTGTTTCTTCTATCCCTGTAAACGCCTATCCCCTCCGCCTTGCCATGGTACTCATCGGGGTCATCATTCTCGGCTTCGGGATATCTCTTTCTGTTATCGCAAATGTCATTATGAATTCCGGCGAAGCTTTTGTAAAAGCTATTTCAGATACCGCCCACAAAGAATTCGGGAATATAAAAATCGCCTTTGATATTTTTTGCGTGATTCTTTCTCTGATTCTTTCTCTTTTATTTTTCGATTTTACCATTGTGGGAACAAGAGAAGGAACAATATTTTCCGCTTTGCTTACAGGCATGGCAGTAAAATTCTTCAACGGCAAGCTAAGCAAACCGCTCAGCAAAATCTTATGCAACAGCACTGCAAACTAAAATGCTTACCAAAAAAACTCTTTCCTTCTTATACAAAAAAGACCGAGATGAAAAATCCATTCTCGGTCTTTTTGCTTTTAAGATGTTTATTTGAATATGAAAACTGTCTCGATATGAACCTGCCCAATCCGACAAAAATGCAATTCACAATAAACCATCCTTTCATCTTTATTCCTTTTCCCCTTCGTTGGCATCCTCCATGATCAGTTCTTCCAGAGGGGCTTGTGCAATGAATTCCACCCGCACCACCGCCTGAGCCCAATTCAGGGAAACCTTGGCGAATTTTTCTTTTTTCGCCGCTTCTTCCTTAAATATCTGCAAAAATTCCTGCACCACTTCTCGGGTCATATAGCCGCCCCGCCAATGAAATAGCAGCACTTTTCCCTTCTTCACCGCTTGAGCGGAGCGTCTGCGCACATCCTCTATTTTGGTGAAAGAAAGCTTCTTTTCCTTATAATAGAACCTGTCTCCATCCTCACAGGCAGGCATTTTCCAAACCAGTCTTTCATGGTCCCGAAAGATTTGTTTATCGGGCAGCAGGAAATAATCGTAGCGAATCTCCTCTGGATTTCCCAAAGAATTGTCGAAGGTACAATCCAGATGGTAATATTTTTTATCCACCCGAACGATATTCCAAGCATGGCGATATTTTACGCCCTTCTCCGGGTTATTTTCCGCAAGGGCAATGACGCACCAGAGGTTCAGCCCATCGCACAAAATCTTCACAGCTTTGGCAATGCCCTCGCAGACCCCCACCCCATGGCCCAAAGGGCCGATGATTTCATGGGAATACTGCTTTTTCAGCTTATCGTACCGCACATTTTGGCAGATGAAATCATGAATATATAATAACTTTTCCATATCGCTCAGCTTCGCCGCAGGGCGTATCAGTTTTTCCACCCTCGCCTGCATAGCCTTCTGATGCTCCTTAATTTTCCCTTTTTCAAAAAGATAGTCGGGAACCATCTCCGCATTTTCGGAACGGGGAAAATAGCGGTATTGGAAAGTACCTGCGTAAAAAAGCTGTGGATGATCCAGCCGCACCTTCATGAAAACCTCGGAAAGCTCCTTCTGCTCCAGCAAAGGTACGGAGAAGGACGGTGCCAAGGACTGTAAGCCAACCTTGATGGCATTGTAAGTATTCTGCTGTGGTTTTGTTAATGTATTGTAGTAATACTGCTCCATTTTTCTCTTTCCTTTTATCTCTTGCAGGCTTTTACGAATTTTAAAGGCACATCCATACGAACCGCCACTTCTTCCTCTGTCATACCGCTGTCCAGAAAACGCTTGCAGACCGTTTTCAAGTTTTCTGCCACTTCAATGATATGCTTGTCCGGGTCGTAAAAACGCACGGCTCTTTGCCCCCAGCGATGCTCAATGACAGGATGCACATAATCAATGGTTTCTATTTTTTGCAGCTTTTCCGCAAATGCATCAAAATCATCCTCTTCAAAATAGATTTCCGTATTCTTTCCGCCAAAAAGAATCTCATTTTCCTCCACATGGATAAACTGCTGCCATGTTTCCTTTGTTTGCAGACAGACGCCCCCCGTCAGGGTCACATTTGCCCCAAAATCCATGATAACACGCAGTCCCAAAACCTCTTTATAGAATTTCTTTGACCGTTCCATATCTGTCACGACCAATAAAGGGTTTTTGAATTTCATATCTTCATCTCCTTACAGTTCAATTTCCAGTTCTACGGGGCAATGGTCGGAGCCCATGACTGTGGTATGAATCTTGGCATCTACCAGCTTTTCTCTCAACCGTTCGGAAACCACATAATAGTCGATACGCCATCCGGCGTTATTCTGTCTTGCCTTGAAGCGATAACTCCACCAAGAATACATTCCTGTGGCATCGGGATAGAAATGACGGAAGGTATCCACGAAGCCCGCCTCCATCAGTTCCGTAAATTTACCACGTTCTTCATCCGTAAAGCCTGCACTGCGGCGGTTGGTGGAAGGATTTTTCAGGTCGATTTCGTTATGGGCTACATTTAAATCGCCACAAATAATCACAGGCTTTTTCTCATCCAGCCCCTTCACATAGGCACGAAAGGCATCCTCCCACTCCATGCGATAAGCCAGACGGGCATTTTCCTGCTGGGAATTGGGGGTATACACCGTAACATAGTAAAAATCCTCAAATTCTAATGTAATGACACGACCTTCATGGTCATGCTCCTCCACGCCGATGCCATAGGTCACCGCCAGGGGTTCCTTTTTCGTAAATACCGCTACCCCGGAATAGCCCTTCTTTTCCGCATAATTCCAGTACTGATGGTATCCTTCTGTTTCCAAATCAATCTGCCCAGCCTGCAGTTTCGTTTCCTGCAGAGAAAATATATCCGCATCGGCTTCTTTGAAATATTCCAAAAAGCCTTTGCCCACAGCGGCCCGCAGACCGTTTACATTCCAAGAAATCATTCTCATTTCAACCAACCTCCTTGTAAAAAGTACTATAAGTATACCAGAACTGCCCGTCTTTGTCTTGCCCCCCAAGGCAAAATCATATAAAATTAAGAAAAGCAAATTTTCAGAAAGGAGCTTTTTCAAATGAATATACAGATCTATGGTTCCAAGAAATGCTTCGATACGAAAAAAGCGGAGCGTTATTTCAAGGAAAGAAAAATCAAATATCAATATATCGACCTGCATCAGTTTGACATGGCGAAAGCGGTTTTTGAGGCAGCCAAAAAGTGTATCCCCGTAGAAAATATGATCGACCGAAAGGCAAAGGCCTACACCAAGCTATATATGGACTACATTGATGAAGCCAAACGGGAACCGACCCTTTTTGAAAACCCCGAGCTGTTCCGCACCCCCATCGTGCGCAACGGCAAGGCCTTTACCCTTGGCTTCTGCCCTGATATCTGGAAAACATGGGAATAACATAAAACGTTAGGAGGATTTTTATGAGAATCGCATTGGGACAAATCGATATGGGATTTGAAGAAAAAGAAAAAGCAATGGAATTATGCAGCCGCCTGATGACAGAGGCAAAGGAAAAAGGCGTTGATTTCGTGGTTTTCCCCGAAATGACACTGGCAGGCTTCACCCTGAACCCCAAAACCTACGGCGAAGACAGAAAGAATAGTAAGTCTCTGGCATTTTTTAGAGAAGAAGCAAAGAAAAAAAGCATAGCGGTATGCTGCGGTCTGCCCGTTTACGAAAACGGCGTTTCCACCAACCACTGCATCATTTTTGATGAAAACGGCAATCAACTGGCGGATTATGCCAAGATACACCCCTTCTCCTACGGCGCAGAAGCAAAGCATTATATCGGCGGCACGGAACTGCAGTTCTGCAAAGTAAAGGGAGTACCTGTTTCCCCCCTCATCTGCTACGACCTGCGCTTCCCCGAACCTTTCCAGATTCTTTCTGAAAAGAGCCATATCATCACAGTCATCGCCAGCTGGCCCACAGCCCGCAGAGACCATTGGATGACCCTGCTGAAAGCCCGTGCCATTGAAAACCAGTGCTTCATCATCGGCGTAAACCGCAGCGGCGACGGCGGCGGTCTGTCCTATCACGGCGATAGTATGGTAGTCTCCCCCAATGGCGAAGTATTGGCCCATGTGGAGGGCGGCAATGGCTTGACTATCGTAGATATCGATCCCGAAGAAGTGGTGAAAGTACGGGCAGGGTTCCCCCTGAAAGCCGATCGGAAGCCTGAACTCTATCATACCCTTTGGGAACAGCATCGGGAAAGATAATAGGATAATTTTTTCGGCAAAAGGCATCCAAACCCGTTCATGCTTGCCTCCGACTGTAATAGAAACTGCTTCCGGATTGACGAAATCTCAATCTATTTGAAAGGATTTGAAATTATGATAAATGTACTTTTTATTTGCCACGGCAATATCTGCCGTTCCCCTATGGCAGAATACCTTTTTCGCGACATAGTACAGAAAAACGGCCTTTCCGACCTCTTTCACATCGCATCTGCCGCCACCAGCCGGGAAGAAATCGGCAACGGTGTCTATCCCCCTGCCAAGTGCAAACTGGCTTCTGTGGGCATTTCCTGCAATCTGCATCATGCCCGTCAGGTAACAAAAGCCGATTACGATACATACGACTATCTTCTTGTTGCGGAACGCTACAACATCCCCAACCTGATGCGGCAGATCAAAGACGATCCTGACCATAAGGTCTATCGTTTGCTGGATTTTTCTGCCCATCCCAGGGATATTGCAGACCCTTGGTATACAGGTGATTTCGACATCACCTATGACGATATCATGGAAGGGCTGGAAGCCTTTTTGGAACATCTGAAAAAAGAAGGGAAACTATAAGAAAAGAACCATACGATTTTTTCGTATGGCTCTTTTTTATTGAGTTTAAAGTACAATATAATTTTCGTTTTCATCTACATCTACCGTCAGTGTTGCACCAGGCTCCACTTGGTCGGCAATGATTTTTCTTGCCAGCAGGGTTTCCACATTCCGCTGTACCAGACGTTTCAGGGGTCTTGCACCAAAGGCAGGGTCATAGCCTGTTTCAATGATATGGTTCTTTGCCCGTTCTGTCAGTTCGCATTTCAACTGCTTATCTGCCAATCTGCCATTCAGGTCTTTCATGATCAGGTCAATAATATGGGTGATGTTATCCTTCGTCAGTGGTTTATAGAATACGATTTCATCCAGTCTGTTCAGGAATTCGGGACGGAAGGACTGTTTCAGCAGGCCATCCACCGCCGCCCTTGCATCGGAAGTAATCTCGCCGTTGGCATCAATCCCATCCAGCAGGTAAGAGGAACCTAAGTTGGAGGTTAGGATGATAACGGTATTTTTGAAATCCACGGTTCTGCCCTGAGAATCGGTGATACGACCATCATCCAATACCTGCAGCAGGATATTGAATACATCGGGGTGGGCTTTTTCCACTTCATCGAAGAGGATAACGGAATAAGGTTTGCGGCGTACTGCCTCTGTCAACTGACCGCCTTCTTCGTAGCCTACATATCCGGGAGGCGCACCAATCAGACGAGACACGCTGAATTTTTCCATATATTCGGTCATATCAATACGAACCATGTTCTTTTCATCGTCAAACAGACATTCCGCCAAGGTCTTTGCCAGTTCTGTTTTCCCGACGCCTGTAGGGCCTAAGAACAGGAAGGAACCGATGGGTCTGTTGGGGCTCTGGATGCCTGCACGGCTTCTCAAAATTGCTTCGGAAACCTTGGTAACGGCTTCCTCCTGCCCTACCACTCTTTCGTGGAGAATATCTTCCATGTGGAGCAGTTTATCCCGTTCGCCTTCCATCAGCTTCGCCACAGGGATACCTGTCCAGCGTTCGATGATACGGGCAATTTCTTCTTCTGTGACCTTATCTCTCAGCAGGGTATTCCGCTCGCTGTTTTCTGCAATACGTTCTTTTTCTTCCAGTTCTTTCTGCAGCTGGGGCAATTTGCCATATTTCAGCTCTGCCGCCTTGTTCAGGTCATATTTCCGCTCTGCCGCTTCGATTTCCGCATTGACATCCTCGATTTCTTCACGCAGCTTCTGAACAACGCCGATGGCATCCTTTTCATTCTGCCATTTTGCCTGCAAGGCTGCGAAATTATCCCGCATTTCTGCCAATTCCTTCTGAATTTCCTGCAGATGTTCCTGAGAAAGCTTGTCGTCCTCTTTTTTCAGAGCTGCTTCCTCGATCTCATGCTGGATGATCTTTCTCTGGATGATATCCAGTTCAATGGGCATGGAATCCATTTCTGTACGAATCATGGCACAGGCTTCATCCACCAAGTCGATGGCCTTATCGGGCAGGAATCTATCGGAAATATAACGATTGGACAATGTTGCTGCCGCAATGATGGCCTGATCCTGAATTTTTACACCATGGTATACTTCATACCGTTCCTTCAGACCACGGAGGATGGCAATGGTATCCTCTACAGTGGGTTCATTTACCATAACAGGCTGGAAACGACGTTCCAGAGCAGGGTCTTTTTCGATATACTGCTTATATTCATTCAGGGTTGTGGCACCAATACAATGCAGCTCACCCCTAGCCAGCATGGGCTTCAGCAGATTGCCTGCATCCATAGCACCGTCGCTCTTGCCTGCACCGACGATAGTATGCAGCTCATCAATAAACAGAATAATCTTGCCTTCGCTCTTTTTCACTTCATTCAGGACTGCTTTCAGTCGTTCTTCAAATTCCCCACGGAATTTTGCACCGGCAATCAGGGCCCCCATATCCAGAGAGAAGATGGTCTTATCCTTCAGACTATTGGGTACATCTTCTTTTACAATACGCTGGGCCAGACCTTCGGCAATGGCGGTTTTCCCGACACCGGGTTCGCCGATCAGCACAGGGTTATTTTTCGTCTTTCTGGACAGGATACGGATAACGTTACGAATTTCATCATCACGACCAATGACGGGGTCTAGCTTTTTGCTTCTTGCCTTTTCCACCAAATCGGTGCCGTATTTTTTCAGGGCATCGTAGGTCGCTTCGGGAGAATCGCTGGTGACACGGGTATTGCCCCGAACAGTTGCCAGCATCTTCATAAATTCTTCCTTCGTCACATTATACTGACGGAAAATTTCCTTCAAAACAGCATTGGGCGCATTTACCATTGCCATGAAGATATGCTCCACGGAAACATATTCGTCCGTCATGTTTTCTGCCAGCTTTTCCGCTGCGGTCAATGTCTTTTCCAGATCCACCGCCACACGGGTCTGCCCGCCGCTGACCCTGGGCAGGCGTTTCACTTCATTTTCCACTGCCTGTGTCAGACCATTCACATTCACTTCCATTTTCTGCAGCAGTTGGGGAATCAGCCCATCCTCCTGCATCAGCAGAGCCTGCAGCAGATGCTGCTGGTCAATCTGGGGATTACCAAATTCGATGGCACTGGACTGGGCGTTTTGAATGGCCTCCAAAGATTTTTGCGTAAATTTCTGTAAATTCATAACCATTCCACCTTTCAAACTTTTCAAATCTATGATAACCATTAGGTCCTTCTCATAACCACAGGATTTATTATACATTGTTAGCACTCAATTGTAAAGAGTGCTAACAAAACTTTTTTGTAAAATTTTTGTGAATAAAAAAAGCCATCCTATCCTTATAAAAAGACAAGATGACTTTCTGTATTTTTCGCTTTTTTATCCAAGGTACTGCGCCAACTCCGCAAAACGGGCACTGTTGTTTTCCGCTTCTTCCTCTTTTTTACTGCCATCGGCATATTCCACGAGGAATTTCGTTTTCTCTGAACCACCTTCCAGCAGCTTCACACAGACGATGGTGCCACTCAGCTCTGCCTGCATAGCGAAGCCCTGCATCCGTTCCGATTTACGGATGCGTTCCTCGTTCCGTTTTTCCTGCAGCTTTTTGAAAAAAGACATGACTTCCTCCTTACTGATACGATTTCGCTGTTTCAATGCCAATGGTGAAGGTGCTTTCGTTCCAAGTTACCCCCATATCCAACAACTGCGCCAAATCCCGCAGTTTATAATAGGTATAATCGTTGATGGTATAGGCATTGACATTTTTTCTGATACCATCGCAGTACAATTTCGCCGTGGAAGTGGTAGCATAAGTATCGCCGTATCTACCCACAGAAGAACTGCCTGTGGAAGTATAGGGCGTATGGCGAATCAACTGGATCGCCATATTTTTCTCATCCCAGAAGGTCTGGAACTGCTTCGATGTACCATTGACCGCACCGGCAATATCCCGCAGCTTGAAATAGGTATAATCATCGATAGTATAGACCTGAAAATCTACCGCCTTGCCATCCACCGTTACCTTTGCCCGCCCTGCGTAGGCCCATTTTTTCTGAATGGTCACAGGTCTTTCCGGTTCGGGGTCAGGAAGTACGATTTCAGGCGCCTCTTTATAGTATTCCTTCAGGGCATCATAGCAGCCCTGTCTGTTGTTCAGCAAATCCCGCAGGCTGAAAAAGAAGCTGCCGTCTACATTATAGTTTTCATTGACCTGCACTTCCGCTGCAATTTCCTTCGCTACGGTATCCTTATAAATCCCCTGACCGATATAGAGCTTCACCCCTGTGCCTTTCACCACATCGCTCCACCATTTTACCAGAGTTTCATAATCAGCATAGGCATTGCCCTGCTCCCAATAAATCTGGGGCACGATATAATCTACCCAGCCTTTTTCTACCCATTTTTTGGCATCACAATAGACACTGTAATAGCCCTCCGTACCTCTTGTGGCAGAGCCTTCGCTGTCAGATGTGCTGTTTTTCCAGATACCCATGGGGCTGATGCCAAATTCTACCGAAGAATCAATATTTTTGATGGTCTTGTAAACTTGTTTCACCAAATCATCCACATTTTCACGGCGTTCATTGGCTACTTCACCATCTCTGCTCTCCCCTTCGGGCAGAGGATAGTTGGAAGGATAGAAATAGTCGTCGAAATGGATGGCATCCACATCATAATTCTTCACAATTTCTGCTACCGTATCGCAGATATATTCCTTCACTTCCTCCTTTTCGGGGTTATAATACATGGCACCGTTATGAACCAAAATCCAATCGGGATGCTGTCTCGCCATATTATCGGCGGAAAGAGCGGAAATATCCGTACCGGAAGTGGTAATACGGTAAGGATTCATCCACGCATGGAACTCCATGCCTCTTTTATGGGTCTCCGCAACCATAAATTCCATGGGGTCATAACCGGGGTCCATGCCCTGCACCCCCGTTAAGCATTCGCTCCAAGGGTTCAGGTCGGATTCGTAAAAGGCATCTCCCTTGGGACGCACCTGCACAACTACCGTATTCAAGCCCATTTCCTGCACTTTTTCCAGCTTCTGTATAAATTCATTTTTCTGAGCATCGGCATCATTCAGTGCCGTGGGATAATCGGCACGATAAACCGTGGAAATCCAAACCGCCCGCATATCCTTTGCATCTGCGGCATAGACCTCTTGGGCACCGATGCTCACCATGCCTAAAACGCCGCAAAGAACACCGATACAAAGCTTTTCCAAATATCTATTCATAACATTTCACCTGATTTCTTTCCTTTCAAAATAAATTACATTTCCATAAGTGTACCATAAAACAGGGAAGAAAAATATTACAAAAACCTTAATCTTCTTTTCCAAAAAAGAGATTGCATAAAACTTCCATTTGCATTAAGATAGATACAAACTATCCTTTGATAGAAAATACGAAAGATGCGAGGTGGATTTCCATGAGATACGGCCTGATCGGCGAAAAATTAGGACACAGCTTTTCCAAAATCATCCATGAACAGCTGGCGGACTATACATACGATTTGATTCCCTTGACAAGAGAAGAACTGGACACATTCCTGACAGAAAGAAAATTTTCCGCTCTGAATGTGACCATTCCCTATAAAGAAACGGTCATCCCCTATTTGGATGAAATAGATGCCCACGCCAAAAAAATCGGTGCCGTAAACACCTTGGTGAACCGAAACGGCAGGCTTTGCGGCTACAACACAGATTTCTACGGTTTCCGCTATATGCTGCAAAACAACGGCATTGATGTGGCAGGCAAAAAGGCTCTGGTTCTGGGCAAGGGCGGCGCGTCCAAGGCGGTCATTGCCGTACTGGAAGAACTGGGCGCATCGGAAATCCTGACTGTATATTATAGAGAAAACCCCGGAACCATCACCTACCAAACCTGCTATGCAGAACACGCCGATGCAGAGATTATTGTAAATACTACCCCCGTCGGTATGTATCCCAAGGGGGATGACTGCCCCATTGATTTGAGCAGATTTTCCAATCTGAAAGGGGTTGCGGATGTGGTATACAACCCCCTGCGGACACAGCTTGTGCTGGAAGCACAGAAAAGAGGGATCAATGCCGCGGGCGGCCTGGAAATGCTGGTGGCACAAGCAAAATATGCCGTAGAAATTTTCTTGGATACCAAAATCGAGGATGCCCGTATCGCTGAAATCAACGCAGGCTTGATGAAGGAACGCTCCAATCTGGTTCTCATCGGCATGAGCGGCGGCGGAAAAAGCACTTTGGGAAAAATGGCGGCAGAAGCCCTTGGGAAAGCCTTTGTAGACACCGATGAAATCATCATAGAACGCATCGGTATGCCCATTGCCGATTTCTTTGCAAAAGAAGGGGAGCCCGCCTTTCGGGAAATCGAAAGAAAGGTTATCCATGAGGTTTCCGCCCAAAACAATCTGGTTATTTCCACCGGCGGCGGCATCATAAAGGATTCCCTGAATATCGACTACCTGAAACGCAACGGCAAATTGATTTGGCTGAAACGGGATGCAGAGCTGCTGCAAAGCGGCCACGGCAGACCCCTTGCCCCCAATCAGGCGGCAGTGCAAAAGCTGTATCAGGAACGCCTTCCCCTTTACACCGCAGCGGCAGAAGCCATTGCAGAAAACAACGGCACACCGGAGGAAGGCTTGACAGCCATCCTTTCCGCCTATGAAAAAACATTGAACTCATGAAAAATAGCAAAGACCCCTTCTCTGTGAGAGAAGGGGTCTGTTTTTTTGAGGGAGTAGTAATTGAGCTTTCTTTCGATTTATTCGTTTTACTCGTGGTGATGCAGTTCATCCACATCGTTTACAGGGGGCTTCAAACCATCAATGGTGATGTTGTTTTTCTGGGCATAATCCCACAGGGCGGCATGGAGTGCTTCCTCCGCCAGACAGGAACAGTGTACCTTTACAGGGGGCAGGCCGTCCAAGGCTTCCATGACTGCTTTATTCGTCACTTCCAATGCCTCCTGAATAGTTTTGCCCTTTACAAGTTCCGTTGCCATGGAGCTGGTGGCTACTGCCGCACCGCAGCCAAAGGTTTTGAATTTTGCATCGACGATTTTTCCATCTTCAATCTGCAAATATACCTTCATAATATCGCCGCATTTCATGTTGCCCACCTGACCAACACCACTGGCGTTTTCAATCTCACCGACATTTCTGGGGTTCATAAAATGATCCATTACTTTTTCACTGTACTCCATAAAAAGGTCCTCCTTTGTGTATCCTCATTTTTCTGTATTTTCACTCGTCCTATTCTTTCCATTATTTATTCGCCTTCATGGCATCTTCGTAAACAGGAGACATATCTCTCAGTCTCTGTACGATACCGGGCAGTTTTTCCAGAATGAAATCCACTTCTTCTTCCGTGTTATCTCTATCCATGGTCAGTCTCAGGGAACCATGGGCTGTTTCATGGGGCAGACCAATGGCCATCAGCACATGGGAAGGGTCCAAAGAACCGGAGGTGCAGGCAGAACCACTGGAAGCTGCAATTCCCAGTGCATCCAGCAGCAGCAGCAGGGATTCCCCTTCGATATAGGAGAAGGAGATGTTGCAGTTGCCGGGCAGGCGGTCTGTAGGGTGACCATTCAAACGGCTGTAAGGGATCGTTTCCAGAATGCCATTGATGAGTTTATCCCGCAGAGCAACCAGCTTCGCTGTTGTCCCTTCCATTTCTGCTACTGCCAGCTCTGCCGCCTTGCCAATACCCACGATACCAGGGATATTTTCTGTACCGGCACGCTGTTTCTTTTCCTGGGCACCACCGAAGATCAGAGGTTCCACTTTTATACCTTTTCTGATATAAAGGGCACCAATCCCCTTGGGAGCCCCCAGCTTATGACCACTCATGGAAAGCAGGTCGATATTCATTTTTTCCACATCAATGGGAACATGGCCCACCGCCTGTACTGCATCTGTATGGAACACCACACCATGCTTTCTGGCAATCTCGCCAATTTCTTTGATAGGCTGGATGGTGCCGATTTCGTTATTGGCAAACATCACGGAAATCAGGACTGTTTCGGGGCGAATGGCCTTTTCCAGTTCCTCCAGAGAAATCTTGCCGTATTCATCCACATTCAGGTATGTCACTTCCGCACCGTGTTTTTCCAGATATTCCGCTGTATGCAGAATGGCATGATGCTCAATCTTTGTTGTGATGATATGATTGCCTTTGGAGGCATAGGCTTCTACTACCCCTCGCAGGGCTGTGTTATCGCTTTCAGAACCGCCGGCTGTGAAATAAATTTCTTCCGGCTGGGCATTGATGGCTGCTGCCACTTGGGCTCTTGCTTTTTCCAGAGCTTTCTTACTTTCTTTCGCAATGGCATATACACTGGATGCATTGCCATAATGTTCTCTAAAATAAGGCAGAATTTCCTGCAGAACTTCTTCTCTGACAGGTGTTGTTGCCGCATTATCAAAATACAGTTTGGTCTTCATATCAAAACTCCTCTCACTCTCGTCTATATCACAGTATATTTATATGCTTTATATGAATTAAATGTATCACCTTTACTGACATATGTCAATAGAAAAATAAAATCTTTCCTGATTTCTTCTCAAATGTTTTACTCCTTGAATATAAACCGCGCAAACTTCACATATCGTAAACTTTTTTCAACTTTTTCTTTGTATCCGTGTCGCTACCTTTTCCGCTGAAATAATTATCCGTATAATAAGTAATATGTTTTTGGGTACAAATCATACTTTTCCCAAAACCGGTTAGAATATAAAAAGTTTTCACCGCAGATGGCTTTTTGATTCATTTGCGAAGAAAATTTTTGGTAAGATAAAAGAGGTGAACCAATGGAATTCAAGGATCGCTTGAAAGAACTGAGAAAAGAAAAAAAATTGACGCAGGTTAAACTGGGCGAAATGCTCAACTATGGTTACACGGCAATCGCCAATTATGAATCCGGTCGAAACCAGCCCTCCATCCCCGATTTGAAAAAGATCGCTTCTATTTTCAATGTATCCATGGATTACCTGTTAGGTGTCAATGACATTCGTCATCCTTATGTGATCGACGATGAAACTGCTGAATTCAACGAATTCCGCCGTTACTATGCAATGCTGAATGATGACAGCAAAGATGAACTGATGCTGTATATGGAATTTCTGGTAGACAGGCAGGCTAGAAGAAAAGATCAAGCAAATCTGAGCTACGGTGAACCGGAGGTAAAGGGTACTATCCTGCGGGCAGCACAAAAATCTGAAGAATATCGCTAAGCATGATAAAGACTATGGGAAATGTCCCATAGTCTTTTCTATTTATCGGATCACACCACAGGCAATCTTCATCCCGCTGTTGCCCGCAGGCTGGGTCATAAAATCATCGGGGTGCAGGTGAATGACGATTGTTCGTCCAATGACTTCCTTCAACTGAAATCTATCGGTGAATACCGCCATCCATGCGCTGCCCTGATTGGAAAATAACGGCGGCAGATCCCCTGCATGGTAAGGATGGGGACAGTTTTTCGGGTTATAATGTCCCTTTGTATCGGCAAAATCATCCCCGCCGCAATCATTTCCTTCGTGGATATGGAAACCAAATACCCCGCCGCAAGGATCTTGTTCCGGCAGACCATTGACATCTGCCACCACAAGCACACCTCGATCCATCTGAAAAAGCTTCACCTTTCCTTTCAATTCCGGATAAGCGGCAGAACCCTGCAGCATCGCCTCTGCCATGGGCATTCCCTGTAATTCCTTCATCATCTCTTTTTTACATTCCTCAAATAAAAGCATGATATCCACCCCTTTTTCACCATAGTATTCCCCCAGCGTTATATGGTGATAACCCGAAGCAAATCTACATCCTAAAGGTTTCAGGCAAAAAGAAAGACTACGGTTTCCCGTAGTCTCAAAATGATTTCTCTGCGATCAATTCTCTTGCCGCCGCAAGAGTTGTTTCCGTCACATCACTGCCACCCATCAATCTGGCCACTTCCAGCACAGAACCTTCCCCTTCCAGAGGTGTGATCTGTGTAGTGGTTTCTCCATGGCTGCTTTCCTTTTCAATCAGAAAATGATGATCCGCCATGGCTGCGATCTGTGGCAAATGGGTGATACACAAAATCTGCCGCTTGCCGCCAAGGAAGCGCATCTTTTCGCCGACCTTCCTTGCGGTTCTGCCGCTGACACCCGTATCAATTTCGTCAAAAATAAACGTCCCGATTTCATCGGCATCTACCAAAACCGTTTTCAATGCCAGCATGACGCGGCTCATTTCCCCGCCGGATGCAATCTTCGCCAGTGGTTTCAGATTTTCGCCTGCATTGGCAGAAATCAGGAATTCCACTTTATCCTTACCGTCTGCCGCCCAGTCGGCTTTTTCCTCAATCTGGATATGGAATCTGGCATCCTTCATTTCCATATCCTTCAGGGATGCCTCAATCTGCGCTGCCACCTGTTGAGCAGTAGATTTCCGCAGAGCAGAAAGCTTCTCCGCCGCAGCAGCCAGTTTTTTCTGTTCCTTTTCCTTTTCCAACGTCAGTTCCACCACTTTTTCGCTGCTGTTGGAAAGAAAATCCAGTTCCTCCACGACTTTATCATAAAAGGCCAGCGCTGCTTCCACGCTTCCGCCATATTTTCGTTTCAATTTGTAAATCAACTGCAGGCGTTCTTCGATTTCCTCCAGCGCATCGGGATCGTTTTCCTGTTTCTCCGCTTCCCGCTTCAGTTCTCTTGCCGTATCCTCCACTGCTGCGTAGGCATCCGCCAGAGCATCCGCAAAGGATTGCAGGCAATTGTCGTATTCCGCCGCTTCCTGCAGCTTTGCCAGAGCATCCCCAAGCTGGTCACAGGCAGAGGGCATCATATTTTCCCCATCATAAAGGAGGGCAAGGCTTTCTCTGGTCAAACGCATCAACTTTTCCATGCTGCTCAGGCGTTTTTTCTGTTCCAGCAATTCTTCTTCCTCGCCCTGGCGCAATTCTCCTGCCTCCAATTCCTCCTTCTGGAATTGCAGTATATCCATCCGCTGCTCCCGTTGGGATTCATCCCCCATCAGGGACTGCAGCTGTTTTTCCAGTTCCTTCAGAGCATGATAGCTTTTTTTATATTCCTCCATGGCATCCCCATAGCCTGCACCGCAGAAGCGATCCAACAGGCGGATATGTCTGGAAGGGTTCAAAAGGGATTGATGCTCATGCTGTCCATAAATATCGATAAGGTCTTCGGCGATTTCTTTGAGCATACTGACCGTAACCGTAGAACCATTGACACGACAGACGGATTTTCCAGCTTCGCTAAGGGTTCTGGTGATAAGGACAGAACCATCCTCTTCCGGGTCAATGCCGTTTTCCTCCAGTTTTTCCTGCAAAGCTTCCGACTGCATGGCAAACAGGGCCTCCACAGAAGCCTGTTTTTCTCCATGGCGCAAAAAGTCCTTCCCGGCTCTGCCGCCCAGAGCAAACTGCAGAGAATCGATGACCATAGATTTTCCTGCGCCCGTTTCGCCTGTCAGGATATTCAGCCCTTCCCCAAAGGAAATTTCACTTTCCTTGATGAGTGCCACATTTTTGATATGCAGATGTTCCAGCATAAAGCGTCCCTCCTTGCCATTCAGGCGCTATGGATGATACGATACAGTTTTTCGATGATGACTGCCGCCTGATTATGGCTACGGACAACGCAGAAAACCGTATCATCCCCGGCGATGGTGCCAAGGATTTCGCTGTTCTGCATATTATCCAGCGCAACAGCTACCGCCATGCCCATGCCTTCCAGTGTTTTTACGACGATCATATTCTGGGCATAATCCATCTTCACCACAGCTTCCTTGAATACACGGGTCAGTCGTTCTGTCACTTCTGTATCGTTGCCGGTAATGACTGCATATTTCTGACGGCCTTTTTCTGTGGCGATCTTCGTCAGCTTCATTTCGCGGATATCGCGGGAAACGGTGGCCTGGGTCACCATAAAGCCTTCTTCACAGAGCTTTTGCGCCAGTTCATCCTGTGTTTCGATATCATAATTTTCGATCAATTCCAAAATTTTTGCATGTCTGGCGATTTTCATCGCTGCAGCCCTCCTTACTTTTGCAGAAAGTAAAAATCACTTTGATAATTTATGTCGCAATACATCATAAAAACTCTGGGGTTTTGTTTTAATAATCGTCGTGCAGACTTCTGCTTTGCGAATCTGAACCACGTTTTTGCCCATCAGAGTCTTGTTATCCTGTCCATCGGCACTGATAGTAAAAGGGGTATCCTCCCTGCTGGGATTGATCTCCACCGTCACCACATCATCGGCAGAAACCACGATGGGCCTGCTGGTAAGAGTATGAGGGGAGATAGGCGTGATAGCAATAATCTGTGCGTCCGCCTTCAGCACAGGACCGCCCGCAGAAAGATTATAGGCAGTGGAACCTGTAGGGGTACAGATGATGACACCATCGGCCCGCAGGGTATCCACATATTCATCATTTACAAATACATTGAATTCCAATATTTTATAGAGACTGCCGCGGGTAATGCAGATGTCATTCAGGGCGATCATTCCTGTTTTCCGCACGGTTTCCTTCGCCAGAGTACATTCCAGCATCATGCGTTTTTCCAGCTTATAATTGCCGCTCAAAACTTTATCGATAGCCAGCTCTGCATTGTTTTTTTCTTCCGCTGTCAAAAAACCCAGTGTCCCCAGATTGATGCCCAGAATGGGTTTTTCAAAATTCGCTGTTCTTCTGCCGACCCCCAGAAGGGTACCATCGCCGCCCAGAGAGATCAGAAAATCGCTATCCTGATACAGAGCCTTTTCCTCTCTGGCATACTGGGGCAGTTCTGCCAACGCCGCCACCTCTTCGGAAAGCTGAGGCTCACAGCCCTTCGCCAGCAGATAGTTCACCAGCCGCTTGGTCACTGCCAGCCCTTTATCCTTCTGCACATTGGGTAAAATTGCTACTTTTTTCATCCTCTTCCACCTCATTTCTCTCCTGAAAGGATTTTATGAGATTCTGTTACAACTTCTTCCAATTTGGCCTGTACTTCTTCTTCGGTCATGCCTGTCTGGCTCTTATCCAGATAAATCAGATATTCAATATTGCCTTCCGGTCCTTTGATGGGAGAGAAGCTCAGTCCCAAAATCCCCAGATTCTGTGCCCTCACATAATTTGCGATCATTTCGATGACTTCTTTATGTACGTTGATATCCCGCACAACACCTTTTTTCCCGACCTTTTCTCTGCCCGCTTCAAACTGAGGCTTGATGAGGCAGACCAACTGGCCCTTTTCGCCTAAAACACCCAAAACCGCAGGCAGTACCTTCGTCAGGGAAATAAAGGAAACATCGATGGAGGCAAAATCCCCTTCATCGGGCACCTGTTCATGGGTCACATAGCGCACGTTGGTCTTTTCCAGACAAACGACTCTCTCGTCATTCCGCAGCTTCCACGCAAACTGACCATAGCCCACATCGATGGCATAGACCTTGGATGCGCCATTTTGCAGCATACAATCCGTAAAGCCGCCTGTGGAAGCACCAATATCCAGACAAATCTTTCCATCCAGAGAAATTCCAAATTCGTCCACCGCTTTTTCCAGCTTATAGCCGCCGCGGCTGACATATTTCATCTGGTTGCCTTTCACTTCCAGAGCAGCATTCACAGCCACTTTTGTACCCGCTTTATCCTCCTTCTGACCGTCCACATAAACATTGCCCGCCATGATATAAGCCTTCGCCAATTCTCTGGAGGTGGCCAAGCCCTGCTGTACCAGTAAAACGTCTAATCTTTCTTTTTCCACCTTTTCTGCCATGGTCATTCTCCCAATCTCTTCTTTATGCTTTCATAAATGCCCGCAGCATCCAGCCCGTATCTTTCAAAAAGCTGTGCCTGGGTGCCTTGTTCAATATATTTGTCAGGGAAAGCCAAGTTCAGGATATCCGCCTGAATGCCGTGATCCCCATAAAATTCCATTACTTTAGAGCCCAAACCGCCCCTGCGGAGATTATCCTCCACCGTCACGATATGTTCACAGGTTTCCGCTGCCTTTCGCAGCATAGCTTCATCCAAAGGCTTGATGAAACGCATGTTCACCAGCATCGGATGGTACCCGTCTGCTTCCAGCAGCTTTGCAGCATCCGCCGCCGCTTTCAGCATATGTCCTTCTGCCAGAATAGCGATTTTTTCGCCCTCCTGTATCAATTCCGCCTTGCCGTATGCGATGGGCTGTTTCTTTTCCTGAAAAACAGTTTCCGCCGTACCTCTGGGATAACGCACCGCAATGGGGCCATTCCATTGATTTACGGCAAAATCCAGCATTTCTTCCAGTTCCCATCCGTTCTTTGGAGAAAGGACAGTCATATTGGGAATATGGCTCAGGAAGGACAGGTCGAATACCCCCTGATGGGTCTCCCCGTCCGCCCCGACGATGCCTGCTCTGTCGATAGCAAATACCACGTGGAGATTCTGCATACAAACATCGTGGACAATCTGGTCGTATGCCCGCTGCAGGAAGGAGGAATACACCGCAAATACAGGAATGATGCCGCCCTTTGCCAAGCCTGCCGCAAAGGTTGTGCCATGCTGTTCCGCTATAGCAACGTCAAAAAAGCGCTTGGGGAAGGCTCTCCGGAATTTTTCAAAGCCTGTCCCGCTGCTCATTGCCGCTGTAATGCCAACGACTTTGGGATTCTTTTTTCCGATTTCTACCATTTTTTCCCCAAAGACAGCAGACCAGCTTTTGCCGCCCTTGGAAATGGGCAAGCCTGTTTTCAAATCAAAGGCACCAACGCCATGATAATCCCAAGGACGTTCCTCCGCATAGGGATAGCCTTTGCCCTTGATGGTCTTTATATGGATCAGAACAGGACGATGCATTTCCTTCACGTTTTGGAGCAGTTCGATCAGCTCCGGCAGGTCGTGCCCATCCACAGGGCCTATGTATTTAAAGCCCAGCTGTTCGAATAATGCTCCATGGGTCAGCAGCATCTTTGCGCCGTCCCGCATATTTTTCAGCACCTGATAGGTGCCTTCGCCAATAACAGGTACATTGTCTCTGAACTGCTTTACCGCTTCCTTCCAGCCCCGATACTGATTGCTGGTTCGAAGGTTGTTCAGGTGTTTGCTCATGGCACCCACGTTCGTATCAATAGACATCTGGTTATCATTCAGAATAACAATCAGATTGGTCTGTTCTCTTCCGGCATTATTCAGGGCTTCATAGGCCAGACCTCCTGTCATGGAGCCATCCCCAATGACCGCGATAACGTGTTCCTTTCCGCCCATCAGGTCACGGGCCTTTGCCAGACCCAATGCTGCAGAGATAGACGTGGAGCTATGGCCTGCCGCAAAGGCATCACAATCACTTTCATTGGGCTTCGGGAACCCGCTCAGCCCATCCAACTGGCGCAGATGGTCAAAGCCCGCTCTCCTGCCAGTCAGCATTTTATGGATATATGCCTGATGGCCTACATCCCATACGATTTTATCCTTGGGCAGATCGAAGCAATATTCCAATGCCACCGTCAGTTCCACCACACCCAGATTGGACGCCAAATGCCCGCCGGTCTTGGAAACCTTCTGCAACAGGAACTTCCGCAGCTCCTTACACAGAACCGCCAGCTCTCCTTCATTTAATTTTTTGATATCTTCAGTGGAATGAATTCGATTCAAAATTCTGTCCACAGTTTCACCAACTCTCTATTCTTACAAAATTGCACAAAGGCTGATGCGCCGCAAAAAGCATTACATCCAAAGCCCGATGACGATACCCAGCAATGCCCCTGCGGCAACCTCCAAAGGGGTATGCCCCAAAAGTTCCTTCAACTCATCTACATCGGGTATCTTGTGTTCCAAAATCAACATATTCAAAATTTCCGCCTGCTTGCCTGCTGCCCTCCGAATCCCCTGTGCATCATACATGGTGACAAAGGAGAAAATCAGCGCAATGGCAAACAACGGGGAATCAAAGCCATAGTACTTCCCGATGCTAAAGGAAAGTGCCATGGTAAAGGAAGAATGGGAGCTGGGCATACCGCCTGTCCCCACGATGCGGGATGCATCGAATTTCTTATCCACAATCAATGTCAGGATAATCTTGATGCCCTGAGCCGCTGCCCATGCAATGATGGCAGCCCAAAGGGGTGTATTGTGCAGAATTGCATGGAAGTTATACATACCGTCGCCTTCTTTCTGCTTCTTTTAAAAACTTAACACGTTCAATACGTTCTGGTAGTCAAATATTCCGTCAGGGCTGCTAAGAATGCACAGCTATCGCCCTGTTTTTTCCAGATATCCATGGCTTCTTCGGAAAGCTTCGCCGCAATCTCACGGGATTTTTCAATGCCATAAAGGGTCACATAGGTGGTCTTGTGGTTCTTTTCATCGCTGTGGATGGGCTTGCCCAATTCTTCCATGGTGCTTGTCACATCCAAAATATCATCCAAAATCTGGAACGCCACACCGATTTTTTCACCAGCCAAGCCAAACTGCTCCGCCGTTTCTTTATCGGCACCGCCGATGATGGCACCGGATTCCAAGGCACCACGAATCATAGCTGCTGTCTTATGCAGATGGATAAAATCCAGGGTTTCCTTATCTAAGGGCTTGCCTTCAAAATGCACATCCACTACCTGCCCCGTCAGCATACCAAAAATGCCTGCACCGTGGGCAATGGCCTTCATAGCCCCTGTGGTCTGGGGTGTAGGATTCTTCAGGCAGGCATCCGCCATGGTTTCCATGGCATGGTGGAGCAAGCCATCCCCCGCCAGAATCGCCATATCTTCCCCAAACACCTTATGATTGGTCAGTCTGCCACGGCGGTAATCGTCATTATCCATGGCAGGCAGGTCATCATGAATCAGGGAATAGGTGTGGATCATTTCCAGCGCACAGGCAAAGGGCAGCGCATCTTCCTTCTTGCCCCCCACCGCTTCACAAGCCGCTAAAACCATCATGGGACGCAGACGTTTGCCCCCTGCCAGCAGGCTATAACGCATGGCTTCAAAGATTACAGGAGGAAACTCCTTCTGTTCGGGCACGGATTTTTCCAGCGCCGCCTCGATATATGCACATCTTTCTTTCATTTCCTGTTTCAAATCCATCATCATTCCACCTCCGCCTGAAAAGGCTCTTCCTGCCAAAGTCCTGCTTCTTTTCTGAGAAGGACGATTTCTCCTTCCGCCGCCGCCAGTTTTTCCCGGCACAGGGCAGAAAGCCCCAATCCCTCTTTATATAGGGCAACAGCTGTTTCCAGCGGTGCTTCCTCCTGCTCCAGCTGTTCCACAATCTCCTCCAAGCGTTCCATCGCTTCCTCAAAGGATAGTTTCTTTTTCGCCATGGGCAAACACCGCCTTTCCTGTTACTTCCGCCTGCAGGATGCCATCCTTCAGCCGCACCTGCACAGCCTGTCCCACTGCCGCCGCCTCTGCCGTTGTCACAGGCTTTCCCTTTGCATCCATCAGCAGGGCATATCCCCTCTGCATGATGGAAAAAGGAGAAACCGCCTGCAAACCGGCTTCCGCCGCCGCCAGCTTTTGTCTGTCCTTCTCCAGCTTTCGCAGTGTTTCTCGCAGCAAAAGCCGTTCCTTTTCTTCCAAATATATCTGCGTCCGCCGAATGCCCTCCAAGGGGCGCTTCAAAACCGGACGTTCCTTCAAAAAATCCAGCCGCCGTTTGGAAGTGGTCAAAACCGCCTGCACATCTCTGTCAAGACGGTCGGTCAGTTCCGACAAATCCGCCTTGATGCCTTCCAAAGGCTCCGTTGCCAGCTCCGCCGCCGCAGAGGGGGTCGGTGCCCGTAAATCCGATACAAAATCCGCAATGGTGAAATCCGTTTCGTGACCTACCGCAGAGATAACGGGTACTTCCGAAGCAAAAATAGCACGAGCCACAATCTCCTCATTGAATGCCCACAAATCCTCCATGGAACCGCCGCCACGACCCAGAATGATAACATCCGCCTTGCCCCATTCGTTTGCCAGCTTCAGAGAACTGACGATATCCGCCGCCGCATTTTCCCCCTGCACCAGCGTAGGGAAAACGGCAAGCTTCACTCGAGGGTCTCTCCGCTTGGCAATCTGGATGATATCACGCACCGCTGCCCCCGTGGGGGAAGTGATAACGGCAATGCAGCCCACATAGGCGGGGATTTCCCGTTTGAAATCTGCGTCAAACAGCCCTTCCGCCGCCAGCTTTTCCTTCATCTGCTCGAAGGCAAGCTGCAAGGCACCCATACCAATAGGCTCCAAAAATTCGCCATATAGCTGATATTGCCCTGTTTTTTCATAAAGGGAAACGTGACCGTACAAAATGACCTTCATGCCGTTTTCCGGCAAAAAAGGAATCTGCATGGCATCCTGCTTGAAAATGACACAGGAAATGGCCCCTTGAGCATCTTTCAGGGTAAAATACCAATGACCGCTGGAATGGGCTTTAAAATTGGAAATCTCCCCCTGTACCAAAAGGCTGTTCAATATAAAATCATTTTCCAGCAGATTTTTGATGTATCGGTTGATCTGCCCCACCGTAAAGACCTTTGGCTCAACCATCGAGACACTCCCTTACACAGCTTTTACGCCTGCGCCACCTTACCCAGTACGCCGTTGATGAAAGCAGGGGCTTCATCGGAACTGAATTTCTTCGCCAATTCTACCGCTTCATTGATGGCAACCCCAACGGGTGTTTCCGCAAATTTCATTTCATAGACAGCCAGACGCAGGATAGCCAAATCAACTTTATTCATTCGTTCAGGGTCCCAGCCCTTTGCACAGGCAGCGATCATACCGTCAATTTCTTCCATATGGGCATGTACCCCTTCCACCTCGGAAAGAATAAAGGCTTTTTCGCCTTCCTCCACAGGCTCTTCCTTTTCTGCAAAGAAAAGCTCCTTGATCTGTTCAAATTCTGCCGCTTCACTGAAATCCATCTGGAACAGCAGGAAAAACGCATTCTTTCTTGCACTTCTTCGGCTCATAACATACCTCCGTATTTCTTGCATTGAAACAAACAGACGGGTTTCACCGGCATAAGCCATGAAACCCGCTGCATACACCTTCGCCGCTTATTCTTCTTCCTCAGCCTTTGCTTCTTTTTCTTTTACCACACCGGAAACACTCACATTGACAACGGCTACATTCAGCCCTGTCATGGTTTCCACTGTGGATTTTACTCTTTCCTGTACTTCTTTGGCTACATTCTGCACTTTTGTGCCAAATTTTACGATGATATCCATATCCAGCACAGCTTCGTTTTCATCCTTTGTGATCTTCACACATTTTGTGTGACCTTTTTTGCCAAAAAATTCCACAAAGCTTTTGCTGCTGCCGCCGGCAACAACGCCTTCCACTTCCAGCGCCGCTGTGACTGCGATCACACCGATGACTTCATCTGCAATCTGAATCTGGCCATTCATTTTATTTTCAGACATGTCTCTTACCTCCTATGATTTGTTTTATTCATGATTTCATACAAAATCCTGTATACCTTGCGGGGAATTCCAAACAAATCCATTTTCCACGCATAATTATGTTTCCATTATAGCAGATGATTGCCCCATTTGCAACGAATATACACAAAATCATGCATAAATTCATAAACAGAAAAAAGCGGAAAGAATCCCCGTTCCTTCCGCACTTTCCCCGCTTTATTTTGCTTTCTTCAATGTATTGATTCTGATCTGAGAAGCCTCCATACCTGTTTTCCGCTTCACGATATCCTCGATCTGCGCCACCTCTGCATCGGTCAGGCTGTCCTTATCCACTACCACATCCACCGTATCATCATCGATGCGAACATAGGCTTCCTTAAATCCCTTGGATTCGATCATGGCTTCTGCAGCCGTTTCCTTCTCGATGCGTTCCTGCAGTTGCATCATATTTTCCGAGCATTTATCCTTCTGCTCTTTGCTGATGTTTTCATTATTCAGCATTTCCGTCAGGATGTCCTTCTGTTTTGCCCGAGACTGTTCCCGATCCAGCTTGGCTTCCGCAAAATATTCCGAGCCGGTCAGGCCGCTGGCGGAAACATAGACCGCTGCGCCATCCCCCATGGTCTCCGCCACTTCCGCCGTGATAGGGTCCAGTTCCAATGCCGATGTATCCACATCATCGGGCAAAGCGGAATAATCCACCAAAGCTGCAACGTCCCCTTCCTCCGTCAGCTGCAGTGCCGTCTGGTTTCCTTCGGAAGAACGGCTCTCCTGAAAATTCAAATACCCCGCTGCGGCAATCATCACCGCCAGTGCCGTGACCACCACTTGATTCCTTTTGATGACAAACATACCATTTCCCCCTCTATTTCATTTTCAAAACTGCAATCTTATGGGCAGGCACATCCAAAAGCGCCTGTGCCGCCTGATTGAGAGCGGCGCAGACCACCGGATCTCCGCCCCCCTCCGCCACAATGACGACCCCCTCCACCTCCGGTGAGGCTGCCGAAAGGATCAGGGGCAAAGTATTTCCGCTCCTGTCCTCAATCAGGATGGCGGTATTCTCTACCCGCAAAGATTCGGAGGTTTTCCCGCCATCCTCAGAATAGGATTCTTCCCGCACCTCATCTCTGGCAACGGTCTTTTCCTCCGTTTTGCGGTAGGTCAGCATCACATCTACTTGCCCTGCCCCTTCGATTTTGGAGAGGATTTCCGCCATACGGCGTTCCGTTTCACCGTCGCTGCCAAGGGTCGTCTCCGCAGGCTCCTCCTGGGGCGATTTTTCCGGTGTACCCCCTCCAAAAGAAGAAAAACTCTTTCCTGCCGCCAAAAGCAGGATGCCCACCATCAACGCCAGGAACACATTGCTTCGCATCTTTTTGTTTTCCGGGCTGAACAGCCCTTTCCAAACATCCTTTTGCATTTTCTCACCCTTCTTTTGTGTATCCGTTGTATGTATCTGACCATTCCTGCTCCAGCCTCATTGCTGGCAGTTCGAATCCCTCCTTTTGACCGAACAGCCGAAGAAAGGGGTTCAATACCGCTGTCAGAACCAGTACCCCCAGTACCAATTCCGCGTAGCGGCGATACTTCCCCTCGGGCAGGAGGATGCCCACCAAAGCAGAGAAGATGGTCAATGCAGTTATGGTTTTAATATATGCTGTAAATGCTTCCATCATGCCTACAAGCCTCCTAACAAAAGCAATGCCGAAAATAAAAACATCCCTTCCCCCAGAAAAACAACGCCCAAAAGAAGCCCTGTATATTCCCCTGCGGCGGAGATGCACTCCACCAGTCGTTCCTCACAGATAAATTCCGCCGCCGCTGCCGTCAGCTTGAATATCAGCAGGATGACCAGCAGCTTCACCACCAGAGGAATGCAGAGAAGCAGCAAAAACACCGCCGCCGCCACCAAAGTTCCGCTTTTCAACGTCCCTGCCACAGCCGCCGCCGTTTCCACCGCACCGCCCATGACATCTCCCACTACAGGCACTGCTCCCACCGCAATCTTTGCCGTTTTCGCCGCTAAGCCATTCAATGCCCCGCCGCCGATTTTCTGCAGGGAAATCAGCAGCATAAAAGCCATGGCTGCCCCCTTCATACTCCAACTGATACATTGGCGCAGCAGCTCCGCAAACTTTCCCAGTATGGGCTTTTCCGAGATATGGTCTGCCATTTCCAAGGCGATGGCTAATAAGATAGCAGGAATGATGATACGACTGATGGCAACAGACAACGCCGCCGAGCCGCCCATGATAGCAGGGCCCATCAATGCCCCTTGAGTCAGATTGCCGGAGGATGCAGAAAGGATGAGAAAAATGGGCACCATCGCCCCAAATACCCCGCAAATTCCCTTCATCCGCTCCACAACACTCTCAGAAATGGCATAAAAAGAGGTCAGAATCACCACAACCAACACCATATAGCAGATATAGAAGCCCATTTCCCCCACAGATTTCCCCTGAAAGGAATCGTTGAACTGCTTCAGAATTGCACTCAATATCACCACCAGAAGCAGTTGTGTCAACAGTTTCCCCTGCACCCGAAATTCTCCAAAGGCCGCTTCCAGTATCTTATCCTTCAGCCCGGCAAAGGTAAAATCAAAATCCCCCAGCAAAACATCCTTCAGCAGCTTGGAAAACCCCACATCAGCACCTAAATCCTCCGCCGCTTCATCCACGGCCTCCGTTTCCAGCTTTTCCAGCTCCGCTTCAATGGTCTGGGTATCAATCTCCACTGCAAAAGCCGTTGTCGGCAAAAAAGAAAGGAACAGCATCAAAACCAGCAAACACTTTTTCATCCTGCTCCCTCCTATACCAATCCCATAACCATTTCCAACAATCCCGTCAGGACAGGTGCCGCCGCTGTCATCATCAGAATCTTTCCTGCCAGTTCGATTTTCGCCGCCACAGCCCCTTCCCCGGCATCGGCACAAAGCTGCGCACCAAATTGGGTCAGATAAGCGATGCCGATCACCTTCAACACCACGGCAAAATAGCCGCTGCCAACCCCTGCCTGCTCCGCCGTTTCCCGCAGCAGAGCGATCAGATATCCCAAAGGCACACAGACCATCCAAAAAATCAAAATGCCTGTGATGGCAGCCACCAGCATGGCGATCTGAGGATTCTCCTTTTTCAGCAGAACGGCGAACACCGTTCCCACCAATCCCAGAGCAATGATTCTTCCCATTTCCATAGAATCGCCCCTTTCATAGCTGGAACAGGGTCTGCACCGTATCAAACAACTGGCTGATATACTGGATGACCCAGAAAAGCACCACCACCAGACCCGCTAGTGTGGTCATCATTGCTTGTTCCTCCCGTCCTGCCCGAATCAGGACCTGATTCAGCACTGCCACCAGAATCCCTACCGCCGCAATGCGGAATACGATATTGATTTCCATTTTTCTTCCCCCTTCACAGCAGCGTTACCACAATGAGCAGCCCGCTCAGCCCGCCCATGCTATAGTAAAGCCTGCCGTTTTTCTCCAATCGTTTCTTTCCCTGCTCCAAAGCATCCTCGATATATCGTAACAGCAGGCGGATGCTTCCTTCCTGCTGGGCTTTATCCAAATATCCCAAGGTCTTTCCAAAGAGAAGTACCGCATCCAAATCCTCCACTGTCAAAAAAGTATGTACCACCTGTTTCCGCCAGACTTCCTCCCAGATCAATTCCGCCGACGCACCATCCCGTTCTGCCATGCGCCCTGCGGCTTCCTGAAAAATCTGTCCAATGGTGCCATCGGTTTTCCAACTGATGCTCTCCAGTACCTCTGGCAAAGGGGCAGAAAGATATTGAATCTGACTTTCCAGCAGCAGGACGCCCCGTTCCAGTTCTTCCAGCTCCTTCAGGCGATATTTTTCCTTAGCTGCAAGATACGCCCCGAACCACAGGGTCGCTCCCAACACAAGCAGGATGCCCACCAATCGAATCATTCCCTCGCCCCCTTCCAGATGATTTTTCCGCCCTTATCTCTGATTTCTTCCGTCGTGCCCACGCCATTTCGGTTAGAGAGAAAAAGATATCGTTCAAAAACCTTTTTTCGGATCAAAGCGCGCAGTTGAGGTCTGGTTTCCAGATCGGCAAAATCCCGCCCATGGGCAGTAGCGATCAGCTTCACCCCTGCATACAAGGCTTCCTCTGCCGCCTCGATATCCTCTTTGCGCCCCAGTTCATCCACAGCAATGATATCTGGGGACATACTCCGCAGCAGCAGCACCATTCCTTTTGCCTTGGGGCAGCCCTCTAGCACATCGGTACAGGGTCCTACGTCCATCTGAGGTATGCCATCCCGCAGAGGTGCAATCTCGCCCCGTTCATCCACCACCCCCACCGTCTTTCCCCTTTCGCTGAGACAGCGGACAATATCCCGCAGGAGGGTGGTTTTCCCACAGCCCGGAGGAGAAACGATCAGGGTATGACAAAAAGTATCCTCTTCCATGAGCTGTGGTAAAAACTGCTCGCCCCATCCCTTTTGCTCTCTGGCAATGCGGATATTCAAGGCATTGATTTGGCGCAGCGTCCGAATCTCATTGTTCTCCAAAACCGTCTTTCCACAAAAACCCACCCGATGCCCCCCTTCCATGGTGATATATCCCTGCCGCAATTCTTCTTCAAAGGCATAAAGAGAATAGGCACTCAAAAGGGACACCGTTTCCCGCAGGTCTGCCGTAGATATACGAATGCCGTTTTCCCATGGTGCAGAAAGCAGCCCGCCGTTCTTCCGCAAAGAAAATATCCCCTCTGCTTTTTTCAGCAGAAAAGGCTGTCCACTTCTCATCCGTATTTCCTGCACATCCAAAAGGCTTTCTTCCGGCAATATTTCCCGTATTCTTCGGGGCAATGCCCGCCAAACCGCTTCTGTCTGCATTGGCTCGTCCTCCCTTCTTTTCCTATCCTATGCAATCATCGAAGAATCATTCCAGAAACATAAACATCACATATCGTGAAGATATTGTTAAAAAATCGCATTTTTTTGTATTTTTTATTGAAAAAGTTTTTACTTTTGCACGTTATGTGATAAAATATATCGAATTCCAAAGAAATCCTACAAAAACGATTTTCAACTTGAATGAAAAGGAGAAAACTATGTATACAATTTTAATTGCAAATTCTGAAGATGAAGTAAAACAGACCCTCAAAGACCTCTGTTCCGGCACAGGAAAAGTCCACATCATGGATAGAGCACACCCTGTAAAACAGAGCGAAACTCCCCACTGCCGCATCAATACTGCCAAGGGTATTTATAACATCCCTCATAAGGATATCCTTTTTGTGGAAAGCGGGCAGAAAAAATCCATCATTCATCTGACAAATAACACCATCTATCTTCCTGTACCCCTTTATCGTATCCGTGAGGTATTGCCTGAGCCTTATTTCGTGCAGACCCACCGTTCCTTTGTCAGCAATATGAGAAAGGTATCCTATATCGATAAAACAAAAGACCCATGGGTCATCTCCTTTTTCGGGTCCAATAAAACTGCTTTCGTCAGCCGCAGCTTCAAAAAAGATGTGATGCAAGCCATCGGCCCTCTTTTGAACTGCATCAACGACTAAGGGCCGACACTCCATTGATTGACTTTGCTTTCTTCCGCCGTTACAATAAAACCAAAGAAGAAAAAGGAGGTCTCCTGATGAAAGAATTTCGATTGGTCGCTTTTGGCGACAGCTTGACATACGGCTACGGCGTATTGTCCCATGTGGCCTATCCTTCCCGCCTGGCAAAGGAATTACCGAAAAAGAATCCCGCCATCCTCTGGAAGGTCTATAACCGCGGCATCAATGGGGAAACGACCCGCGAAGCCCTGCAAAGGCTGGACAGCAACGTGCTGCGGCTGAAACCCCATATCACTGCCATCCTTCTGGGCTCCAATGACAGTGCCCTCAATGAAGGACAGTATCGTACCCCTTGGGAATATGAGCATAACATGATGTTCATGATTGAACAGCTCCTTGCCTGCAAGCATGATGCCAAGTTCTTCAACGGCGGCTATTGCCTACCTCTGCTCATCACCCCTCCTCCTGTGGTGGATACAGATTTTTATCCTTTTACCACCACCGACCGTATCGAGCTTTATCGGGATATCGTGCTGAAACTGGCCAAATCCTACGGCTGTCCCGTGATCGATATTTATAAAGCCTTTCTGGAAGTCAAAGAAAAGAAGGGATTCGAAGCCTATGATGCACTGTTCCAGTTTGATGGTGTCCATTGGAGCAATGCCGGCTATGATGTGTTTTATGCCTTAATGGAAAAAAAGATACTGGAACTGACCAAAGATTTCTGAACAGAAAGAAAGCCCTGAACCAAATGGTTCAAGGCTTTGTCTTTTTGCTTTATTTCTTTGTCTGTGTCCCTTGTCCACAAAAATCTACGGTGACATACAGTATTTTCGTTTTGGAAGAAACTCCAATGCCGACTTCCTGCATGGTCTGATCCATCAGGCCATTATGCTTGGCAGCAGAACGCATCCATTCCTGATAGATATTCACCACATCGCCCCTCTGTCTGGCAATGACTTCAGATGCGGTCAAAAATGTTTTGCCTCTTTCCATGATTCTGCCAAAGGGAGTCGCGCCATCGGAGCTGTTATAATCAAAATAGTTGTTTGCGGTCATATCCTCAGAATGGGCTCTCGCCACATCCCAAAGCTTTTTATCCCAAACCAGCAAGGGCAGACCTTTTTCCACTCTGCGCACCTGAATCAGGTCTAACAACTGGGCTTCTATATCCTCTTTAACAGAATACTGCAGGGTACTCACAGGGTCTTTTTCCTGCACGAATGTTTTCGTCTGCAGCAGCAGCCCACAAATATTCCCTTCGTAATCCAAAGGCACTCTGGCTTCAGAAATTTCATTATAGATTACACCGCTATGCTCTGCACTGCTGACATAGGCAAGATTCTTGATATTTGCCATGGTTCCTTTGCCATCCATGCCCAAATAAGAAAAATCTGTTCCGGGTATAAAAATCTCAACCACTTTGCCATTTTGGAACGTAGCAAAGAAATAATCCACATATCCGTTGATATAAATATATCTGTCCAGACCATAGACAGATGCATCAATACGGTCAGGTTCGCCCCAAACAGCTTTCAGTTCCTCTTCTGTCCACCCCAAGGAGATTTTTTTGCTGCCTACTGTTATAGTTTCTGTTTCTGCTACCACAGTGTCTTCCTGTTTCGGTTCTTCGGGCTTTGTTTCCGGTTTTTCCGGTTCCACAGGCGTTACCACTTCCGGTTCTTTTGGCACTGTCGGTGTTTCCTCCTTTGGTTCCTCCGGTTTTGTTTCAGACTTTTCCGGTTCCTCAGGCGTTTCTTCTCCTCCTGCCTGTTCCAAGGTGTAGCGGTATGCCTTTACGAAAGAAACCACTGCTTCCTGCACTGTCATTTCCTTAAAGGGGCCATAGGTGCCATCTGCATACCCTGCCAAAATACCAACCCCATAAAGCTGGTCGATATATTGATTGGAGGAATCATACAGAACAGCCGTATCTGTAAAGGGATTTTTCACCGCTTTTTCTTTTAGGTCGATGCCACAAGCTTTCAAGACACGAGCCACCATAATCGCCATCTGTTCTCTGGTCAGCGTGCGGTCAGGAGCAAATACGCCTGGCTCTACCCCACCAATGATACCCGCTTCATAAGCCGCGATCACATCTTGGTCATCACAATCAGTGAAGGGACTTGCCTGGGTAGCTTTCCAGTCCTTTCCCGTCACTACATGCAAAAAGCGCATCACTACTGTACAAAAATCCTTTCTGCTCATGGGGGATGTTGCCTTTTGCAATTCCGCATCCGTCAGCAATCCTTCGTTATAGGCAAGTTCCATAGAAGGCTTTGCCCATTCGCCTGCATTTGTCTGAATAGCGGCAAAGGAAGGAACAGCCGCAGCGATGCATAAAATCCCTGCCAAGAGGATAGCTGCAAACCGTTTCATAGAGTTCATCCTTTCCAGTTCAGCGGAGTTTCTCAAAACTTCGCTTGTTTGAAATATTCCAAAAATATTTAGATTTCATTACGATTCTGTGAACACATGTTTGTACTTCATTATAACACAAAATTCCAGCTTGGCAACCCAAAATGCTATTTCCGCTCCACATCAGCCTGAAAAATGCCCTTTTTTCTGTAAAAATCCGCCACTTTCCCCCTTCTTTCCATAAAAAAAGCCTCCGAAGGGAGGCTAAATTTTTCGTTTCAATTTTCGCCCAAGACCATCTGCCCCGGCAAGGCATTTGTTGTTTTATCCTTTTCCTGGATAAAATGACCCGCAGTAGGAATTTTTTTCGTGCGGTAATATTCGTAGTCCTCTGTCTGAAATTCCTCTTTGGTGAACACCCTTGTGACCGTACTGTTTTTCTTCAGCGTAAAGACCTGCACCCCTGTGGCGTTCTTCGTGGCACTGGAAGGAATCAGTTCCGTATTCATCAGGGTCGCTTTGTCTGTATTCCGCATGAGGATAAAATCACTTTCTTCCTCCATCTTCGCCATACGTACCAGCTCCGCTTTAGAGGAATAGCCGTTGATGAGCTTTTTGCGGTTGGTCTTAGTTTCGTATGCGCACAAGGGAACCTTCGCCGCCTTGCCGTTAGCAAAGAAGAATACCATCTGCCCGGTATAATCCGCCGTTGCCGTCATGTAAACGATGGTTTCCCCCGCTTCCATGTTCAGCAGATTGGGAAGGTATTCCCCCAAGGCACTGGCCTTCGTATCAGCCACATCCGATGCTTTCAGTTTATAGACATTCTGCTGATTGGAGAAGAAAAGCAGTTCCATGCGGTTCATGCCGTCCTGCTCTATGAGGATGGTATCTTCCTCCTTCAGCTTTTGTTCCCCCGCCATACGCAGGGAAGCCTGAGAAATTTTCTTGAAATAATTCTGCTCCGTCAGGAAGAAGCGCACCGCATAATCCTCGATGAAGTCATCCTTCGTCAGCACCGTCACATCATCCTCATGGATGATTTCTGTTTTTCTGGGCTGACCGTATTTTTTCGCCACACTGCGAAGCTGTTTGCAGATGATATTTTTAATCTTTGCATCAGATTTCAATGTTTCGTTCAAATCTCTGATTTCTTTTTCCAAGGATTCCAGTTCGTCAATCCGTTTCAGGATATATTCCTTGTTGATGTTCCGTAGCTTGATTTCCGCAATATAATCTGCCTGCACCTCATCAATATCAAAGCCCGCCATCAAATTGGGCACGACCATCTTTTCTTCTTCCGTATTGCGGATGATGGCAATCGCCTGATCAATATCCATCAAAATCTTGGAAAGCCCCACCAGCAAATGATATTTTTCGGATTTCTTCTGGATATCATAGGCAATCTGTCGGCGGATGGAATCCATGCGGAAGGCTGTCCAGTGCTTCAAAATATCGCCTACACCCAAGGTCATGGGTCTGCCGTGGATGAGGACATTAAAGTTGCAGCTAAAGCTGTCCGCCAAAGGTGTCATGGCATACAGCTTGTGCATCAGCAAATCAACATTCGTACCCCGTTTCAAGTCAATGGCTATTTTCAGACCATTCAAATCGGATTCATCCCGCACATCGGTGATATCCTTAATCTTGCCTGCCTTTACCAAGGCAATAATCTTATCCACGATGGCTTCGATATTAGTGGTGTAAGGAATTTCATACACTTCAATGCAGTTATCCTTTTTATCGTAACGGTATTTTGCCCGCAGCTTCACACTGCCCCGGCCTGTCTTGTAAATCTGTTCCAGTTCCTTACGGTTATAAATGAGCTGACCACCGGTGGAAAAATCCGGGGCAGAAAGCTGCTCACACAAATCAATGCTGTCATCCTTCACAAATTTTGCCGTTGCCTCACACAATTCCGCCAGATTAAAGCTGCAAATGGAGGATGCCATCCCAACGGCAATCCCCAGATTAGGGTTTGCAAGGATATTGGGGAAGGTGGTGGGCAAAAGAGCAGGCTCCTGCATGCTGCCGTCATAGTTATCCACAAAATCGACGGTATTCTTGTCGATATCCGCAAAGACCTCCTGACAGATAGACTCCAGCTTTACCTCCGTATAACGGGAGGCGGCATAGGCCATATCCTTGGAATAGTATTTGCCGAAGTTCCCCTCGGAATCTACGAAAGGCACCAACAATGCTTCATTATCCCTCGTCAGGCGCACCATAGTTTCATAAATAGCACTGTCCCCATGGGGATTCAACTTCATGGTCTGCCCCACCACATTGGCAGATTTTGTCCGTTCCCCCTTCAAAAGCCCCATCTGATACATGGTATAGAGGAGCTTTCTGTGGGAAGGCTTGAAGCCGTCAATCTCAGGGATGGCACGGGAAACGATGACACTCATGGCATAGGGCATATAGTTGATTTCCAGCGTATCCGTAATTTTCTGTTCCTGTATGAAATTATCATGGTATTCTTTTTTGCTCGTTGTTTTTTTCTTCGCCATTTCTATACCACTTTCTTAGCTTAAATCAATCATATCTAAATATTTGTACCCTTCGGAAGAAATATATTCCTTTCTGCCCGCAAGGTTTTCCCCCAGAAGCAGTTCAAACATCTGCTGGGTACGCTCCGCTTCATCGGGCGTTACCAAAATCAGACGGCGGGTTTCCGGGTTCATGGTAGTCTCCCACATCATTTCCGCTGCGTTTTCCCCCAGACCTTTGGAACGCTTAATCTTCACTTTTCCCTTCAATTTGGAAACAATCTGATTCTTTTCCCCATCGGTATAAGCGAAGTATTTCTCCTTCCCGTGACGGATTTCGTACAGAGGGGATTCTGCGATATAGACCTTTTTTTCATAGATCAGCGTCGGCACCAAGCGATAGAGCATGGTCAGAAGCAGGGTTCTGATCTGGAAACCGTCCACATCCGCATCGGTGCAGAGGATAATTTTGCTCCAGCGAAGCTGCTCAATATCGAAGGAATTTAAGCCCTTATCGTGCTTGGATTTCACCTCTACGCCGCAGCCCAAAACCTTCAGCAGGTCAATGATGATATCGTTATTGAAAATCTTATTGTAATCCGCCTTCAGGCAATTCAAAATCTTACCGCGAATGGGGATAATTGCCTGAAATTCCGCATCTCTGCCCTGCTTACAGGAACCCAGAGCGGAATCACCTTCCACGATGTAAATCTCCCTGCGGGTTACATCCTTCGTACGGCAGTTGACGAATTTTTCCACTCGATTGTTCATATCCAGATTTCCTGTCAGCTTTTTGCGGACATTGATACGGGTATTTTCCGCTGTCTCACGGCTGCGCTTATTGGCAAGCACCTGTGCCGCAATCTTATCGGCATCCATCTTATTTTCAATAAAATAGATTTCCAGTTGCTGGCGGAAAAATTCCGTCATGGCCTCCTGAATAAACTTATTGGTAATGGATTTTTTCGTCTGGTTTTCGTAGCTGGTCACCGTGGAGAAAGAATTGATGACCAAAATCAAGCTATCTTCCACATCTGTAAAGGTGATTTTCTTTTCATCCTTTTTATACAGATTGTTGTTTTTCAAATATTTATCAATGGCGAAAACAAAAGCGTTTTTCACTGCCTTATCAGGGGAACCGCCATATTCCAAAAAGCTGGAGTTATGGTAATATTCCAGCACATTCACGTGGTTATTGAAGCAGAAGGCCGCTTCAAATTTCAGCTTATATTCCGGCTTATCCTCTCGGTCACGGCCTTTGGTCTCCGTTTGCAGATAATGGACAGAGGTCAGCCCCTTTTCGCCGCTCAGTTCTGCCAAATAGTCTTTGATGCCGTTTTCATAGCAATACTGGAAGGTTTCTCCGCTTTCCTCATCATACAGTTCAAACAAAAGCCCCGCGTTTACCACTGCCTGCTTTTTCAGCACATCCTGAAAATATGCCAAGGGGATATGGATATCCGTGAAAACATCCCTGTCGGGGCGCCAAGTAATCTGTGTGCCGGTGGGGTGTTTTTCCGCCGCTTCCTTCATCAGGCCCCCCACGTTTTCCCCCTTTTCAAAATGAAGCTGATAGCACATACCGTCCCGATAAATGACTGCATCCATAAATTCGGAAGCATACTGGGTGGCACAAGTGCCCAGACCATTCAGCCCCAAACTGAATTCGTAGTTTTCACCTGTATTATTCTGATATTTGCCCCCTGCGTAAAGCTCGCAGAAAACCAGTTCCCAGTTGAAGCGATCTTCCTTGGGGTTATAGTCCACAGGAATCCCACGGCCATGGTCCTTCACCAGAATGGACTGGTCTTTATAACGGATGATCTCAATCTTTTTGCCAAACCCTTCCCTTGCCTCGTCGATGGAGTTGGAGAGGATTTCAAAAAAGGCGTGTTCACACCCATCCAGCCCATCGGAACCAAAAATGACCCCGGGGCGCAGGCGAACACGATCCGCCCCCTTCAGGGAAGTAATGCTTTCGTTATTATAATTTGAATTTTGTTGCTTCTTCATAGGGATATTTACTCCTTTTTTCAGGCAGACCCAATATCTTGAAAAAACCACAGTCTACCCCACTATATCTAACTTTACAGGACTTGGAAGTCTGTGTCAAGGGAACACTCCTTATTTTTTCCCGTCCATAAAAAAACAAACCGGGAGCATTATTCCTTCTCCCGGTGACATCTTCCTTTATCTAAATACATTGCTTGATCCGCCTGCATAAATAAGTTGTGCAGAGTGGTTGGTGTCTGCCCATCAGAAAGGGCATAGCCAACTGCATAGCTTATCTGCACCTTTTTATGCATAGCATTATACACCTTCACATCTCCAGCAATTTTATCCAATATACATTGCACCTCTTCAAGATTTTTTTCATTCAAAACCATGAGAAATTCATCTCCGCCATATCTTCCAACAAAATCAGAGAACTGTGTCGCATTCCGCAGGATATTGGAAAAATCCCGAATTGCTATATCTCCAATCTCATATCCATAGGTATCATTGATTCTTTTCAGGTTATTCAGGTCAAATACCAGCACAGCTGTTGCTTCCAGAGGGGCAGTATTCTTCAGCAATTCATTGCAGCAACTTTTGTTGAAAAGTCCCGTATGTAAATCCATCTGCGCCCTCTGGATCAATTCTCTAATAGAAGATACGCCCATTACAACAATAAAGATGCAAAATGCGTTCAAAACTATCAAAATATTTGGCGAATCTCCACTGATATAATAAACATATCTATTATTACGCCAATCACACAAAACCCAAAGCATAGCAGCATAATCCGCGCTTTTCGGTTTTTTACGCCTCCGCCCCATTCATGAATCAGCACATTTACCATCACAAGGACAGAAATAAGAATAACTCCATGATTAATCATAAGCGTTTCCTTAAAATCTGCTATATCAAGCACCTGCAATAACGTCAGAATAAATTCTGTTAAAACTGCCACCAGCGCCGCAATATCTAACAAGAAACAAGATCTTCTTTGTATAAAAGAACGCATATATAACATCAACGGTACTGCAACCAGCAGCAACATCCCCAACGAAAAATAAGATAACGCCAACGTATTCTGCTTAAATAGCAATGGCGAAAAACGCAAATCTGTAATCTTCCAAATACCGAGCCACAGAGAAAAAAGCCAAATATATCAGTTCCAGTTTCATTTTTCCATGGAAATATCCTATAAGAGAAAAGGAAATAAGTATCAAACCAAAGACAATAGAAAGCACGCTCAACAAAAGCTTCGGCAAATCAGCCTGTAATTCATTTTCGTAAATCTGCCACTGTGAACCAATGAAAAATGTTGTCTCTCCCTGTTTCACATTTTCATAGACAGGGAGCAAATCTACAGTAATTTCCTTGCCGACATCCTCTGCATACAAGGGAATCATTACCCAATTATTGGCTGGTGTTTTACCGATAAGGTTGCTTTTCTTTGGTTCCAACCTGTAGACCAACTCATCATCAAAGAAAACCTTAACATTATGATGTACTACATAAAACGCCAGACAGTTTTCCCCCTGCCGAATCTGGTCCAGCTTCCATTTATATTCCCGCCGCATACCGATAGGCGTTTCCGGATCCGCAATTTCCTGATATTGATATGTTTCAACCATCCGAATCTCAGATGTCTGCCTTGCCTGAAAAACGTCTACATTCTGAAAAAAAGCGACAAACAGCAAAAACCCTACCATCAGCACTACCAAAAGCACGTAAAGCCACTGCAAGATATTCCTCTCCAACTTAAAATTTTTCATTACAATCCCCTCATAATTTGTCAATACTAATAACACTATATCTACTTGTTACCTTTTGCACAAGGACAATCCATACTTTTTGTCTAAATTTATCTGACAAATAGGATGTAATTTTTCCCTATTGAAAATGAATTGCTTTTTCTCTTGAACCCTGATATAATAAATGAGTTATGATACAAATTAGATACTATTTAGGGGACGTACTCAAGTGGTTGAAGAGTCCAGACTCGAAATCTGGTAGGCCGGACAACCGGTGCGAGGGTTCAAATCCCTCCGTCCTCGTTCAAAGCCTTGTCGGTTTGACAAGGCTTTTTCTCTTTCCTTTTTGTGGCAAATATGCTATACTGATTTTATTCGTACTGATCGTAAAGGGTAACACCTGAGTGAAAAGGCGTACAGACAAGTATTTTGAACTTAAGGGACAAGTATTTCCTTTTCTGAGTCTGCGCTTTTTCGGCGCAGGCTCTTTCTATTTTCAGCAAATTTTTAGGGAAAGGAGGATGAAAATTGAAAAAAGCACTTTCTACCCTAGCACCGTTTCTCGGCATTCTCCTTGTTTTTGCCCTATGGTTTCTCATTTGCAAATTGGGAGTTTTCAGTACATACGTCCTGCCGTCTCCGGAAAAGGTATACCATACTTTTCTGAAAATGCTGAAAAGCGGCGAGATTTTTGAAGATGTTATCATCTCTCTCGCCCGCATCCTGAAAGGCTTTTCCATCGCCTTTCTACTGGCTTTTGCTTTGGGAATGTTCCGCTCTCTGGTGCCTGCTTCGGAAAAATATTATAACGGCATCGTGCAGTTTTTCCGCAACGTGCCCCCGCTGAGCCTGATCCCCCTGCTCATCCTCTGGTGCGGCATTGGGGAAACCACGAAAACTGTTATCATCGTACTGGCATCCTTCTTTCCCATGTATCTGAATATTGTCAAAGGCTTTACAGGCTGCGACCAGAAGCTGTTGGAAGTGGGCAATGTCTTTGGATATACGAAATTCGAAAAATTCAGACACATCATCCTGCCCTATGCCTCCGCCGATATCCTTGTAGGTATGCGCATCGGCATGGGCTATAGCTGGCGTGCCATCATCGGGGCGGAAATGATCGCCGCCTCCTCCGGCATCGGTCACATGATTTTATTTGCTCAGGAAATGAGCCGCACGGATAAAGTCATCGTAGGCATTTTCGTGGTCGGTGTCGTTGGTCTGGTGACAGATAAGGTCTTTGGTATCCTGTTGAAAAAACTGTTTAAAGGAAATGGTGAAAATGGCTGGAATTGAGTTGAAAAAAATACAGAAAACCTATCCCGTAGACGACCGCACCATCCATGTTTTAAAGGGCATCGATCTGCAAATTCCCGAAAAAAGCATCACCGTCATTCTGGGGTGCAGCGGCTGCGGAAAAACGACTCTCCTTCGTCTGGTGGGCGGTTTGGAATCTCCCGATTCCGGCGAGATTCATTTCGATGCAGACCATAAAACTGCCTTCGTCTTTCAGGAATCCCGCCTGATGCCTTGGCTGAATGTGTGGGACAATGTAAAATTCGGGCTGAAAAGGCAGCCCTGTGGGGATGCAACAATCCAATCCATCATAGATACCGTGGGTTTAAGTGGCTTCGAAAAAGCCTTCCCCCATCAGCTTTCCGGCGGTATGCAGCAGCGGGTTGCCATTGCCCGGGCTTTGGCCTTCGATCCATCCTTCATTATGATGGATGAGCCCTTCGCCGCCTTGGACTACTTCACCCGCAACCAGATGCAGAAGGAACTGATTCGCCTGCAAAAAAGCCGCGGTGCCAGCATCCTTTTCGTCACCCACAGCATCGACGAAGCCCTGCTTTTGGGACACAAAATCGCAGTCATCAAAAACGGAATCATCAAAAAAGAATTTCTCATCGAAACGGACAGCAATGAAAGAGACCTGCTGGCAGAAGAATTCATTGAGCTGAAACGAGAAATCATCCAACAACTGGATTTATAATGTGAAAAAGCTGTTTCATCAATAGCTTTGCAATAAAAAAATTATTTAAAATTTTAGGAGGTTCCCTATGAAAAAAAGATTTATCGCCATGGCAATGGCAACCCTGATGGCTGTAACAGCACTGACAGGCTGCGGCGGCAACTCCGCAGAAGAAACACTGGACAAGCTGACATTCACTTATGTCACAGCCCCCCTGAACGTACCTACCATCATTGAAAAGGAAAAAGGCATCTTCGCAAGCACATTCGAAGATATGGGTATTTCCGTGGAATATGCGGAACTGACATCCGGTGCAGACCAGACCCAAGCACTGGCTTCCGGCGATGTGCAGGTTTTGTATGCCGTTGGAGCCACATCCGTGATCCTTTCTGCCGCAAATGATGCGGATATCAAGGTGCTGAATATGTATAGCCGTTCTCCCAAGGCTTTTTGCATGTATACACAGGATGAAAGCATCACTTCCCCCGAAGACCTGCGCGGCAAGACAATTGCAGGCCCTGCAGGCACCAATCTCCATGAACTGCTGGTATCCTATCTGGCAACTGCAGATATGACCATCGACGATGTTGACTATGTAAATATGTCCATCCCCGAAGCAAAAGCAGCCTTGGACGGCGGCAGCCTGGATGTTGCTCTGTTAGCCGGCACAACAGTGTATCAGGCACAGCAGCAGGGCTATCATCTGATTGCAGATGGCGAAGGTCTCATCAATGCCATCATCGCTGTGGCAGTAACCAATGAATTCTACAACGCACATCCTGAAATCATCGAAAAGCTGAAAACAGCGCAGGATGAGATTGCAGCATTTATCAGCGAAAATGAAGCAGAAGCACTGCAGATTGTGGCAGCATCTCTGGATCTGGATGAAGCAGCCGTTGCAGAAATGTACGAATATTACGACTTCTCCACAGAAATCACAGAAGCAGATAAAGCAGGCTTCCAGCGCACAGCCGATTTCATGTTCAAATCCGGCATGATCGAAAATGAACTGGATGTAAACACACTGTTCTTTGAATAATCTGATGATAAACACAAAAAAACGAGAGAATCCTTCTCTCGTTTTTTATTGCCAAACGCTACACAATATGGCTTAAAAGCATGAACACATCTTGTTTTCTCAAGCCGCCGCTCCATAGTTGTTTTCTTTTTTGTCAATTTTCATGGCTCTGCAATTTTTCTCTTTCAGGCGAATCAGCCTTGCTTCGCTCCCCAAAAATTCATTGTACCGAAAGGATTCCTTCGTTCCATCGGCCATCCGGCAATAGAAATGATAGGGATACATCTCCAGCACTATTCCGAAACGAATCTGCCTTGTGATATAGCTATAATCCTTCAATAAGGAGCGTTCCCGAATGATGATTTCACTCCCAATCTTCATTCCCTGCTGCATAGCAATCTCTCTCAGCCATGTATTCTGCCATCTTCTTTTTTCTCTCATGACCTTCCTCCTCTCAAAATTACGGTTAAACCGTAAATCAATTTTAAAAAAAATATTCTTTTCTCTTTATGTTCATAGTACTACGTTTTAACCGTAATTGTCAACGGTTTTTCCGTAAATTTTAATATTTTTCTTGCATTTTTACGGTTTAACCGTATAATAAGAGATAAGGAGGTGATTCCATGAATGATAGAAACAGCAAAGCCATCCTCGCCAAAAATATCCGTCATTACATGGAACTGAATCATAAAACGAGAAACGAACTCTGCGAAGCCCTGGGCGTGAAATATACCACCCTGACCGATTGGGTCAACGGCAAAACCTATCCCCGCATCGATAAGATTGAATTGATGGCGGAGTATTTCGGCATCGAAAAATCCGATCTATTGGAGGATCGCCCGAAGCTCCCCCCCGATGCCATTCCCTATATCCCCCGCCCTACGGTTTCCATTCCCATCATAGGCATGGTCAATTGCGGTATGCCTCTGCTGGCAGAGGATAATATTGAAGGGTATCACGAAACCTCTACCGACGATATCACCACAGGAGAAACCTATTTCTGGCTCCGTGCCATGGGGGACAGTATGACGAATATCGGCATCCACGAAGGGGATCTGCTCCTCATCCGCCAGCAAAACGATGTAGACAGCGGCGATATCGCAGTGGTTTCCATCAACGGCGACGATGCCACCCTGAAACGGGTTATCAAAAAAGAGAATGCTATCGTGCTGCAGCCGGAAAATCCCGCTTATGAAATGAAAATCTTTGTAGGCAAGGAAATGGAAGGTGTCCATATCCGTGGCAGATTGATGAAATTGGAGAAACGTTTCTGACAAAAATTTGACCCCGTCTTTCGACGGGGTCTTTTTCTGCAAAAAAGATTTTCTCTTTTATTTTTTTGTCTGCATGATTTCAATAACCTTCATATCCAAGCCATCCAGTGCTTCGTGGCTCAGTTTTGCTAAGTTTTTGGCTGTATCTTCCGCCTTTGTGCTGTTGATGCCATCTGTTACAGGGATAATGCTGCCGTCCATTGCGTACATGGCTGCATAAACTGCTTCCCCTGCACAAGCTGCAACTTTAACTGCACAGCCACCCTTTGCGCCATCGCAGAAGATGCCGGCTACAGAACCCATCATGTTCTGTACTGCGCCGTCGATCTGTTCGTATGTGCCGCCCAGCATATAGGTCATACCTGCGGCAGAGCCTGTACCGGCTACCATTGCACCGCAGACAGGGCTCAGACGACCAACGTGCTTCTTCATGTACATAATCATCAGCATCGCCATAAATTCCGCTCTCAGCAGTTTTTCTTCGGGAATTCCCATCTTTTCCGCAAAAACAGCCATAGGCAGTGTTGTGGAGATACCCTGATTGCCGCTGCCGCAGAAGGTCATAACAGAGCCATTGCCGCCATACATACGGTAGTCAGCCGCCGCAGCGGGGATACTTCTTACTGCATTGACAACGTCGTTGCTCATCATGCCTTTGCTGATCATGTTCTGAATGGAAGGGCCTACGCCAAATGCGTATTTCTTTTCCAGACCGATCTTGGCAATTTCCATATTCATGTCAATAGCTTCTTTGATGAACTGCAGATCAGCGACATCGATCTCATTTGCCCAATCATAGAATTCTCTAAATGTATGCTGGGTCACATCGAAGTTGCCTTCTTCTTTTTCTTCGGAAGTAGCATATTCTGTTGTATAGTTATCCACCAAAACTTCATCATTCTTTTTGGAGAATACCAGATTATCATGGGAATCCACTGTAATGGTATTGGCTGTTTCTGTAGCGTTTGTTGCAGTACATTCAATGTAGAACTGGCTGCTCTTCAGTACTTTTACACTTACAAAACCATCTGCTACCAGCTTCTTTGCCTGTTCCACATGTTCAGGCTTAATTCCTGCACAAATTTCCATTGTGTTGCCGGGCTTGCTCAGCAGCATCCCCAGTACACATGCCAATTCGATACCGCAGGTACCTGTATTGGGAATCTGTACGCTGAAAGCATTTTTGAAAATGTTGGAGCTGATGACCATATCCAGTTTTTCTGCAGGCTGTGTCAACAATTCGCAGGTTCTGGAAACCGCCAAAGCAATAGCAACAGGCTCTGTGCAGCCCATGCTGGGTTTCATTTCCGCTTTGATTGCATTTAATACTAAATTCATATCCATAATTTTTTCCTCCTCTATCATACAAATCATTTTTTCGATTTTTTTGTTCCAAATTGTATATAGAGCAAGATTCGTGCCAAAAGAAAAAGCCCTTATTTTCAAAGAGTTTTTTATGACTTTTTCTCATAAATGAGAATTTATTTTTTCCCATTTCGGGTGCATTTTTCCATTGTCCGTCAATTATGCACAAATTTTTATACATGTCTCTATACAAGCGAAAGATGTTTTGTTTTCCGTCAAAAAACAAATGACGCTGTATACGCAAATTCATTCTCATAATTGATAATTATTCTCATGAATGAGAATTACAAGAGGTCATATTTTTTTAATTTGCGGTATAATGTAGCACGGCTGATCTTCAATGTTTCCGCCAGCTGATTTTTTTCCTCCAAGGTGGCTCCTTTCTTAATCATGCTGCCCAAAACACGCTTTTCATATTCCCCCACGATTTCATCCAACGACCAGTCCTCATAGCCTTTGCTGGAACGCAGAACAATATGATCCGGCAGATCGGAAAGCTGAATCCTTTCCCCTTCTGTGATATTCGCCAGATATTCGATGATATTTTTCAGTTCACGGACATTCCCCGGCCAGTTATAGCTGACAAGGGTCTGCAATGCTTCGGGATAAAGTCCCGTCAGATTTTTGCCCAGCTTCTGATTATAGTAAGCAATGTAATACTCGATCAAGGCAGGCAGGTCCTCTTTTCGTTTCCGCAGGGGAGGCAGTTCGATGGGGATGATATTCAAGCGATAATAAAGGTCTTCTCGGAAGGTGCCATCTTCTACCATCTGCTCAATATTTTTATTGGTGGCACAGATCACACGGATATCAATGGGGATAGGCTTCGTACCGCCAATACGCTCCACCTTGCTTTCCTGCAGCACCCGCAGCAGCTTTGTCTGCACATGGAGGGGCATATCGCCAATCTCATCCAAAAAAATGGTGCTGCCATGGGCCAATTCAAACTTCCCGATAGAGCCATGCTTTTTCGCCCCGGTGAAAGCCCCTTCTTCGTAGCCGAACAATTCACTTTCCACCAGATTTTCGGGAATCGCCGCACAGTTAATAGAAATCATCAGCTTATCATGCCTGTCACTGAGGGCATGGATCATCTTCGCCATCAATTCCTTCCCCGTACCGCTTTCCCCCCGCAAAAACACCGTGGAATCGGATTTTGCAACCTTCTGCCCAATACGAATGGCCTCCTGCATCAGGGGGCTTTGCCCTACAAAAGACCAGCCCTTTTCCGCATCATGGACCACCTTTAGCTGCTGTTCCAAACGCTCCTTTGCTTCATCGGTATAGAGCTTGCTTTCCAGCAGAACAGACATATATTTCAGGAATTCCTCCATTTGTCCTCTATTATCCAGCAGGTTTTCCCGCTGTTCTTCATTGAAGGCAATAATGGAAATGATGCCAACGACAGTGCCCTCCTTGAAGATGGGATAGGCTACATTCGCCAGTTCTTTACAAGTGGCCCGCTTTTCACAGACTTTACAATTTTCGTCTAAAGCTGCATCGGTAATCATGCCGCTTTCCCCGGAAACCAGAATGTGGTTGAAAAAGTTGCCGTGGGTCACGGTTTTGCCAATCTCCTCCGCATAGCTGCCTGTGCCCGCCACACGGATCAGCTCATTATCCACCACCGTGACATCTGCTTCCAGAATAGACGCAATTGCCTGCACATAGGCCTGTATAAAAGACTGAATTTTCATCAATGCAGTCATACGATCACTCCTTTTCTCAAAAATAAGAATATCATAAAAGCTTTTTTCAGGCAATCAAAAAGCGATGGAAACCCATCGCCTTTGAAAAACTGTCGTAAAAAACTATTTATATTATACTACATTACTCAACGTCCAATATCGGTTCGTCATGGTAATTCTTTTCTGTTCTATGTTCATTCAGAACGACCTGAGCAATATTCATGGCATGGTCAGATACACGTTCCAGATTGCCCAGCAAATCCAGGAAATGGATACCGGCATTCACGCTGCATTCCGCATTGGACAAACGAGTGATGTGCCCTGCACGAAGTGCTTTTTCCATTTTGTCTACTTCGTCTTCCAAAAAAGCCGTTTTTATTGCATAGCTGACATCGTCCAGTTCCAGTGCCTTGATGGCATTGTCGTAGGAACCCAGTGTCGCTTTGGACATTTCCTCCAACTCTGCCAGAGCCATTTCAGAGAAGGAAATGCCTTCCTGATTCATCTGTTCTGCCAGTTCAACCACGTTTTCCGCATGGTCGCCGATACGTTCCATATCGCTGACAGTGTTCAGCAGACTTGTTACCATTTCGTTATCTTTATCATTCAAATGCAGCATACACAGCTCGATGAGGTATTCGGAAATGCTGTCACAGACTTTGTTTATAACAGTTTCTCTCTGTTTTACTTCTGCAATCTTTTCTTCGTCGTGATCTTTCAGAGTTGCCAGAGCCATAAACAGATTGTCTCTTGCGATACGGCCCAGACGGATGGTTTCCAATTTTGCCCCTTCTACAGCAACGGAAGGTGTAGACATCATACGTTTGTCCAGATGTACCAACTGGGATTCGTCTGTTGTTTCCACTTTTTTGATGCCGTTTACCTTCATGGCAATTTTGATAATGATACCGCTCAGAGGGATCATTACCACTGTCGTACCAATATTGAATACTGTATGGATGGCGGAAATCTGCGTCATTGTGATAATGCCTTCACCCAAGGATGGATCTGCCTTGGCAAATACCACCAATGCCAGCAAACTGAAAATGATGGAGCCTGTGATATTAAACAGCAGGTGCATAGTACCTACACATTTTGCATTTTTATTTGCACCAACAGAGCTCATGATGGCTGTCACGCAAGTACCGATATTCTGACCCATGATAATGAATACCGCTGCTTTTGTAGGCACCAGACCGGCAGAAGCCAAGGACAGCAGGATACCCTGAGAAGCAGAGGAACTCTGGATGATGGCTGTAACACCGGCACCGGCAAGAATGCCCAAGAAAGGATTCGCACCCATGGAAACAAATGCCATTTTGAACACTTCAGATTCTCTCAGGGGCGTAACCGCATCGGACATGGTGTTCATACCGATGAAGAGGATACCAAAACCAATGATGATACCGGCAACGTCCTTGCTCTTTGCTTTTTTGCCCATCAAGGTGATGATAACACCCAGCATAACCGCCAGAGGCGCCAATGTGGCAGGACTGAACATTTTCGCCCATTCCCCTGCGGAAACCAGCCAGCCAGTGATGGTCGTACCGATATTGGCACCCATAATTACGCTGATGGCCTGTGTCAGGTTCATCAGTCCGGCATTTACAAAGCCGACCACCATGACGGTTGTTGCCGAAGAGCTTTGGATGATGGCTGTAACCAGCGCCCCCAGAACAATGCCCATCAATTTATTCTGTGTCAAAACTTCAAGAATTTTCTTCATTTTGGAACCGGCGGCATTCTGCAGACCATCTGCCATGATATTCATACCATAGATGAACATCGCCAAACCGCCAATAAAAGGGATTATAATAGAACTCATATCTTTCTCCATCTTTCCTTTCCATACGATCGTCAGCGTTTCTGAAAAAGTGTGTAAAATCTTTTTGCACCATTGATAATGATATCATAAAGGATTTTGCTCCGCAATGAAAATTCGACGGTTTTTGGCAATTTTCACCGAATTCACAGATTTCTAAAGTTTTTCTTGATGCCCCTTGTGATTTCGGCAAAAAATTTGTAAAATCCATGTAAAATCCACGTAAAGGGAAAAAGCGAAATAAAAAAGAGCCCCTTGAAGCTTGCTCCAAAAAGGACTCTTTTATACCATTTTCCTTTCCTGCCGCCGCAGGATATTTACATTTTTTTTACAGCATCATCGGGCAGGACAAAACCACCGCCAGCCACATATTCCCCATCATACAGCACCAAGGACTGCCCGGGGGTAATGGCTCTCTGGGGTTCATCGAAGGTACATTCCAGAATATCTCCCCCCACCATACGCACCGTACACCATGCCGCCTTATGGGCGTATCTGATTTTTCCTTTGAAACGCATACCATCCTCAAATTTCTCATAAGCCATGTGAGCCAGATTGCCTGCGTAGAGGGTTCTGCGGAACAAGGCTGCATTGTCGCAGAGCTTTACCTGATTCTTTTCCGCATCCACGCCATAAACATAGACAGGCTTGCCGAAGGCGATGCCAAGACCCTTTCTCTGCCCAACGGTATAGTGAATCAGACCTTTATGCCTGCCCAGCACCTTGCCTTCCATATCTACAAAATCCCCTGCTTTGCCTTTATATGCCCCCTCTTTTTCGATAAAAGCGGCATAATCCCCATCGGGAATAAAGCAGATATCCTGACTGTCGCCTTTTTTCGCCACAAAACCGTCGATTTTTTCCGCAATGGCACGAACTTCGTCCTTATTGTATTCCCCAATGGGCAGAAGCATGGCCCCAAGCTGCTCCTGTGTCAGGCGGTACAGGGCGTAGGTCTGGTCTTTCACCGCTGTAATGGAATTGCGGATGGCATATCTGCCTGTTTCAGGGTGCTTTTCAATGCGAGCATAATGGCCTGTGGCAATATGCTCCGCTCCCATCTCACGGGCTTTTTCCAGCAATGCCTGTCCCTTTACCAATCTGTTGCAGACGATGCAGGGATTGGGGGTCAGCCCCTTCTGGTACTGTTCCATGAAGTTATCCACAACACATTCCCGAAATTCCTTCTTAAAATCCAGCACCTCATAGGGGATGCCAAGGGCTTTCGCCACACGGGAAGCATCCTCGATGGATTTTTTACTGCCTTCCCCGGGCCACATTTCCATGGTCACCCCAATGACATCATAACCCTGTTCCTTCAAAAGGTATGCGGCAACGGTGCTGTCCACCCCGCCGGATAACCCAACGATCACTTTTCCTTTGTTCATTCTCATTCACCTCTTTTGAAGAGTTCCTTCAGGCTGTGCAGCCCTTTTTTCCAACGTTCCCGCCGGTCTTTTTTCAAAATCCTTCTGGCATAGGCAAAGGTTTTTGCTTCCCCTTCTTCTGCCAGCATTTTCAGCAGCTTATCCAGCAATGCTACGCTTTCGGGGTGCATCACTTCCTGCACCCGTTTACTTTTATTGTGATAGATCCAAGGACTTGCGTCCGTGTAGTTTTCCTTCTGATAGACCTTGCAGGCAGCAATGCGATCCATGCACATTTCCACCACATACCGCACAGGCATCTTCATGCCGATGAGTAGCTTTTCAGAGGTGCCTGGCATGGTATAATCGATCCAGTATTCAAAGTGGTGCTTATTTCTGCCCTTATGGTGCAGCCAAGAGGAGGAATAGCCCTTGGCTTCCTTTTCCGCATTATTGGGGCTTCTGTCCCCCTGAAAATATTTTGCACCCACCAGAAATTCCGTGGGGCTGTATTTGCTCAAATCGTGGGTCAGCCCCTGCCAGTAAAGACCAACTTTGAAACAGCCTTCCCGCACCAGTTTTCTGTGGTATGTAATGGTCTGAAAATGTTCCTTTATCTTCATCTTTCTCCCTCCCTGCAAGAGAAATTCGGTTTATAAGAAACGGTCGGCGTCAAAAACCGCCGACCGCTTTGTTGGTCGTTTCTTATTTTGTCAGCTTGGAAATAGCTTTGAAATGAGGTGTGCCTGCACCCTGAACCATTTCATACAGCGCACCTTCGCAAGTAGTCACGAATGCACCTTCCTGTGTTGCTCTCTGGATTGCATAGTCTTTGTTATAAACCATTCTGGAGCCTACGCAGTCAGCCACGATGAATACACGGTAGCCTTCGCGAATCAGATCGATGATGCTCTGCAGCACACAGATATGGGCTTCTACGCCGCAAACTAGAATTGTCTTTTTGCCCTGTGCCTTGACCCAAGCCACAAATTCTTCGCAGCCCAGTGCGGAGAAGGATGTTTTTTCCATGGGTGTGAATTCGCCCAATGCTTCCTTGATTGCAGGTACTGTTTCACCCAGACCCTTTGTGTACTGCTGTGTTACCGCCATGGGGACACCCAGTTCCTTCAGACCTTTTACGAAAGTAGCGGATTTTGCTACGATTTCTTCATTGTTTGCGATAGCGGGAACCAGTTTTTCCTGAAAGTCGATAATCAAAGCCGCTGTATCTTCTGCAAAAATTCTCATTTTATTTTCCTCCTGATCGTCGTGATTTTCTATTCTTTTGGGATGGAAATAAAAAATCCACAAACCATCCCATTATTCTTTTTCATTTTATCCTATCAGAAGAAAAATGTCCATACTTTTCGATTGGTTGAAGGGCAGATTGCCTTGAAAGCCGATTGCTCCGTGCTATCGCACTCCCACTTCCGCAGCCGCTTGACGGGGCTTTCTTACATGAATTTCCTCATGTGTTGTAACGCACTCTTTTCCAAGCGGGAAACCTGTGCCTGACTGATTCCGATTTCGCTGCTGACCTCTGTCTGGGTCTTTCCTTCAAAAAACCGCAGGTTCACGATTTTCTTTTCCCGTTCGGAAAGGTGATTCATGGCTTCATTCAGGGAAAGATTTTCCAGCCAGAGCTTGTCTCCGTTTTTCTCATCGCTGACCTGATCCATGACAAACAACATATCCCCGCCGTCGTGATAGATGGGCTCAAAAAGGGACACAGGATCTTGGATGGCATCCATAGCCATAACCACATTTTCCCGTGTCAACCCCATTTCCTTGGCAATTTCCTCCACGCTGGGCTCCTTTTCATTCTCTGCCGTCAGCCGTTCCTTCACCTGCAAGGCTTTATATGCCGTATCCCGCAGGGAGCGGCTGACCCGAATGGTATTATTATCCCGTAAATATCTGCGAATTTCCCCGATAATCATGGGGCAAAAATAAGTAGAGGGCATCACGTCCATATCAATATTGAAATTATCAATGGCTTTGATGAGCCCCACCACCCCGATTTGAAACAAATCATCCATATTTTCATTTCGGTTTTCAAATCGCTTGATGATGCTCAGCACCAACCGCAGATTGCCCTCGATGAGCTTCTGTCTTGCCGTTTCATCCCCTTCTCTGCATTTTATGAATAATTCCCGGGCTTCTGTCCCCGTCAGGACAGGCAGGGAAGCCGTATTAACACCACTGATTTCCACCTTGCCGTAATAAGCCATCTTATCACTCCGTTCGTTCAAAGATATACTTATAAAATCTCCTTGGGCGGGGGAAAATATACGAAACAAATCTCGCCATTTTCCATGGACATTCCGCCTCAGATGCATAGAAAACGACCAAAATTCCCATCCTAACAAAAAAGAAAGGATGATTTTATGCAAGTGACGGAAAATAGAAACGGTATCCCCACGGCTCAGCCTATGCGGGAAAGTACCCGCATCATCAGCCGCAGCGGCAGAAACGGGAATCAGCAATATTTGGACAGAGGCTTTGGGAAAATGAAAAATGCGGATTACGAACCTCTCCACTATCAGGACACATAAAAATGACCTCTCATCCAGAGAGGTCAACTTTTACATCAATTTATTCATTTCCTTTTTCAAACGATTCATGATTTTCTTTTCCAAACGGGAAATATAGGATTGGGAAATCCCCAAAATATCCGCCACCTCCTTTTGGGTTTTTTCCGTCGTCTCCGGCAGTATGCCGAACCGCATTTCCACAATCCGCCGCTCCCTGCCGCTCAGCTTCTGCATGGCATTGTTCAGCAACTCCCGATCTACTTCTTCCTCGATATTCTTGGTGATGATATCGTTTTCCGTGCCAAGGATATCCGAAAGGAGCAATTCGTTTCCTTCCCAGTCCACATTCAAAGGTTCATCGATGGAAACCTCCGATTTTGTCTTGCTGTTTCGTCTCAAATACATCAAAATTTCATTTTCGATACAGCGGGAGGCATAGGTCGCCAGCTTGATTTTTTTATCTACCTTGAAAGTGTTGATTGCCTTAATCAAGCCAATGGTCCCAATGGAAATCAAATCCTCCACGTTGATTCCCGTATTTTCAAATTTTCGGGCGATATAGACCACCAGCCGCAGATTCCGCTCGATGAGGACAGACTTCACCGTCACATCATCCTCCCCGCCAAGCTGCTCCAAAAGAACCGCCTCTTCCTCCGGCTTCAGCGGCGGCGGAAACACATCGCTGCCCCCGATATAAAAGACGCCCTCCCCTTTGGCAAACAGCCGTTTTAACAGCCGTTCTGCATGGTATTTTGCCAAAAACAGCAGATACTTCCATTCTTTCATCCTGATTCCTCCTCTAATAAACAGGGCGGCACCAGCCCTTCATAAGACCCTGTAAATGCTTCCATAGAAATGCCCAGAAATATATTTTTATGTATGATGTTTTTTTCTCCGAAGGATAAAATCAACTGCTCCGCCCGTATGCCCCAGAGCTTTCCGTCGGGGTTGCCCAAACTGGTAAAGGGAAGAAACTCCAGACCGAGCCCTTCCATCTGCCCGGAAAGGATACAGACGCTTTCCTCTGCCGTAAAAAGAGGCAGTAAAGCGGCAATCTCTAAAACGGCTACCCCTCGCCCGTCCCGTTGCCGCAAGCCATTTCCTGTGTCAATGAGGGTGCGTCCCTCTGCTCGCTTTCCCCGCCAGAGGACAGTTACCGTGCAAAACTCCCGCCTGCGTTGGATATGGCTTTCCATCCATCTTGCGCCCAATTTTAGCAGGAGATACGCCGTAATTACCGACCAAGGCAGCAGCCACCATGGATATCCCTTTCGCAGAACGATGCCCTGTCCGAAAAACCGCTGGGCTTGGGTCATAGTGAACAACACATTCACACCGCCCCCCATCAGGAAGGACGCTAGCAATGCCGCCCCAAAAAGCCGCAGGAAATTTCGTAGCCGTTTCGGAAAATAGGCAGCCGCCGTTCCTACCGCTAGCAGTACCAGAGAAAGGAGCAAGCCGCCGTTTTTCCGAAACAGGCAGAGCCATCCGCAATATAGCACCGCCGAAAGGAGCCCGCCCAGAAGGACACGCCAATTCTTTCCCCGAAAGCCAGCGATGCGCCCCGCCGCCCAAAGCAGGAAGGCATCCATGCCCCAAGTCACGAAAAACAATACATCTATGTAAATCGTTGGTTCCATAGCTTTCCTCCATAGTTTTGATTATAGGCGGACGAGACGGTGAAATCTGTCGATTTTGCTGATTGGAAAAGAAAAATGCGCCGACAAAAATCGGCACAAAAAAGAGAGGTTGAAAAACCTCTCTTGAAAAGCCTCTTTCTCCATTCTTTTATTCTGCCATAATCTGTGCTGCCATATCCCTCATGGAAGCTTCGCCAAAGTCACAATCGAAGGCACCTAAGCTATAATACAGACCGCCGTCCTGCCAGTAATAGCTTTCATAGGTCATCAGTTCTACTTTTTCAGAGCCAAAAGCGATGTTCAGTTCTCCTGCTTCCTGCATTTCCTTATCCTCTTCTGTCAGTTCATAATCAGGGGGAACGAATTTATTAGCGGTGACTGTATAGCCAGTTAATGCCTCCTGTCCTGCATCAACAAAGGAATTCCCATCCTGTACAGAGAAATGCAGAATCTGCCCTTCCTCATTTTTATAGCTGATAGCAAGTACGTTGTAAGCATTGCCAATGGAATTACCTTCCTCGTCCTTTCCCTGTTCCTGCCCTGTACCTGCTCTGTCAAAGGTAAAGCCGTTGTCGAAGCATTCTACATATTTCGCATCCATATCCAGCTTCTTTTCTGCCTTTGCCACATCTTCGTAAGCCGTAATATTATTTGTTGTCCCTACGGATACACCAGCTAACTGTGTCGCCGCATAGGCTGTCACAGACATCACACATACCGCCGCCACTGCCACGATTTTTTTCATACCAAATTTCATAAAACCAGTCTCCTTTCTTCTCTCTTCCGCTTCCTTTCGGATATTTTCCAGCATTTGTGCGGATGGCTCCACATTCTGCACCCTTTCCGCCAAAGCCTCCTTCATCCATTTATCAAAATCAGATTTCATATAGTTCTGCCCCCTTCTGTCCGTCTGCTTCCAGTGCCCGTTTCAGCCGTCGTTTTGCCGCAAAAAGCCTTGTTTTTACCGTACCTTCCAAGGAGGAAGTCGCTTCGGCAATCTCCCGTATGGAAAGGTCATTGAAATAATACAGGATGATGGTGGTACGCTGTTTTTTCCCCAGTCCATCCAATGCCTGATAGAGCTTTTCATAGACAGCCTCCTTTTCACTGGGATAAGTATCCGATGCGAAGGGCATCAGCTTTTCCAAGGCTTCACCCCAATCCACCGACGGTATTTTTTGTTCCATGGCCTTCCACGCACATCTGGTGAGGATGCGGAAAAACCACGATTTGAATCGGGTCGGCTCCTTCAAGTCCTTAATATGGAGCAGACAACTCACGAAGGCTTCTTGTGCCACATCTTCCGCCAGAGTCGTTTCCCCGGTGATAAGGGCAGCGGTGCGCACCGCCTGTTTCTGATATGCGGCAAAAAGAGTGTCAAAGGCTGTATCATCGCCCTTTTGCAGCCGTTTGACCCATGCCGCTGTTTCATTGATATCCAAGGCAAAGCCTCCTTTCTGTTTCATTCGATGCATCTGCTATAAAGAGAGAAAAAAGAAGAAAAAGGTTCTATGATTTTTCAATTTTTCTCAAATCTTCTGCCAATACTTTTCTCAATAAGTTGATTTCTTTTGAGACTCCGCTTTCTTTACAATAAAAACGAAAGGAGGGAATTTATTGCAAACCTACGGATATATCAGAGTATCCAGCACAGACCAAAACGAGGACAGGCAGATGCTCGCCATGGCAGAACAGCATATCCCCGAGAAAAATATTTTTCTGGATAAGCAATCGGGGAAGGATTTCCAGCGACCCCAATATAAAAAGCTGGTGAAAAAATTGAAGCAAGGTGATTTGCTTTATATTTTAAGTATCGACCGACTGGGGCGCAACTATGAGGAAATTCAACGGCAATGGCGCATCCTAACAAAAGAGATTGGCATAGATATCTGCGTCATTGATATGCCCTTGCTGGATACCAGAAACGGAAAAGACCTGATGGGTACCTTCATTGCGGATTTGGTGCTGCAAATTTTATCCTTTGTGGCGGAAAACGAGCGGGTGAATATTCGAAAACGGCAGGCAGAAGGCATCGCCGCCGCCAAGCAAAAGGGGGTGAAATTCGGCAGACCCATAAAGGAAGTGCCGGAGGATTTCGGGGAGATTATCGCCGCATGGCAAAAAGGAACGCTGAATTTCGAGGAAGTGCTGAAAAAATGTGATATGAGTAAAGCGACATTTTATCGCCGCTTGCGGGAATACCAGCTTTTACAGGAAAAAACGAACGTCTCAAAAGGTGTACTTTTTGAGACGTTCGTTTTATGTCTAAAGAATATAACAAAACACTTGAATTTTCAACAAATTCCTTATGCAATCCACAAGAATTTTATGCTTAAATAATCAATTTATCCGAAAACAGTTTTTATCAAAAAGTACACTTTTTGACAAAGGAGGCATAAAATATGGCAAAACAAAAAAACCACAAAGACCTTTCCTATAATCTTTGCGGCAAATGTATATATTGGGATGGCAAAATCTGTATCATCACTAAAGTGAAAACCACCGAGGATACCCCCTGTTCCGATGATGAAAACTTCTGCCAAGGCTCCCTTCACAATAGAAACAACAGGTTTTGCTTGTAAAACTCCTTTTTTTATGCTACTATAAGTGTAAGAAAAGGATTACCGCTTGTGGTAGGGCGGTCAGTCCGATTTTTTGTGGAGAGACCGTCTAACTACTCAGTTAGGCGGTCATGTTTTTATCTATCCCCGTGCTTGCACAGGGCGATAAGTGTTACGAGAAAGATACCTATCTGAATCAAATCAGAATATGTAACATAATTCATAACCATCACCCCCTTTTCAGAGAGTGACCAACCGCCGAGCGATAATCCTCATATCCACTTTACCATATCTTTTCGGTTTCTACAATAAAATTCACGCTTCTACAAAAAAGAACCCTTTTGGGTTCTTTTTATTCTTCTTCTGCACAAACATTAGGGCGGTCGGGGAATACAATCATCCCAAAGCCATTCAATGCCGCCAGCTTCTGCATCAGTGCTTCTGTGCCTTCGTTTTTCTGATATTCCATTTCTTCTTTATACAAGGGCATCACACAGTACATATTGATCTGCGTATCATCCTCTGTGCGGAACATGCTGATATTTTCCTGCAACGCCCCCAGCATCACGCCGCAAAGCTTCGTGCTGTCATCATAAGGCACACAATCGGCAGAATTGGGCAAAGTATGTCCCCAGCCCAGCCATGTTTTGAATTCATGGGGGAAACGAGCCAGATATTTCACCAGACCCACAGGCCACCAAAGATGGTCGGGCACATCCTTATCTGTTTCATAGCCCGTCAGGATATCCCATTCCGCAGGCAAAAACAGCAGCAATTCTGCCCGTTCCAAATCCTTATATTGGGGCAGGAATTCCGGAGGCAGGGTCATGGGCATCGCGCTCATGCCGGTGGTATAAATGACATGAAAGTCCTTCTTTGTGGGCGCTTTCATCACATAAACATTTACATTCAGAAATTCGGAATCAATCTCACGATAGACCCTTGTCACACGATGGGGGAACAACCCCTCCATGTGCTGACAAATCTCTCTTTCGTAGGGTGTCACCTTTGCGGGGCGGCGTTCCGTTCTCTGTTCCGGTTCACCGTATTCATAAACGGCGTTTTCTCTTTTGATTTCTTCGGACATTTCTTACGCCTCCTTACCAAACAATGCACCAGCAAATTCTGCCGCATTGAATTTCTGCAAATCGTTGATGCCCTCGCCTACGCCGATATAGCGTACAGGAATCTGTAATTCGCTCTTGATGGCTACCACGATGCCGCCCTTGGCTGTACCGTCCAGCTTTGTCAGCACGATGCCTGTGATATCGGCAACTTCTTTGAATAGCTTCGCCTGCTGCAAAGCATTCTGGCCTGTGGTCGCATCCAGCACCAAATAAACCTCCTTATGGGCAGCGGGGTATTCTCTTTCAATGACACGGGCAATCTTTTTCAGCTCTTCCATCAAGTTTTTCTTGTTATGCAAGCGGCCTGCCGTGTCGCAGATGAGCAGGTCTGCGTTCTGCTTTCTCGCTTCATGGACCGCATCAAACACAACTGCCGCAGGGTCGGAATTTTCCTCATGCTTCACCACTTGGATATCGGAACGCTCGCCCCAAATCTCCAACTGGTCGATGGCCGCCGCGCGGAAGGTATCCGCCGCCGCCAGCAGGACAGATTTGCCGTCCTCCTTGAAATTATGGGCAAGCTTGCCGATGGTCGTTGTTTTCCCAACACCATTGACACCAATCACCAATAATACGGAAGGAGAAGGCAGATTTTCTTCCTCCTCTGCACCCTCTTCCAAAATGGCTGTAATCTCGTCAATCAGCATATCCTTGATGACTGCGGGGTCTGTGGCACGTTCCTTTTTCACCCGTTTCCGCAGGTTTTCCACGATATCCATGGTGGTCTGCACGCCCAAGTCTGCCATAATGAGGGCTTCTTCCAGTTCTTCAAAGAGGTCTTCATCAATCTTTGTAAAGGCACCCAGAACACCGTCTACGCCGCCAAGGATGTTCTTTCTTGTTTTATCCAGTCCTGCTTTCAGCTTGGCAAAAAAGCCCATTTTGGCAGGCTTTTCCTCTGCCGCTTCCTCCTTGGCAGGTTCTTCCTTTGTTTCTTCCGCAGGTGCTTCCTGATTGCATTCCTCTGCCAGTTCTTCCGCCACATTGGAAAGCTCTTCCACAAAGGCAATCGCATCTTCTTCTGTTTCCGCTGTAAAAACCTCGCCGTCCTCCAGAGCAACAACGACTTCATCGTCTGCCAGAGGTTTTTCCGCTAAAATCTCCCCTGCCATGTCTGTCAGTTCGTCCAAAATGGCCTCCGCTTCTGCTTCGTTTTCTGCTGTCAGCAGTTCACCTTCTTCATCCATGAATTCGATTTCTATTTCATTTTCTTCGGCTGCATCTTCCTGATAGAGGATATCCTCACCGGCGCGATCGATCTGAATTTCCTCTTCATCCATCACTGCATGAACAGCATCATTCATATCCTTCTTGCCTTCCACATCCAGAACGATTTCATCATTCTCCGTGTCCGTTTCCACTTCCAATCCTTCAATTTCCACAACGCCTTCCCGCTGTTCTTCGACCGCGGGGGTTTCTGCTGCTGGTTTCTTTTTGAAAAAATCAAATAATCCCATTTTTCCTTCTCCTTCAAAATTTATTTATGTATCAAAGCCTTTCCGTCATCCCACCAGTGCATCTTTCTGTGCGTCCGAGAAGTCCACGGAAATCAGCTTGGAAATGCCTTTTTCCTGCATCGTCACGCCATACAGCACATCTGCATATTCCATCGTGCCCTTTCGATGGGTGATAACGATGAACTGGGTTTCTTCGCTGAATCGCTTCAAATACTGGGCGTAGCGGCTGACATTGGCATCGTCCAAGGCCGCCTCAATTTCATCCAGAATACAGAAGGGTGATGGCTTCATTTTCAGGATAGAGAACAGGATGGCGATGGCTGTCAATGCCCGTTCCCCGCCGGAAAGCAGCTGCATATTTTGCAGGTTTTTGCCGGGGGGCTGTGCCACAATCTCGATGGGAGATTCCAGCACATGCTCTGTATCCGTCAGCTTCAAGTATGCCTTGCCGCCGCCGAACATTTCCCGAAATACCTTGGAGAAATTCTCGGAAATGACCGCAAATTGCTCCCGAAATTGCTTTTCCATCAGCACGGAAAGCTCCTCGATAATCTGGCGAAGCTTTTCTTCCGCCTCCAAAATATCCTCTCTCTGGGCTGTCAGAAATTCGTATCGTTCCTTCACTTCTTTATACTGCTCGATGGCACCCACATTGACATTCCCCAAGGCACGAATCAAATTTTTCCATTCCTTGACGGGGCGTTTTTCCATGTCCTCCGGCAGGTTTGCCGCATATTCCTGGGCCATACGAAGGGTCATTTCGTACTCCTCCCACATCTGGTTGGTGATATGCTGTTTTTCCTCTTCCAGCTTTTCCTTTTTGGTAGAAATGCGGAAGAGTTCGTTTTCCAGCTTGCCCGCCGTTTCCTTCCATTCCGCTGCGGCTGCTTCTGTCCTCGCCGCCATTTCTGCTGTCTGGGCTTTTTCTGCTGCTGTTTCGTTTAGCCGTTCCTGCAAAGCCTCCGCCTGCTGATGCAGTACGGCTGCTTTCTGTTTCAGTTCTTCTTGCTGCTCTGCCCGCAGGTCGGTATTCTTTTCATAGAAGGCCAGCTGTTCCGCAGCTTTTTTCTGTTCCTTCACCAATGCCGCATTTTCCTCTTTCAGGCGCAGCAGCGTTTCTTCGATGCTGTAAATATTTTGACCGGAAGAAGAAAGAGCGATTTTCTTTCGGGTGATTTCTTCCATCAGAGCGTCCCGTTCTTCCTTGTCTCCTGTCAGGCTGCTCTGGAAAGAGGCCAGTTGTGCATTGGCATCCGCCATGGCTTTTTCGGATTTCTCCGCCGCCGCTCGGAAGGAGCCGATTTCCGCTTGCGTCCCCTCCAACTGCTCTGTCAACTGTGTTTCTTCCAATTTCAACAGGGAAAGCTTTTCCTCTGCTTCCTTTTTGTCGGCAATGGTCTTTTCCTTTTCGCCGCTGCCGCTGCTCAGGGTAACCATGACCTTCTGCAGTTCCATTTTTTTCTGGACAGTTTCTTCTTCAATTTCCTGCAAATCCTCATTGGCAAGCAGCAGCTTTTCCCGCAGCATTGCTGCATCCTCTGTGGCACTTTGCAGCGCTTCTCTCAGGTTTCTGATCTCTCTGCTCCTGCCGAAAACGTGCAGGGCTTTTTTCTGGGCAGAACCACCGGTCATGGCACCGCCGGGGTTCAGAATATCCCCTTCCAATGTAACCAATTTATACTGATGGCGGTATTTTTTCGCCAACTGCACCGCTTTGTCCAAATTTTGCACCACGACGATGCGTCCCAGCAGATTCAATGCGATCTGTCGGAATTTTTCATCGAAAGTGACCAAATCATAGGCTGTACCGATGACACCCACCTCCGCCATGATGGCATTTTTACCTTCCAGGGGTCTGCCCTTGATGGCTGTCACAGGCAGGAAGGTAGCACGACCCAGATTATGCTTTTTCAGGTATTGGATCGCCTCCTTGGCATCCTCCTCCGTTTCGGTAACCACATTCTGCAGTGCGCCGCCCAAGGCCGCTTCGATGGCGGTTTCATATTCTTCCTCCACCTTCAATAGCTGCCCAACGGCACCGCAAATGCCTCTTTTTTCCTTATCCTGCAGGTTCAAAAGGCTCTTGACACTGTTGAAAAAGCCTTCATGCTCCCGCTCCATTTCCATCAGAAGGGATAGACGAGAACGGGTCTCGGAAATGCGTTTTTCCTGCCCCGAAAGGCTGGATTCTGCCTTTTGTTTTTCCTGCGCCGCATGGGCTCTGTCCTGCTCCAAGACATCCAGCTCCTGTTCCAAGTATTGGATATGCTCTTTTCGGTCGTTTTCCTGTTTTTCCAATGCCTGCAAATGCACTTCATACTGATGTAGACGGCTTTCCGTATGTTCCTTTTCCGCCAACAACTGCTCTTTTCTGGCAAGGAACTGCTCCTGCATGGCTTCTCTTTTGGAGATCTCCCCTTTGGCTTCTGTGCCGATGCGGATTTGCTCGAAAATTTCATCCTTGAAGGATTCTGCCCTCGTTTCATTCTGGCTCAGGGCAGAACTCAGGGAAACGTATTTTCCCTCCAGTTTGTCCAACTCTTCCTGTTGGCGGTCCATTTCCAGCCGCAACCCTGCCATCTTGCTCCGGCAAAGCTCCTGTTCTGCTTCGTTATCCGCCTGTTTTCCGGCTTTTTCCGCCATTTCCTCTTGGATACGGCTTCTGTTTGCCGCATCATTTTGCCGCTGCTCTTCCCGCAGGCGAATCTCGCCCTCGGTCTTTTCCATTTCCCCTCGCAGCTCGGTCATTTCCTCATTCTGCTGCTGCAAAAGGCTGTCCAGTTCCTCGGTTCTTTCTCTCAGGGCAGCGGCGCTTTCCTTTTCTGCACTGCTTTTCTGCAGGCTGTCTGCCATCTGCTCTTTGGCAGCGGCTTCGTCCTGTTCCAGTTTTTCCAACTGGCTGCCGATGCGTTCCACATCCTTGCAGAATGCCGCCGTTTCCGCCTGTTTCAGGTGTTCCTTCAGCCGCAGGTATTCCTTTGCCTTTTCGCTCTGCTGTTCCAGCGGGCCCACCTGCACTTCCAGCTCCCCGATAATATCATCCACACGGAGCAGGTTTTGCTGTTCCTTTTCCAGCTTATTAGCCGCTTCATTTTTTCTTGTTTTATATTTTACGATCCCCGCCGCTTCTTCAAAAATTCTGCGGCGTTCTTCGCCTTTCGCGCTCAAAATTTCATCGATACGCCCCTGCCCGATGATGGAATACCCCTCTCGGCCAACGCCCGTATCCATAAACAATTCCTGAATATCCTTCAGCCTGCAGGCTGTGCCGTTGATGCGATATTCGCTCTCGCCGCTGCGGAACACCCGTCGGGTCACCTGCACCTCGGAATATTCCAAGGGCAGCTTGCCATCCTGATTATCGATCAGAATAGAAACCTCCGCAAAGCCCAGAGGTTTTCGGTTTTCCGTGCCGGCAAAGATGATATCCTCCATCTTATCGCCCCGCAGACTTTTGGCACGTTGTTCCCCCAGCACCCAACGCACCGCATCGGAAACATTACTCTTGCCGCTGCCGTTGGGGCCGACCACCGCCGTCACACCGGGATTAAATTCCAGCTTCACTTTTTCAGGAAAGGATTTGAAACCCTGTAAATCCAATCGTTTCAAATACATTCATTTACACCTCATTTATCGATAGGCTTTAATGCAAAAGCTTGCCGCCCACCATAGTATAAAGGACTTTGCCCCGCACCTCTTCCTCCGCAAAGGGAGAAAATTTCGCCTTGGATGCGAAATGGATGGGGTCGATGCGGCGAGACTCTTGGAAATCCACCACAATGATATCAGCGTCCTTTCCTTCCAATATCATGCCTTTATTATATAATTTCAAAATCTCTGCAGGCTTGACAGACATCATGTGAACCAGCTTCTCCAAAGTGATGATCCCTGTCTTTACCAGATGGGTATAGCTCAGGGCAAAGGCTGTTTCCAAAGAGGAAATGCCATAAGCTGCCGTATCGAATTCTCTTTCTTTTTCTGTCATATTAGTGGGGCTGTGTCCAGAAGCAATCACATCGATGGTGCCGTCGGCAATACCTTCCAAAATGGCATCCACATCCTCTCTGGTACGCAGAGGGGGGTTCACCTTTGCCAATGTATCATAATCGCCAATGGCTTCTTCTGTCAGGATAAAGTAATGGGGGCAGGTTTCACTTGTCACAGAAACGCCTCTGCCCTTTGCTTCACGGATCAGCTGCACAGAGCCCTTTGTGCTGATATGTGCCAAATGCAGTCTGGCCCCTGTCCGTTCTGCCAGAATCAAATTGCGGGCAACAATGACTTCTTCCGCTTCTCTGGGCATCCCCGTCAAGCCAAGACAGGCTGCCGTATAGCCCTCGTTCATGACACCCACGCCGGAAAGCCATCTGTCCTCGCAATGGGTGATGACGGGCAGGTCAAACATTTTTGTATAGACCATCACGTTTCTCAGAAATGACGCAGAATCCGTAAATTCATCCCCATCAGAGATACCAACGATACCCGCATCGTACATTTCGCCAATTTCCGCCATTTCCTTCCCTTCACATCCGATGGACATACTGCCATAGGGATGGATATTCACCAAAGAATTCTCCTTGGATTTGGAAACGATGTATTCTACAACGGTCTTATTATCGATGGCAGGGCTGGTATTGGGTTCACAGGTGATAGTCGTAAAGCCCCCGCGCAGAGCGGCACGGGATACTGTGGCGATATCCTCAATATATTCATGACCGGGGTCGCAAATATTGCAGTGCATATCAATGAGACCGGGCAAAACCATGTGTCCGCCCACATCCAGCACCTTGGCCCCTTCCTGTTCAAGATTCTGACCGATTTTTTCAATGATGCCGTTTTCCACATAAATATCCCAGAGCATCTCTTTCTCATGGGTCGTGCCAACCAATCTGCAGTTTTTCAAAATGGTCTTCATCTCCAAGCACCTCCCACCTGAGAAAGAATATAGAACATCGCCATACGCACCGCAACGCTGTTGGCGATCTGGTCATTGATGATACACTGCTTGCCGTCGATAACACCGGGTGAAATCTCGATCCCCCTCTGGATGGGGCCGGGGTGCATAACGATCGCATCCTTTTTCGCATAGCGCAGCAGGTTTTCATCGATGCGGAAAAACCGCTTATATTCATCCAAAGAAGGCAGGAAGGTTTTATCCTGCGTTTCCAGACGCATACGGGTCGTCAAGATAACATCCGCATTATTCACCGCTTCTCTGGCATCGTAATACACATTGACACCGAATTTTTCCACATCCGGCAAAAGCAGTGTGGGAGGGCCGGAAACACAAACCTCCGCCCCCAGCTTTGTCAAGCCCCAGATATTGCTTTTGGAAACACGGCTATGCAGCAGGTCGCCGATGATGGCCACCTTCAGCCCTTCAAAGCCGCCCTTTTGCTCCTTAATGGTCAGCAGATCCAGCAGGGACTGACCGGGGTTTTCGTTGAAGCCGTCCCCCGCATTGATGACAGAGGCTTCCACACAGTCTGCCAAAAGTCTGGGTGCGCCTGCCATAGAATGACGCAGGATGATAAAATCCGCCCCCATCTGGTCGATGAGCTGCCCCATATCCTGCAGGCTTTCCTTTTCGATGGAATGGACAGAGTTTGTCATATCGATGACATTGGCACTCAGATGCTGTGCCGCCAATTCATAAGCCAGTTTGGCACGGGCACTCTGTTCATAAAACAGCATGATGACGGATTTTCCCTGCAAATGGGGTGTTTTCTTGGTTTTCTGATTCAGAATATATTTCATGGTTTCAGCCGTACCAAGGATATAACGGATATCATCCGCGCTCATATCCCTAAGGCCAAAAAAGTCTTTCTTCGTCAGCGGCATGATGTTTCCTCCTACTTACTTCCGCAGTCGTTCCAGCAATGCTTCAAAATAAGGTGGCAAAGGTGCCTCAAATTCCAGATATTCCCCGGTTCTGGGGTGGATAAAGCCCAGTACACGGGCATGGAGAGCCTGTCCCTCCAATTGAATGGGCTGTTTTTTAGGGCCATAGACGGGGTCGCCCAACAAGGGATGCCCGATATAGGTCATGTGTACTCTGATTTGGTGGGTTCTGCCCGTTTCCAGTTGTGCCTCGATGAGGGTGAATTTTTCCATTCGTTCAATGACACGGTAATGGGTCACCGCATGGCGGCTGTGTTTTTCCGTCACAGCCATTTTCTTTCTGTCCTGTGGGTTTCTGCCGATGGGCTTGTCCACAGTCCCCTCGTTCTCGGTAAAACCATTATAAACGATGGCATTATACTTTCTGGTGATGCTGTGTTCTGCCAGCTGTGCCGCCAGAGACTGGTGTGCCATGTCATTTTTGGCAATCATCAGGACACCAGAGGTATCCTTATCGATGCGATGAACGATACCGGGACGCTTTTCCCCATTGATGCCGCTTAACTCATCGCCGCAATGGAACATCAATGCGTTAACCAGTGTGCCACTGGTATGCCCGGGGGCTGGATGCACCACCATACCCTGAGGCTTATTCACCACAATCACATCTGTATCCTCATATAAAATATCCAGAGGGATATCCTCCGGCAAAATTTCCACTTCTTTCACTTCGGGCACTTCCACATCGATGATGTCTTTCTCCCGCAGTTTATAATTTGCTTTTGTCTTTCCGCCGTTCAGAGTGATATGCCCTTCCTCAATGAGCTTCTGCACCCCGCTGCGGGAAAGACTTTCCATATTTTCGGCAAGGAACACGTCGATTCTTGTTCCAACGTCCTCCTTTTCTGCCCCAAAGGTAAAATACTCCATATCATTCATCCTTTTTCTTTTTTACAGAAAGGTCATCATCCTTGACAACAAACAAAATCAAGAATGTCAGCAAAATGACCCCTACGACCACATAGATATCTGCCACATTGAACACGGGCCAGTCGAAAAATGTAAATTCAAAAAAATCCACCACATAGCCACGGAACATGCGGTCGATGATATTGCCGATGGCACCGGAAAGAATCAGCAACAGAGACACCCTGACAGGGGTATATTCCGCCTTCTTCGGCAAGGTGCGGTAGAAATAAACCAGTGCGCCGGCGATCAGCCCCGTCAGCACCAGAATAAACCATCTTTTCCCTGAAAACATCCCAAAGGCCACCCCTCTGTTTTCCACGAAGGTCAGATCCAGAAAGCCCTCCACCACTGTCATGTTGTGGATGGGCTTCAGGCTGCTCAATGCCCAAAGCTTTGTCCCCTGATCCAGTAAAATCAGGCCTATTGTTACAATAATCGGTATTATATTCAAATTTATCATTCCTTTCAGAAAAACTTTTTTGAAGTTCTCAAATTCAGAAAATTCATTCATAGGGCTGCGCCCTATGAATGAATTTACTCCGCAAATCTGCTTCATTTTATATGGAAAGCGAAGTTCGCAAGCATCTCCGCCTTCCATATAAAATGAAATCGGGTTTCTCCGCTTTATACAAAACGAGCCACGGCAAAAAAACGATTCCATTTTCTGCCGCAGCTTGTCCGTTCTTATTTTGTTTCCTGCGCGTTTGCTTCTTTTTCTGCCAGAATCTCGCCTTTATCCAGCAATTCGATTTCTGCATAAAGCAGCAGCTTTACTCTTGTTTTCATCAATTCGTAGCGGTTTTCCAAGCCTGCGATCTCCTGTTCCAGCTTATAGGATTTTGTTCTTGCCGCAGCAAGGATTTCCTGGGCCTGCTGCTTTGCTTCTTTGATGATGGCTTCCGCTTCTGTTTTAGCAGCCGCCTTTGTTTCTTCCGCAGCGGATTCTGCAAAGCTCAGTGTGCGCTCGATGGATTTTTCGAGATGCTTTAACCGGTCTGTATCCTCAGCCACAGCTTCCACTTTCGTTCTTTCCCTCAGGCTTTCTTTATACAGCTTTTCATAGTCCTCATAGATATCATCCAGAAATGTATCTACTTCTTCGGGGGAATAGCCTACAGCCACCTTTTTAAAGTCCTTGGTCACGATATCATTGGGTGTGATCACGAAAAACCCTCCTTACACATATTTTTCGATTTCCAATCCTGTTCTGTCTTTTTTTGTTTTCCCGCCGATGCTTTTTACGCGAAAACGCCCAAAGCCCCGCAGGGATACCATGTCCCCTTCCTTTAACAGATGGGACGTATTTGTTACGATGTTCCAATTGACTGTTGCTTTTTCCGCACCGATGAGGGTCTGCACCTTTCCTCTTGCCAAATGGAACGCCTCCCCCGCCACGGCATCCAGCCGCATGGAAGCCACCGTCAGTCGCTTGATTTCTGTCTGTCGCCGGGGTATGGCATCGACCCCCTCGGTTTCCTCCGCCACCACGGCAGTTTTAGAAACCTGCTCCAGCACAGCAGTTATGTAGGACGAAATTTCCTCCGCCACAAAACAGACCGCAGAATCCTCAGCCACCAAAATGTCGCCCACCTTGCCCCGGTCGATGCCCAGTCCAAGGATAGAGCCCAGATAGTCCCTATGGCTCAGGTCTGCCTGTCCGAATTTTTTGTTTTTTCTTCTGATTTCAATGATTTTGATAGGAAATTCTTCCAAAGGAATTTCTTCTTCCGCCAGAGAAAAGCCCATCATCTGCCGTTCGCAATCCTCCGTGCCCCCAAAAAGAGTCACCTGCAATTCACGGATGCCCCGCAGCCGCTCCGCAAAACGGGCACACTTCGCCCTGTCCATAAAATCCGTGAAAGCGGGCTGTCTGCGTTTCATGGCAAAAAGTGCCTGATCCAATGCCTTTGCAAACAGCAGTCGTTCCTCTCCTTCCGGTACGCTTTTCAGCAATGCCTGTCTGTCCATACCCATCAGAAAATCATCTGGACAGCACCAATCAGCAGGCTCTGCACAATACGCATCAGAATCAATGCGAAAATAGGGGAGAAATCCAGCCCCATGCCGCCGCCGATGGGAGAACGATCCACCATATTCCTTACAGGCCCCAGAATCGGCTCTGTCATATTATACAGAAAACGGCCAATGGCACTGTTATAGCCAAAGGGAAACCAGGAAAGGATGATACGCACAAAAATCAGGATCTCCAACAAGTAGAAGAAATACCCCAATGCCTGTGTCAATAACAATTCAATATTCAATCCGTATGACCACCTTATCTTGCGTTTGTGCCATTCATCCAGGGCAGCAGAACGCCTTTTGTTTTTAATTCTTCTTTAAAATCGCCGGAAATATCCACATTTTCAGGTGCGATGATAAAAATATTGTTTGCAACACGCTGGATAGAGCCTTCCAGAGAATAGCAGGTGCCGCTCAGAAAGTCCATGATACGCTGTGCCACAGGATATTCCACCTTTTCCAGATTTACCACTACAGGACGTTTTGTTTTGATCTGATCGCAGATTTCCTGTGCGTCTTCGTAACATTCCGGTTTGATGATAACTACCTGCATCTGTACATTTGTGTTGATGCTGTAAACCTGAGGATTATTGTTTTTTGCAGAAGATTTACGGGGTACAGGTGTATAATCCATATCACGACCTGTATCTCTCAGTCCATAGCTGGGCGCAGGCACTTCTCTTACAGGTGCAGGGGCAGCCACATAATCATCTTCATAGTAATCGTCATCGTCTTCATATTCACCAAACATCAAATCTTTCATTTTGTCAAAAATCTTAGCCACTGTGTGAACCTCCTAAGCTCTTGTCTATTTCTCATCCTTTATTAGGATAATATCTTTCACCAAAAATCCCTGTGCCGACGCGGACGATGGTCGCCCCTTCTTCGATGGCAACTTCATAGTCTCCCGTCATGCCCATGGACAATGTATCCATCTTTATATTATCAATTTTTTTACCGTTCATGTCAACCAGTAATTCTCTCATTTGACGGAAAACTTCCCTGTTTTCTTCCTGATTTTCAACAAAAGGTGCAACCGTCATCAGTCCGCGCACACGAATATGCTCCATTTTGGAAATTTCTCTCAGCAGGGCTTCTGTATCTTCCGGCTTTACGCCGAATTTGCTTTCTTCGTCTGCCATATTTACTTCAATCAGGATATCCATCACAACATCCTTCTGGGCAGCCCTCTTTTCAATTTCTTCCGCCAACTTCAGGCTTTCCACGGAATGAATCATATCTACCTTATCGATGATATATTTTACTTTATTGGTCTGCAAATGGCCAATCAAATGCCAATGGATGCGGTCCCCTGCGGGGGCATATTCCATCATGGGCTCATATTTTTCCATGATTTCCTGCACCTTATTTTCCCCAAGGGAAACACAGCCGGCCTGTACCGCTTCGCCAATCAGCTCTACAGGTTTTGTTTTGCTTACCGCCAACAGCAGTACATCCTCTGCCTTTCTGCCGCTTTTTTCTGCTGCGGCAGCAATCTTTGCTTCTACTTCTCTGATGTTTTCAGCTACACTCATTTTCATTGCCTTCTTTCTAGTTAGTGGGCTTTTCATCGTTTCTAACACCCGACTCCATAGGCGATAGCCTGTGTGAGGGTGGAATGATGAAAAGGGTTAACGGTTTCCTCCCAAAGGGAAGAAAAACTTCCTATTTTTATTTTAAAATTTTTTCTAAAAGATGCTTTGTCCTTCCTGAATATTCTTCGCATCAGAAACAATGGTATCATAGGGCTGCAGCCCGGTGATACTGCCTGCCTTCACGACGGCATATTCCTGATTCTGTTCCAAGATATCAATAACGACGAATTTTGCTACAGAACTATTGGCCACATAGACCCCCGCATGGGGTTCCAGTTCCGAAAGGGTAACCTGGGTCGCTGCTTCCCCCGTGCCCTGCAGGATAATATCCCCCAGTTTCAGGGAACCGTTGTCCTGTTCGATATAAACGGCATCGGTATCACTGGCAACAATGGTAAGATCAACAAATTGGGTCTTTTCGCCGCTCACCAGCAGTACGCCCGTATTGCCCATGCTTTCCGTCAAACAGGTTCTGGGAATCTTCATCAGGGATTTTTCCACAATGGCATCATTGGGAATCTTCAATCCTTCCACCACAGCCCCCTCCAAACTGAAGGAAACCGTTCTGCTCTCCATGAATTCTTCCATGTGTTCATAGCTGGAAAAGACTACCTTCGTCTGTTTTTCCCCAACCTCCAACGCTTCCACAAGGGCATTGATCTGATAGGTTTCCTCCTCCGTCATCATATTCAGCACCCTGCTGGTCTTTTGTGCTTCCCAGCTTGCAGTGACCGTATTGGGCAAGTAAGCAACGATGCACCATTGATTGCTTTCCACGATTTTAAAGAGGGGGTCCCCTTCCTGCACGCCCTTCGCCTTGGAAATATATTCGACCTTGCTGCTGCCGATCTGCTTTTCCGTTACCTCTGCCGCCATATCGGGGTTGAGGGTCTCTTCCAAGCCATCATAGCTCAGGCAGAGGACACCTGCTTCACTGGCGGTCAGAGCACTTTGGCTCTGGGCCAGCTGCTGTTCATAGATGTTCTTTTCTTCCGTCAGCTGAGAAAGACTTTCTACATTTTCCGTCAGCCAAATCTCATTTCTCTGCCCCATGAAGGAAGTCACCTGACTTTTCATGGTATACATATAAGAAAGATTGGACTTCATCCCCCGACCGGCATAGGCATCCACCGTGCGGGTTACGTTATCCTCCAATCTGGAAATATCCTCGGAAAAAGCAGAAAGGTCTGTTCTGGTTTTCTGGCTTTTTAAGATATCCTTATCGATCTGATCCAGTTTGCCTTCCAGCATATCTGTAGAATTGGTATCCTTTACGGTGCAGACCACTGCGCCCTTGGGCACATAATCCCCCTGAGAATACTGATAAAAAGGCTGCCCCGCCCGGGTGCTCTTCACCACATATTCCTCCCGCAGGATCAGACCTGTATAAATTTCAGGCGTATCAATGGTGCCATAAGCCACCGTTTCCACATCGATATCCGAACGCTTGGACATCAGATTGCCGATCTGCCCCACCAGATAAATGGCGATGATGGCAAATACGATCAACGGCATAATCATGTGGCTGCCTTTTCTTCTGCGTTTATTCTTTTTTTTCGGTACAGGTCTGGAATTCTGCGGGTATCCATTTTGATACTGCTGTCGCTCTCTGGCCTGTCTTGCCTCCTGTGCCTGCCGTTTCTGCCGTTCCTGCTGCAGACTGTACACATTGTCTCTGGTCGGATAGCGGCTAACAGGTGCTTCCTGCCGTGGAGGTCTTTTTCTATTCCCTGAGGAACCTTTTTTCATGGGAATCCTCCTGTTCATTTCTTTTCCTTGTCCATACTGATGGCATTATACCATAGTATCTAATTATTATAACGCAACTTTTTGGAAACGTAAACTATTAAAATAAGCGTCCTTTCGGACGCTTTTTATTCTGTCTTTATGAAAATTTCCCGCAATTCCGTTCCTTTTTTCTGCGCCATGCGGATGGTCGCCGCCGTTCCCCCTGTTTTCCGCCCATCGTATACAGCAATAACCCGTTTCGACCGCTCTACCATATACCAATTCCGCTTACTGTAAACATCGGGAATATAGTCCTCGCTGATGACGGTGATTTTTGCACAGGCATCCAGCAATCGTTTTGTTTCTTCCCCTTTTTCCAAACGCCGTAGCCTGCCCCCATAGGGAATGGCTCCCTCCAAAGACAATTCTTTCTTTTCCTTGCAAAATTCCGCAACAATCTCCGCAAAGAATAAATCTGCCCCTTCCGCAAAGCCGGATATAAAATGGGTAAATCCATCGGCAATGGCATGCTGTATTTCCTTTCGGAGGGCTTGCTTCACAAAATCTACCTGCCCTGCAGGAATGTCTCTGTGTCCCGTCACACAACAAGTTTTCTCTTCCATAATCTCCCCCCACCAAGCATTTAATCCTCTATATTTATAATTTTAGGATATTTTATATCTTTAGTCAACTTCTATAAAACATAAAATGTCCTATTTTTAAAAAAACACAGCATATAATATGCATAGAGAGTATAGAAAGGAGTGACCGCACATGTATGAAGATTTTACACAAGAACGTATTGCTAAACTTCGTGCGCAATGTGGTGCTTCTGCCCGTGATATGTCTCTTTCTATCGGATTAAACGAATCTTATATCAATCGAATTGAGAATAAAAAAGCTTTGCCCTCGTTACAAGTTTTCTTTTATATCTGCGACTATTTCCACATCACGCCGCAGGAATTTTTTGACGAAGGAAATGCCTATCCCGAAAAATTGAATGAATTGGTAGAAGAAGCGAAAAAAATGGATGAGGAATCTCTTTCCCATATCATCGCTATCATAAAAGAAATGAATCGTAAAAAAACATAAACCGAAAGAAACCCGTCCTCGTGGCTTCTTTCGGTTTTTCTTTGCCCTTCGTCTTGCCGAAACCGAATAGGGCTTGCAGGAAAACTTCTTAGCCGCAGATGTCTAGCCTGCGTCTCTTCTGCGGATGAGATGTTTTTCAGCAAGCCCTTTGTTTTCCCATCACAAAATAATGCAAATTAACCCGCCGCTGCCCTCGTTAACAATCTTCTGCAAGGTTTCCTGCAGCTTCATCTGGGCATCCTCCGGCATCCGATAAATTTTATTCTGCATCCCGTCGCTGACCATGGAGCTGAGGGTGCGCCCGAAAATATTTAAATCCCAAATTTTTTCCGGTTCTTCCTCATAATCGGAAATCAAATGGTCGATAAATTCTCTGGACTGCTCCTCATTGCCGATGATGGGCGAAACCTCCGTTTCTACATCCGCCTTGATCAGGTGGAGGGATTCCCCCTTCGCCCGCAGCTTGATGCCATAGCGGCTGCCCTGTTTGAATACCTCCGGCTTTTCCAAGGTAATTTCTTCAAATACAGGCGTCACCACACCATATCCCTTCCGCCGTACATCATTCAGTGCCCCGGCAATCTTATCATATTCCAGCTTCGTTTCCGAAAGCATCTTGATAGTAGAAATGAGGGCATAGTCATTTTCAATGGGCATATCCACCGTTTCGCTCAAAATCTGATAGAACAGCCCATCATCAAAATTCAGGGCAATATCCGCCGCCCCCTCCCCGGGCAGGATATGATCGGTATAGGCTTTTTTCAGAAAATCCGCATCCGCCAAGCCGGAAATGGCATTTTCCACATCCGCCAGCTTATCCGCCTTTTCCATGACTCCCTTCAAAGCGGCAATCATCCCCTGTTTCAGCCAATGGTCCTGTTCCAAGGTTTCCACCCAGCCGGGAAAGAAGAACCGCAGCTCACGGATAGGAAACTGATAGAGCATCTGCTCCAAAATTTTGCGGATATCCTCCGCCTTCAGCTGCGCCGCATTCACCGCCATCACAGGCACGCCGTATTTTTCCTCCATCTGACCCCGCAAAGCCTGTGTGCCTTCACTGTAAGGCGTTGCCGTGTTCAGCAGAATGATAAAGGGCTTGCCCAATTCCTGCAATTCCCCAACGACCCTTGCCTCTGCTTCCTCATAATTTTCTCTGGGAAGCTCCGTCACACTGCCGTCCGTCGTCACCACCATGCCGATGGTGGAATGGTCGGTAATGACCTTCTTCGTCCCCATTTCCGCCGCTTCTCGAAAGGGCATGGCGTTTTCCGACCAAGGGGTATGTACCATGCGGGGCAGTTCGCCGTCCATGTGTCCCTCCACATCGGGCACCAGATAACCCACGCAGTCAATCATCCGCACCCGCACATCGGCATTGTCCCCCAAGGAAATTTCCACCGCTTCGTTGGGGACAAATTTCGGCTCGGTGGTCATAATGGTCTTGCCCGAAGCGGACTGGGGCAGTTCATCCTTTGCCCGCTCTCTGGTGTAGGTATTGGCGATATTCGGCAGCACTAACAGATCCATAAACCGCTTGATAAAGGTGGATTTGCCTGTCCGCACAGGCCCTACCACCCCGATATAGATATCGCCCCCTGTCCGTTCCGCAATATCCTGATAAATATTAAACTTTTCCATGGTTTCTCCTCCGTTTCCTCTGCAAGTGTATCCATACAATAGAATCTATGCTGTAAATCGAAGGAATATTCTAAGACCTTGGGAACTTTGTCCCCAATCCCCTATGAGGGGCATCATGCCCCTCAACCCTGATACGCAAAAACTCCGTTTTTGCAAAGAAAAACAGAGTTTTTGAACTTCGATTCAGTTGTTAAAAAGAAGTAACATCGTATAGAGGGATGGCTTCGATGTACTGATCGACCTTTTGCACATCCTCTTCCTCCATATAGGAGTTGAAATAGATCGGTATCTGCGTCCCATTATAGTTGGCTTTCATATAGTAGATGATATTTTGCCATAATACCATTTTTACATCCCCCATAGAATTTTCGGTGAGCCGTTTTGCCAAATCCTTAGGCTTTTGCACATCCTTGCACATTTCCCTGATAGAATCGGCATAATAGCTACCGTCCTTTGCCTGCGCCCATTGCATCAGCACCCATTTCCCGTTTCGCTTTTCAAAATCCAGACGGCAGGGAATCATAGAACCGCCCTGCTCAAAAAGGGCATAGCCACCATTTTTGGTGCGGCTCATAGCATACGACGCATCTAAAATCATTGCAAAAACGCTCATTGTGTCACTATTTTCTTCGATATGGTAAATCTGCGGCGCATAAAATGTCACTTTATGCCCCATGGTCATGCCCTCGTTGAAGCGGGCGTCCAGAGCGTCATAAACCGCTTTCAGCCGTTCGTCCTGTCCTGCCGCCGCTATGCTGTCCTTTTGGGCAGAGGGAGATTGTAAGCCATAGTCCTTTTCCATGTCAGCCGTGTACAGCATTGCATCATAGGCAAAGGAGGCGCAAAGAATAGAATCCAACGCCGCATAATTGCGATACCATTCCGTCGGCAGCAAATCCGTCTGCCTGCCCTCTCCCAAAATATCCTGACAAGCCAGCATCATGATCTGCCCCCGCAGGTCGTCTCCCACATACCCCATGGCAAATTGAGAAAGAAATTCTCTAAGGGCAGGCTCGCCCATTTGCACCAATTCTGTATATTGTTCGCACTTGATATAATCCAGAGGATTGGAGGAAGTCAGCTTCTGTTCGGCGATCTCATCCACCAGTATACCGGCTATCGTCATTTGCAGATGCAGTGAATTTAATACACCGTCCACCTCATTTTCCGGTGCACCATAGAGCATTTCGTTCATGCGCTCCTGTGCTGCCGCACTGTCCAATTGCATTAAATTATATATTTCTTCCGGCGTAGTGATGCCTTCATAGAAATAACGGTTGATGGCAAAAACAAAGTTTCGGAAGGTTTCTTCATCGGCGGCAAATTCCCGCAGGTCTTTGTCCCCAAAATAGAACTCTGCACTTTCTCTGTCAAACTGCCTACTTACAAATCCATAGGATTCCTCATCGTCTTCGATGACTCTCATCTTCCATCCATATTCTAAATAATCTGCATTATCCACCAGTGCCAGAAAAATCATTCCATGTATCAAATACCATCGATTATCCTGATAGCTTTCGCCACCGAATTGATAAACAGTTTCGGCTGTATTTTTCCAATTGAAGTATCTTCTGGCACCATAGGGTTCTTCTGCAGTGAACAATTCCATGCCCTCGCTATTGTTCGTCACTCCATCGGGCATGGGCAGCAATCCTAAAATCTTCCCTACGCCCACATGGTCGCCGATATATTGCAGCTTCGCTTCATAAAGCTGATGGACAATTTCTTCCGTATACTCCCCATAGACCACGCCCGACAGCGTTTCTTCCTCCACTTGCGGTGTAGCACAGCCCACGAAGGCCGTTCCGCCGCAAACCACCAATGCCGCCGCCGCAAACAGGGCAATCCCCCGTTTTTTCGCCGTCATATCAAAAATATTTTCAAATCTTGCCTTCAGTTCTTCCTTTCCGCCGGAAAAAGCCGTACTCATCTGCATATTTTTGCTTTTGGCTTCCTTCACCGTCCGCAAAATCGCCATACTATATGCTTCTCTTTCCGCCATGCCACAGTTTTCCATCACCGCCAGATCGCAGGAAAGCTCCATATCCTTTTCCGCCAGCTTCGCCATCCAATGAACAAAGGGGTTGAAAAAGTGCATAGCCCTTGCCAACATCAGCACACCTTTGAACCACAAATCTTTTCGTTTACAGTGGGTCAGCTCATGCTTCAAAATCAGAAGAATATCTCCTTCCTCCCTATCCTCAGAATTGATGTAGATTTCCTGTTTCCAAAATCCCACGCAAAGGGGGCTAGGCAGCCCGCCGCAGAAGTACAGCTCCGGTCGTTTTTTCATACCCATGCTCCTGCAAAGGGTATAATAGGTATCCAAAACCGACGCATCCAATACCTTTCTTCGATTCCGCTTCAGCATCTGCCGGAAACTGGTATATTTCCATCTCTGCCATGCCAGGAACAGCACCACGCCCAAGAGCCATAAGGTCCACGGATAAGCCAGGAAAAAGTCGATCATATCTCTGTCATTCCCGCCATCGCCGCCGCCAAGATCAATATGCAGCATAGTAAGCGTTCCTTCCTCTTGCATCGCCTGCATAAACGTATTTCTTTCTGCCTTCGCTTCATCGCTCTGCGTGAGATATTCCGGATTCTTTACCTCCAACACACCTCTGGCACCATTTTGCACAGAAGGCACATTCACCTGCATCAATGCCAACCGCCCCGGCAAATCCAGCTGCAGCGGAACGCAAAGCCGCACTGCCACCACCAGCCAAACCAGATACCGCCATTTTGCCCCATATCGTTTTCCCAGCAGATTGGAGCAAAGTGCCAAAATCAAAATCACAGGAATGGCAAACAAGCTCATTTCCCACAGGCTTTGAAAAATCCCATCCATGCTCATGCACCTCCCGTTTTCGAACGAATAAAGGCCGCCAATTCATCCAAATCCTCTTCCGAAATGGAATGGCTGTCATATAAAGAAGCCACTAACTTCGTCACAGAACGGTCATTGACCTTTTCCAAAAACGCCTTGTTTTCCACCGCCAAATAGGCATCCTCCTCCACCAGAGGGGTATAAAAACGGTTCTTTCCTTCTTTATAGCTTTCCAGAAAACCACGGTCGATCAGACGGTTCAAAAGGGTCTGCAATGCGGAAACGTTCCAAGGTCTGTTTCGTTCCAGCAACGCCTTTACCTCTGATGTGGAAAGGGTCTTGCCGCTTTCCCAGATGGCTTTCATGATTTCCAGTTCTGTATCAGGCAAACGCACGATTTCTCCCATTGTATCCTCTCCTTTCCGAATAACTCCTACAACTGTAAGAAATATGTTTTTCTATATCATACAATTGTAAGAGTTTTCTGTCAATACCTCCTATCCATTTTTCTGATGGAAACTTCCCTTGACAAAAAAATCTTCTGTGTTATCCTAATTGATATGGAAAATTTTCATCTATAAATAGGATATAAAAATACATTCAGAAACGAGGTGCTTTTAATGAGCAAAACATATATCCCCGCTGGCTATCAGTCTGCATTAACCCTGTATGAAACACAGAATGCCATTGGTGTGATCCATCACGCTTTCGAAGAACATCTGGGACAGACTCTGAACCTGAAACGTGTATCCGCTCCCCTGTTCGTTGACCCTGCAACAGGTCTGAACGACAACCTGAGCGGTGTGGAACGTCCTGTCAGCTTCGAAATCCCCGCTACAGGCACAACTGCCGAAGTTGTGCATTCCCTGGCAAAATGGAAACGTATGGCGCTGTATCGCTATGATTTCCGCCCCGGCAAAGGTCTTTACACAAACATGAACGCCATCCGCCGCGATGAAACACTGGACAATCTGCATTCCATCTACGTTGACCAGTGGGATTGGGAAAGAGTCATCACTCCTGAAAAGAGAAATATTCAGGAATTGAAATTTACCGTACAGGGTATCGTTCTGGCTATCTGTGATACACTGGAAGTGGTAAAGAAAAAATATCCCCGCATCACAACAGAACTGTGCCGGGAAGTCACTTTCATCACCTCTCAGGAGCTGGAAGATAAATATCCTGACCTGACCCCCAAGGAAAGAGAACACGCCATTGCAAAAGAATGCAAGACTGTATTCATCATGCAGATCGGCGAAAAACTGCGTTCCGGTGAACCCCACGACGGCAGAGCCCCCGACTATGATGACTGGCAGCTCAACGGCGACCTGCTGTTCTATAACCCTGTTCTGGACAACTCTATCGAGCTTTCCTCTATGGGTATCCGTGTAGATCCCTTTACTCTGGATCAGCAGCTGAGAAAGGCAAACTGCGATGACCGCAGAAACCTGACCTACCACAAAATGCTGCTGGAAGGCAAACTGCCTTGCACCATCGGCGGTGGTATCGGTCAATCCAGACTGTGTATGCTGCTCTTGGGCAAAGCCCATATCGGTGAAGTACAGTCCTCCATTTGGGATCAGGAAACCATCGATGTCTGCAATGCCGCAGGTGTCGTGCTGCTGTAAACCACAAATCCGCTCTCTGCAGAGGGGCACTTTGCTTTTGCACATTTTTCATTCGAATACGAAAAAAAGCAGTATCCAAAGATACTGCTTTTTCTTTATCCACTTGATCCATAGGAGGCTTTTATGGAACTGCGAAATCTCATCACTTTTTTGAAAATCGTCGAAACCGGCAGCTTTTCCAAAGCAGCCGAACAGCTTTTATATTCTCAATCCACCGTCACCGTGCAGATTCAACAGCTGGAAGAGGAACTTCATGTGCAGCTATTCGACCGCATCGGTAAAAAGGTCTATGTCACCGAAAAGGGACAGGAACTGCACGCCTATGCCCAGCAAATGATGGAACTGGTACAGAAAATCTCCTGCCTCGGCAGCGAAGGGCAGGAATTACGGGGAAACCTGCGCATCGTTTCCATCGACTCCCTGATGGTATCTGTTTTGCCCGATATCCTGCTGGAATATCATAAACGCTATCCCAAGGTGGATATTGTTGTAAAAAGTGCCGACAGTATGGCAGAGGTCAATCTGATGCTCTCCCAAAACGAAGCTGATTTTGGCTTCCTTTTTCTGGAAAAACAGGGGCAGAAGGATTTGCTCTCCGCTTTCTCCTATAAGGAACGCATCGTCTTTTCTGCACCCCCTACCCACCCCTTGGCGGCAAAAAAGAATATTTCCATGGATGAGATCGCGCAGGAAGAGCTCATCGTTTCCAATAAGCACGTTTCCTTCACAGAAATCCTTTGTGAACATTCCAAATCACTGACGCAGGATATCAAGCCTACTCTGGATATCTGGAACGCCACAGGCGCTATGATGATGGTCGAACGGGGCGCAGGCATTGGTCTGATTCCCTATTACCTAATCGCAGATGCAGTAAAAAAAGGGGAACTGTGTACGCTGGATGTTCCCGAAATGGATCTTACCGTTTGGGTACAAGCATTATATCACCATCATAAGGTGGTCACCCCCCAGATGTCGGCATTTTTCGCCCTTCTGAAAGAAATATATCCCACCTGATTTTCATATTAAAAATCCTAATAGATATCTTTAAATCTATGAATTTTACATTCTGTTTTATCTATGTTATATTCTTATTCGAGAAACGGAGATCTCCCAATCCAGCAATTCAAACAAAAAAATTCATTTGTCTTTGAAGGAGGCATTTATCATGAAACACGATTATCTTTTTGTAAATAGCTGTTTGTTTGCAGATTTGGTACTGTTTGCAATTCTTTGCTTTATCTCCGCTCTGGGTGTAGCTACAACAGCGGGGCAGCTCGTTGTAACTCTGGGTATCGCAGTGACAGCCGTTGCCTTTGTCGCTCTGGCAATGAAAGTAATGGGTCCTGTTGTTGATAACAGAGCGATCGCACAGCGTAGCGCATAACATAGAAAAAATTTCAGCTATCATTTGCCCATTTCCTTTATTCGGGCCAAACATACATCATAACTATATCATGCAGCTCCTCTTGGGGAGCTGCATTTTTCATTTCTGTAACATTTTTTTGAAATATGCCTGATTCTGCAAAACAGCTCCATCCTTGGGCTTGAATACCCCTGCCATTTCGTTATACATTTTTGCCCGTTCCAAATCTCCCAGCCTGTCATAGCAGACACAAAGCTGGATACAGGGCAGAAATCCATAGCAGTCCTCCTGCACAAAAGCCCCCTGCTCCGTCCTCCGTTCTGCCCGCAAGGCATTTTCATACCAGAAGATGGCTTGCTCCCATTGTTCTTTTCCGTAAAAATATGCACCGATATCACAGCAATGCTCCCCTGTAGGCGGTGCCAGTCTCAGCCCCTGCAACAGCGTATCAAAGGCTTCCTCTTTTTTCTCCAATGCCGACAGACTATAGGAAAGGAATCGGTTTGCCTCCAATTTATTTTCCAGCCATCCTTGAGGATCGGACAAAAAGCCCCGAAAGACCTCTGCCGCCTTTTCATACCTTCCGTGGTAATACAATTCCCGACCATAATAAAACCACTCTCTGGGGTCAAGCTTTTGCCCCTTTTCCAGCATTTTTTCATAAATCCGTAGGTTTCGGTCAGAATATTCCGCCTTCTCCTTCCGATGCTCAAAATGGATTTCTGCATAGCGTACATTCCCAAAGGGGGGGATGACCTCATGGACACAGCCCACCCACTTCGCCTGCTCTGAGCGGCGCATGAGCCGTTCCCGATAATAAGAAAAGACTGCCTTGCCTTCTTCATCAAACCCTACATCATAGAGCATCATCACCATATCACAGGGGTGTTCATCCAAATCCTTTTTCAGCTCAAGAAGCTTCTCCTTCTCTTTTTCCGGGAAAACATCATCGGCATCCATCCATAGGAGATAATCCCCGGTTCCTTTGGAAAAAGCGAAATTCCGTGCCGCTGAAAAATCATCTACCCACGGAAAATCATAAATTTTATCCGTAAATTTCTGGGCGATCTCTTTCGTGCGGTCCACAGAACCTGTATCCACGATCACGATTTCGTCCACACAATCGGCAATGCTTTTCAGACACCGCTCCAACACATCCTCCTCATCCCGCACGATCATACATAAACTGATCTTTGCCATATAAAACACGCTCCTTTCCGTTGCTGCCAGTCTATGCAGCCCTGAAAAAACCGTGCCTGTTCTCTTCTGAAAAACAAGAAAAGGAATGAATCCTTCTATCATTAAGATTCATTCCCTTTTTGTGTTTCTTCTATAAAAAATATGTCATTTATGCCTTTCCATCGAAGCGGATTTCTGTGGTGTAATCCTTTCCTTTTTCCAGCAGGCTCCCATCAATTTTCTGCTGCAATGCTTCATATTGCTGCCCCATATCATAGGGCACTGCTAAGTCAAACACCAGCTTTCTGCCATCGGTCATTCGAAAATCATGTATGGACAATCTGGGATCGATTTCCGAAACGATTTCTTCCAGCATCGCCCGCATTTCGTTTCCTTCTGCATCATCGGTCACCACAGGGTCGTAATGAATCACCAAATCTACATGCAGTTCCTTCCGAACTTCATTTTCGATATGGTCGATGATTTCATGGCAGGCAAGGACATCCTCCGCCGCACTCAGTTCCGCGTGCAAAGATGCAAAGCACTGCCCCGGGCCATAATCATGAACCAGTAAATCATGGACACCCAAAACCTTTTCATGGGACAACACCAATGTATGAATCTTCTCCACCAGCTCTGCATCTGCCTGCTGCCCCAGCAAAGGAGAGATAGTCTCTTTCACAATATTGATGCCAGAATATAGAATGAACAGTGCCACCAGCAGCCCCACAATGCCGTCGATGTTGATATGGAAAAAATATCCCACCAGACAGCCCAATAAAACTGCCGCTGTGGAAATCACATCGTTTCGGCTGTCCACAGAAGTGGCAGAAAGGGTTGTGGATTTAATCTTTTTGCCCAGAGCACCGAAAAACAGGGACATCCACAGCTTCACAGCAATAGAGGCAATCAGTATCATAACGGTAAGGGCAGAAAAAGCAATGGGTTCCGGGTGGATAATCTTCCCAACGGAGGATTTCACCAGCTCTACCCCAATCACCAAAATCAGCACCGCCACAATCAGCCCCGAAAGATATTCATATCTGGCATGACCGTAGGGATGGTCTGCATCAGCAGGCTGCTGTGCCAGACGAAACCCCAAAAGGGTCACCACGGAAGAGGACGCATCAGAAAGGTTATTTACCGCATCGGCAATAATGGCAACAGAACCGGCCAAAAGCCCAGCAATCAGCTTTCCCAAAAACAAAAGGCTATTGCAGACGATGCCCGTCGCTCCCGCCAGCTTACCTACGGACGCACGAACCGCCGGGTCTTCTGTATTTTCATGATTCTTTATGAATAATCGCAGTAGAAGTTTTGTCATTTTCTTTCCTCCTGAAATAAAAAAGGCATCTGCAGAACATAAAACTGTCCCGCAGATGCTATCATCCGCTGCATAAATGCCCGACTACACGGAAAATCCGCTGTCTGCTCAGTTTGTACTGTATGTATGGGGAATCTCCCGTATGTGCAGTGCAAAGAGTTTCAATATATTTTATGCGGTCGTTTTCAATTTGTCAAGGGCATTTTTATTGCTGCCGCAGAATCTTCAGATCCCCTTCCGGCACTTTATAAACACTGCCGAACCATCCGTTCTCCTTCTCGCCCAGCACCGTTTCCATAATCTTACCCGCCGTACCTTCCAGTGTATCCGTCGTCACATACACCAAGTCCGCATCCTCATATACAATAATGCTGCCCAATGTTCTGTACTCGTCCTTCTTGCTGTCCAACATACCCACGGATTTCTTCTCCTGTACTGTGTATACGATCTCCTCCTGAAAGTCCGCTGTGGTCTCCTCGCAGGGTTCCCAGTCCTCCAGAGAAAGACTTTCACCAAAGCCAACCCAGTCCACAATTTCATTCTCTGGAGTTTTCCCCCCCTGCTCTGTACCAAAGCAGCTTTCTAGGGCGCCCATCCGTATCCTCTTCCAGTAAAATCTCTGCCCAGTTGGTTTCTTCCAGCTCTGCTCTGATTTCATCCTGTGCGTCCTGCCAAGCAGTCTCCACTTCTACTTTCGCTTCCGCAAGGGCATTTTCCACCTCTTGCTTTTCTTCCTCCGACAGATCGTCCCAGCCTTTATTCCCGGTCGATACGCATCCACTGCATAATGCCGCCGCCAGACAGCCTACGATTCCCAGCTTCCAAACCTTCATATTCTTTTCCCCCTTCTACTTTTTATATTCTGCTATTTCCCACAGTATAGCACAGCTTCTTTTATTTTCTCCGCAAAAAAAATTATGATTTTCTTAAGATTACAAACAAAAACAGCCGCCGGAGCATTGTTCTCCATTGGCTGTTTGTTTGTTCGTTTCTATATTTATTCGTCCTTAAAGAAGCCCTTCATTTTTTCCGAAAAGCTTTTCTTTTCTTTCTCTTCCTTTGGTGCTTCCCCAGCGGCTGTTGTTTCGGCAGGTGCATCGCCATAGAACTGACGCAGCAGGTCTTTCTGCCGTTCGCTCATGTCTGTAGGAATCTTCACTTTCAAGGTAACGATCTGGTTCCCTCTTACCTTAGGATTTCGCAGATTGGGTACCCCCACGCCTCGCAGTGTCACCACTGTATCAGGCTGTGTACCGGGCTTGATGGTATATTTCTGTTCCCCATCGATGGTTTTGATGGTGATTTCGCCGCCCAGAGCCGCCTGCACGAATGTAATCGGCACATCGCAATAGATATCGAAACCTTTACGGATAAATACACGGTTAGGCTGTACGTATACCGTTACCAGCAGGTCGCCATAGCCGCCGCCGTTTTCACCGATCTCGCCTTTGCCAGCCAGACGGATGGTCTGTCCATTATCGATACCCTTGGGTACATTGACTTCATATTTCTTTGTTTTACGTACCTTACCGGTACCGCGACAGGTACCGCAGGGATCTTTGATGATCTTACCGCTGCCGCCGCACTTGGAACAGGTTCTTACGCTGGTCACTGCGCCAAACATGGACTGCTGTACCACTCTTTCCTGACCGGTACCGTTACAGGTCGGACAGCTTTCCGCATGGGTACCTTCCTTAGCACCTGTGCCGTGGCAGGTATCACATTCATCATAAATTGCCACAGAAATCTCTTTTTTGCAGCCGAAAACAGCTTCTTCAAAGGTCAGCTGGATGCTTACGTTTACGTCTTTCCCACGGCGAGGACCATTTCTCTTTGCACCACCGCCGCCAAAGCCGCCGAAACCAAACATACTGCCGAAGATATCGCCGATATCGCCCATATCGAAGCCCTGACCATAGAAGCCACCGCCGCCCATGCCGCCCTGTTCAAAGGCTGCGTGACCGAACTGGTCGTACTGGGCGCGCTTCTGACTGTCGCTCAGTACCTCGTATGCTTCGTTGACTTCCTTAAATTTTTCTTCTGCTTCTTTATCGCCGGGGTTCTGGTCGGGATGGTATTTCACCGCCATTTTACGATAGGCTTTTTTCAGCTCCGCTTCTGTGGCGTCCTTTTTTACCCCCAGAACCTCATAGTAATCTCTTTTATTTGCCAACTTTCTCACCACCTTATAATACCTTGGGTGCTCCGCCCCCAACTCCCCCGCAAGGGGCTCAGCCCCTTGACCCGATACGCAAAAGCATTTGCTTTTTCAAAATAAGGGAATCTTCACTTGTATCAAACAGCAAAAGCAGGGGCAGCAGGAAGCACCAAAATGTACTCCCAGTACCACCCTTGCTTTCAGCATAATATTTCAGTTTATCGTACCGCGGAAAGGCTTGGAAAACAAGTATTCATCACTTTGCTTCGCAAAGCAGGCTTTGCCTGCCGCCCCATCTTGGGCGGTGAGTTAGTTTTCCAACTGGAATCCGCAAGCGGCACGGCAGTTTGCAAAGCAAACCAGCCCTTAGGGCTGCTGCAGAGCAGTGCCAGCACTTCCGCTGAGGAAAATAGTTCGTTTCAAGGCGTCAGCCGCCGGAACGAATCTGTTTATACCTCTGTTATACAAGACAAAAGCTTGAAGACGCTTGCGTCTGAGCTTTTGTCTTAGGGCTCAGCCCAAATTACAGTTCTTTGCCGTCGCCGTCAACCACATCGGGGCCTGCACCGTTTGCATCTGCATCGCCCTGAGCAGCCTGTGCCTGCTGATACAGTTTTTCGGACAGTTTATAGAATTCCTGTTTCAGGGATTCTGTTGCAGCTTTTACATTTTCTGTATCTGTTTCTGTCATTGTATCAGGTGTCATATCTTTCACAGCATCTTTCAGTTTGTTCAGTTCTGCTTCTACTGTGGATTTATCAGCGCCATCCAGTTTATCGCCCAAGTCTTCCATTGTTTTTTCTGTCTGGAAGATCAAAGAATCTGCTTCGTTTTTCGCATCGATGGCTTCTTTTCTCTTTCTGTCGGCTTCTGCGAACTGTTCTGCTTCTTTTACAGCTCTGTCGATTTCTTCATCGCTCAGGTTAGAGCCTGCTGTAATTGTGATTTTCTGTTCTTTGCCTGTACCCAGATCTTTTGCAGATACGTTAACGATACCGTTTGCGTCGATATCGAAAGTTACTTCAATCTGAGGAACACCCCTTCTTGCGGGAGCGATACCATCCAACTTGAACTGACCCAGTGTTTTGTTATCCTTTGCCAGAGGTCTTTCACCCTGCACAACGTGGATATCTACTGCTGTCTGGTTATCTTCTGCTGTAGAGAAGATCTGTTTTTTGTTTGTAGGGATCGTTGTGTTTCTGTCGATCAGCTTTGTTGCAACACCGCCCAGAGTTTCGATACCCAGAGACAGAGGTGTTACGTCCAGCAGAAGGATGCTGCCTGCGCCTTCGTCACCAGCCATTTTACCACCCTGAATAGCAGCACCTACAGCTACACATTCATCGGGGTTGATGCCTTTGAAGGGTTCTTTGCCTGTATATTTCTTAACTGCATCCTGAACAGCGGGAATTCTTGTGGAACCACCAACCAGCAGGACTTTGTCGATTTCGCCTGTGGACAGACCAGCATCGCTCAGTGCCTGACGTACAGGACCCATTGTGTTTTCTACCAGATCGTGTGTCAGTTCATCGAATTTTGCTCTTGTCAGTGTTACATCCAGATGTTTGGGGCCATCCTGATTCATTGTGATGAAGGGCAGGTTGATGTTTGTGGATGTTACTGTAGACAGTTCTTTTTTCGCTTTTTCTGCAGCTTCTTTCAATCTCTGCATTGCCATTTTATCTTTGGACAGATCCATGCCTTCTGCTTTTTTAAATTCAGCTACCAGGAAATCGATAACTCTCTGGTCGAAGTCGTCGCCGCCCAAGTGTGTGTTACCGTTTGTTGCCAGTACTTCGATAACGCCATCGCCGATTTCGATGATGGAAACGTCGAATGTACCGCCGCCCAGGTCATATACCATGATTTTCTGTTCGTTTTCGTTATCCAGACCGTAAGCCAGAGCTGCGGATGTGGGTTCGTTGATGATACGTTTTACATCCAGACCGGCGATTTTGCCGGCATCCTTTGTTGCCTGTCTCTGGGCGTCATTGAAGTAAGCAGGAACTGTGATAACTGCCTCTGTTACTGTTTCGCCCAGGTAAGCTTCTGCGTCTGCTTTCAGCTTCTGCAGGATCATAGCGGAGATTTCCTGAGGAGAGTAACCTTTGCCTTCAATGTTTACTTTATAATTTTCACCCATGTGGCTCTTGATGGAGCTGATGGTGTTGTCAGGGTTTGTGATTGCCTGACGTTTTGCTGTCTCACCAATCAGTCTTTCGCCGTTCTTTGCAAAACCAACCACAGAAGGAGTTGTTCTTGCACCGTCACTGTTTACGATAACAACAGGCTGACCGCCTTCCATAACTGCTACACAAGAGTTTGTTGTACCCAAGTCAATACCAATAATTTTTCCCATGATTTTTTCCTCCTAAAGAATATACAATATTTTTTCAATTGCCTGAATCAGTTTGCCACCTTAACCATACTGTGGCGGATCACTTTATCTTTATACTTATAACCTTTCAGCATTTCCAGAACGACTTCATTTTCACCATAGTTTTCATCGTCCTCATGGGCCACTGCCGCGTGCAGATTGGGGTCGAACTGTTCGCCCAAAGCCTTGATCTCTTCCACGCCAATGCCATGCAGCACCTCCTGGAACTGCGTCAAAGTCATTTTTACGCCTTTGAAGAAGGCATCGTTTTCATCCACCTTGCCTTCCTGTACAGCAACGGCTCTTTCCAGATTGTCAATGACGGTCAGCAGCTTTTCCACTGTGCTTCTCACACCATCGTCATACATACTGGCTTTTTCCTTTACCGTACGTTTGCGGAAGTTGTCAAATTCCGCCAATGTTCTCTGATATTTATCCAAATTATCCGCAGCCTGCTGTTCCAGAGCGGCAATTCTTTCCGTTGTTTCATCCACAGCATCCAGAACTTCCTCTGCTTCCACAGCTTCCGCTGTTTCTTCCACTGTTTCCGCAGTTTCTTCTACAGCTTCCTGCGCTTCCAGATTTTCGTCCTTTTTCATTTCTTCCACGTTGTTCCCTCATTTCTAGGTATTTTTCTTATTCCCATCGGATAGGTTCCGTAATACATTTTCAATATTTTGCACCATTCCATTCAAAACGGAAATGACCTGCGAATAATCCATTCGGGTGGGGCCCACGATACCGATGGTACCTCTTGTATTATCCCCCATCTTATACGTAGCAGTGATGACGCTACAGTCCTTCATACCCTGCACGCTGTTTTCGCTGCCAATCAGAATCTGGATATCGTTGCCTTTGCTTTCCTCCAGCATCGTTACCAGTACGTCCTTTTCTTCCAAGGTCTGGAACAGGGATTTTGCCTTCTGGATATCAGCAAATTCAGGAAAGGCCAGCATATTTTTCGTGCCGCTCATGTGTACCTGAATCTTTTCCGCTGCCCGCATCGTCATTTCGATGGCTTTCAAGATGGGCTGCAACAGTTCCTGATATTCCATCAGTTCTGCCTGCATCCTGCTGATGACTGCACCGTCAATCTCATTCAGAGAACAGCCCTGCAGCACCCTATTCAGGCTGATGCCCATGTAGAAGATTTTTTCTTCGGAAGGCACGCTGTCCATTTTAATGACATGATTCTTGATAAAATTATCTCCCGTTGCGATGACCAGCAGCAACGATGTGCTGTCCAAGGGCAGCAGACGGATTTGCTTGATCCTGGTTCTCTGCCCCACGGGCTCGGAAACAAATGTCGTATAATTTGTCAAAAGAGACAATGCCTTTGCGGATTCCTCCATCAGATAATCGATCTGGCTGATATCTCTGGAGACCACGCTTTGCAGATATTTCTGTTCTTCCGGGGACAGCTCCTTCTGCTGCATTAGATGGTCTACGTAAAGCCTGTAGCCCATATCGGAAGGGATTCGACCGCTGGATGCATGGGGCTGTAAGATGAGGCCCATTTCTTCCAAGTCGCTCATTTCGTTTCGGATGGTAGCAGAGCTGATGCCCAGATTATATTTTTTGGCAATGGTTCTGGAACCGACGGGTTCCGCCGTTTCAATATAGTCATTGATGATGGCTTGCAAAATCTGTATTTTTCTGTCGTTTAAAGCCATTCCGCCGCCTCCTTTTTCCATTTTATTAGCACTCACCAAGTTCGAGTGCTAACTTACGTATATAAAGATAGCACTAGCCACCAAAGATGTCAAGTGCTAAATGTAAAATTTTTCGTTAAATTTCAATTTAAGAAAGTAACTTAAAAAAGAAACTTTTCAAAAACCACATTGCTCACATCGATACCCCTTCTCGTCAGGCGGATGCCTTTCGCATCCTCCACCAGCAGACCTGCCTCTACCAGTTCCCGTACCTGTGTGCCGTAAATCTCGTATAATTCCCTACCAAAACGCGCACGGAATCGGTCAAAGGATACCCCCTCTGTCAGCCGCAGCCCCAGAAACATAAATTCCGCCAGCGCATCTGTTTCCGTAATGATTTCGACTTCTTCCTTTAATAAGGAAGCATCCCCCTTTGCTTTGATGTATGCCTGCAAATCATAAGTATTATGAAAGCGTGTTCCTTCCATATAAGAATGGGAGCCCAGCCCCATGCCCAGATATTCCTCCGCCTGCCAATAGATGCGGTTGTGGCGGCTTTGTCTGCCTTTTTTTGCAAAATTGGAAATTTCATATTGCTCATAGCCCATCTCCGCCAAGTAATCCACCGCCCAGTGATACATCTCCCTGTCCAGTTTCTCGGATGCAGGCTCCAGCAGACCTTTTTCGTATCTGTCAAAGAAAGGCGTCCCTTCCTCAATCATCAGACTATAGGCAGAAATATGCTCCGGCTGCAGGGCAATGATGTTTTTCACTGTCTCCTGCCAGTCTGTCATGGTCTGCTTGGGCAGGGCAAACATCAAATCCACATTTACATTTGCAAAGCCTGCTTCTCTGACTGCATGATAGTTTTCCAAAAATCCCTCGATGGTATGGATACGTCCCAAATCCTGCAATAACCGATTCTGCCATGCCTGCACACCCATACTCAGGCGATTAAAGCCCATTTTTTTCAGGGCATTGGCCATTTCCCGATCCAGCGTGCCGGGGTTGGCTTCTGTGGTGATCTCCGCATCCTCCGCAATATCCCAGCTTTCATAAACTGCCTGCATCAGCTGTTTCAGCATGGGGATGGGCAATGCAGTGGGCGTGCCTCCCCCAAAGAAAACAGAAATGACTTTCTTCTTAGAATATCCCTTCCCTCTGCTTTTTATTTCCGCCGTCAAGGCATCCACATAGGCCTGCATCATGCCTTCTTTTCCCGCAAAGGACGGAAAATCGCAGTAGAGGCATTTCTGTCGGCAAAAAGGGATGTGGATATATAAACCAATATTATCCATTTTTTCAACTCCTCCATGGATCGGTTCAGGTTCCTTGGAAACTGCCTCTGCCATCGTATCACGAAAGTAAAGCTTTTTCAACGTTCTGTTGAAAAGGAATGGACTTGGACTCTTTCTCATTTTTCATAGAGGCTTCTCTCTGTCATTCCTTGAAAAACTACAAAAATAATGTTAAAATAATAATTTGTAAATTCTTAAGAAAATGAGGTTTGATATAGATGCAAAAAATAAAAGACTTACAAACAAAAATCCAAACGTATCTCCAAAGCAATAAAATCGCAGCCACTGCCATGTGGGCGTTGGTCCTGCTTTATCCCATCTACCTGACCCTTTCATGCAATTTCCTTTCCTTCTGCTCGGCAGAAGCACCTATGGAACTGTTGAAAGCGCTACTGACGCAAAACCTAGGGGCATTCCTTCTGGGACTGATTATCGTTTATCTGTTCTTCGGTGCCATGATCTGCCTTTGCAGGCGCATCCCTCTGGCAGCTTTGCTCTCAGGCTTGTTCTTCACTATCATGCCTTTGGTAGACCTTTTCAAAACCAATATCCTGAAAGAACATTTCATGCCTTGGGATCTGCTGCTGGCAAAAAATGCGGACAGCTTTACAACTTTTCTGACTTCTCTGGAAATTCCTCCCGTTCTTTGGGCGGTCATTGCCTGCACGGTGATCTATCTGGTTTGTCTGCTGCTGCTGCGCCCCGAACTTCCCTTTGCATGGAAGAAACGTATCATCGGCGGGCCTATCCTGCTGGTATGCCTGTATCTGTTCACCATAAACCCTACTGTCCGTGAATGTTACAATGCCTTCGGGCTTTCCCCCAAGGCTCCCGGCGACCAAACGAAAAACTACACGGAAAACGGCTTCATCACAGCTTTCGTGCTGAATTTTTCTTCCCTGAGCATGGGGGCTCCCGAGAATTATAGCGAAAAATATCTGGAACAGGCCTTTGCACCCTATCAGCCTTCCGCAGATTCCGGCAAAGATTTCCAGAATCCCGATATCATCATTGTCCTTTCCGAATCCTTCTGGGACCCTACCGTACTGAATGGTGTGACCTATTCCGACGACCCCATCAAAAACTATCGGCGCATCGCAGAAAATCATCCCAGCGGCAAAATGGTCTCCTGTACCTTCGGCGGCGGCACCGTTCGTCCCGAATTTGAAATCCTGACAGGCATGACCACCAATATGCTGCCCTCCGGCAATGTGCCCTATCAGCAGTATGTGTTCGATGATATCTTCTCCTATGCCCGCCATTTTAAAAACCAGGGCTATGATACCATCGGCATCCATACCTATCAGAAAACCTTCTATGAACGGGATCGAGCATATCCTCTGTTGGGCTTTGATGATTTCCTTGGGGAATATGACCTCCATGCAGAGCATCACTGGAACAGCGGCTCCTATATCACCGATGAAACCGTTACGGAGGAAATCATCTATCAACTGGAGCAGCCCCATGAAACCGGTCTTTTCCTGCAGGCCATCACCATGGAAAACCATGGTCTGTATTTCGATAAATATGAGCCCTTCGACTGGGATATCAGCGTTTCTTCCGATGTCCTCACCGAAAGAAACCTCAATGTACTCCACAACTACTGTAAAGGCGTATCCGATTCCGATGCAGAGCTGGGCAAGCTGTATGATTACGTCATGAACAGAGAAAAGCCCACAGTCGTTCTTTGGTATGGCGACCATCTGCCGACCCTGGGCGGCGATTTCGAGCCTTATACGACTACAGGCAATATTTCTTCTGCCACCGCCTCCGAATGGACCACAGAGGAAAAATACGGTATGTTCTCCACACCTTATGTGATCTTCAGCAACTATGACACGGGCCATGACTATCGTGCCGAAGGGGATGCCGTATCCCCCTATCTGCTGACGGCTCTGCTGTGTGATTATATCGGTGCGCCGGAAACAGTCCGTACCAATTTCCTGTTGGATTTGTATAAGAACTGCCCTGTCATCAGCCCCTATTATGAGTTGTATTCCGATACAACAGACGAGGCTACAAGAAACCAATACATCAAACTGCACGAACTTTTGACCTATGACGACCTGATAGGCAAACAATATTTGACCAAAGAGTATCTTCCTTGAGTTGAATTTCCAAAACACCCCAAAAGCGGGGTGTTTTTTATATCCATTTTATCTATAATTCATAGAAAGACTTTGTAATTTCTTAAGATTTTCTTACATTTCCATAGAATAAAGACAAACATCCGCCGAATAAAGCACTTTTCCTAAATCATAAAGAAATCAAAAGAAAATTTGAGAAAAACGAAGCTTGCATGAGATACGTGTCCATCAAAGCCAAAATGCCATTTAAATTTCAACAAATAGAATAAAACAAACTTTTTTTCACTATTGAACAAAAAATTATAACGTGTTATATTTTCCTCACGATCGAAAAAGATCAACACACACTTGTTTTTGAAAATTAGGAGGAACATAAAATGAAAAAGAATCTGATCAAAAAAGTATCCGTACTGGCAGTTTGTGCAGCAATGGCTTTCGGCGTAGCAGCTTGCGGCGGCAACACAGAAGAAGCTCCCGTTGATGAAACTCAGGTAGAAGAAACAGTAGACGGCGAAGAAGAAGTCGTTGAAGAAGAAGTTGTTGACGATGCAGCAGCTGAAGATGAAGTAGCTGCAGACGGTGAAGAAGAAGCTCCCGTTGACGGCGAAGAAGAAGTAGCTGAATAATTGCTTCTACATACAAAAAGACGAGGTTTTCCGACCTCGTCTTTCTTTTTGCCATTTTTGCCAAACAATCCATATTTCATATTCAATAATACTCACTGTTTTGTCCGTTTTGTCGCTTAATTTCAATTCTTTGCAGCATAAAGATTTCTTGAACCAGACGTTCCTGTACTTTTTTATCCATTTCCTCAAATTTACAGCCATATAAATATTCTTTATTATTTTCTTCCATACGCAGTATTCTGCACTTTAAGCAGAAAGGAGCATGATCCGGGATAAGGGATAAATTGCAGAATTGAAGCATAGTACCAATGGAATATTTTTCTTTGATGCTGATAAGCAAACCGCTTCCGCTAATATTTAAAATTTTGCACGGAAGTGCGGAAACTGACATTTTCTTTTTGTCTTCATTTCCGCTATCAGCAAAATCTATCCGATCCACTTTTGTTTCTATAGAAACAGACTGTCGATAGTAATTTCTATTATTATAATAACTTTGTTTCGAAATTTTATTAATTCTCCAAAACAGAGTGCTGCTTCCGCAAATAACGCCGTATAATATATTGCTATTATTCGCAGAAAAACCTTTCAACCCAATTTTGCTGTTGTAAATAACCGACGGAACATTTCCGCCATTTACATTCGAGATCCAAAGAGAATCCTCGTCCAGCTTGCTTACAACACCTGTAAATATAGGCTGTCCATTTTCTATACATACTTCAAACTTCATTCCTTGCTCTATACCAAGCTTTTTGATTTTATATTTGTCTAACTCCAAAATTGCTTTCACCGCCCACAAATGCATACAAATAATCAATGCATATTCTACTTTTCTAGTTCGATTATAACACAGCCTATATATTTTGCACAACAATCAATAAAACGCGGGTCTACATTAAAAAAAGAGCCAGACTAAAAGTAACTCAGAAAAAAGAACTTTGCCAACAGGTACACTTGAAAACAGGCTCAAAAAAAGGCGAGATTTTCCATTCCCGCCTTCCTTTTTTATAATTTTTTTCGAAATAAACCATGTTCACTGCAACAGAGGTAGATTTCCCCTCTGCGCTGGCGGGGCAGCCGCACCTCCCCGGACTGTTCCGGATAGAGCCGCACCACTGTGGCCCTGTCCCAGGAAACCAGTGCCGCAAAGGTAATATAATGTTCCTTGGTCATTTCATGGTCGAAAGTGATGAAGTATTCGTTATCGATCTCTTCAATCTGGATTTTGTGTGCTTCGTCCACTTCCTGCGCTTTTAATGGTGTCAGCTTTCTGCCGCAGCAGGAGATTTCTCCGCCCCCTGTGCTCCAAAAAATATTTCCGCAATGTTCACAGCGGATAAATTTCATCCGTTTCATATTTCCCGGTTCCACTCCTTTTTCTTTTAAATTTCCTTCCAGTATTTTTTCAATATCCACACCGTATAGGGCAGAAATGCCCTTCAGCATGGAAACATCCGGCAGGCCTGCCCCCCGTTCCCATTTGGAGACCGTACGGTCGCTGATCTGCAGCACCTCCGCCACCTGCTTTTGAGTCATGCCATGTTCTTTCCGCAAACGGCCCAGCAGCTCTCCTGTTTTCATCATATCCATGGCTTTCGCCTCCTTCTTCCTTATCATAATCCATTCTTCCCCAAAGCACAACAAACGCTCCGTAGAATAAAAGAAGCCGCCCTAATGGACGGCCGTAGTTCTTCTCAAGCACGAGGGTGCGTTTTCGCGTATACGTTTTTCAATTTCTGGTTCGTCAGTTTGGTATAAATCTGTGTGGTGGAAATATCCGAATGGCCCAGCATTTCCTGGACAGAACGCAGGTCTGCCCCATTTTCAATCAGATGTGCCGCAAAGGAATGACGCAGCATGTGGGGAGTGATATCCTCCTGGATGCCAGCCTTTTTCGCATAGGATTTGATAATCTTCCAGAAGCCCTGTCTCGTCATAGGCTTGCCATTGCAATTGACGAACAGCACATCTTCTTCCGGCTTGGAAACCATGTGTTCCCGCACCTTTTCCATATATCTGCGCAGGGAAAATTTCGCCTGGGCACCAATGGGGATGATACGGCCTTTCGCATCACTGCCACAATGGATATATTCCAAAGAAAGGTTGATATCCTCCACCTTCAGGGAAATCAATTCCGTCACGCGGATCCCTGTGGCATAGAGCAGCTCCAGCATCGCTTTATCACGGATCTCCTTATCCTCATCGCCATTGGGCTGTTCCAAAAGCAGCTCCACCTTATCCAAAGAAAGAATCTCCGGCACTTTCTTTTCCACCTTGGGCAATTCCAAGTCCGCCGCAGGGTTTTCCGTTACGATTCCTTTCCGCTGCAAAAACTGATAAAAAGAACGAATGGACGCAATATTTCTGGACACAGTTGCCCCTGCCTTATGCTGCTTCTGCAATTCATAGACATAAGCCATCACGTTCGTACGATTCACTTTTGCAGCATCAAGGATGCCGCATTCCTTCATAAATCGGCAAAAGCCTCGCAAATCCCTTGCATAGGACAGAACGGTATTTTCTGATGATTTTTTTTCTTCCTGCAAATATTCGGTAAAATCAACGATACATTGTTCCATACAAACAATCCCCTTCGTTCATAGTACCTTAGATTATACTGAGTTTTTCAGGGCTTGTCGATATTTTTTGTAGAAAAAATGAAAAAAATATGAATTTTTTGTGAACGAACTGCAACATTTCCCTTAAAAGCATTGTAGTATATATGTTGATTCTCCACTTTCCCGCAATTTTATGCCAAAAGAATGACTCGTTCTACCCCTGCAGCCGCCGCCAGCAGAACAATGGATATGCCAAACAAAATACAGTATTCCGCCTGCTTTCGCTGCCGTTCCCGTTTCAGGGCACGCTTTGCCCCCTCTTCCCGCCAGGAAAGCAAATAATAGATAGAAGCAGACATGATGAGGATATAAGCAGGGATCAGCAGCAGATTAGGAGGCAGAAAGGTTGTCGCAGAAAGGAAAATCCCCTTTGCGCCATAGGTCGCCATCATCATGGCAGAAGTGAAGCCCACCGCAACACTGCGAAACAAAAATGCCGTTCCCCCAAAGAAAAGCCCCAACTGCATCCAGCCCCCCAACCAGATGATGATATCATACTTCAGATATTTCCAAAAAATCGAAAGGAAGGAGGCTTCCCCCATTTCCTCTATGGCCCCTTGCAGAAACAACGACAGCTCCGTTTGCTGTCCCGTTGGCATCAGGTTCGCCGCCAAGGCGCCCCCTGCGATTCCCAATAAAAAAGATAGACAAACGATGCCGATGATTTTTTGCACCTGTTTGTCTATCCTGCGTTTTTTCTTCTTCATAGCCATCCCCCCTGATACAAGGTATGGCTCGTCTGATACATTTATTCCTTTTTCCTACGAAAGCAAAAACATCCTCACACAACAAGGACTGGCGTAATAGTTGCTTTGAGGAAATTTTTGCTTTCCCCCTGCTTCCGTCTTACTTACGGGCCATCCATGCAAAAACGGCCGCAATGGTCTTGCCGTCCTTGATTTCGCCCTTATAGATCATATCCACCGCTTCCTCCGGTGTATATTTTTCAATCTCCAAAAATTCATCGGCATCCAACTTCTGCTGCCCCTCTGTCAGGTCTGTGGCAATAAAAAGCTGAATCTTTTCTGTGCAGTAGCCTACTGTAGGATACATTTCACAGAGGAATTCCAGTGTTTCCGCTTTTTTCCCGGTTTCTTCCTCCAATTCCCGCAGCACGCCTTCCTCGGGTTCTTCCCCATCCTCCAGCACGCCGGCAGGGATTTCCAGAAGCATTTCCCCAAAGGCATGACGATACTGGCGGACAAAGATCAAATTACCATCGTTATCCACCGCCAGTGTCGCCGCTGCATTTTTGCCGCGGATGACCGTTTCTCTGTATGCTTCGCTGCCATCGGGCATACGCAGCTTGTCCACCGTGATCTTCACGATCTTTCCTTCGTGGGTCACCTTGCTTTCCAACACTTCGTAGCTCATTTTTTCCTCCTTTTATGAAAAAGGTGCCTTGGAGGGCAGCTAAAATCTGATTCCTTTCAGCCAACCTTCGACAGCACCTCTTCGGCGGTCTTTGCCGCATTTTATTTCAGTTCTTTTACCATTTCTTCGATCCGATCCATGCCCTTTTTAATCAGTTCCATGCTGGTGGCATAAGACAGACGGATATAATCGGGCATACCAAAATCTGCACAGGGCACAACTGCCACATATTTCTGATCCAGCAGGATAGATGCAAAATCTGCCGCTGTTTTGATCTCCTGCCCTGCATAGGATTTCCCGTATGTGCCGGAAACATCCACAAACAGATAAAAAGCACCTTCGGGTTTCAGGGCAGAAAGCAGAGGAATGGCTTCTTCTCTTTCAAAAATATAGTCTCTGCGTTTTTTGAATTCCACGCACATTTCCGCCACGCAATCCTGAGGACCATTCAGGGCTGCGATGGTAGCCATCTGGGCTATGGTATTGGGGTTGGAAGCCATGTGGGACTGCAGGGATGCCATCAGCTTCGCAATTTGCAGCGGCGCCGCTGCATAGCCGATTCTCCAGCCTGTCATGGCATAGCTTTTGGAAACACCGTTGATGACGATGGTTCTATCGTAAATTTCTTTGCTTAGGGAAGCAATGCTGATATGATGCTTACCTTCATCGTAAATCAGTTTTTCATAGATTTCATCGGAAACCACCAGAATATCATGGCTAATGGCAAATGCTGCGATCATTTCCAAATCTGCTTTCCCCATGACCTGCCCTGTGGGGTTGGAAGGGCTTGTCAGAACCACTGCCTTTGTTTTTTCTGTATAGGCATTTTCCAGTTCTTCCTTTGTCAGCATGAATTTGTTTTCCTTTTTGGTATGGATGATGACAGGCACACCGCCGGCAATACGAACCATTTCGGAATAGCTCAGCCAGAAAGGCGCAGGAATGATGACTTCATCCCCTTCATTCAAAATCGCCATAAAGGTATTGATCAGGGAATGTTTTGCGCCATTGCTAATGATGACCTGGGCAGGTTCATACTCCAAACCATTATCTTTTTTCAGTTTATCACAAACAGCCTTGCGCAGCTCCGGCAGACCTGCCGCAGGAGTATAGCGTGTCTGTCCATTATGGATGGCATCGATGCCCGCCTGACCAATGTGAGCAGGGGTATTGAAATCGGGTTCCCCTGCGCCGAAGGAAACCACATCCAGACCGGCTGCTTTCAATTCCGCCGCTTTGGAGGAAATTGCCATTGTTGTAGATGCTTTGATGCTCATTGCTCTTTTGGATAATTCCATATCATTTTCACCTCATATATGTATTTTCTTTTGTATTGATTTATTTTCTTCCTGCCATAAAGATGCGGCAGCCAAAAATCCCCATCGCCGCCAGACAGACAGCCATGAATTTGATATACATGATGGGTCTGACCTCATCGCTGAAGATGATTTCAACCTCATCACCAAAACGCACCGTTGTATCATAGGCGATGGCGCCGTCGCTGACCATATAGGTCATTTCATCCAATGCCAGCACGCCGTTGACACCGGCATAATAATCCAGTTCCTTGTATTTATCAAAGAACATACTTCTGCCGTAAGTGGCACAGGCTCTTTCCCCGTCCTTCGTCTGCATGGCAAAGGTGATGCTGTTGCCATATTCCTTGCTGACCATCGTCACCTGTTCATCAGGCGTAGAAATGATATTCTGTTCCATGACCCTTGCCCGAAAAACGCTTTCCAGTTCATCGGCCGTATAGGGATGTCTGCCGAAGCCATTAAACAGAAGGAAGCCCGCCAAGGCCACAATGACCATAACGGCAACGCCCTTGAAAATGATCCATTTTGCACTCTTTTCCATTTCATCTCCCCTTTCTGAAATCCTTCAAAAAATTTGTTTTTTCTCTTCAATTTCTTATTTTATAATGATATGGAAAGAATTACAACGAAAACTCTCGATTTTTCAAAAGAAAAAAGACGTGATCCTTCACGTCTCTTTCTCTTCAACTGATTTTTTTTGGTCTTTCATCTCTTTGGATGCGAAAAAATTCTGATAATGCAGCAATAAACTGCCCGTTCGTGGGCTTTTCCGCCGGCAAATAACCCGCCACTTCAAAATAGACCTGCGGGCCATTTTTCTTCCACGCACTTTCAATGGCATGGCGGATGGCTCTCTCTACCTTGCTGGCAGTGGTCTTATACATTTTAGCGATATCCGGATAGAGCCCCTTGGTGATGCCCACCAAAACATCCTGATCCTCCACCGCCATCATCACTGCCTTTCGGATAAAGTGATAGCCTTTGATGCTGGCGGAAATCCCCATGCGGCTCAGCAGCACGGAAATTTCCCCTTCCAGATTGCGAAAAGGATTTTCTACCGCTTCCGGTATCTCTTCTTTTTCCGCTTCACCCACGCTGCTGCCATTTTCATGTTCCAATAGTTGGTGGATACGTTCCATCAGCAAATCCCCTTGGATGGGCTTTGCCATATAATAATCCGCCCCGAGGGTGATAGCCTGACGCACCAGCTTATCGCTGTCGATAGCAGAGATCATGATACAAATACAATGGATGCCTTCTTTTTTCAAATTTTCCAGCACCCAGAAGCCATCCCGCTCTCCCAGCAGGATATCCATCAGGATCACATCCGGTTTTACTTTCTTTGCCATTTCCAGCACAGCAGGACCGCTGTCGGTCATCCCCATGACCGCCATATCTCCTTTTCGCTCCAGACAGCGCTTCAGCCGCTGCAGATAAAACCCGTCGCGATCCGCCAGGATCACTTTGCTTCTTTCATTTTCCTTCATAAAAAGACCCCCATTTCTTATACTTCTTTCTGTTTTCTGACAGGGCAGGCGGCTTCCCTTCCGCCTCCTGTCGATTTTATATTATAAGGGGTGTCCAAAAAATACGCTATACGACAAAACCAAAATGCACTCTTTATGGCGTAAAAAACCCATATATCGGATTTTTTGACATTTAGAGAGAAAAAAACGCATTTTAGGAAAAGAAAAAGACCGATCTGATCGGTCTTATGTCAATTCAAATATCAAAATACGCTCCCGCTCATCCTTGCCCTCGAACAGATCCCTGCAATCGATCTCCTCTACAAAAGTCAGGGCATACATGGTCATCAGATACACCAGGTATTCGTCATTGGGGTAGTAGAAAAACAACCGCATCCTTCTGGGGCTTTCATAATAGGATTCCAAAATACGCCCCATGACACTTTTCAATATCTCCACCGAAAAAGGATTAAAAAAATAGAAGCAGTCCGCATCCTCCACAGGGAATTCTTCCGCATTGGCACAGAAAAACACCACCTCCTGCTTTTTTACCGCAGTATTCTTGTTCTGCTCCGCCTGATTGAAAATCTCCTCGTTATACTCCAAGCCGATAGCACGGCAGCCAACGGCATAATGCAGGAAAAAGCCCACTCTGCCCTTGCCGCAGCCATAGTCCATGAGTATGCTCTCCTGATTGATATCGCCCCTTTCTGCCAGCCGTTCCAATACGGAATAAGGCGTAGGCTCATAAGGATAGTGGTATTGATCCGCATGGGCATCCAATCGCCCAATGGTATGTATGTTCAGTTTTTTATCCCATTGCTGCTCTGTCATTGCAAATCCCTCAACCGGCAGAAACGATCATGCCATTCATCAGCAAAAAAATCAGCAGCAGGCAAAGGGCAAACAGACCGCCCCAGCGGGCCACTGTGCGCTTTTCTTTTTTCAGTTGTATCCCATAAACGAAGGCGATGCCGGAAAACATAGCTGCCACCCAGCTGCAAAGCAGCAGGATAAAATAGATTGCCTCCGGAAGCATAAGCAAGTGATCCATGAAACCTCTCCTTGTTTGTTTTACCATAAATCAATTTTATAATATATGATTATACCACAATCATACAGACAAAAAAAGAGCCCACATTTCTGCGGGCATAAAAATCATATAAAAATCATTCTTTTGTGAAACCAGCCATTCCCAAGGCCGCAGGGCCGCCATGGGTGGTGATGACACCGTTGGCGCGGATCCATCTTATCTTTTTGAAGCCACAGGCTTTTGCTGCTTCATCTGCAGATTTCTGCACAGCTTCAGACAAGCCAACAGTATAGCCAAGCCACAGACATTCTTTGTCCAGATCATATTTTTCTGTATATTCTGTCACCATCTGCGCCGCAACCTTCCCCATTTTTCCACGGTATTTCTTCGTAGCAACCAGTCTGCCATCCAAAACTTCGATGCAGGGATGCAGGCTCAGGATGCGGGCACCCAAAGCTGCCACATTGCTCACACGCCCACCGGCCCGCAGAAAATCCAGATTATCAGGCAGGAAACACATTTTGGCACGGGAAATCAGTTTTTCCGCCGTCTCTACCGCTTCTTTTATGGTCATATCCGGGTGTTCCTGCAAAAGTTCTGCCATGGTGATGACCACATTACACTGCCCCATAGACACCTGTTTTGTATCCAAAATGGTCACATAGTCCCTATGCTCAGAAGCGATCACCGCACTCTGGCAAGAGCATGTAGTCACTGCAGAATAGGCCAGATACAACAGCTGGGCATCGGGATATTCTGCATGAAGGGCATCGAATGCCCGTTCAAAATCTTCCGGGGTACAGCCACTAGTTTTCGGCAGCTTTCCTGTGGTGTGGTAATAATCCACGATTTTCTCCACGGGAAATGCACCATCATCCAAGGTCTCCGTATCGAAAGAAACGTGCATGGGGACAATCTTTATTCCATATTCCGCCGCCAATTGGGCATTTACATCAGAACCGGTTTCTGCAACAAGAATGATTTGTTTCATAATGTTTTCCTTTCCGTTACCATTTTCAGAGCTATCTATTATAATATTACATAGCTTTCAATACTATGTCAATGGTTTACGCAGACTTCGTTTTTTTCCTGTCAAGAAAATTTGTTTCACAAAAATAGAAATCATTTCTTTTAATAGAGAAATAGCGGCGGTATATTCCGCCGCTGTCTCCTTATGCCGCCGCCAGCATGGTTTCGATAAATGTGCCGTAGCCCTTGGCAGGCTCGTTCAGCATCACATGGGTCACTGCGCCCACCAGTTTCCCGTCCTGCAGGATAGGGCTGCCGCTCATGCCCTGAACGATGCCGCCCGTTAGGTTTAACAATCGTTCATCGGTGATGCGGATAGTCATATCCTTATTTCTTTTTCCCCCATCAGGGTCAATGCTTTCAATCTCCAGAGAGTACTCCTTCACCTTTCCGCCTTCCAAGTCAGAAAGCAAAACGGCTTCGCCTTTTTTAACCTCATCTGCTGTGGCGATGGGCAAGGCTTCTCCCTCAAAAACCCTTTCTTCCGCTGTGCCATAAATGCCCACTTCGGTGTTTTTTTCGATGTGAGCCAGTTTTTCCTCCATGTTTACCTTCCCCATCAGTTCCCCCGCTGCGCCTTTCTGCCCTTTTACGATCTCCGTCAGGTCGGAATCCACCAAAGAGCCTTCCCGAATGGTCATCAGTTCATCGGTATCCACATCATAGACACCATGTCCCAATGCCCCAAAAGTTCCGTTTGTCGGGTCATAATAGGTCACCGTGCCGATGCCCTGGATGCTGTCCCGAATCCATGCACCAATCTTAAAGGCATTGTCTGCCGTGCTGAATACCGGTGTGATCTTTACTGCCTTCTCTTTGCCATCCCGTTCCAAGCGCAGTTCCATTGTCTTGCCTTCACTGTTTTCCACCGCTTCCAGAAACGCTTCCTTGTTTTCCAAAGGCTTCCCATCGGCCTCTAGGATCAAGTCGCCGATTTTCAGAACACCTTTGCTTGGCTCATAGGTCTCATTGTCCTCTCCACTCACAAAGCCTGTCCCCAAAACCAAAAGTCCCTTTGTATCCATGGTTACGCCGACAGTCTGCCCCACAGGAATCAATTCCCGCCGTTCCGATGCCTGTGCCGTTTGGGGCAGCCATAGCAAAGTCGGTATCAAAATCGCCGCCAGCGGGAACACTGAAAAAAATAGTTTATTTTTGATCCACTGCATCTTCTCCTCTCCCAACCGCATTATTCGAAGCAAAATTTTTCGTTTTTTTGCTTCAAGCTTACTTTTTCCCCAAAGAAAAGGCACTATTCAGCCCAAAAACACCAGAAACATACAAGCCTTGACAGGCTCAGTGAAAATTCCGTCTGGCAATTTTTTATTTTATTTTTATCAAAAAGGGCGCTGATATGCACCCTTTAAAACCAATTTTTCAGCATCCGCTGCAGCATGGTATTGATATTGGCTTTCTCCACCGCTTCTGCCGTCACCAAATCTGTCCGTCCCACCTCTTCTCCATTGATGAGATAGACTAATTCGCCCACCTTTTCCCCTGCTGCCACAGGTGCATTCATACTAGGCAGGATTTCTGTCTGCGTTTCCCAGTCACCGCTCATATCCTTTTTCAGCAGCATAGAAATTTCTTCTTTTACCACCACAGGAACGCTGTCTGCCATCCCTTTTGTCACAGGGATCTCCGCCATTTCCTGCCCCGCTGGCAGACCTTTTTTAGTAGTGTAATTGGCAAATCCATAATCCAGCAACTTCATTGTCTCCTGAAAACGCACCTTAAAATCAGGTGCAGCCATAACAACGCCGATGAGATGCAGCCCATTCCGCTCCGCCGTGCCGGAAAGGCAGTATAACGCCTTCCCCGTAGAGCCCGTTTTCAGCCCCGTTGCCCCTTCGTACCATTTGATGAGCTTATTGGTATTCGTCAGTCCAAATTCTGATTCCCCCTTACGGGTCTTATGTACGATGGTATCCTGCCAAGTGGTGGTGTATTCCTGTATTTCAGGAAAACGGGTCATCAGTTCCCGGCTCATCAGGGCGATATCATAGGCACTGGTCTCATGCCCATCCACATCCAGCCCACAGGCATTGACGAAATGGGTATCCTTCATGCCCAGCTCCTCGGCTTTTTTGTTCATCCGTTCCACAAAAGCCTCTTCGCTGCCAGCCACAAATTCCGCCATAGCCACCGCCGCATCATTGGCAGAAGCAATGGCGATGCACTTTGTCATATCGGCTGCCGTCTGGGTTTCCCCCGGCTCCAGAAAAACCTGAGAACCACCCATGCCAGCCGCATGCTCGCTGACCTGCACGCTGTCCTCCCATTTAAACTGCCCCGCTTCTTCCGCTTCATAAATCAAAAGCATGGTCATAACCTTCGTCACGCTGGCAGGGGGCATGGCCTCATGGCTGTTCTTTTCATATAAGACCGTCCCCGTTGCCGCATCCATCAGCACAGCACTTTTGCTTTCCAATGTCAGCGGGTCTGTTTCTGCGCCATAGGCAGGGAAAAGCGAACCGACCATCAACGCCAAAGCCAGTATGGCTGTCAGCAGCATCCTTCCGTATTTCTTCATCCTCCCATTCCTCCCAAAAGAATCTTACTGACACTTTATGTTTCTTTTTTGAAAGATATGTCTCAGCAAGAATTTGGTAAAATTCTTAAATCTTTTTTAAATTCATGAAAGCCCTGTTAAAAGTATTCCATTTATACTATAATCTTCATATATCAAAAACTTATTTGTTATATTGTAAGCAAGCATGAATAAAAAAGGGGGTTCTTTTCATGAAACATAAAAAATTCAAGCAATCTATGGCTTTTGTAGCCGCTGCCCTGATTGCCTGCCAGCCTGTTGCTGCCTCTGCGGCAAATTTTGCAGACATGAATCAGGTGCCTTGGCCCGGCGCAGAAGCATCCATCAATAAAGCTGCGGATTTAGGGCTGGTGGTCGGAGAGACCAAAAACGGCAAGACCTATTTCCGTCCCAGAGATTCTGTATCCTTGGCTGAATCCTGCCAACTGGCTTATAAGCTGCTGCAGCAGACAGGCAAGGCCTCTGCTGATGCCAAAGTGACAGAAAAATGGTCTACTGTAATGAATATCTATGGTATTCAGGAATGGGCATATCCTGCTGTGTCCTTCTGTCTGGAAAAAGGCATCATTTCCATCTCCAATCTGAGCAGCTTTATGAAAAACGGCTCTAACCTGCCTGCCACAAGAGAACAGGCAGCTACTATTCTGGGCCGCGCCCTGACCACTGGCGTACCTTCCTATTCCGCCAATGCCATAACAACAAAATTCAACGATAATGCCAGCATCTCTTCCGAGGCAAAGCCCTATGTTGCCCTGCTGAATCAAGTAGGCGTTGTAAACGGCGATAACGTTGGCAAATTCAACCCGAAGAGCACACTCAACCGTACAGAAACTGCCGTCATGGTAACAAATCTGCATGGTGTTCTGCAAAAGGCAACTACACCGATTACACCTACAAACCCTACTACTTCTACCCAAAGCGGCACGGTCAATGATATGAATATCCGCTATGTGAACTTTAAAGACAGCAATGCCTACTACCTCTATTCTTCCACAGGCACGACTGTGACTGTGAACGGAGAATCCTCCTCCATCGACGCCCTGGTGAAGCTCTTTAAAGAAAATAAGACCATCACCGCTACCGTCACACTGGACAGCAATTACCGTGTAACAAAGCTTGTGGCAACCTACGAGGAAGAAAAGAAAGAAGAAAAGGCGACTAAGGGTGCCCTGACAAAAGTAAAATATGATGAAGAAGACGATGACGGCTACATCGTAATCGAAAAAAACAGCACTTATAAAATCGACGATGCCGACGATGTAGATATTGAAATCGACAAAAAAGAGTACGATTTAGAAGAGCTATATGATCTGTTCACAAAATGCGAAAAGGATAAGGAAACCATTCAGGTGGAAGTAACCCTCAACAGCAAGGGCAAACTGACTAAAATCAAAGGCACCATTGAAGATAGCAGCAGCGATTCTGTAAAAGGTGAGGTTTCCAAGGTAAATTATGATGAGGATGAGGAAGAAGGCTACATCCAAATCAAAGGCAAGAGTACAAAATATTATGTGAAGGATACCGAAAAGGTGACTGTCACCATCGACAGCAAATCGAAGGATTACGAGGATTTCTATGATTTGTACGATGATGATAAATACCTTTATGTCACTCTGACATTGGACAGCAAGGATTATGTCACAAAAATCGTTGCTTCCACAAAGAAGAGCAGCTCTAAGGATGATGCAGACGGCAAGGTTTCCAGCATGACCTATGATGAAAAGAAGGACAAGGGAACCATCAAGATCGGCAGCAAGACCTATAATGCCCCCGATACCGATGATGTGGATATCGACATCACCGACGGTACCACAACGATCGATGATTGGAAAGAACTCTACGATGCCTATAAGGACAAAAAGACCATCGAGGTCACCGTGGAACTGGACGATGACAAAGTCACAAAGATTAAAGGGAAAGTTACAGAAGCCAAGGGTCTGCTGAAAAGCTTCAGCAGCAACTCTCTGACCATCGAAGGGAAATACAGCGATACGAATTACAAGTATAAATTCGATAACGATGAAGATGAAATGGAAGATGTTGATGTTGATATCGATGGTATGAGCAGTGTTGATAATCTGCTGGAACTGATTGACTGGCTGGATGATTTCGATAAAAATGAAGATGAATTGGATCTGGTCTTGAAGCTGGATAAAAACGGCTATATCACTGATATTACCGGTGAATTAGACTAATGCTTCTTGCCCCGCATTTTGCGGGGCAATTCTTTTGCCCTTCAAAAATTGACAAAATCCCTCATCCGCAGTATGATGAAACACAGAATCAGAATTGAGGGAGTTCCCTCAAGGAAAACGGAGGGAATTTTTATGAACAAAAAAACTGGCATCTTAGGGGCCATCCTGATCATCCTCTGTATCGGGGCAGGTATTTTTTATAGCCAGAACAAACCGGAACCGACAGCCGGCACAAAGGAAATTTCTGTTCTTGTCACCCATACAGACCAGAATGAAAAAACCTTCACCTACCAGACCACTGCCGAATATCTGGGCGAAGTGCTTCAGGAAAATGAACTGGTAGATGGAGAAGTCGGGCAATATGGTCTTTTCATTACCATGGTCGATGGTGAAACTGCTGACGACAGCAAGCAGCAATGGTGGTGCATCACCAAAGGCGGCGAACAGGTGAATACCTCCGCCGATACTACTCCCATCGCTGATGGCGACCAATTCGAACTGACACTGACGGAGGGCTATTGATGGAACGAAGCCAAGCCCGCAGCCTGGCATGGATGGGCGTGCTGACCGCCCTGCTTTTTGCGGGACAAGTGGTCATGTCCTTTCTGCCCAATCTGGAAATCGTCAGCCTGCTCATCATCCTTTACACCATCTTTTTCGGCAAAAAGGTTTTCTGGATGATATATGGCTTTGTTTTTCTGGAAGGGTTTCTCTATGGCTTCGGTATGTGGTGGTTTCAATATCTCTATCTCTGGAGCATTTTGGCGGTGGTTGCCCTGTTTTTCAGAAGCAACACCTCCCCCCTTTTCTGGAGCATCCTCTCCGGCTTCTTCGGTCTTTCCTTCGGTGCCCTCTGCACCCTGCCCTACCTGATCGCAGGCGGCCCTGCAGCGGCTTTCTCCTATTGGGTATCGGGGCTGGGGTTCGACCTGATCCATTGTATCGGCAATGTGGTGCTGTGTCTGGTGCTTTTCAAGCCATTGTATGCCCTGCTGCAAAAAGCCTTTCCCATTTAATTTGAGATATCTCTTTTTCCCAAAAGCACAAACGCCCTGAGAATTTCTCAAGGCGTTTCTTTTTTCTATTCTGTTTTTATTCCTTTAAGCCAGCATTGATTTCATCGGCATAGCGCACACATTCCATAGCATCCTTGGCATATTTATCTGCGCCAATGCGGTCAGCATAATCCTGTGTCAGAACTGCACCGCCAACAACCGCCTTACACCAAGGAGCTTCCGCCCGCAGCTGTTTGATGGTTTCTTCCATGGCAGGCACCGTGGTTGTCATTAACGCACTCAAGCCACACAGAGGTGCGTGCTGTTTTTTCACTTCTTCCACAATCACCTCGGGAGGAACGTCCCGTCCCAAGTCTGTAACATTGAAACCATAATTTTCCAGCAGCAGCTTAACGATATTTTTGCCGATATCATGGATATCGCCTTTTACCGTTGCCAGAACAAAGCTGCATTTTGCCGCCGCCTCGCCATTTTCCGTGGACATGGATGCTTTGATTTTTTCAAAGGCGCTCTTCGCCGCTTCTGCCGCCATCAAAAGCTGCGGCAGATATACGGTCTTTTCCTCATAGCCTTTGCCTACGATGTCCAAGGCAGGAATAATCTCATTCTGCACAATTTCCAGAGGGGCTGTTTCTTCCAACAGCTTCGCTGTCAACTCCCCCGCCTGATCTTTCAGCCCCTTTACAACGGCTTTCTGCAAAGCAGATTTATATTCCTCGGAAACGGATGCCGCCGCCAGTTGTGTCACCGCTGTTGTTGTCGCTGCCGCAGGCACATATTTAGAGGCAAAATCGATATATTCTCCGCAGTTTTCATCCAAACCATGGAGGGCACGATAAGCAAAATAGGTTTTCATCATATCCCCGGAGAAGGGGTTCATAATGGCTGCAGAAAGGCCATTTTCCAAGGCCATGGCAAAGAATGTGCTGTTGATGGCATCTCTGTTGGGAAGCCCAAAGGAAATATTGGAAACGCCCAAAGAGGTATGACAGCCCAGACGATGCTTGATTTCATGGAGGGCATCCACGGTGGCCTTCGCTGCATTGGAAGCTGCGCTAATAGCCATTGCCAAGGTATCGAAAATGATATCTTTCTTCTCAATACCATAGCGTTCCGCTGTTTTCAAAATCTTTTCCGCAATGGCAACTCTGCCTGCGGCTGTATCGGGGATACCGCCTTCATCCAAAGTCAGCGCCACCACCAGCCCGCCGTATTTTTTCACCAACGGGAAAATAGCATCCATGTTTTCCTGCTTGCCGTTGACGGAATTGATCATGGCTTTCCCATTATAGCGGCGCAATGCCTGTTCCATAGCCGCCACATCAGAGGTATCAATCTGCAAGGGCAGGTCGATGATGGCCTGCAATTCAAAGCAGACCCTTTTCAGCATTTCCGGCTCGTCAATCTCAGGTAAACCAACATTAACGTCCAAAATCTGTACGCCTTTTTCCTGCTGTGCCAGCCCTTCATTCAGGATATAGTCGATGTCATTTTCCACCAGAGCCTGTTTGAAACGTTTTTTCCCCGTGGGGTTGATGCGTTCCCCAATGATGATGGGAGAAGCCCCAAATTCCACCGCATGGGTATAAGAGGACACACAGGTGATATTTTTCTTTTCCACAAGCAGTGGTTTCATGTCCTTTGTTTTTTCCACTACGGCTTTGATATATGCCGGTGTAGTACCGCAGCAGCCCCCGGCGATTCGTACGCCCTTGGCAATCAGCCCCGCCACATCATCGGAAAATTCATCGGGCAGTACGTCAAATACGGTCTTTCCATTTACCTCTCGGGGCAGACCTGCGTTGGGCTTCAGCACAACGGGGATAGATGCCTTTTCCAGATACTGCTCCACCACAGGTGCCAGCGCTTTGGGCCCCAGAGAGCAGTTCACGCCAATGGCATCTGCCCCCATGCCTTCCAGCATGGCAACCATAGCCGCCGGGGAAGCCCCCGTCATCAGCTTGCTATCCTCGCTGTAAGCATTGGAAACGAATACAGGCAGGTCGCAGTTTTCCTTTGCCGCCAGCAACGCCGCCTTGGTTTCATAGCTATCGTTCATGGTTTCGATGAAAACCAAGTCCGCTCCATGCTTTGCCCCCAAGCGTACCGTTTCCGCAAACACAGCTACCGCTTCTTCAAAATCGAAATCGCCATAGGGCTTCAACAATCTGCCGGAAGGGCCGATATCCAAGGCAACGAATTTTTCCTGTGTACCCGTGCTGGCTGCTGCCGCCGCTCTTGCATTGGCTATGGCAGCTTTGATGATTGCCTCCAATTCCTCATGGTCGAATTTCAGGCTGTTCGCCCCAAAGGTATTGGTATTGATGATATTTGTACCCGCATCAAAATACATCTTCTGCAGCTTGACGATGACCTCCGGGTGTTCCAGATTCCAGCGTTCGGGGTGTTCACCGGGCTGCAAGCCTTCTGCCTGCAGCAGTGTCCCCATACCGCCGTCCATATATACGATATTATTTTTCAAATAGTCTAAAACGTTCATAGATTTCATCCTCTAAAGGCACAGTCAGAATTCTGACATACACCGCATTTGTTTTTTTCTTGTTGATATTCTTCTCCGCTGATGCCGATGATGGCTGTCACCGATTTGGAGGGGCTCATCAGCAGGCTTTCGTTCAGGGTCAGGCCAATCTTTCTGGGGCAATCCAGCACACGGAAGATATCCCTTTGCATCTCCAAAGATAAATCTCCATAGCCAGGGCTAAAGCGGGGCTTCAAGAACTTTCCTTCCGCCTGCAATGCTTCCCGCTGTTCTTCGCAAAAGGCATCACAAAGACTTTCGATACGCTCTGCACCGATGGCCTGAAAAAACAACGCTTTCGCAGGAGAAAGTCTGGTATATCTGCGGATGGCTCTGTCAATCTCCAAGCCGATGGTCGCCGCAAACAGGATGATTTCCCCGCAACCCTCCAGATTTTTCGCCAGTCCTGCCGAATCCACCTTCGTAAAGCCAAAATCAAGGGATGTTCCTTCTGTTTTCACGGGGAATCTGTCCCAGCAGACCTTATAGGAAAGCTTTCCTTCTATCTCCGCGAGACAATCCGCAAAAAGCTGCCGTTCCTCTGCCGATGTCTCTTTAAAATTACAGCCTGCATATCGCAGGCATTCCCGCTCATTGACGGGCGGAGCCTGATATGTCTTTCCCCGTATCATAAGCCCAGGATATCCTTTACATTGTGCATAATCTGCGCCGCCACATCGGGCTTATTCATGGTGTAGATATGTACCGTCTTGATGCCGTTGGCATACAGGTCAACAATCTGGTCTGTGGCATAGGCAATGCCCGCCTGCTGCATAGCTGCGGCGTTGTTGCCGAATCTGTCCACCAAAACTTTATATTTCTGGGGCATAAAGGAGCCAGAAAGCTCGATGGAGCGTGTCACCTGATTTACCTGGGTGACGGGCATGATGCCGGGAATCACAGGAACCTCAATGCCTGCTTCTCTCACCTTATACAGGAAGCTATAGAAAATGTTGTTGTCGAAGAACATCTGAGAGGTCAGGAAATCGCAGCCTGCGTCCACTTTTTCTTTCAGATGGCGTATGTCTTCTGCCATAGTGGCGCACTCGGGGTGTTTTTCGGGATAACAGCCGCTGCCGATACAGAAATCGCCCTTTTCCTTCAATTCACGAACCAAATCAACGGCATATCTGTATGCCCATTTGCTTCTGTCCTGCCCTTCCATTTCGGGGGTCAGATCGCCCCGCAGGGCCATGATATTCTGGATGCCTGCCGTTTTCAGCTCTGCAATACGGGCAGCGACGGTTTCTTTGTAGAAGAAACGGCTGTCAGATGAGCCAAAACGGGCACATCGCCCCTCTGTTTGATATTTTTCGCAATTTCCAGTGTAAACTGGCTGGTGCCGCCGCCTGCGCCATAAGTCACGCTCATAAAAGCAGGCTCCAGTTCCGCGATTTGCAAGACTTTCGCCTTCACACTTTCCAGATTTTCGGGTTTCTTATTGGGGAAAACTTCAAAGGACATATTGAAAGTATCTTTTGCAAAAAGTTCCGTTAATTTCATGTTTTTCCACTCTTTCTATGTAATTCTTATAATGGGTCCGAAGTGTATAATATAATGATTATACCGCTAATTCCATAGGGAACGCAAGCCATATTCCTGAACTTTGTATAGAAATCCGAACTTTTTTCATATCCTTTCAGCAATCAAAAAAACAGCGTGTTTCCACGCTGTCTGTTTCTTATTTTTCCACAATGCGACCATCTACGGAAATGGTTACCACCTGCCAGGGGATAAATTTTCCGCTGTTTTGCAGGGCTGTTACCGCCGCCCGCTCAATGCCGCCGCAGCAGGGCACTTCCATCCGCACCACTGTAACGCTCTTGATATCGTTGTTGCGGATGATTTCCGTCAGCTTTTCAGAATAGTCTCCCGCATCCAGCTTGGGACAGCCAACCACTGTGATCTTCCCACGGATGAATTCCTGATGGAAATTGGCATAGGCATAGGCCGTGCAATCCGCCGCAATCAGCAGGTTTGCCCCATCAAAATAAGGAGCTTTCACAGGCACCAGCTTGATCTGCACCGGCCACTGTCTCAGCTGGGACTGCTGAGGTGCCCTCTCAACAGGGGCAGCTTCCTCTCTCTGGATGGCCTTTGCCATAGAACCTGCACAGCCGCAAGGCTGTTCTTTTTTCTCTTTATTTGCCAAAACTGCCGCTTCATCATAAGCCGCCGCTTCTCTTTCTACGAATTTAATAGCATCCACGGGACAAACGGGGAGACAATCCCCCAAGCCATCGCAGTAATCATCTCTCAAAAGCTTTGCCTTGCCATTCACCATGCCGATGGCACCTTCATGGCAAGCCTGGGCACACAGCCCGCAGCCATTGCATTTTTCTTCGTTGATCTCAATAATCCGTCTGATCATATCTCTTCCTCCTCAGCATAAACCTCCCTTTTACAATCTGAGTATACCACACCTTCCGCATAAGTGATGTTGCTAAAGCAACAAAAACGAAAAAAATAAAAACGGCATAAACCAAACTATGCCGTTTTCCTCTCTTTATTCCCACAAAGCGTTCATTTTTTTTACAATGTGTTCCTTTCTGTCTTTTGTTTCTGCTGCATCCTTCTGCCAGATGCCGTTCTCCCCAAGGGAAACTGCATCACCTTCTGCGATACCTTCTGCCAAATGGGCTTTCCCCACTTCCAGCACTGCATCCCCATCCAGCAGAATGGCATATTCCCCTTCGAATCTGTCTACGATCTGTGCCATGGTCTCCCCTCCTTATGGTTTGCAGGAGCCGCAGGGCTGATAGCCCAGAGAAATGGCTTCTTCTCGACTTTCCAGATATACGCGGTTATTTTCTGCCGGCAAAGAGGAACAATCCTCTGTGTGGAATTTTTTCGAATTTTTATTACCAATGTAGATTTCCGTGGGTTCTGCCACAGCAGGTGCAGCGGTGGTTTCTGTTTTCCCGCTGACACCATTGAACAGGATATTCTGACCATCTGTACTGCAAACGACAGTTCCCAGCAGGTCTGTACGATAGATTGCCGCACCGATATTTTGCAGCTTATCCAGTGTTACCTTTTCAGGATGCCCATATTTGTTGCCTGTGCCCACACTGATGACTGCATATTTCGGAGAAACTGCCTGCAAAAAGGCATCAGAAGTAGAGGTGCTGCTACCATGATGGCCCACCTTCAGCACATCCGCCTGCAGGTCATAGCCTGCATTTAAGATATCCTTTTCCGCCGCTTCTTCCGCATCCCCGGTAAAGAGGAAGCTGGTTTCTCCTGCCGTCACCTTCAGTACAATGGAATTATTGTTGAAATCACCGTATTCCTGCTGCGGGCCAAGGATTTCCACAGGCAGCCCGTTGAAGCTGAATGTTTCGCCGGGGTTGGGGGCTTTGATCTTCAGGCCTTTATTGGCAATGGCATCCAGCACATCCTCGAAGGTCTGGCTGGTATGCATAATCTTCGGCATATAAACCGTTTTCACGTCAAAGCTGTTGATGATGGCATCCAGAGAGCCAATATGGTCTTCATGGGGATGGGTGCCCACCGCGGCATCCAAGGTTTTCACGCCTTCCTTTTTCAGATAAGATACGATGGTATCGGCATCATCGTTGTTGCCCCCATCGATGACCATATAATGCCCATCAGAGACCAGCAGCGCACAGTCTGCCTGCCCCACATCGATAAAATGCACCTCCAATGCCGCATCTGTGGCAGCCTCCTGCTGTATGGGTGTTTCCGGCACACCTGCCACCGCTTCGCTGCCGCAACCCGTTGCCGCAAAAGCCAAGCTCAACAACAACGCTAATTTTTTCATCAGTTTCATGTTTCATCTCTCCTTTCCCCTCTAGTTTACCATAAATCAGATTGAAAATCACCATGCCCCCGCGTAGGAAAGGGTTACGCTGCTGTTGGCTGCCCCGTCTGCCATGGCTTCGGGGATAGATTTTCCCTGACAGATGGCATAAAGGAAGCCTGCGATGAAGCTGTCCCCCGCCCCCATGGTATCCACAACCTCCACGGGAACAATCCCATAGGGGTAAAAATCCTTGCCATCATAAGCGATACTGCCTGCTTCGCCCCTTGTGACAACGACCACCTTCGGCCCTTTCGCATACATTTCCAGCATGATTTTTCTGATTTCTTCCTCGCTCTGGTCGTCAATGGAGAAAAAGGCATAATCCACATAGGGAATGGCAATAGGCACAACGGGGTCGTCCAGCTTTGTGGCAAAGTCAAAGGCGATGGTTGCACCTTTTTTCTTCAGCAGGGGCAATTCCTTTTCGCACATACCCCAAAGGCCGGAAACCACCATATCATAGCCCGCCAGAAATTCGATATCCTCTGCGTTCAGCTTGAAATCCGCCATGACGCCTTCTTCATATTCCCCAAAAACACGGTCGCCATTGACAATATCCACATGGGTCAGAGCTGTACTGCCCTCCAGCACCTTCATGTGGGAGATATCCACGCCTTTTCCTTTGATGGCATCCAGCATAATTTTGCCGTATTTATCTGTACCAACGGCGCCGATATAGGTGGATTCGCCCCCCAAACGGGCCACATAAACCGCCACATTGACGGGGTTGCCACCGGGATACACATTCCCATCGCTATACGCATCTACACAGTTATCCCCTGCCGCTGCAATTCTGATTTTCTTTTCCATTTATTCTTCCTCCAAAAGCTCTCGTACTCGTTTGATAGCCAATCCTGCATAGGCGGAAGGCTCCTTCAGGTAGCCTGTCACCAGTTCAATGGTGGCCTGCCCATCGTAGCCCGCCTGTCGAATTTCCCTCAACACAGCCCCCAAGGGCAGACATCCATCCCCGGGCAGGATATGACTGTCGCTGATGCCGTCGTTATCAATGATATGCAGATATTGGAACCTGTCACCCAAACGGCGCACATATTCCGCCGCCGGCTCCCCTGTGGTAAAGGGTACTGCCAAATCGGTCATCCCCACCAGATTTGGAGACTGCACCACGTTCAAGGCCCGTTCCAAATCCCGCAGGCTGCAAATGACATTGCTTTCATAGACCGTCAAAGGCTCCAAAACCAGCGTGACGCCCTTTTCCTCCGCATAGGCAGATAATCTCCGCAGGCTTTTCATCAGCCGCTTCATAATATCCGCATCACTGGCTTCATAGCCCGCATGACCTGCGGAAAATAGCATCTTCTTTGCCCCGATTTCCGCCGTGATGTCGATAGCATCTTCCAGATACTGCATGCTTCTTTCCCATTGGCTTTCATCCCCCGACATATAGTTGAAGGGGTAGCCGTTATGCTCCGGCGTAAAACACTCCACGGGCATATCATATTTATGTATCAGCTCACGGATGTGGGCTGTTGTTTTCAATTTTAAATCTTCCACATAGGCATGGGGATACCCGCCCCAAAGCTCAATGTAATCATAGCCAAAGCGTTTTGCATCCGCAAAGGCTCTCTCAAGGGGATATCTTTGATATCCGCAGGTAAATAAACCTAATCGCATACTTTCCTCTCCTTTATAAGGAGAAAGCTGCTGCAAATCTCTTTACAGCAGCTTTCTTGTGTCAACAATTCAAATTAGTATTCGAACTGTCTGTAATATCTTCTGATAGGCATGGGATGACAATTGATTCTCTCAATATGTGCGTCGATACGCTGTGTCACTGCATGCATCACCAAATGGCTGATGTGACCGCGGTATTTTTCACTGATACCTTCGATAGGATAATCCTTGGTATCAATGACTTCATAGTTTGCGCAAACCTTAGGCAGGAATGCCACCACTCTTTCGCTCAGCTTTCTCTGGGAATCTTCGCCAACGAAAACAGTCACTGCTGTATTCTTATCAACGATTTCCAGCATACCGTGGAAAAATTCCGCACTATGGATGGATTTTGTTCTGATCCAGTGCTGTTCTTCCCAATAGCACATGGCATAGGAATAGGTTGCGCCATACTGGTTGCCTGCGCCTACGAAATAGTGGATGGGGTCTTCGCAGTGTCTTTCCGCATAGGCCTTACCGAATTCATCAGCAGCCTTTTCCACTTCCACCAGCCCCTTTGCCAGATACTGATCCATTTCTGCATAGAATGCATCGTAATCTGCAAATTCGCCGGCATTCTTCATAAAGCAGTCTGCCACCATAAAGAATTTCAACTGTTCATTGGCAGGATAAGAAATGCAGTAGTCCACCATTTCTGCCAGAGCTGCTGTTTCCTTATCGATGAAGCCAAATACCTTTGCACCGGCAGCCTGCGCCTTCTTTACGCCCTCTACCATTTCAATGGTGCTGCCTGTTACAGAGGAAATGATAACAATGGTGCCTTCACCGATGCGGCGATTGCCTGTTGTCACATATTCCGCTGCATTTTCCACGAAGAAATCCAGAGAGGACATTTCCTTCATGTGAACCTCTGCCTGCAGACAGGAAGCCCAAGTGCCGCCAATCCCCAGCCAGCAGATATTTTTATAGCCTTCTGCGCAGATACCGTTTACGATTTCCTCAATCTGAGGGCGCAGAGCCAAAGCGCCGTTCACGCTTTCGATTTGCTTCTGTTCATCAAACTTAATAATCATGGTACTTATTCTCCAACTTTCAGTTTCTGATAGTAGTCATTGTAGATTGTCAGAGCTTCGCCGACATCTTCCTGGAAGAATACGTTTTCTTTGTAATCAAACTGTCTTGCAGGGTCGTTTTTGTATGTTTCGGAAGCTGCTTCTACTGCTGCATCGTTAGGGCAGGAATAAGGGAATTCACCCAGATTCTTTGCCATAACTTCGGGTGTGCAGATGTAATCCAGGAATTTTTCAGCCAGATCAACATGTTTTGCACCCTTAGGGATTACGTACAGGTCCATACCCAGCTGGATCGCATCGTCTGTGAAAGGAGCGATTTTGATTGTGTCCTTTTCAGCCATTGCCCAAGAAGCGTTGCCGTCGTATGTAACAGCTACGGATACTGTGCCGTTTGTCAGGTTCTGTTCTGCGTTACCGTATGCAGCTACGTTTTCGTTGAATTTTACCAGCCAGTCATAAGCTTCTGCCAGTTCATCTGCATTTGTGGAGTTAGGGTCATAGCCCAGAGCTACCAGAGCCATAGGGAACAGGTTTCTGGCACCGTCGATTGTGGAAATCTGGCCCTTCAGAGCGGGATCCAGCAGGTCGTTGTAGGATGTGATTTCGATAGGGCATGTTGCGGAATCATATACAACGTAGATGTAGTTCATCAGGTAAGGTACGCAGTAGCCTTTGGATACCCAGTAAGCATCGTTGATGTTTGCAGAGTTAGGTACGTTGTCCAGATTGATTTCTTCTACATAGCCGCCTGCGATCAGGGATTCCATGTAAGCGTCACATGTCATGATCAGATCGTATTCTTCGCCGCCGCCTGCTGTCAGTTTGTTGATCGCGTCAGCATTGTCGCTCATGTAGGACAGATTTACCTTACAGTTGTTTTCTGCCTCAAAGTTTGCGATCAGTTCGTCAGAAATGTACTGCTGCCACATATAGATGTTCAGTTCAGTACTAGCTTCTGCGTTTGCGTCTTCTGCGGGTGCTTCATTGCCGCCGCACGCTGCTACGGACAGGGTCATTGCGCCTGCCAGCAACAGAGCTAAAAGTTTTTTCATGATAAAAACCTCCCTTAAATTTTACCCTTTTTCTTTTTCAAAGAGCGTTGAATGATATTATTCAAAATCATCGCCGTAACGATGACAAGAACCATGATTGTGGTCAATGCGTTGACATCAGGGGTGATGCCGGATTTATTCATTGACAGGATGAGTACAGGCAGGGTGGACTGTCTTGCCCCCGCCAGCATATTACTCATAACAACATCGTCAAAGGACAGTGTAAAGGAAAGGAACGCCGCACTCATAACGCCGGGGAAGATGGTCGGCAATGTGACCCGCAGGAAGGTCTGGATGCGGTTTGCACCCAAGTCCATGGAGGCTTCCTCCAGTGTGTCATTGTCGCCGCTGATACGGCCCTTGATGGTAACCACTGCATAGGGGATACAGAAGGTACAGTGACCGATCAGGATACTGCCCATGCCCAGAGAAAGACCCACTTTCATAAAGATGATCAGCAGTGCCACCGCCAGAACGATTTCCGGCACGATGATGGGGATATACAGCATATTGTTGATGACCTTTTTTCCTTTGAATTCATATTTCTTCAGACCAAGGGCACCGATGGTGCCAATGATAACAGAAATGATGGTACTCAGTATGGCAATGATGATGCTGTACCAAAGGCTGTTAATCAGAGCAGAGTTGGAAAATAATTTTCCATACCATTGGGTGGTGAAGCCATTCCAATAATAGTTATATCTCTGATTATTGAAGGAGAAGGCTATCATCACCGCCACGGGGATATACAGCACAGCATAGACCAGAAAGGCGTAAATATTGCTGAGGATATTGATGCGTCTTTCCTTCTTTTCTCTTCTCGTCAGTGCCATTTACACCACCTCCATATCTTCGATCTTTGCAAATCTCGTATAAATGAAGATGAGCAGCATAGTAACGAGGATCAGCAGTACGGACAGGGCCGCACCCAAAGGCCAGTTTCGGATGGAGCCAAACTGGTTCTTGATGATATTACCGATATAAAGAACTTTGCCGCCGCCCAGCATATCTGTTACGGTATAGATACCCAGGCTGGGGATAAATACCAGAATGATAGCAGAGAAGATGCCAGGGAAGGTAATGGGCAGCGTAATCTTCATAAATGTAGTTCTTGCATTGGCCCCCAAATCGGCGGAAGCCTCCAGTAGAGATCTTTCCAGCTTTTCAATGGTGCTGTACAAAGGCAGTACCGCGAAGGGAAGCATATTGGTAATCAAGCCGACCATAACCAGACTATCTGTATAGATAAAGGAAATAGGCTTACTTACCAAACCTGTATTCATCAGAAAATTGTTCACAGGGCCACTGGTCTGGAACAGCAGCAGCCATGCGTTCAGTCGCATCAGAGAGTTTGTCCAGAAGGGGATCATCAGCAGCGTAATCATTTTTGCCGCCACATCCTTGGGCTTTCTGGCAATGATATAGGCAAAGGGATAGCCAATCAGGATGCAAAGCAGCGTCGTAACGCCTGCCGCCTTCAGGGATTTCAGGATAACCTGAAAATATGTAGGGTCTAAGATGGTCTGATAGCTTTCCAGCGTGGGTTTGTAAACAACATCACCAAAGACACCTCTGGACATAAAGCTGATTACAATAATGTAAAACAGCGGGATGGTCACAAAAAGGATCATCCACAAGGAAACAGGACCTGCCATCGCCAGCTTGGGCAGCAGGTTTTTCTTTTTCGGCATTGCCGCTTGATCTGTCATGCTCATCAAACCGCCCCCTGCTCGTTTTTCTTGATCGCAACTGCTTTTTCAGGCTTCCAGTAGACATATACCTTTTGGCCTTCGGAAACCGTCTGGTCCTGTTCAAATCTGGAATATTTCACTTCCTGCCCATTTACCAGATCGATGGTGGTTTTTACCACAGAGCCCTGATAAATAAAGTCTTTGATCTTCCCATCCAGAGAGAAGCCAGCCACAGGAGATGTGGAAGCCTCCAGATATTCGGGACGGATGGAAACGTGCATTTCTTCGCCAACGGCGAAGCCTTCGCCGCAAACCTGCAGGCTGCCTGCCTCTGTTTCCACTGTCAGCAGATTGCCGTCCACTGCTGTTACCTTGCCATCGAAGATATTGGATTCCCCGATAAAGCCTGCAACAAATTTTGTCTTAGGATGCTCATAAATTTCCGTGGGGCTGCCCAGCTGTTCCAAAATACCATCATGCATAATCGCAATACGGTCGCTCATGGTCAGGGCTTCCTCCTGGTCATGGGTAACATAGATAAAGGTGATACCCAGTTTTTTCTGCAAACGCTTCAGTTCAATCTGCATCTGTTTGCGAAGCTTCAAGTCCAACGCCCCCAGAGGTTCATCCAACAGCAGCACCTTGGGTCTGTTTACCAGCGCACGGGCAATGGCAACACGCTGCTTCTGACCGCCGGAAAGCTCGTCGGGTTTTCTCTTTGCATAGGGCTCCATCTGTACCATTTTCAGCATTTCTGTGACCCGTTCATTGATTTCAGCCTTGGGCACTTTTTTGATGGTCAGCCCATAGGCGATATTGTTGAACACCGTCATGTGAGGAAACAATGCGTAATTCTGGAACACAGTATTAACGTTTCTTTCGAAAGGCTCTTTATTTTCGACCCGTTCCCCTTCCACCTTGATAATGCCGGCGGAGGCTTCTTCAAACCCGGCGATCATACGCAGTGTCGTTGTTTTACCGCAGCCGGAGGGGCCCAGCATCGTCAAAAATTCTCCCTCAGCGATTTCGAGATTCATATTCTTTACGACCAGATTATTGCCGAATCTCTTCTCCACGCCTTCGAGGGTAATAATAGGATTGTTCATTCTGTTTCAACACCTTTTCTTCATTTTGTATCTTCAAAAATCCATAGACATATCTTTTCTTACTATACCATTCCCGGTGGACAATTACAATAAAATCATCATGTTTTGTATTTTTTTGTAAAATATTATAGGATTCTGTCCAAATTATTTTAAGCGCAAGCCGAATCTTATTATCATTTTGCCCTATTCCTCCAGTTGTTTATCGGTAAGAACGTCGAAGGATCTCTGTGCATATATCATCATTTAAATCAACAGGGTCTGCAACTGAGCCAAATAGCCCAGCCGCCCCATGGAATTTCCCGATGAAATCACGATCAATGCCTTTTTCCGGGCAGCTCCATTTTAGATATCTCATTGAATTTGCCGCAGCTAAACACAATGCGTGTTGGTATATAATGTTCAAAACCCATCACCATCACCGTCGCTTTCCTTTTTTCCTTTATTCTGACAAAAAAACTATATGATATAAATTCTACAAATCTATCCATGATTCCTGCTAAATTTCTTTTGCAGCTCCAAATTCTTCAAACGACCTCTTCCTATCAAGTCATTGAACTTTCTTCATCCCCATTGAAATAAAAAAATCCCAGAGCGCAATGCTCCGAGATTTTTTCTGTTATTCTACAAGCCCATATTTTACTTTGATCCGATCCAGTTTTTCCAGCATAGGTTCTGCGGCAAACCACAAAAACAGCCATGTTGCAGCCCCCTGCACACAATCAAGGGGAAAGCCTGTCAGATAATAGGCCAACAGCAAATTCCAATCCAGCTTGCTTGCAGACAGCAATGCCGCTGCGGGGTTCATGATGCCTCCATAGATGAAAACAGCGGAAAACACACCAAAGATGCACAAAGACAGGCGCGCCCGCCGCAGCAGACCCTTCCGAAACAATATGCCTGCCAAAAAACCAATGATGCCCATGGCAAACATCTGCCACGGTGTCCAAGGCCCCTGGGAAAACAGTATATTGGATACCAGCATGGTCATAGCCCCCACCAGAAAGCCGCTTTCGCCGCCAAAGGCCACCCCGGCGATGATGGTGATGGCAATGACAGGCTTGAATTGGGGCAGCATGAAAAAGGCAGCCCGCCCCGCCACACCGATGGCACAAAGCACCGCAAGAATCACCAGTTCTCTTGCCTTGGGTTTTCGTCCCTCAAAAATCAGAAAAAAGGGCAGCATGGCTTCCAGCAGAACAATCAAAGAAATGATATTATATTTGCGGCTCCCCAAATAATAGACACTGATAAACAACGTCAGGGGAATCGCCAGCACGATCAGCCCCGCTGCTGCCACGGTCCGCTTCTGCAATTTCCGATTTTCTTCCTGCACCGCAAGCAATAGAATCTTTTCTCTGGCAGATATGGTCTGAGGCAAAGGAGGGATATCCTCCGGCAGTTTTGGCGCAGGAGGCAGTTTTCCCCCGCAGGCAGCAATGACATCCTCCGACGTAATTGCTTTTGGCAACAGTTCCCTTGCCATGCGATTGGCAGCCGTGGTATAAAAGCTGTTTCCCGAAAAGAATTGACGGGGAGCGGACTTTGTCACGATATTCCCATCGAAAAACAAACCGCAGCAATGGGCATAGGCACCGCAAAATTCCATATCATGGCTCACCATAATAATCGTCATGCCACGGTGCAAAAGCCCTTGGAGGATTTCCCCAAGCACCTGCTTGAATTCTGCATCCAAGCCCTTCGTCGGTTCATCCAACAGCAGGATATCCGGCTCCAACAGTAATACCTTCGCCAAAGCCGCCCGCTGCTGTTCCCCGCCGGAAAGGTCATAGGGATGACGCTCCAACAATTCCGTTAAACGGCAGACTGCCGCCACATAGGCCACCTTTTTTTCCTGCAGCTCAGCAGACCATTTTCTGCCTCTGCACAGTTCATACAAATCATCTTTCACCGTTTTTTTCACGAATAACGTCTGGGGGTTTTGGGGCAGAACGCCAACAGATCCATTGATCTTGAGTTTCCCCCGATAGGGTTTCAGTAAACCCGACAGCAATTTCAAAGAAGTGGTTTTGCCTGTACCATTGCCCCCCAGCAAAGCCAAGAATTCTCCTTTGCTGACGGTCAGAGTCAGCCCTTTTACAATGTCCTTCTCCTCTTTTTCATAGCGAAACCAAAGCTCCTTTGCTTGTAGCATCACTTCATCAGAATAGGCGTGTTCTTCCTCCTTCGGCAATTCCCGCAGAGGGTGGCTTTCCGCAAAGGCTTGCAGCCATTGCCTGCCCTCTCCCACTGTCACAGGGCAATCCGCAGCAGTTTCCACCGCCGCCCAAATCCGCATAGCCGCAGGCATGGACAAAAACATCCCATGCCCCATATCCTTCAACTGCTGCCCCACTTCCTGAGGGGTGCCAATGGAAAGTAATTTTCCGTTGTCCATCACCGCCACACGGCTTGCCAAAGGAAAGGCCTCTTCCAGCCGATGCTCCGTCAAAAGAATGGTGGTACCCAATTCCCGATTGATTTTGCCCAAAACGGAAAGAAATTCCGATGCAGCAATAGGGTCTAATTGGCTGGTAGGCTCGTCCAAAATCAAAACGGAAGGCTGCATTGCCATAACAGAAGCCAGATTTAATAATTGCTTTTGTCCCCCGGAAAGCTCTGTTACATTTTTATAAAACCAATCCTCGATGCCGAAAAAGGCGGCCATTTCCGCCACCCTATGGCGAATGATGCCGTTTTCATACCCAAGGCTTTCCAGCCCAAAGGCCAGCTCATGCCAAACCTTATCTGTCACAATCTGATTTTCCGATGAATGCTGCACAAAGCCGATACGCTGGGCCTGTTCTCTTTGGCCCCATTCTTCTAAGGGGGTTCCTTCAAACAGGATACCCCCTTCTCTGCTGCCATGGGGGGCAAGCACCGTTTTCAACTGCCGTAGCAAGGTAGATTTTCCGCAGCCGGAAGGGCCGCAAAGGACCAGAAATTCCCCCTTATGTATTTGTAGGCTCAAATCATCAATGGCTTTGACAGACTGCTCCGGATAGGAAAAGCTCAGATTTCGTATTTCAAATGTTTCCATTTCCAATCCTCCCTTCTGTCCAAAGCAACGGGGGTATAGCAAAGAGCAAGATAAACCAGCTGCACACTGGCTGTCAGTCCTGTCAGCCCCGCCCCCCGCATGGTGGGGAAATATCTCCATTTCATGCCGCCCAGAAAGGCGCCGCAGACCATGGAACAACCGCAGAACAACAGCCACAGCAAAGCCAGCTTATCCCTTTTCTCCCAATGATAGATGGAAAAGGCTGTCCGCCCCGGCAGGCCATAGCCTCGGCTTTTCATGCTGTCTGCCGTTTCGATGGCATTTTCCAAGGCCCATGTCACCATGATAGAAAAAATCGTCACCGTATGCTTCATGCGGGAAAGAATACTTCCCTGAGAACTATCCCTGCCCACGCATTTTTGCGCCTCCCGCACCGTCTGAAACTGTGCCTTATATTTCGGCACAAACCGCAGCGTCATGCTCAAAAGCAAGGACAAGGCAGGAAGGATGCGCCCAAAAAGATAAACGAACTTATCGGAGGTCATCACTTCTGTGTAGCAGGAAAACCATAGGATGACTGCCGCCAGCATCGCCCCCGCGGCAATGCCATAAACAATGCTTTCCAAGGTCAGGGGGTTTCCCGAGGGCAGATAGGTCAGTATGGTCATGCCTTCATGGTTGAAGGCAGGGTTCAAAATTGCCGTCATCAGCACAATCATAGGCAGATACAGCAAAGAGCCTTTCTTCCATCCCTTCAGGTAGATGGAATAGCTCAATGCACCCGCCAGAGAAATGCAAAGGCTCACAGGATGCATGAAAACCATAGTGCCTCCCAGCACCAATGCAAAAAACAAAAAATTTACCAAAGGGTGATAGCCGGAAAAGGCGTCTCTGTGCTGCATCCTGTCACCTCCTTCTCATTCCCTTGCACCGTTGCTGCCGCCTACATCCTGCCCCAAATCGCAGGTATAGACCCATTCAATCACATCTCCATCCTGCAGCTGGTAACGAGAACAGCCATAATTGGGAAACCACCCATTGACCCGATACATCCAGCCGGAAAGGTCTCCTGCATCGAATTCGTAAAGATTATGTATCCCTTCGATATAGGCACTGTTGTAAAGGGGGGTGTCCATATATTCCAAATGGATTTTTTGTTCCCTGCAAACCCGCTGCAATACTTGGAATACATTCTCCCCTTCCTGAAAGGTCACTTTCACCGGCTGCAAAACCCAGCCATCGGAAGGAACCAGTTCCACCTTATCGGGGTCAAGCAGTTCCTTGTTGCTCAAAAGGGTTGCACAGGAAATAGAAAGGGTACAGTGCAGCTCCGTTTCCGTGATTTCCGCCTTCTGGGGCTCCACGGGCTTAGGCTTATCCCTAGGAACGGGGTCGGTCTGGTAGGAATCCACCTCTGCCGAAGGCTCCTCCTCCACAGGATTTTCTTCCTCTTCTGTCACAGGCTTTGTCGGTTCCTCTATCTGCAGCGTTTCTACTGTCTCAGCAACAGCCTCCGTCTCATTTTTGCCGCATCCGACCAAAAGCAGCAGCCCACCGAGCAGGCAAATCAACAGACAGGCTTTCCACAGCTTCTTTCTCATTCTGTTCCTCCTTCACGGGCGTTTCTACCTTTTGTTTTCGATCCTCCATCTGATACAGACTGTTTTTCCCGTTCATGGCTCTTTGGGCAGCCACCAGTCCATAGAATCCCTGCTCCGTTGCCATCAGGTTGCTTTCCCCGAAGGGGGTATGGCGGAAGCTGCCATCTGTATTCCAATAGCCCAAAAGGGTATCCAGCAGCGTATTGCCGTTTTTCACAAATCTTTCATCCTGCAAATCGATGCCCAGCTCTCCCAAGGCTACAATAACCTGCACCACGCTTTCGGAAGTGTCCGTATCATAGCTAGAAAAACCGCCTGTTTCATCCTGCATACGGCTCAAACAGGTCAAAGCCTGTTCCACTGCCTTCTTTACGGCAGGCTGTTCCGTATACTTTGACAAAGCCTGCAGCACCATCCCCGTTACATCCGGGTCGGCATTGCCCCCACCGGAAAGACTCCATCCGCCGTCTGCCAACTGCTTCGATAAAATCTGCTCCACATACATCTGTCTGGTGGCTTGTATTTTTACATCGGGGACGATGGGAATTTCATACCCTCCACTGTCCAATGCAAGTAGCGCCCAGACAGCACCATTGATGCCCTGCCCTGTCACCTTTTCAAAGTCTGCCAAGGGCTTCAGCAAATCATAGTCGCCTACATCGGAAGGGTCTGCGCCAATGGCAGTCAGAGCCAGCACCACACGGCTGTATTCCGTGTATTTTCTAGCATGAAGCACCCCTTTTTTCTGGGCTGTTGTTTCCACAGCTGTTTTATAGTATTTCTCAAAATATTCCAGAGGCACATCAATGCCGCTGCGGGCCAGCCCAATGACTGTCCACTCCCCGCCGATGGAGCTGACCTGAGGGTTCGCAACTGTTTTTTGCAAATATGCCCCACTAATATCTATGGCTTTTTGCAGCTCTGTTTTATCTGCCGCAAAAGCAGGCACCGATACACTGACCGCCAGCAGCAGTGCCAGCAAAATAGACAGCACTCGCTTCATTTTTCTCATTCTATCTCCCCATTCTATTTTTTGTTGCATCCTTATTCTCCAAAAGCCCGATACAGGAATGTGACAATCTGTCCTCTCTGGCAAGGTGCATCCGGGCTGAACAAATCTGCTCCCGTACCGGAGGTAATACCGTTTTCCGTCGCCCAAAGAACTGCATCGTGATAATATGCTGTTTCCGACACATCGGCAAAGGCTCTTTCCCCAGAGGGTGCGGGCATTCCTGCGGCTCTCCAAAGAAATACCACCGCCTGAGCACGGGTCAATACCATCTCGGGGCAGAAGGAAAGCTCATCCATCCCCTTTACAATGCCGTTTTCTGCTGCCCAGAGAATGGCGTCATAATAATAACTATCCGTTTCAACGTCAGTATAAGGCACAACATCTGCGAAAGGAGCAGGGCAGCCTGCCAGACGCCAAAGGAATGCCGCAATCTGCCCGCGGGAGCAGGTTTCTTCCGGTGCAAAAACGTCCTCTGCCACGCCGCTGACAATGCCATTCGCCACTGCCCAATTTACAGCATCATAATAATAGCTTTCTTCCGATACATCCGTAAACTGCATCGGGGCAGGGGCAGCTTCTACTTCCGCTGCTGCCACAAGAGCGGCATAGGCTTCCTCCGCCTGCAACAATGCTTCGATGTCTACCAGCTTTTTCTGCTCCTCCGTCAGGGCTTCATAGGCTGCCCTTGCTGCTTCGATGGCCTCCTTGCTTTCCAGACTGATTTCACCCAGTCCGCTGATTAAATCAGAGACATTCTTGGCGGCTTCCTTGTTTGCCTGCTCTATTTCTTCTCGGCGAGAGCCTGCATCAGGGTCTTTCGTCCAGTCCTCGGTATAATACCAAAGAATACTGTCTCCATCCTTAATTTCATAGGAGGTCAGCCCCACATCGGGCAGTTCTCCGTTGACCTTGTAAAGCCAGCCGGAATTCTCCCCCTTATCAAATTCTCCTAAGGTCTTTCCGCCATAGCTCATTTCGCTGACATAGCCGCTTTCTGCACCCTCCTGCGTGATGCCGCTGCCATCCAGTGCCTCTAGTAAAGCATCACATACCGTAGCGCCTTTCTCTACGGTAACGGACTTATTTTTCATCCAATATCCCACATCGGGGCGAATGGTCATTTTAACCGTAATTTCCTCTTTTTCCTCCGGTGGCGTTATGGGCTCTTCCATACTTCCGCTACTTATAGCACGCCCCGGTACCAGAGAACCGCTGTTGTGGCTGAAATCATAAATATTGAAAGCCTCTCCAGTTTCAGATTCCATTACCTGCTTTGCAGCAATCAGTGCAAAGAATCCCTGATAAGTAGGAAAATCTTCTATGCTGCTGTTATCTGAATAGCCAAATCCGCTGTTATCTGTAAGGGCAAAGCTCAAAAGAGCATCTAAAGCACTCACGTCATTTTTCATAACAGTATCAGGATTTATGCCAGCGGCACAAAAACCTAAAACAGCCATTGCGGCAACATTTGCGTCAGGCCCAAAACCGTCATCAAATTTACCGTCGTTTCCCTGCGCATGACGCAAATATGCAACTGCATCTGCTATGGCTTGGTCTATGTCCGCATTTCCCTTATAAAAAGAAAGGCCTATGATGGCATTTGCAGTACTTTGTACGCTTCCCCATTCATTCCAGCTTCCATCATCTGCTTGATTATGCAAAACAGCTTCTATCAAAGATGCTTCATATTGCTCTGTTCCGCTGTAATCATTCTGATTATAGGCAGCCATTGTATAAGGCATACACCACACACTTGGAGAATGGCTTACTCCGTTTAATCCCTTAATGGCACTGATGGGCTCATTGCTGTTTACTGTATAAAGCTTTTCCACATCTATTCCTAAAGCCGTAAGACCTATGATAGCCTTACCATACGTTGTATCTCCGGCTCCATCTTTTGTAATAGAAGCGATTGTAGAGTCAATATATTCCTGTCTTGCCTTGTCACTCGTTTTATACTGACTATCAGGGAACAAATCCTCATAGGCAGCCATTCCAATTACTTTCCATTCCCCTGAATTGTCCACATAGGATGCAGCAATATTGTGCAGCAAAGCATTGATTTTAGCTACTTTTGCTGTCTCCACAGGCGGGTTTTCCTGCTGCATCGGCTCTGCGGGTGGTTGGTTATTCTGAGATTCTTCTCCCACCTCCGTATCTTCTGCAAGCAGAGAAACAATCCCTTGTTCCTCTGTTCCGACAGAATAAGAATCCGCTGTCAGCTCCTCCGCCAATGCCGTCATCGGCAGCATTCCCAACACCATCACCAGCGTCAGGAACCACGAAAAAATTCGTTTCTTCATCTTACACTCCTCCTCTTTGGTTCGATGATAGATTAAAAGCTCCTGCATTTCGCCGGCAAAAAGAAAAAGCGGACATAAAAACACCCACTTTCGCAGCAAAAAAGCGGCTGAAAAGCCGCTTTCATGGTATGCACAAAAGACCAAATACTCTCGTATTCGGTTCGCACTTGTTTGTAGGTCTTCTGACTGATATGTTCAGGCGGCTGCCCGCCAACGTCCATCCTTCGCCTTCTCAGCTTTGCGCCAATGACCTGCTTTCGCAGAAAAAGGATGCACTCCATACTTACAGCACAATGCAGGAAAAACCGCTGCACCGTGTTCAGGTTTTTCACCTGATTCCCTTGTTCAGCAGAACAAGATTGCGTGTCTCTCCCAAAGGGAAAAGGTCGCACAATTGCCACAAAAATCGGAGCGATATAAAATTTTACTCTTTTAACATATTCTAATTTATTGAAATTGTCAATCTCATTTTCTTCCCATGGCCTTAGGCTCTGCCCTGCAAAAATCCCCACATGGCAATCCGCCCCATCCTTCTTGTGTTCATCCTTTCCTTCTGACATTTGTGTATATAAAAAAGGATTAGAAAGTCCTGCACATACAAGACGTTTCTAATCCTTCATAATAAAGTATTTGCAGTTTTATGTTTATCTGCAATCAAAATAGTTTTGTCCAGACTTCCATTACAGTTCTTTCAATGCTTCCATGACTTCTTCCTTCAAAGGAATCGATTGTACTGCACCATTTCTTGTAACTGCAATAGAGGATGCCTTTGCACTCATTTTCAAAATATCAGGGATATCCATGCCATCGATCAGCCCTGCCAGAAAATAGCCCGTAAAGGTATCCCCGGCCGCCGTCGTATCCACAGCCTGTACTTTGAAAATGGGCTGATAATATGTCACATCGCCTTCCGCATATTTTGCGCCATCCTTGCCAAGTGTCAGAACGATTTTTGCATGGGGGAACATTTCTCTCATTTTTTCCAGCACATCATCAGGATCAGTCATTCCTGTGATTTGACCGCCTTCCACTTCATTCAGCAAAAAGATACTCACTTTCTTCAAATCTACTTGATTCAATTTTTCATTGAAAGGAGAAGGGTTCAGTGCCACCTGCATACCCTTTGCATAAGCCTGGTCAACGATATAAGGCAACTGATTCACTTCATTCTGTAACAGCAGGATATCGCCGCTTTCAAAACTGCTCAACACTTCATCCACATAGCTTTCTGTCAGTTTCTGATTTGCACCGCCATACAGCAAAATGCAGTTCTGGGCATTTTTATCCACTTGAATGATAGCATGGCCTGTTTTGCCTTCGATCATTTTGATATGGTCTGCATTCACACCATATTCCTTGCAGGCATCCAGAAACGGCTGACCATCTTCACCGATCAGCCCGCCATGGTAAACCTTCACACCAGCCTTTGCCAGTGCCATGGACTGATTGATGCCTTTCCCGCCCAGGAAAACATTCATATCTTCCGATGCTTCTGTTTCACCGGGCTGAACGATGTGGTCTACATGATATACATGATCCAGGTTCATAGAGCCAATATTTAATACTTTCATCAGATTACCTCTTTTATCAATGGATTATTCAGCTGTTTCAGCTGTAACCAGCGCTACTTCTACGGGAATGTTTGCTTCGATTGTTTCGCCAGCCAGCAGTTTAACTGCGTTCTGAACAGCGGATTCACCGATCATGTAAGGCTGCTGTGCAATTGTTGCTGCCATTCTGCCTTCTTTGATCGCTGCAATTGCGTCATCTGTTGCGTCGAAACCAACTACCATAACTTCTTTGCCTGCACCTGCGATTGCTTCTACAGCGCCCAGAGCCATTTCGTCATTTGCTGCGAATACTGCCTGGATGTCGCCGTTTGCCTGCAGCATGTTTTCCATTACAGACATACCTTCTGTACGGTCAAAGTTTGCTGTCTGGCTAGCTACTACTTCCAGTTTTTCATCAGCGATGTTGTGGAAGCCTGTGCCACGGTCAATAGCAGCAGATGCACCGGGGATACCCTGCAGTTCTGCTACTTTCACGCCTTCGCCCAGTGTGTCGATGATGTACTGTGTTGCCAGTTCAGCACCCATTACGTTGTCAGAAGCGATTGTGCAATCAACGTCAACGCCGTTTACAACACGGTCAACTGCGATTACTTTTACGCCAGCTTCCATAGCAGACTGTACAACGCCTGCAACTGCGTCAGAGTCTACGGGGTTGATGATCAGTACAGAAATGTTTTTGGACAGCAGGTCTTCTACGTCACTTACCTGTTTTGTAACATCGTCGCCTGCGTCTACTACTGTCAGGCTAACGCCTGCTGCTTCAGCTGCTGCTTCAGCACCTTCTACCAGTGTTACGAAGAAGGGGTTGTTCTGTGTGGAAACAGACAGACCGATTGCACCTTCTACTGTTGCTGCATCATCTGCTGCAGGTTCTGCAGAGCTGCCGCAGCCAACCAGTGCTGTTGCCATCATGCTGACGCAAAGAATCATTGCTAAAAATTTTCTCATTTTTCTTGCCTCCGTTTTCTTTTTTTCTCTTTTCCTTTTAATCTATATACAAGCGGACTGATGCGTGTTCCCCTACGCCGCCGCTCATATAACTGCTTTTGATGAAGCCAGCCTGTGCCATTTACATTCTGCTTCGGCTGCTTCCGCCGCTTTTCGCTGCCGCATTGATTATCTCTTGCGGTCAGCCAATACAGCGATCAGGATAACCAATGCTTTTACGACAGACTGATAATATGTATTGATACCCATGATATTCATACCATTGTTCAGTACTGCAATAATCATAACACCGGCGAATGTGCCCATGATCTTACCACGGCCGCCGCTCATGCTTGTGCCGCCCAGAGCAACTGCTGCGATGGCATCCAGTTCATAGCCCTGCCCCAGGATAGACTGAGCAGAGTCTACACGGGAAATCATGATCAGACCTGCCAGAGCAGACATGAAACCGGAAATCGCATATACGATGATCTTTGTTTTTGTTGTATCCACACCAACCAGGTTTGCACATTTGATGTTGCTGCCTGTTGCGTAAATCTTTCTGCCGAAAGTTGTTTTTGTCAGCATGAACCAGAAGATTGCCAGAGAAACCAGCAGGATGATAACAGGCACGGGAATCTTGAAAGAACCCAGATTCAGGGAGCCTTTCCCCAGTGTTTCAAACAGTTTCGCACCAAAATCGCTTTCGATGCTTGCTTTCAGCTTGGAGATGGGTTTCCCGTCTGTGATAATCATGGCAAAGCCACGATAAGCTGTCATAGTGATCAATGTTGCGATAAAGGGCTGCAGGCGGCCTTTTGTTACCAAAATACCACTGAATGCACCCAATGCTGTGCCAATGATCAATGCTGCAATGATAGCCAAAGGTGCTGCAATCCCATTCACCAGCATTTCTGCACAGATGATGGCACTCAGCGCAAAGGTAGAACCAACAGACAAGTCGATACCATCAGAGAGGATAACACACGTCATACCAAAAGCGATCAGACCATTGAATGTTGCCTGACGCATCAGGTTCAAAAAGTTGCTGGCTGTTCTGAATTCAGGGCTGACGCAGCACAGCACTACTGCCAGCAGGAGCAGCGCAATAAACGCAGCATACTCACCAAAATAAGCCCCTAAGCTTTTCTTTGTTTTTTCCATTATAAACTTCCCCCTGTAGCTAATGTCATTACTTTTGCCTGATCTGCTTCTGCCGCATCCAGGATACCTGTGATCTTACCTTCATGAACAACTACGATTCGGTCGCTCATGCCAAGGACTTCCGGCAGTTCAGAAGATACCATGATCACGGCTACGCCTTTTGCAGCCATTTCGTTGATGATGTTATAGATTTCCTTCTTGGCACCGATATCCACGCCTCTTGTGGGTTCGTCCAGAATCAGAATCTTGGGATCTGTGTAGACCCATTTTGCCAATACAACCTTCTGTTGGTTACCACCGCTCAGGTTATTACATTCATGGTCAGGGCCAAAGCATTTGATGCGAAATTCTTCGATACCTTTTTTTACGATAGCATTCTGCTTTTCTTTATTCAGTACGAATCCATTGGCTACCTTGCCCAGATTGGTAATCTCGATATTTTCCGCAACGCTCTTTTCCAGAAGCAGACCCTCTGTCTTACGGTCTTCTGTGATGAAGCCGATGCCTGCGGCGATGGCCTGTCTGGGGTTTTTGATGTTCACTTCTTTACCGTCGATGAAAATCTTCCCCGCATCCCGATGGATATTGCCGAAAATGGCATGCATGATCTCTGTTCTGCCTGCGCCCATCAGACCGGAAACACCAAGAACTTCGCCGGCTTTTACATCAAAGCTGACATCTTTGAACAGCTTGCCGCTGCTCAGACCTTCTACACGCAACACTTCTTTGCCCACCGCTACCTCACGTTTGGGGAAACGTTCCCCAATGGTACGACCGATCATCATCTGCACAACGTGATCCAAATCGATATCCTTGATATTTTCTGTGCCCACGTATGCACCATCCCGCAGGACTGTAATACGGTCGCACAATTCAAAGATTTCTTCCATACGGTGGGAGATATATACGATAGATACCCCCTTCGCCCGCAGAGCGTTGACAACTTCAAACAAACCTCTTGTTTCGCTGGCAGTCAATGCTGCTGTAGGTTCGTCCATGATGATGACCTTTGCATCTGCCATCAGTGCCTTACAGATTTCTACCATCTGCTGCTGACCGACAGACAAGTCGGACATGGTTGCTGTTACAGGGATATTTACCCCCATTTTGTCCATAACTTCCTGTGCTTTTGCTCTCATGGCTTTTTTGTCACAGATACCGAAACCTTTTGTGATTTCTTTACCCATGAACAGATTTTCTTCTACTGTAAGGTCGAACAGTACATTCAATTCCTGATAGATGAATACGATACCTGCTTTTTCTGCCTCCTGTGGATTTTTAAAGACAACTTCCTTGCCATCCACCAAAATCGTACCGGCATCTTTTGTGTATACGCCTGTCAGGATCTTCATCAGGGTGGACTTGCCTGCACCGTTCTCACCCATAAGAGCATGTACTTCACCATCTTTCAGTAAGAATCCGGCATCTTTCAAAACCTGATTCGAACCGAAGGACTTGTCTATGCCCTTCATTTCGATATTCATTCTGCTCTATCCCCTTTCCTTTTTATTTTTTCATCGGGAAAACATTCTTTTAAACGAAAATACAGCCGGACTGAAGGATAATGTTTGCATAAGGTGTGGTTTCACCCGTTCTGATCACAGCCTTGCAGTCATGGGTTCTTTCTTTCAGCTCTGCATGAGATACAAATTCCACCTCAATATCCTGACCTGCAAAAAATGCTTCCACTTTGCTGAGTACATCAGGATTCTGTTCTTTGATCTCTTCTGCCAGAACGATTTTTTCTATTTTCATGTCCCCTGCTACAATTTCCAGTGTTCTCATAAAAGGGGGCTCGCCAAATGCCAGTGCCAGGTCGATCCGTTCCACCTCGTCGGGAATGGGCAGACCACAGTCACCGATACAAATGGTATCTGTATGTCCCATATAAGATAATACTCTGGAAATATCGCTGTTTAAAATCCCCTGTTTTTTCAAAGCAAAAACTCCTTCCTGTCGTATGTTTGTCTTCAATCACTTTTCCTTTGTATGTCTTGTTGTCTGCCGTTCCACCAAAGATACGTCAAACAGATTTTCCTTTTGAATCGGTTCTCCGTTGGCATACTGCACAATGACCTGTGTAGCCAAGGTCCCCATTTCTTTGATCGGCTGAATGATCGTTGAAAATTCCGGCGCAAACAATTTACTGAATCGGATATTATCAAAGCCCATCAGCTGGATATCCTCCGGCACATGAAAGCCTTTACTCAATAGTACCTTATACGCCGCGATGGCGACCATATCATTGCAGGCTAAAATGCCATCTACATCAGGAAATTCCGATAACAGCTCTTCTGCCACCCGCAGACCTTCTTCGTAATCATAATCACAATCCAGCCACTGCACCTTCAGACCGTATTCTTTGCAAATATCCAGATAGCCCAAAAATCTTTGCTGACCACTGGAAAATTTTTGCGGCCCCCGCATACAAACGATGTTTTTACACCCACATTGGAGCAGATGCTCCGTAGCCATTCTGCCCCCCTTATAATGATCCGCTTCGATAAAAGCAATCTCATCCAGACCTTCAATCTTGCGGTCGAGGATTACAAAGGGCACTTGGCACGGCCCCATTTGGGAAGCAAGGTTTTCACTGTTTGTCATGATGATGATGCCGTCTGCATTGAGCTGATTCAGCGTCTGAATATTCAGCAGTTCTTTTTCCGTATTGTTTTGAGAATTACACAAAAGGATACGGTAATTGTTTTGATAAGCTTCCTCTTCAATGGCTCTTGCCAGTTCACCAAAAAATGCATTTTCAATATTTGGCACGATCACGCCAATGATTTTGGAGGATTTTTTGAATAGCGCACGAGCAAGCTCGTTTGGTTTGTAACCCGTTTCATCGACTACAACAAGCACTTGTTCCCTCTTGATCGGGTCTACATTGGCAGTCCCATTGATCACTCTGGATACTGTCGCAGGTGAAACACCTGCTCTTTTCGCCACTTCTCTGATGCTTACCATACGATTCCCTCCACCTGAAATCGGTTTCAACCTGTTTTTTAAATTATAACCCTTAGTATTTTATAGTGTCAATCTGCTGTTTTTTTTTCAGCGATTTCAACCATTTCCCAAACAAAAATTGTTTATTATGTATAATTCCTTCCAATGAGATTCTTTTGTCCCCAAAATGATACAGCCAAGGGCCCCCATGCTCATTCTTCTATATTTTTCAGCAGGTAGTCTCCCCCTTCTATTTGAAGCGGAAGCCCCTCTACCAGAGAATGTGCAATTTTTCTGCGCGCCGCCGCATAGATACGCTGTGCTGTTGCGCGAGAAACATTCATATATATTCCACATTCCTCCTGCGAAATCCCCTCTTTGTCCACTAAACGAATGGTTTCATATTCATCCACCGTCAAAATCACTGCCGGTTTTCCTTCAAAATCGTTTATTGGGCGAAACCCAAGATTTTGAGGCAGGGAAGAAACCTCTCGTGGCTTTTTTCTACGCAAGTCATCCCCTCCTTTATATCATGTACCCTATGCCGATATATTCATTCTATCTTCATCCCTCAGTATCTGTCAACAAAGCAAAATAAACAAAACTACGTTTTAAACTTTGTGACATTCCCTTCTGCATTTGCTGAAATCTGTTGCATTTTTGCAATAGCTTTCCAAGGTCTGTTGAATCCTTACAAATCATAACTTGATCTATATCAAAAAAGCAGACACAAATACACACTAACTGTTATAATAAATTATCCTCTATCAAAGTGGAAAACCTCAGACCCGTTTCTGCAAAGAGTACAGTGTTTCCCAATCTGCTCTCATTAGCTTTGTTCTTCATTTCTAATGTCCTCCGTTCTGTTTGGTCTCGGTTGGTAGCCGCCTCCAATATAGCAAAACGGTGTTTTTTGTATGGGCTGACACTAAAATCCGTACATTCCACCTTCATAGCAGGTGGTTTTTTCTTATATAAGAAAACCCCAAACTCTTTTGAGTTTGAGGTCAAAATTCTTTTTACAACACCCTCGAGCATACCCCGCCTTAGGAACGGTTCATATGCTCCAATGCGTTATTTGCGGCATTCTGCTCCGCTTCTTTTTTGCTTCTGCCGCTGCCCTTACCCAGCACACGACCATCATGGGTCACTTCTGCCACAAATACCTTATTATGGTCTGGCCCCTGTTCATCTACGATCGCATACTGCAGAGGCACCTTGCTGATCTTCTGGATCACTTCCTGCAAATGGGTCTTACAATCCAGATTGCGGAAGTTGCTCTTTGTTTTTTCGATGCAGTCTACCATAAAGCCCATGATATATTTTGTCACCGCTTCCATGCCGCCATCAATACAAATCGCACCGATGATGGCTTCAAACGCATCTGCCAAAATGGAATCACGATTTCTGCCGCCGGTGCTTTCTTCGCCCTTGCCCAGCAGCAGACAACGACCGATGCCCAGCTTTCTGGAAAGCTCCGCAAGGGAGCCTTCGCATACCACTGCCGCCCGCAGCTTTGTCAATTCGCCTTCAGGCATCTTGGGGAAATGGCGGTACATATATTCACTGACCACCATATCCAGCACGGCATCTCCCAAAAATTCCAGTCTTTCATTGTTCTCATGACTGCCTTTTTTGGTTTCATTGGCATAGGAACTATGGGTTAACGCTAGAACCAGTAAGCTTTTATCCGAAAAAGTATATTGGATTTTTCGTTCAAATTCTTCCAAATTCAGATGGTTCATAATTATTCTTCTTCCTTGGCAGCAACCAGTTCTGCAATGTAATCCAATACATCTCCTACCAACTTGATGTTTTCTGCTCTATCGTTGTCGAATTCAATTTCGAATTTTTCTTCCAGCGCTACGATGATCTGGAACAATTCCAGAGAGTCCGCATTCAGATCTGCAAATGCTGTTTCTGCAGACAGGCTTTCTGCAGGCACACCGATCTGCTCTGCAATCACATTCAGTACTAAAGATTCATCCATATTCATTACCTCCAAAAAAATAGTCGTTTTTTTCTTTTCATACTATACTCTATTTCCCCGCTTTTGTCAGCAAAAATCCAGGAAAATTCAGAAAAAATTTACAGAATCTTCATCAGATCTTGTCCTTGATCTTGCCGATGATATCCGCTTCTGTAAACAGCACACACTGGCGCACAGCGTTCTTGAATGCCTTGGCATTGGAACTGCCGTGGGCTTTCACCACCAGAGATTTCAGACCGATGAAAGGCGCACCACCAATTTCATCAGAATCCATGAATTTCTTCATATTTCTGAAGGGTGTTTTCAAGATCATGGCACCAACCTTGTAGAAACCCTTCATGATTTCCCCTTTCAGGATATCAAAAATCGTTTTGGCCAGACCTTCGGACAGCTTCAGAATGGTGTTGCCAACGAAACCATCGCAAATCACAACATCTGCATCGCCATAGGGGATATTTCTTGGCTCGATATTGCCTGTAAAGTTGATAGTCTCCACCTGTTCCAGCAATTCATAGGTTTCCTTTGTCAGGGCATTGCCTTTTTCCTTTTCCGCACCGATATTTACCAGAGCAACCTTGGGATTTTTGATGCCGAAAACATTTTCCACATAAACGGAGCCCATCTTCGCAAACTGTTCCAGATATTTCGGCTTACAGTCAACATTAGCACCGCTGTCCAGCAGGAATGTAAATCCATTCTTTGTAGGCAGGCATGTTCCCAGAGCAGGACGTTCCACGCCGGGCAAACGACCCACAATCAGCAGGGCACCTGTCAGCAGGGCACCTGTGCTGCCGGCAGAAACGATGCCATCTGCCTCCCCGTTTTTCACCAGATTCAACGCCACTACCAGGGAAGAATCTTTCTTGCGGCGGATAGCCATTGTTGGCACTTCATCGGTACTGATGACCTCGGAAGCGTGTACCACTTCAATACGCTCCTTGTCATATTCATATTTCGCCAACTCTGCTTTCACTACATCTTCCTGCCCTACCAGTTTGATGTTTACATTCAGCTCTTTGATAGCTTCTACTGCACCCTTGACTGTTTCCACGGGGGCATTGTCGCCGCCCATGGCATCCAGTGCTACCGTAATTCTTTTCTCCATATTTCTTCCACCTTTCTGCGGGAAATTTCAATATACTCCCTTTTAGTATACAGAAAATCCGCAAAAAAACAATCCTGTTTTATATTCAAACCAATCTTTTGTGTTAAAATAACTGACGGCCCTCTACAAATTTCGCATAAATGCCATTCAAATCTAACGATAAATAAACTGCTCGTTCCAGCCGCTGCAGCACACTCAATTCCTGTGGATAAGGCAAAACTGCATCCTCCAAAACAATGGCATCAAAATCATACCCTTCCTCAAAACTGCCGACTTTACCAAAGAAGGCACCGCCGCCTTTTGTTGCCAGATAGAACGCCTCCGGGAAAGTGATGGGACTTGCTGAAGAATCCACCAGTCTCCAGTACATTTTTGAAACCTGCACCGTATCTGTAATGGCTCGGAAGATGGATTCACAGTGTCCCCCTGCCACATCGCTGCCCAAGCCGACCCGCAGCCCCTTATCCAGATAGCTTCTTATAGGGGCAATACCGCTGGAAAGGTTCATATTGGAAGCCGGACAATGGGCCACAAAAACGCCATTCTGCCGCATCAGCTCCACTTCCTCCTCCTCAGACCATACGCAATGGGCCATGATGGTTTTGACCTCTTTATGATTTTCTTTATTTCTGCCGAAAAGATCATGTTCCTCATAGGCATCTCCATAAAATTTGTTTCGGGGGCGCAATTCACGGACAAATGCAATTTCACCCTGATTTTCAGAAAGATGGGACTGCACAGGCAGTTCATAGGTCATTTGAATTTCCCGCAGCTTCTGCATCAGCTCATCAGTGCAGCTGGGAATGAAACGAGGGGTCAAAATGGGCTTCGTACGCTGAAATTTTTGACTGACGCTTTCGATCCATGCAATGGTAGCCTGCACCGACGCTTCCGCACTTTCTTCCCGCAGGTTATCCGGTGCCTCTCTGTCCATATTGACTTTCCCCACAAAGCTGACCAGCCCTGTTTCCTCCATTAACTCCATCAGAAGCTCTGTGGCAGGGCGATGCTGTGTTCCGAACATACAAACACGAGTAGTGGCACTTTTTTTCATTTGCTCCGCAAAAATAGAATATGCTTTTTTTGCATACGTCAGATCTGCATATTTCGCCTCTTCGGGAAATGCCTGCTGATTCAGCCAATCCATCAGCTCCAAATCCATGCCTGTGCCCCGAAAAGCATACTGAGGTGCATGGATATGCAAATCCACAAGACCGGGAATAATCAGCCGATCTCCAAAATCTATCACCGGCAGATCGCTATATTTCTGGGGAAGTGTTTCAAATACCCCCCGGGATTTTCCGTCTATGCAAACAGCGTAACCCTTTTCAAAGGCAATCATTTTTTGCGGTGACAGACTGTAACAAATATTTCCTTTCAAAACAAAACGATCCATTCCACAAACAGCCCCTTTCCTGATTAGAACCACACAAACCTTACTGAGTATATTATATCATTTTATACTCATAAAAAAAGGGCGAACTTCTTTCGAAATTCGCCCAAATCAAAATCGATCATAAATTAGTCAACTTTGATGATTGTTTTTTTGTTGTAAGCACCGCAAGCTTTGCAAACCTGATGAGGAACCATCAGTTCGCCGCATTTGCTGCATTTTACCAGGCTGGGTGTTGCGATTTTCCAGCTCTGTGCTTTTCTCTTGTCTCTTTTGGATTTAGACACTCTACCTTTGGGTACAGCCATTTCTACACCTCCTCGTCATCATTGAAAAGAGCCCTCAAACTTTCGAACCTAGGATCCCTCTCTGTACGGTCGCATCCGCAATCGCCATCGTTCAGATCCTTGCCGCAGACAGGACAGAGCCCCTTGCAGTCCTCCCTACAAAGTACCTTCATAGGAAGTTCTCCAATGATACCTCTTTTCACAAAATCCGCAAGATCGATCTGATCTCCCGTAAAAGTTTCTGTCTCTTCGTTTTCTCTGCCTGTATGAGCAAAACGTTCCTTAATTTCGAAGCAAAGCTCTTTTCTGACAGGGGCCAGACAACAGCTGCATTCCATCAGCACTGCTGTTTCACCCTTTGCATCCAGAACGAAAATATCGTCTTCATTCTTAAGAGTTCCCTCAATTTTTACAGGCTCTACAAATTCCACAACATCAGGATAATCTCTTGCATCATCGATCTGTTCTACCAGTTCCACAGGCAGGGAAGACCCTTTCCGATTGAACAAATATCCCATTTCAATAATCACATAAATCACCCCTAAACAGTCGTACTAAAATATTATACAGAAGTTACTCTTATTTGTCAAGCAGTTCCTTTGTATCTCTTGCAATAACCAGTTCTTCGTTTGTAGGGATAACGAATACTCTTACTCTGGAATCTGGAGCGGAGATTTCCATTGCTTTGCCTCTCAGAGAGTTGTTGTAGGAGTCGATATGAACGCCCAGGAAGCCCAAGTAGTCGCAGATTGCTCTTCTTGTTGTAGCGGAGTTTTCGCCCAGACCAGCTGTGAATACGATTGCATCAACGCCGTTCATAGCTGCAGCGTAAGCACCGATTCTCTTTGCTACTTTGTAAGCGAATACGTCCAGAGCTGTACCTGCTCTGTCATTGCCGTGTTCGGAAGCTTCTTCGATATCACGGAAGTCGCTGGAAACGCCGGAGATGCCCAGTACACCGGATTTTTTGTTCAGGATGTTATCCATTTCAGCGGGAGACAGGTTTTCTTTCTGCATCAGGTATGTGATAGCAGCCGCGTCAACGTCACCGGCTCTAGTACCCATTACCAGACCTTCCAGAGGTGTGAAGCCCATTGTTGTATCGATGGATTTACCATTTCTTACAGCACAAACGGAACCGCCGTTGCCCAAGTGGCAAGTGATTGTTTTTGTCTGGTCGTAAGGTCTGTCCATCATTTTTGCAGCTTCTTCGGATACGAATCTGTGAGATGTGCCGTGGAAGCCGTATCTTCTTACTTTGTATTTTTCATAGTATTCATAAGGCAGAGCGTACAGATATGCTCTTTCGGGCATTGTCTGATGGAAAGCTGTATCGAATACTGCTACCTGAGGTACGCCGGGCATGATTTCTTCGCAAGCATGGATACCGATCAGGTTTGCGGGGTTGTGCAGAGGTGCCAGATCGCAGCATTTTTCGATAGCTTCTACAACTTCGGGTGTGATTACTACGGAGTTTGCGAAGTATTCACCACCATGTACTACACGGTGACCAACTGCATTGATTTCTTTCATGCTCTTTACTACGCCGTATTCGGGGTTTGTCAATGCATCCAGAACCATTTTAACGGATACGCTGTGGTTTTCCTGGTAGTCATCGAAGATAACTGCATCTTTGCCGGAAGGCTGGTGTTTCAGTCTGGAGCCTTCGATACCAATTCTTTCACACAGACCTTTTGCCAGTACGCCTTCTGTTTCCATGTCGATCAGCTGATACTTCAGGGAGGAGCTGCCGCAATTCAGTACAAGAATTTTCATTTTTTTCTCTCCTTTAACATTAAATAATATTGATACAAAACCTTGGGGGCTTTGCCCCCAACACCCCCACGAGGGGATAATCCCCTCGACCCTATATTGCAACACCATGTACATGGTGTTGCGAATGGGGGTTCTAGGGGAATCATTCCCCTAGCAGGGTGTGGGACAGCGTCCCACGTTGTCTTTCTTTCTTATTTGCCCATTACCTGAGCCTGTACGCTTGTCAGAGCAACTACTGCAACGATATCGTTTGCGGAGCAGCCTCTGGACAGGTCGTTAACGGGTTTCGCAATACCCTGCAGGATAGGACCAAATGCTTCTGCACCGCCGAATCTCTGTACCAGTTTGTAACCGATGTTACCTGCGTCGATGTCGGGGAATACCAGAACGTTTGCTTTACCTGCAACTGTGGAGTTGGGAGCTTTCAGTTCGCCAACTTCTTTTACGATAGCAGCGTCCAACTGGATTTCGCCATCCAGTTTCAGTTCGGGATATTTTTCTTTTGCAATCTTAACAGCGTCAACAACTTTTGTTACGTCAGCATGTTTTGCAGAACCCATTGTGGAGTGGCTCAGCATAGCAACTCTTGCTTCTTTGCCGATGAAGGCATTGTAAGATTTTGCGGAATCGCCAGCGATGCAAGCCAGTTCTGCGGGGTTGGGGTTCTGGTTCAGAGCACAGTCAGCGAACAGCAGGATGCCGTCATCGCCATACTGAGGTGTTTTTGTAACCATGATGAAGAAAGAGGATACCAGTTCTGTGCCGGGAGCTGTTTTCAGGATCTGCAGAGCAGGTCTCAGTGTATCAGCTGTGGAGTGGATCGCACCGGATACCATACCGTCAGCAACGCCCATTTTTACCAGCATAACTGCTACGAACAGAGAATCATCCATCAGGATTTTTCTTGCTTCTTCCAGTGTCATGCCTTTGCTCTTTCTAGCTTCTGCCAGACCAGCAACCATTTCATCCATTCTTTCGTAGTTTTCAGGATCTACGAAGATTGCTTTGGAAACGTCGAAAGAACCAGCTGCTTCGATGATCTTTTCTTTGTTACCGATCAGAACGATATCTGCCAGTTCATCTCTCAGGCATTCTGCTGCTGCTTCCAGGTTTCTTTTTTCATAGGATTCGGGCAAAACAATTACTTTCTTATCTGCCTTTGCTTTTGCTTTCATTGTGCTTAAAAAGTCCACAGGTATTACCTCCTATTTTATAAAATACTTTACCGTTTACATTACCTTTTATATTGCATCCGCCCGATGGCGGATAAGCATATCTATTTTATTATAAACAAAACAAGCTCTGTATACAAGAGCATCCCGCAAAAAACCTCAATTTTTTTTGCAGAATCCTCTACTTTTCCATGAAAAGCTTCCTCTTACACCTTAGGGCATTTCATCCACCACGGGGAATTCCATGAAGAAGGTTGTCCCCATATATTCTCGGCTTTCGATACGGATCGTCCCCCCAAGGGAAGCCACTGCCGCATGCACCACATCCAGCCCAACACCCCTGCCGGAAAACAGGGTAGCACTACTCTTTGTGGTAAAGCCGGGACGCATCAGGAATGCATAAATTTCGCTATCCTCGTATTCCTCCTCAGGCTTTTTCAGCAACCCTTTTTCTTTGGCTTTTTCCAAGATCTGATTGCGGTTCAGCCCCCGCCCATCATCACGGAAGGAAACAAAAACCCGCTGGCCGGCTTTCTGAATCTCCACAGAGATTTCCCCAATTGGGGTCTTCCCCATACATTCTCTGTCTGCCACAGATTCCAGACCATGATCCATGCTGTTTTTCATCATCTGCAAAACTGCCATGGAAATCTTGTCATAAATATCTCTGGGGACTTCCGTGTCCGCACCGGATACCTTTACCATAAATTCCTTTTGCAGTTCCCGCCCCATGACTGTCGCCAATCGCTCCATCTGGGAAATCAATGCTTCAAAATTGGTATAGGGAATCCGCTGCTTGCCCTTTCTTGTATAGGCAATCTGATAGCTGGGACCCTCCGGCTCGTTTTCGCTATCCACATGGGACAGGAAATTCTTGATGCGGCGCACCACCGCCCAGCCAAAGTCTGTCACTTCATCATCCGTTTCCAATCGGTGCAGTTCCCGCTTCAAAAAACCGGAAACCATACGCAGAAGCTGCAAAATCGTCTGCAGATCCTTCTGTGCCGGTGCCGCTTCCTCTCGCAGGTAGGAAAACAAATCCTCCGCCGCGTGAGCCGTTTCGGAAATGGCAGGATATCCCATCATAGAAGCAGAGCCTTTGATCCTGTGCATCGTACGGAACAGGCTGTCTACCTCTTCCAGTGTCACCTTAAATTCTTCTAAATTTGCTTTGGATTCAATAAATTCATCGATCCTATCAACATTTTTCCAGGTTTCTTCCAGAAAAAGCTCCTGCAGATAATCTGGATTTTCTACAAACCTTTCCACTTCATCATCCTCTTACTACTTTATATCAAAAGAATTTCATTCTTTTTTCCGCTCAGTCCTACTCCCTTTGGGGAAAGAAAAAGGATATGGATATTTCTCACTTCCTTCTACCCCCATATTAACACAAGTATAGACCTAAATCCGGAAAATTTCCAGACGATTTTATCAAAAAATTACAAAAAATGTGGTATACTTTTACTAAATTCGGAAACGTCTTTTTACGGGATATTTTTGTCCGTAGAAAGCCGGATTTTTGGAAAAATCATACAGAGTATCGTAAGGTGATTCTGCTTTTAAAATATTTCATAAATCGCTTTTCATAGAAAGGATGAGGAACCATGAAAACCCTTGGTATCATTACCGAATATAATCCCTTTCATAAAGGGCACGCATATATGATTGAAGAAGCCAAGCGCAAAGCCGGCGCAGACCGTGTGGTCGCAGTGATGAGCGGCAGCTTTGTCCAGCGGGGCGAGCCTGCCATCTTCGATAAATGGACAAGGGCGGAGGCTGCCCTAAAAAACGGCGTTGACATGGTGTTGGAGCTGCCTGTGCTTTTTGCTGCCTCCAACGCAGAAAACTTTGCCCGTGCAGCTGTCCGCATTTTGGAGGAAAGCGGCATCGTGAATGTCCTCTGCTTCGGTTCCGAAAGCGGCGACCTGCCTTCCCTACAGGAGGCCGCCAAGCTGATGTCCAACGAAACAGAAGAATTTCAGCATCTGCTGAAGGAATATCTGGATGCAGGACTTTCCTATCCCGCCGCCCGCGCAAAGGCACTGGAAACCGTTTCACAGATCAACAGCGAAATCCTCTCCCGTCCCAACCATATTTTGGCTCTGGAATATCTGAAAGCCTTGGACTACTATTCCTGTTCCATGGAGCCTATGACCATCAAACGGGAAGGGGATTATAACAGCCCCTCTCTCACTGATGGCTATGCTTCTGCCGCTGCCATCCGCAAAGCCCTTGCCGAAGACCGCAGCACCGAAGCCATGACGCAGCTGCCGGAAAATACCCACGACCTCTATAATAAGGCATTGTCTTTGGGAACTGCCCCTGTTTTCTGGGAAGAACTGGCCCCTGCCCTCCATTATAAGTTGCGTACGACCTCCGCAGAGGAACTGCGGGAGATTGCCGAAGTTACAGAGGGTCTGGAAAATCGTATCCTTCATTCCATTGATACCTGCTACGAAATGCGGGATATCTTGGATTTTATCAAGACCAAACGCTATACCCGCACAAAGATTCAGCGTATCCTCCTCCATATCCTCCTGGATATCAAGGAAAAGGAAGTTTCTTATTTCCTGAACCTGCCCAAAATGCCCTATATCCGTGTATTGGGTTTCCAGAAGGAACGCTCAGACATTCTGGCAGACCTGACGGAAAACGCCAAATGCCCTGTGCTGACCAATCTGAAAAAGGCCCCCGAGCTTCTGAACGAGGACGGGCTGGCTCTGCTGGCTTTGGAAAAAACAGCCACCGACCTCCACGCATTGGCCTACCCTAACCCCATCTATCGTGCCCCCAATCAGGATTTCACCAAGCCTTTGGTTATCCTGTAATACAAGCATGAATCCTGCAAAACAGGCATAGACTCATACCAAACGACTTTTTCGAGGTTTCCTATGAAAAAAAGTTCTTTTGTCCTTGGGCTCTGTGCCTGTTTTTTGCTATATGCCCTTCTGCGCTTTCCCGAAGCCATGCTGGCTGCCTCCGCCGAAAGCGTCCAGCTTTGGCTGACAAAGGTATTTCCTTCTCTTTTTCCTTTCATCGCTGCCTGCGGGCTGCTTTTGCGGATTGGGGCTGCGGAACGAATGGGGGCTGCCCTTCGCCCATTGATGAGGCCGTTGTTTGGCCTGCCCGGCATTGCCGCATTTCCCTTTTTTCTAGGAATCTTCTCCGGCTATCCCATGGGGGCAAAAATCACTGCCATGCTCTATGAAAAAAAGCTGCTTACCACAGAAGAAGCCCAGCATATCCTTGCTTTTTCCAATAATCCCGGCCCTCTGTTTCTCATCGGCACCGTGGGCGTGGGCTTTTTCGGTATGCCTGTTTTTGGCTATGCCTTGCTGCTGTGTTCCTTCCTTGGGGCTGTTGCCACGGGCATCCTCTGGCGGTTCCGCAGGAAAGGTAGCCGCCCTATGTCCCATACCTATCCCGCTGCTGCTTCGGCTTCTTCCGTCACGGAGGCCCTCTCCGCTTCTGTTGCCGATGCCGTGAATACCATTCTCTTAATCGGAGGATATCTCATTCTTTTCGGGGCATTGTCCGAAGCCATGGAGCAGATAAACCTGTTTTCTTTTCTCTCCCGTCTGCTGTTTTTTCTGCCCCTTTCTGCCGAAACGCTGGGAGGATTTTGCAGCGGCATTCTGGAAATGACCAACGGGGCATATCTCTTGAGCCTTTCTCCCGATGGGCTTCGCCTGCGGCTGGCTCTGGTGTCCTTTCTTGTTTCCTTCGGCGGGCTTTCCATTTTGGGACAGACCTTGGGTGTCCTTGCCGATATCCCCATATCAAAAAAAGACTACGTCAAAGGGAAAGTGATGAACGCCCTTTTCAGCAGTCTTTTTTTCTATTTCTTCTTTCCGTTTTTCCAACAAAACGTGCAAAAAGCAGTCCCCGTATTTTCTTTCTTCACGGAAACTGCTTTTACTCTGTCGTTTTTATGGATTTTGCCGAGTTTATTTTTCCTCGGCGTCCTTTGCCACGCCGTTCTCCTAAAAAGAAAAGAGTAGCTTATTTGCCCATGCGAAGTTCCTGAATGTTTTCAGCCAGTACATTCAATGTCTGGGCAAAGTAGTCGTCTGTTTTGATGCTTTCGCTGTAAACAACGGCTTTCAGCTCTTTCAGCTTGCCTTCTGCATCAGCCAGCACACTTTCTGCATATTCCATAGCACCCAGACGCATTTCTTTGGATGTTTTCTTTGCAGAATCGATGATAGCCGCCGCCTGTTCATAGGCTTTTTTTGTCACTTCATTTTCATCGATCATGCGAACCATGCGGTCCTCTGCATTTTTCACGATTTCATCGGCTTCTCTCTGGGCATCGATAAGGATCTTGTTTCTTTCTTCGATGACCCATTTGGACTGCTTCAGTTCATTGGGCAGCTTCATGCGGATTTCGCTAATGATATCGTAAATTTCTTCTTTATCAACGGAAACTTTGTTGCTGAAAGGCACAGCCTTGCTGCTGTCCATTACATCTTCCAATTCATCTAATAACTGCAGTACAGAATCCATATATCTCCCTCACTTCTGATATTTTTCTATAATAAACGGTTTGATCTCGGCAGGTACCATAAAACTGATATCGCCGCCGAAAACTGCAACTTCCTTCACATTTGTGGAACTCAGGGCAAGATGCTCTTCATCCGCTGCCAGATAGACGGTTTCCATGCCGTCGTACAGCTTGCGGTTGATGAGGAACATGGGGTATTCCGCGGAAAAATCCAACGTATTCCGCAGCCCTCTGACTGCGATATTCGCACCAATCTCTCTGGCGAAATCCACGAAAAGGCCCCGAAAAGAAGCAACCTCTACGTTTTCAATATGTTTTGTTGCCAATTCCAGATGGTGTTTTCTTTCTTCTACGGTAAAAAGAGATTTTTTATTAGGGTTTTCCAAAACTGCCACCACCAGACAGTCGAATAATTTTGCGGCTCTTTCGATGATATCCATGTGACCCAATGTCACAGGGTCGAAGCTGCCCGCATAAATTGCTTTTTTCATACTACTTCTTCCTCCAGGCACAAGAACGTCAAAATCGTTGTCTTGTACGCTTTTTCACGCAGGACCTTCATGCCTGCCGGGGGTATCAAGGGTATCTGAGCAGAACCCTCTGTGATGAGGTATCCTTCCTCTTTCAAAAGTCCCTTTTGGATGATTCTTTCCAGTACAGGTTCATACAGCCCGGATTCATAGGGCGGATCCATAAAGATAATATCGAATTTTTTTCCTTCCGCCGCCAGCTTGTCCAAAGCAGAAAGCACATCTGCCTTCATCAATCTTGCCCGATCCTGCAGCTTTGTATGCTGCAGATTAGCTGTGATGACCTTTTGACATTCTGCCGCATCTTCTACGAAAACCGCCTCTGCCGCCCCTCTGGAAAGGGCTTCGATGCCAATGGCACCGCTGCCGGAAAAAAGATCCAGAAATCTGCACGCAGGCAGGTCAAACGCTATGATATTAAAGAGAGTCTCCTTGATACGATCCGTCGTCGGTCTGGTCGCCAGCCCTTCGATGGTCTGCAAATTATGACCCTTTGCTGCTCCTGCAATGACACGCATACTGTCTGCACCACCCAAAACACCTAATTTTACATGATATCGTTTAGAGTATAACAAAAAAAATTTCAGTTGACAACCAAAAAGAAAAAAAACAACGAAAAACTCACATTTCCAAGCTTTTCCCTTCCAGATAGCCTGCAATATGCTCCTTCAAAAGTTGATGCTCCTCCGCCTTCAATGCTCTGTCCCGCTGCAAAAGCTCTGCCGCCGCCTGCTGGGCTTCCTTCAAAATCGCCATATCCTTATATAAATCGGCGATCTTCAATTCCGGCAGGCCATGCTGACGGATGCCGAAAAATTCGCCGGGGCCTCTCAGCTTCAAATCCTTTTCGGAAATCACAAAGCCATCCTCTGATTCTGTCATGGTTTTCATACGCTCTTTGGCTACCTTCGTTTTCGTATCGCTGACCAGAATACAATAGGATTTTTCACTGCCGCGGCCTACCCGCCCCCGCAGCTGATGAAGCTGAGCCAGACCAAACCGTTCCGCATTTTCAATGAGCATGATGGTTGCATTTGGCACATTGATGCCTACTTCGATAACAGTGGTAGAAACCAATACATCGATATTCCCCGCTGCAAAGCCATCCATAATCGCCTGTTTTTCCTTGGCTTTCATCTTTCCGTGGACACAAGCCACACGGCAATCGGGCAGTTCCTGCACCAATTTCTCCGTATAATTCAAAACGGACTGCACTTCCAGCTTTTCATTTTCTTCAATCATGGGGCAAATGACGTAAGCCTGTCTGCCCGCCGCCACGTGCTTGCGGATGAAAGCATAGATGCGCTGATGATAGCGGCTGTCCACGGCAGAAGTGTCGATTTTTTGTCTGCCGGGGGGCAGCTCGTCGATGATTGAAATATCCAAATCTCCGTATAGAATCAACGCCAATGTTCTGGGGATGGGCGTTGCCGTCATTACTAAAGTATGGACATTCTCTCCTTTTTCCGCCAAAGTGCTTCTCTGGCGCACACCAAAACGATGCTGTTCATCGGTGATCGCCAAGCCTAGCTTATAAAACTCCACTCCTGTTTGAATGACAGCGTGGGTACCGATAATCATTTGGGCTTCGCCATTTGCCACCTTTGCCAAACGCTCTCGTTTTTCTTTAGCAGTTAAACTGCCTGTCAGCAGCACCACTTCAATGCCAGCGGGTGCAAAAATTTTTCGGAAGGATTCCTCATGCTGGCTTGCCAAAACCTCCGTCGGCGCCATCATGGCAACCTGCCAGCCGTTTTGGATGGCCCAATAGGCTGTAATCATGGCAACGGCAGTTTTCCCGCTGCCTACGTCCCCTTGTATCAAGCGGTTCATAATCTTCCCCGAGGTCATATCCTGTTCAATTTCCTGCAAGACCCGCTGCTGTCCCCCCGTTAAGGCAAAGGGCAACAGGGCTTCCCCCTCTTTCAGAGCCTTTTTCTTTTTCAGGATGATGCCTTCCCCGCTGTCCTCTAAAGTATTTTTCAGCTGATACAAAGCCGTTTGTAAAAGAAAAAGCTCCTCGAAAACCAATCTCCGTCTGGCATCATAAAACCCCTGCTCCGTTTTGGGAAAATGGATGTTTTCAATGGCAAAGTTCCGCTCCGCCAAGTGGTATTCCTTTCGCAGCCAAAGGGGCAGCTCCTCCCGCATACCGCCGCTCATCTGACTGAGGGCTTCTTCCATCAGGTTTCGCAGCATTTTCTGGGAAAGCCCCTCTACAGAAGGATATACAGGGATAATGCGCCCGCCGGCAAAGTTTTCCCCAATCCGCTCACATTCAGGGGAAACCACTTCCGTTCTGCCATATTTCTTTTGCAGTTTCCCGGAAAAAAGATACCATTCCCCTATCTTCAGGGCATTTTTCATATAGGGCTGATTATACCACAGCACCCCCACGGAACCAGTCTCATCGTATACCTTCATGCGGGTATAGACCAACCTGCCGTGTCGACTGTTCTGCCCTTCTTCCTTGATTTGTGCCAAAAAAGTGGAGGTCTCGTCCATGGGCAGGTCTGCAATCTTCACGATTTCGCTTCTGTCCTTGTATTCCCTGGGGTAATGAGTCAGCAGGTCTTCCACCGTATAAATATTCAGTTTCTGCAATTTCCGTTCCCGCTGCTCTCCGATGCCCTTCAGGGCTGAAACAGGGCTGTTCCGTTCCATGGATTTCTCCTCCTTTACAAAATAAGCACTGGGAAACTCGCCCCAGTGCCTATGTTTTTTCTTATTCCACAGAAATGATGTAGTAATACAGGGGCTGACCACCACTCTGCACTTCCACTTCACAATCAGGGTAATTTTCTTCGATAAATGCAGCCAATTCCTCTGCATCCTCTTCTGTTGCGTCAGCACCATAATAGATGCCCACTACTTCGCTGTCTTCTGTCACAGAAGCCTTGATCAGTTCCTTTGTGCCTTCCATGACATCCTCTGCAACCACTTCAATCTGGTCATTCAGCATCCCCAAAATATTGCCTTCTTTGATTTCCTTATCACCGATGGAGGTATCTCTCACGGCATAGGTCACTGTAGCTGTGTTTACCATCTGGATGGCTTCCTTCATGGCTTCTTCCATATCGTCGGGGTCTGCTTCATGCTCGAAGCAGAACATCGCACTGATGCCTTCGGGTACGGAACGGGAAGGAATCACGTGCAGCTTCTTATCTTCGCTCAGCTTTGCAGCCTGTTCTGCCGCCAGAATGATATTTTTGTTATTGGGCAGTACAAAGATGTGGTCTGCGTTAATCTTATCCACTGCATTCAGGATATCCTCTGTGCTGGGGTTCATAGTCTGACCGCCTTCGATGACTTCATCCACGCCCAAATTTTTGAAGATGCTTGTCAGCCCTTCCCCTGCGGAGATGGATACAAAGCCAACGTCCTTCTTGGGCTGTTCCGCTACGGGTGCTGCTTCGGGAGCAGGGGCCACCTTGGGTGCATCTGCTGCAAAGTTGATTTTATTGGTATGCTGTTCCCGCATATTGTCGATTTTCAGACCGCTCAGACTACCGATGGTCAGTGCCTTTTCGATAGCCAGACCGGGATGGTCTGTGTGTACGTGAATCTTGATAATCTCATCATCGGCTACGCAAACGATAGAATCACCGATGGTACCCAGATAGGATTTCAAGCCCTGTGTGGTTGCATCGTCAGCGTCCTTTACATTGATGAAAAATTCTGTGCAGTAGCCAAATGTGATGCTTTCATTTTCAATGGAAGCCAGAGAAGCAAAATCCATTTCGGGAGCCGCCGCTACACTCTGCCCATCTGCCAGTGTAACAGGCAGGTCGCCACCCATCTGCTTCAGGGCACCTTCCAGAATATACAGCAAACCTCTGCCGCCGGCATCCACAACGCCGGCCTGCTTCAAAACAGGCAGCATATCCGGGGTCTGTGCCAGCACTGCATGACCGTGTTCGATGATGCCTTTCAAGAAAACTTCGATTTCGTCAGTTTCTTCCGCCAGCTTCGCCGCCGCTTCTGCACAACCTCTTGCTACCGTCAGGATCGTGCCTTCCTTGGGTTTCATAACGGCTTTATGCGCTGTTTTCACAGCCTGTTCTGCCGCTGCCGCCAGTTCCTTTACCCCTGCTTCTTCCATGCCTTCCAAGCCCTTTGAAAAGCCACGGAACAGCTGAGAAGTGATAACGCCGGAGTTCCCTCTTGCGCCTCTCAAAGCACCGCTAGATGCTACTTTTGTGATATCTGCCACTTTCAGGGAACCGCTTTTTTCCACTTCCCTTGCTGCAGCCATAACTGTCAGGGACATATTTGTACCTGTATCCCCATCGGGTACAGGGAATACATTCATTGCGTCTACCAACTGTTTATTTGCTGCCAATTCGTTCGCCCCGGCAATAATCATTCTGCCCAGACGAACGCCATTCAATGTCGTTGTACTACTCACCAGTATTTCCTCCTCTTGCTCAGTTGTCGACCCTTACGCCGTCAACGAAAATGTTTACATCTTCCACTTCAACGCCTGTGTATTCTTCTACGGAATATTTTACAGTGCTGATGATATTGTCTGCAATGGCGGAAATATTGGTACCGTATTCCACGATAATATGCAGGTCGATGCTTACTTTATTAGCATCAATACGCATTTTAATCCCTTTTGTCAGGCTTTCCAGCTTCAAAAGCTGCACCAGACCGTCTTTCACATTTTTTGCAGCCATGCCAACGATGCCGTAGCATTCGATCGCAGCATAGCCTGCGATTCTGGCGATGACCTCATGATCGATACTAATAACGCCATATTCGTTTTCCAATTTTGCTGCCATACTGACCAGCCTCCTATTCTAAAACCATTGGCTATTTTTTTACAGATGTATAGATGTTAATAGTATACCATCAACCATGCAATTTTGAAAGGTATTTTTGCATTTCTCATAAAAAAAGAAGAAGAATTTTCATCAACAAAATCAAGAATTCTCCTTCTTTTTTTCCATTATTTCGAAATGCAGTGCATCGCTTTTTCATAATCATCTTTATGCACAAAAATTTTATATTCGCATGCTAAAGAGGGGTTCTCTCCAAATGACCCCGTTCTGGCTCTGGAGCCCGCCGCCATGGGCGATGGGCTTTTGCGATTCAAAACCTTCACAGTATAATCAATGCCGTTGGCGTGCAAAATATCCCTCACTTCCGACTGTCTTTTTACATCATAGGTCAGGCAAACTTCTTTTCGATTCAAAATAGTAATCATGGCGTCACTCCTTCCTTTGAAACGGAAGTGCGGCGGTGCTTTCCGCCGCTGTTCCGTTTTATCGCTTGTTCTTTGATTCTATTTTATCTGTTTCCCATAGGTTTTTCAATGACAATGTCATAGGCTCCTTCAATCCAGTAAGAAGGTTCACTCAAATGGAACTGCAAATTCTTCCTTTCCGTCCTTGGCAAATAGTAAGTGATTTGCTGCACAAGCAATGAACCATTTTCCTCTCCATTCTGTTCACAGTCAAGATATTTTTCGTTCTCCGCTAAATTCATATCGACTGCATACATTCTCCTGATTCCATCTTTTGGTACCGCCTGATAGGTAATCGTTACCTTCGTTGCTTCTTCCCTTCGGTCGGAAAGTTCATTGTCATCCTCCCAGACCGCATCCTCCTGCTCCACAGAAAGGATCTCCACTGTGCCATAATGAAATTTCGCTGTGGGAAGGTCTTTCGTCCGCTTTTTTCCCTTTTCGGGCAACGGCACTGTAAGACTGTGTTCTTCCCCGTCAGTTCCCGTAAAAGGACTGTAATGTAGCGTCAGAGGAAAATCCTCTTTCGCTCCCTGTAAATGATATTTCCCACCATTTGCTACGGATTCATATTCCCCTTTCATACGTTCTCCATTGGCGTCTTCAATATAAAAATAATTTTCGTAATCAAATTCATACGCCACAATAGTAATGCCGAAACGATACCATCTTTCTCTCGCTCGTTTTACCTCTTCGGAAGGGATTACAAAGTATTCCAGATCAATGGCGTTTTCCCCCACCATGCTTGCCCTTGCCACTACAGTTGTTTCGTTTTTCGTCTGAGAATAGCCAAGCTCTTCTGGTGTTTCTACCTTTCTTGGCTCAACGATCTTCAGTGTAAATTTACGATCAAAGCCTTTTACTCCCAAATAATAGGTATCAATGCCCTTTTCCAAATACAGCCATTCCCAACCTTCTTGGTCATATCGTTTCAGCTTGCCATCCTCTGTTAACTTTCCTCTGCCAGATGAGTAAAACTGCTTTTCTTTTTCTCCATAATACCATGTAGTCAGGAATTTGGCATCCAAAGCCTCATTTTCTTCTTTATGCGTTCTCTCTACCGTCATATCCAAAAGGTTTTCCCCTGTAATACGAACCGTACCATAAATCTGCTTTCCTTCACAATAAAAATCCTTCAACTCTACCCGCATACCATCTTTTTCCTGCACAGGTTCATCAATCTGCACTTCATAGATGGTTTTATTTTCATCATCAATATACACCCCTACTCCCGGCAGATCATAGAACAATCTTTGAAACGCCGCCAGGATCGGCTTATGCCCAAAAGCACCGACTGCCGCAATACAGCAAATCACAGCCGCCAGAATCCGTTTTCTGCTTTGTTTTTTCTGCATTCCAAGGTCAATCTGCATTTCCCGCATCACGCGGTCTTCCATGCGCTTTGCCGCCAGCTCGTCCTCCATCTCCGGCAGGTCTTCGGGCAGATTTCGCAGGATATCTTCTTCATTCAGATGGTCGAACAATTCATTCCAATTATCCTTCATAAAATCCCCCTCCTTCCAACGTTTTCCGCAGTTTTTCCAATCCTCGCTTTACCTTCTGGTCTACGGTATTTTCCTTCAAACCCAGAACTTCCGCAATCTTCTTTGTGGGATAACCAAAGTAAAACTTCCAGATCAATATTTTTTCATCGGGGTCTCCCAAAGAACGAATGGCCTGCAACAAAACTTCTTTTTCCTCAAAGGATAGCCCCTTTTCTTCCTCCTGTATTTCTTCTTCCAAAGGGAGCGTTCCTTTTTTCATCGCCGTATCATAACGATCCGCAGCCCTTCTTCGTGCCACAACTGCAAGGAAGGCACGAAAACCACCCTTTCTCAAATCAATTTTATGGCGACAACGGTAAGTATCCAAAAATACGTCGCTGACACATTCCTCGATGTCCTCCTGAGGAAATCCCGCTAATCTTCCTCTCACAATGGTGTAACAAAGCCCCATATATTGTCCCATCAACGCTTTCATGCCTTCGTTTGGCTTTTTTCGCAGTAGTTCCAATAAATTCTTTTCTTCCATGTCGTCCCCCCTTTCTTATATATCTATTCTCCCAAAGTTTCAAAAATCTGACAATATCTTTCTTAAAAGCATAAAAAAGCCTTAAGAAATATACCTTAAGACCTTTCCATGGTTGATAAAACCTTTATGAAACAAAAAAAGAGAGCCTTTTAAAAGACTCTCTTAACTAGGGTAGCAGGATTCGAACCTGCGAATGACGGAATCAGAATCCGTTGCCTTACCGCTTGGCGATACCCCATTGTACCAACTGCCAGCTGGATTTGAGACCTGGGCTAGCTGGATTCGAACCAGCGAATGCAGGAGTCAAAGTCCTGTGCCTTACCGCTTGGCGATAGCCCAATATACGATAATGCAGACTAGCTGAATAAAAAGCGCGAGACGAGATTCGAACTCGCGACCCTCGCCTTGGCAAGGCGATGCTCTACCACTGAGCCACTCGCGCACACGCTGCAGCCGAGGGGACTTGAACCCCTACCCAGAAACCCGGACTAGATCCTTAGTCTAGCGCGTATGCCAATTCCGCCACGGCTGCACAAACAAAAAATGAGTCATCCGGGACTCGAACCCGGGACACCTGGATTAAAAGTCCAGTGCTCTACCGACTGAGCTAATGACCCATAAAGAAAGGGTGGATAGTGGGATTCGAACCCACGACCTCCAGAGCCACAATCTGGCGCGCTAACCAACTGTGCCATACCCACCATAACAGATTTGACATTAAAAGAAATTGAATTCCGGCGACCATCTACTCTCCCAGGCAGCTGCCCACCAAGTACCATCGACCGC